>NZ_SRYM01000040.1 GCF_004793765.1 Parabacteroides distasonis | reverse complement strand
TAGATTTAAGGTTAACAAAGTTTGGTTAGGGCTTGTCGTGAGACAGGCTTTAATTATTTATAGGAGTTTCGTTCGCTTATAGATGCTTCCCGGCATCGATTTTATCTTTCCATCTAATTCCAACTCAAAGAGCAGAGAAGATAATTGATGTACCGGAAGATTCAAAGCTACGGACAATTCATTGATATGAGATTCCTTTTGCGTCTCCAAGAACGACAAGATCCGTTCGCTCTCCTCGTTCTCCGAAAACAATAATTGGGTTTGGATCGGTAACGTATCCATCTTTTGAGCGACATCCCAACGCATCGCCATGATTAAATCGTCAGCGCAAGTAATCAAGCCTCCTTTATTCTGCCGGATTAAGCTATTACATCCCTTAGAGTTGATATCCGTCACCCGGCCCGGAAAGGCATAGACATCCCGGCCATATGAGAAAGCGATATCCGCCGTAATCAGAGAGCCTCCTTTCTCCGCCGATTCAATAACGATCGTGGCATCCGTCAGACCGGCTACGATCCGGTTTCGCCGGATAAAGTTCTGCCGATCCGGATTCGTCCCGCTAGAGAAGTCGGTCAATAAACCTCCCCGTTCCAACATCTCGACCGCCGTAGAGCGATGCACGGGAGGATAGATACGATCCAAACCATGCGCCAATACGCCTACCGTGGGCAATTGGTTCTTCAACGCATTCCGATGGGCACAAATATCGATGCCATACGCAAGTCCGCTAACGACCAATAGATCCGGGAAAATCACGGACAAATCCTGCAATAAACACTCAGTCACTTCCTGTCCATAAGCGGAGGCCCTACGAGTACCCACAACGCTGATGATATGGGCAGCGTTTAAATCCGCATTCCCCTTGAAATAAAATAAAACCGGAGCGTCTGGGCATTCCCGCAAACGTTCCGGATAATTCATATCTTTCAAGAAATAGATAGAGATACCGTTCTTTTGGGCAAAAGCCAATTCTTTCTCTGCCCGTAAGAGCACATCCGCCCGCTTAATCTCGGTGATAATCGAATCGCCGATACCTGGTATCTTCTCTAGCGACTGGCGTTTTTCCGTAAACACGGCCTCAGCATCTCCCAACGCTTCCAGAAGATGGCGGGCTAGGATATCTCCCACCCCATTAATCATAGTAAGGCCAATTTGGTAAATCTGTTTGTCTGTCATTTATGCTTGTTTTGATTCTATTCGCTGTAGCATCTCATCGAAATATTCTCCTCTGGTTAATTTGCCATTCTCTACGACAACGGATTCCACGACTCCTTTAGTAGCCAGTACCCCATCGGATTCCCGGTAAATATCTTGCTCGAATACCAGTTTCACCCCTTTCTTATATACATTCAGGCAAGAAGTATACCGATCGCCGCTCCGCAAGGAGTTCTTGAACTGGATATCCACACGGGCCACAAAAGCATCGATGCCCTTCTCATGCATGGCGCCGAAGTTCTCACCCAACGACTCCAAAAACTCATGCCGGGTATGCTCCATATAATGCTGGTAATTGGAGTTATTCACCACGCCTTGCAAATCGCACTCGTAATCGCGAACCTTGTCTGTCAGTTTAAAAATATATTCCTTCATTATCGTAGTTCTTTTTCGATTTGTACTTTCTCCATTTTATAAAGACGATCGGACGGGCGGATCTTCTCGGACATCTTTATCGAGAAGCGTTCCCCTTTCACGGTCTCCTCCACCGGTTTCAGGTCTACCCGGATCTCATCGACGGTCTGCATAACAGCTCCGGTCGTGGGACCCGTTACCAAGATCTCATCGCCTACTCTCAAGGAACCGGACTCCATCTCAAACTCGGCGACACCGATTCCGCTGAAGTATTTGATACCCCGTGCCACGTACACTTTCTTACGGGTAGCACCGGAACCATATTTACTGCTCCATTCACCCAATCGTTGTCCCAGATAGTAGCCATCCCAGAAACCGCGATTAAAGACCCTGCGCAAACGCTCGTCCCAAACCGCAACCTTCTCCTCATCGAAGGTACCTTCGCAATAGGCCTTGACTGCCTCTTTATAACATTCGGTCACGAGACGCACATACTCCGGCCCGCGGGCACGCCCCTCCAGTTTGAACACACGTACTCCGGCATCCATCATCTTATTCATGAAATGAATCGTCTTCAAGTCTTTCGGCGACATGATATACTGATTCTCCACATCCAGCTCGATCTGGCTATCCTTATCATGCACCGTATAGGCACGACGACAAATTTGCATGCAAGCCCCCCGATTTGCGGAAGCGTTCATCTCATGCAAACTCAAATAGCATTTACCGGACACGGCCATGCACAAGGCCCCGTGAGCGAACATCTCTATGCGGATCAATTCCCCTTTCGGGCCTTTGATCTGCTGCTTCACGATCTCCTGAGAAATCTCATGCACCTGCTTTAAGTTCAATTCGCGAGCCAATACGACCACATCGGCGAAGCGGGCGTAAAACTTCAACGCCTCCACGTTCGAGATATTCAATTGCGTGGATAAGTGCACCTCTTGCCCGATGCTATTCGCATAATTCATAGCGGCCACATCGGCGGCGATAATGGCGGAGACACCCGCATCCTTAGCGGCATCTATAATTTCCCGCATCAACGGAAGATCCTCACCATAAATGACCGTATTAACCGTGAGATAACTCTTGATAGCATGTTCTTGGCAAATAGCGACGATCTTACGCAAATCTTCCGTCGTAAAATTATTCGACGAGCGAGAACGCATATTTAATCCTTCGATACCGAAATAAATGGAGTCGGCCCCTCCTTGTATAGCCGCCATCAACGATTCATAGGAACCGACAGGCGCCATTATTTCAAAATCCTTCTCTTTCAAGGTTATATATTTTTATATTACAAACGCAAAGGTACGAATAATATTTGAGAAGATCTTAAAACACAAATCCTCCATCCCATCATGAAAGAATAGTTCCAGCTCGAAAAGCACAAGATCCTAAATAAAGCGGGGCAATCCGAACTCTATCAATAATGATCCGGATTATTAAAAACGCCTGTTCCATCCATCGATCATCTTACGAGATGTAAGAACTATTCCCAAAAAAGAAGTACTTTTGTAATTTCTATTTAGTTAGCAAACAAAAGGTATGAAAATTGGTTCAATAGATTTAGGGGAACGTCCGATATTCTTGGCTCCGATGGAGGACGTGACAGATATCTCGTTTCGTTTAATGTGCAAACGCTTCGGGGCGGACATGGTATATACGGAGTTCGTATCGAGCGATGCGTTGATCCGCAATGTGAACAAAACACAACAAAAACTAAATGTCTCCGATGACGAACGTCCGGTCGCTATCCAGATTTACGGCAAGGACGGAGCCTCGATGGTAGAGGCCGCACGTATTTGCGAGGAAGCTCGTCCGGATATTCTAGATATAAACTTTGGTTGCCCCGTAAAGAAAGTAGCGGGCAAGGGAGCTGGGGCTGGCATGCTACGCAATATCCCGTTGATGCTGGAGATCACGAGAGAAGTGGTGAGAGCCGTGAACATCCCCGTCACAGTGAAAACCCGTTTAGGATGGGATGCCGACAACCGCATTATCGTGGATCTGGCCGAGCAACTACAGGACTGCGGTATTACCGCCCTCTCCATCCACGGACGCACACGGGCGCAAATGTACACAGGCGAGGCGGACTGGACCTTGATCGGTGCCGTTAAAAATAACCCTCGTATGCAAATCCCTATCATCGGGAATGGTGACGTGACTTCCGCCGAGATATGCAAACAGCGTTTCGAGGACTATGGCGTAGACGCCGTAATGATCGGTAGAGCTAGCATAGGTCGCCCTTGGATTTTCCGAGAGGTAAAACACTATCTTACGACCGGGGAATTATTGCCACAAGAGCCTTTCTCTTGGTATCTGGATATTCTAAAAAAACAAGTGGAGCAAAGCGTGGAACGATTAGACGAACGCAGGGGGATCTTACATATTCGTCGTCATCTAGCAGCTACTCCACTCTTCAAGGGTATTACCGATTTCAAGCAAACACGGATCGCCATGCTACGTGCGGAAACTGTTAACGAATTATTCGAGATCATGAACAATATCCCTAAAAAGTACGGAATTTTAGAATAACAAGCTTGATATATATCAAATTGAAACCTTTTTGTGATATTTTCGCAATAAAATGTTACAAATATTATTGCCGCATATTATAAAACCCCTTATATTTGCATCGAGTTTTTTTCATAGTATTTTAGATCTAAGGTTAACAAGTCTTTGCAAGGGGGGAATCGTGAGATTGTTTCATTGAGGAGCAAAAAAGCCGCATCCGTTTGGGACTAGCGGCTTTTTTGTTTTTCCAAAGTCTATGTTTTCGCACACACGTATACATTATTCAGAATAAACCCTTACATTTGCGAAAAACATAATACTATACCACCATGAGTAAGAAAGTCATAACTTTCGGAGAGATCATGCTTAGGCTAGCTACTCCGGACTATTTACGCTTTTGCCAAGCCAATCAGTTCAATGTTACTTTTGGCGGAGGGGAAGCAAATGTCGCCGCCTCACTCGCCAACTATGGCATCGAGACTGAGTTTGTAACCCGTTTACCACAAAATGACATCGCCCGTACTTGCGTTATGGAATTACGCAAACAGGGCATCGGAACATCCAAAATCATTTACGGAGGGGAACGGTTAGGAATTTATTTTCTCGAGACCGGATCGGTCGCTCGTGCCAGCAAGGTGGTATATGACCGAGCTTGTTCTTCCATCGCCGAGATCCGACCAGGGATGATCGATTGGGACACAGTATTCAAGGATGCCTCTTGGTTTCACTGGACAGGTATCACACCGGCTATATCCGAAGGTGCCGCCAACGTATGTTTGGAAGCAATACAGGCGGCAAACCGATTAGGCATCACGGTATCCTGCGACCTCAACTATCGGAAAAATCTCTGGAAATACGGCAAGACTGCCAATGAAGTCATGCCAAAACTAGTGGCCGGATGCGATATCATTCTAGGAAACGAGGAAGATGCCGAGAAGGTCTTCGGCATCAAGCCCCAAGGTTTCAACGCCGCCGCCACGGAAGGTGAGATACACGCCGCCTCTTTCCAATCGGTATGTATCCAATTAATGGCTCAATTCCCCCGTGCACAGAAAGTAATTATCACGTTAAGAGGCTCCATCAATGCCAATCATAACACATGGGGTGGAGTGCTATACGCAAACAATCGGTTGTACGAATCCCGCCGGTATGATATCACCCATATCGTCGATCGAGTAGGTGGAGGCGATTCTTTTATGGGAGGTCTTATTTACGGCTTACTTTCCTATCCCGGCGACGACCAGAAAGCCTTGGACTTCGCAGTAGCGGCTTCCTGCCTAAAACACACAATTTACGGAGACTTCAACCAAGTAACCGTAGAGGAAGTAGAAAAACTCATGTCCGGCGACACCTCCGGCCGTGTCTCCCGTTAATTTTCAATTTTTAATTCCCAATATGGCTCGATTCAATAAAATACAAACATTACAGGCTATCATCCAAACCGGAATGGTGCCCGTTTATTATAATAAAGATGTAGAGATCGCTAAACAGGTTGTAAAAGCCTGCTATGAGGGAGGCGTCAGAGCCTTCGAGTTTACTAACCGGGGAGATTTTGCCCACGAGGTATTTGGCGAACTGGTTAAATACGCCGCCAAAGAATGTCCGGAATTAGTATTAGGCATAGGTTCCATAGTAGACCAGGGAACAGCCGCCTTATTCATACAGCTAGGGGCAAACTTCGTAGTCGGCCCATTATTCAACCCGGAGATAGCGAAGATATGTAACCGTCGCCTCATCCCCTATACGCCCGGTTGTGGTTCCGTATCCGAGATCGGCTTTGCCCAAGAAGTAGGTTGCGACCTTTGCAAGATATTCCCCGCCGGAAATGTAGGAGGTCCCTCATTTGTCAAGAACATAAAGGCACCCATGCCATGGACTCTAATCATGGCGACCGGTGCCGTGGAGCCGACAGAGGAGAATTTATCCGCTTGGTTCAAGGCCGGCGTGACCTGCGTAGGAATGGGATCCAAACTCTTCCCCAAAGAAGCGATAGCGGAAAACGATTGGCAATCCATTACTGATTTATGCCGCAACGCCTTATCTACCATTCAAAAATATCGCCAAGTATGAAAAGCTTTTTAGATCAAGATTTCTTGCTCCAGACCGACACGGCCCGTGAGTTATATCACGAGCATGCGGCTAAGATGCCCATCATTGATTACCATTGCCATCTGGATCCACGGCAAATAGCGGAGAATCACCAATTCGAGGATCTTACGGAGATATGGCTGGGTGGAGACCATTACAAATGGCGGGCGATGAGAGCGAACGGTATTCCCGAGGAATATATCACCGGAGATAAGCCCCCTTACGAGAAATTCCTTAAATGGGCAGAGACGATGCCTTACACGATGCGAAACCCGCTTTATCATTGGACACACCTGGAGCTTACCCGTATATTCGGGATCCAGAAAGTTTTGAATCCGGCTTCCGCCAAGGAAATCTATACAACCTGTACGGATAAGCTACGTACCCCCGAGTATCGTGCGCAAGCCATCATGAAACGGATGAACGTAGAGATTGTTTGTACGACCGACGATCCGATCGACTCTTTGAAATACCATCAAAAAATACGTTCGAACGGATGCCACACCCGTGTATATCCGGCATGGCGACCGGATAAGGTACTCGCTATCGATAATTTCAAGGCGCTAAATGACTATTTGTCCAAGCTGGAGGCCGCCGCCGATAAGACTATCCTCACCTACAAACATTTATTGGAGGCTTTACAAAAGCGACATGATTTCTTCGCCGCCCAAGGCTGCCGGTTATCGGACCACGGGTTGGATACTTTCTATGCTGAACCTTATACACAGCAGGAGATTGAGGTGATCTTCCTCAAGGCTCGTATGGGCAAATCGCTCACGGAGCAGGAGGTTCGCAAATACCGATCGGCTTTGCTATACGAATTGGCGGCAATGGATGCCCGAAGTGGATGGGTACAACAATTCCATATCGGCGCAAATCGGAATAATAACAAACGGATGTTCAGGTTATTAGGACCTGACACGGGTTTCGACGCTATCGATGATCAGCCAGTAGCAGTTTCCATGAACCGCTTTTTCAGCCGTCTGGATCAAGAAAATCTATTAGCGAAAACGATCGTTTACAATCTGAATCCCCGCGACACCGAGTTGATGGTAGCCAATGCCTACAATTTCAACGACGGCAGTGTCCCCGGGAAGATGCAATATGGAGCGGCTTGGTGGTTCCTCGATCAAATCAAAGGCATGGAAGATCAATTAAATGCGCTTTCCAGCCTCGGTCTTTTAAGCCGTTTCGTCGGTATGCTGACAGATTCCCGCAGCTTCCTGTCGTATCCCCGCCATGAGTATTTCCGCCGGATCCTTTGTAATATGCTAGGCAATGAGGTAGAGAAAGGCTTATTGCCCACCTCCGAACTTTCCTTCATTGGACAGATGGTGGAAAACATCAGTTATCGTAACGCAATGCAATACTTTGGTTGGTAGTTACAGAAGACATTATTGATTTCTCAGGAATTAGTTTTAACTTTGCCCATAAGCTAGTTTAGAACTAATTCTATGAATAATAAGACTTCGCTGGTAGAAAGAATTAGAAAGGGAGATCGTATTGCCTTTAATGAGCTATATAGGCGATACTATCCTTCCTTACGTTCATACGCAGAGTTGTTTCTAGATGAGGAGGAATCGGAAGATGTGGTACAAGATGTCTTTCTGAATGTATGGTTACGGAAAGAGGGATTGGATGATTCTCTATCTTTACAAGGCTATCTATTACGTTCCGTGTATAATTCGTCATTGAATATACTAAAAAAGAAAGGGCGTTCCAATGACTATCGGTCTATGTATGAACAAGAGATCGAGGAAATCGGATACAAATATTATGACCCGGACACTAATGACGTGATACGCAAGCTTTATAACCAAGATTTGCGAGCGGAGATAAATGCCGCAATCAATAGCCTTCCCGCAAGATGCCGGGAAATTTTCACTTTAAGTTACCTTCATGATATGCCCAGCAAAGAAATCAGTCTGCAACTAGGCATCTCATTAAGTACGGTTGATAACCATATCTATAGTGCCCTAAAGCTCTTACGTGAGAAGTTGAAGATACATTATAATATAAATAAAAAAGATAGTTTTTATAGGTAGTTTGGGTTGAATAATTGTATTTAGTACAAAGAAGAGAGTTTATATTCGAAATGGACGATTCTATTATATACACATACTTATCGGGTAAAGCGACAGAGGAAGAAAAGGCGCAATTGAAAGACTGGTTAAATCAGTCTCCCAAAAATCGTGTCTATTTTTTTGATCTAAAAGCGATCCTGAATGCCCAACGAGTAACCAATAAGATTAATACGGAAAGAATAGAAGATTCACTAGCACGTATGAATAAACGAATCGACTCTATCCCATATACTTCCAAGCGGGCAATCATAAATATCTGGTTAAAATACGCTAGTATTGTCGCTCTCTTATTTATTTGCGTTAGTTTATCTTATCTATATATTACCAATTCGAAAGATGTGACTAATCTCAGTAATGACCTTGTCGTTTATACAAATGAAACAACCGACCATTCCGTGAAGATGATCCATCTCTCCGACGGGACAGTCGTATGGCTTGGAAGCCGTACCGTATTAACCGCTCCTCCAGTCTTTACCGGAGGAAAACGTGTGGTATGCCTAAACGGAGAAGCTTTTTTTAATGTCACAAAAGACCCTTTTCATCCCTTTGTTATTCAAACAAATCTACATGAGGTACAGGTTTTAGGTACTTCATTCGAGATTAATACGGACGAAGAAGCCGGTATTTGCAAGACCATCCTAATGACCGGTTCCGTACAGATACAAGACAAATCCGGAAATAATCTTGCCGTATTGATCCCAGGACAGCAAGCTCTATATTCACAAAAGACCGGGAATATAGAAATCGAGGAAGTAGATGTAAACGCACTTACCTCATGGCGCTTTGGCTTGATATCACTATCGAATGTCACAGTCAACGAGATTTTGAGATGCCTAGAAGAAACCTATCAAATAAAAATCCAAATGAATACCACCTCGCTGGAAAATTGTCGTTACAACTTCTCTTTCAAGTATTCAAAAGGAGCCGAGGCCGCATTGAAACAACTCTTTTACATAACAGGAATGTCCGCTAGTATTCAGCCTCAATAGTAAATTATTATATAAATCCAAAAAAATCGTCCTCTTATAGGTAGTTTCATTTTACCGATTGTATATAGTAAGTAAATGGAAAGAACGACAGTTCTTTGCTGGGCACATTAAATCAAGGGTAACATGTTTGTAACATTTTATTCATCTTTTGTTAACCTTGATCTTTGTGAATATATGACAAAAATTATCGAATTTTGCGCCAAATAACAAAGCGTACAAAATTCCAAAGTTTATGAAGAACTTATTGTTTTTGACATGATTTACAGTAAATAAAGCCATTTATCACTTTGCCAAAGACAAAGGTTTAAAAAAGCAAAAAGGAATGCTGAACGAGAAAGAATTTATATGTTAATCTTACATAAAACAGCAAAAGTATGAAGAAAAGTTTTTATGATTTTGCCTGCGTCAAACGTTTATGTATAGGGATGTCTTTATGCTGTATGGTCGCAGGAGCTCAAGCCGCTCCGACTTCCAGTGCATTTGACCAACGGTTTGACGTTGAGTTCTCACTCAACAACACCACGCTCAAAACAGTGGTTAATTCCCTGAAAAAACAAACGGATATCGTATTCTCATACGATACATCTTTGGAATCTTTACGAGTAAACAACGTATCGGTCAAAGCAGAGAATGAAAAGATCGAAGCTATTCTAGACCAAGCGTTCCGTGGTACCGGGATCAAGTACAAGATTGAAGACCGGATCGTAATGCTCTACTCCGGTAAAAAGCCATCAGCCAAGGCGAATGCTACACAACAAAGTACAAAAAAGATTTCCGGTATCGTTAAAGATCCGACGGGCATTCCTGTCATCGGAGCGAATGTGGTAGTAAAAGGAACTACAAATGGCGTAATCACCGGATTGGATGGTGATTTCCAATTAGAGGTCCCGGAAAACGCAACCTTAGAAATCAGCTATATCGGTTACATGACACAAAGTATCTCAGTAAGTGGAAAGAAAACCTTCAACATCACACTGAATGAAGATACTCAGAAACTAGATGAAGTAGTGGTATTAGGCTACGGTGCCGGACAACGCAAACAAGACTTATCCGCCTCTGTAGGTGTGTTGGATAACACAGAGGATTTGGTAGCCCGTCCGGTTACCTCTACCGAAAGTATGTTGCAAGGACAGTTAGCGGGTGTTACCGTGCAAGCGAATGGTGGAGACCCGACGGCTACGCCCTCGATCGTAATCCGTGGACAAGGCTCACAGAATGGCGATAACGTATTGTGGGTTGTTGACGGTGTTCCCGGCGCACCCATCGCCTCTATGAATGATATTGAGACGATTGTCGTCTTAAAAGATGCTGCCTCTGCCGCTATCTATGGAGCGCAATCCGGAGCCGGCGGTGTTATCTTGGTAACCACCAAGAAGGCGAAAGAGGGCAAGACTTCGTTGAGCTATGATGCGACTTTCGGTATTCGTAAAGCTAGCAACGTAATCGAGCCGTTAAATGCGGAAGAGCAACTCGAGATGCGAAAACTGTCTTACGCAAACGCTGGTCTTACATTGCCAACCGGTTGGGACTTGACCAAGAACCCATGGGTAGGTACCACACGTACCAACTGGATGGATGAGATATTCCGCACCGCTTTCTACCAACGCCATAACGTAGCCTTGAATGTAGGTTCCGAGAATGCCTCCAACCGTGTTTCATTTGCTTACGATAATGATGAAGGTGTATTGGTCAATACTTTCAATAAAAATCTTTCACTTCGTTACAACGGTAAATTCAAACTGAATAAATGGGTGACTATCACCGAAGACGTGGTTTGGAAAAACAACGAAAGCCGTTCAAAAGATACCGACAGTGGTTATACGGGAGTTGTTGCGGCAGCTATGTATATGCCTGCCAGCGCTACGGTTTACAATCCGCTGGATGGTACTTACGGTGGAACAACGACCGAAGACCCAGATTACATCGCCAAATATGGCTCCAACTTCGCAGATATCCACGGAGACGCTGTCAATCCGGTTCGCTTGCTGAAAGCGGAAAACCGCTATAACCGAACCAGTGACATCTGGAGTACGACCAGTTTGGAACTAGCTAATATCGTTACCGGCTTGAAGTTCACGAGCCGTTTCACTTACAACCTGAAGAATAATCTATATAAGAACTTCAGCCCGATTCGTGACGAGGTGGGAAAACCCTCTTTGACAAATAATCTGGATGAAACGACTTACCGTGCAGACGCATGGAAAACGGAGAACACATTGACTTACGACAATACATTTAATGACATGCACACTGTAGGCGTATTGCTATCCACTACGGCCGATCATTACAGCAAGCGAGGATTAGAGGTCAATGGAAAAGATTTATCTGACGAATCCGCTTACTTACAATATCTATCCTATGCGAATTCCGTTTCCGCAACCGATTATTTGACCGGTCCTGACGCAAACGTATCCTTGATCGCCCGTCTAGCTTATTCATTCAACGATCGTTACTTCGTTACAGCCTCTTGGCGTCGTGATTATGCAGGCCGTCTACCTAAAGATAATAACTATGGCGACTTCCCTGCCGTAACAGCCGGATGGAAAATTTCTAACGAATCTTTCTTCCCGAAGAGCGAGACACTGAATTTATTGAAGATCCGTGCTTCCTGGGGACGTGTCGGTAATCTAGGATCTATCGGTTACAATTATAAATCAGCTTTATTAGGTAAGAATTATTGGTCGGAACAGGCACAGTACGGCGTAGAATCGAACAAGATTTGGGGTAACTTCATCTATAACTCTACCGCATTAAACCCCAACTTAACATGGGAAACTTCCGAGCAATGGGATTTAGGTCTAGATATAAACATGTTCGATAATCGCTTAAGCATAGCATTCGACTATTTTGACAAACGCACATTCAACTTGATCCAGTCGCAAACGATGAACTGGCCGGGAACGATCGGTATTGATGCCATGTTAGTCAATCAAGGCGAGATACGTAACCGAGGCTTCGAAGCGCAAATCAATTGGAATCAACAAGTGAATAAAGATTGGTCGTACTTTGTTTCGGGAAACTTTTCTTATTTGAAGAACTGGGTTTCTGATATTGGCGTAAAGAATGCAGACGGAACTCCGGGGGTTTGGACGGGTGACGGTAGGTATCGTAACCTTCCTTATATGTATCAAACTGCGGAAGGAGAACCTTTAGGTTCCTTCTATCTGATCAAGACCGACGGCATTTTCCAAAGCGATGCGGAGGCAGCCGCTTATGTAAACAAAGACGGAAAACGAATCCAACCGGACGCTGTAGCAGGCGATTTGAAATTCGTCGATGCCAATGGTGATGGAGTTATCAATGATGAAGACCGTCAATACTGCGGTAGCGCTACACCTAAAACTACGTTCTCATTCTCCGGAGGATTCACTTGGAAAAAGCTTTCCGTAAGCGCAATGTTCCAAGGCGTAGGTGGAGCACAAGCTTTATATGTAGGCAAATATATGGCCCTAAGTGATGTAGAAGGAAACTTCAACCGCTCAAAAGAGATCATGAACGCTTGGAGTCCGTCGAATACAGGATCGAATATTCCACGCTTATCGAAAAACGACCCGAATAGCAACTTTAGCACACCGTCTGATTGGTATTTGGAGAATGCTTCTTACTTGCGTTTGAAGAACTTCACCGTATCCTATGACTTGAGTGATGTTATCCGGAAATGCGCTCACCTGCAAGAACGCAACAGCATGATGTCGGTTTACCTTAGCGGTGAGAACCTCTTCACGATCACGAACTATTCAGGAATGGACCCAGAAACCGGAGGTTGGGATGCCTTGAAGTATCCGGTTTCACGTGTATTCTCTGTCGGAGTCAAATTGACATACTAACCGGGTGTTTTAAAAGATATTCATATTAACAAAGGATCAAAATGAAAAGATATATTACAGTATTAGCATTATCCGCATTGGTTTGTAGCTCTTGTAGCGACTTCCTCGACGTTCAGCCGGAAGGAAACGCAACTACAACCTCCTATTTCTTGAATGATCAACAGGCCATTGATGCCATTGACGGATTATATGAAAGATTCCATCAAGAGGGTTGTTACGGCCGTGAATTATTTTGGGAACAGGGAGCCGCATGCGACATTGTTTGGGGACGTACACGCGGTTATAACTCTTTGGCGACCTTAGCCTATACCGGTGATGAATCTCCTCTAAGAGATGTATTCAGCCGTATGTATTCTACTATGTCTCGTGCGAATTGGATCATCCAAGAATTAGTGAAGAAAGAAAAGGGAACGACACTGACCGCTGTTGAGAAACGCAGCTTGGGCGAAGCTTACTTCAGTCGTGGTTGGGCACATTATCTGATAGCCTACCGGTACGGTACCGACAAACAAGGAGTACCTTTCGTACGTTACGAGGACTTCCCCAACGATTACGACAACTCCATACCACCTCAGCAGGCTACCGTTATGGATAATTATAAACTGATTATCGAAGATATGGACAAGGCCATCGCCTACCTTCCGAACTTCGAATCCTATGACGCTGACAACCGAGGCCGAGCACATCAGGCTGCCGCTGTGGCATTCAAAGCGAAAACTTATGCTTACTGGGCTACATGGGATGCTACCCAATGGAACAACGTGATCGAGATGGTCAATCAATTGGAGAGCAATTACAATCGTGATTTGGCCCCGACATTCGCCGAGATCTTTTCGTCAGACTTGAAAGATTATTGGAACGCCGAATATCTTTGGACCATTCCGAGTATCGGCGGCGCACTACCAGGCGGTACTGAATTCCCGGGCATTATCCTTGAGAACAAAGGATGGGGCAAATATAATGGTTGGGGGCAGATGAAGCCTTCTTACGACATCTACGAAGAAATGGCGAAAGATGGTAAAGGCAATGACCGTTTAATACGCTCAATCTTGGAATACAACCAAGAGTTCCCGTTCTTCGGCGAGACACGCAAATTCTGGTCTACCTCCGACCTTGAGGCCGGTTTCATGATCAATAAATACATGGACGCATTTAAATACTCAGATCCTGTAGGTGAAGGAGCCGTGAGCGCCAATGGAGACTGGCCTACGATCCGTGTCAATTTCCCGATCATCCGTTTCGCAGAAATGTTATTGTTCCGTGCCGAAGCATATTTAATGACAGGACAAGCCGATAAAGCAACCGCAGACATCAACCGCATCCGTCTACGCTCCAACTTGACACCGCTTGCCGGCACCGCCACGATGAAAGATCTATATCACGAACGCCGTTGTGAATTGGCATTTGAGTTTACAGATCATCTATTCGACTTAAAGCGTTGGAACCGTTCTTCCAATGCCGACATAAAGACATTGGCCGATAAAGAGTTGAACGCACATCCACGTATCCGTAGATACGAAGACAGGGCGAATCCGGAATCCGCATTCACGGTTATTGGTTACGAAGATTACACCAACAAAAACGCCTATCAAGCGCATATGATGGTATTCCCGTATCCAAGTGAAGAGATTACTAAATCGAATGGTCAATTGAAGCAGAACGAGGGATATTAACCGGCTCCTTTAAACCGATCAAGGTAAGAATAAGATTCAATTACGGGCTGTCTCAGAAAATGAAACAGCCCGTGTTATTTTCTACCGGGTAAAAACGCATATCTCAAATAGGTAGTTTACCTTTGTCAATTGTATACTATATATTAAACAAAAGATATACCATGAGATTCATTCAAACTCTTTCTTCTTGCTTGTGTACAGGAATAATAGCCTTATTCACAGCCTGTAGCCAAGTACCCCAATCTCCCATCGATTCCGTTGATCCGTTTATCGGCACGGGATTTCACGGACATACGTATCCCGGAGCCACGGCTCCCTACGGAGCGGTCCAACTAAGCCCAGACACCCGGAAAGGGAACTGGGACGCTTGTTCCGGTTATCATTACAGCGATTCTACCTTAATAGGTTTCTCTCATACCCATTTAAGCGGTACGGGATGTATCGACCTAGGCGATATCCTATTCCGCCCGTCTCTCCAGACACCTTTAGTATTCTCGCACTCGGACGAGAAGGCTTCCCCAGGTTACTACTCGGTGAATCTCAGGGAAGCAGGTGTATTAGCGGAACTTACCACGACCCCGCATGTCGGGATACACCGATATACCTATAAAAAAGGGATAGAGGCTACGTTGGTGATCGATATGGACCATTTATTGGATAACGAGTATATATACGAGGGCTGGGTTAAGCAAACCGGGGAGAATGAGCTTACCGGTATGCGGCGTACCCGGGGCTGGGTAGACAATCAATATGTCTTCTTTGTAGCGAGGTTCTCGCAACCATTCTCTTCCATGGAACAACCTTCCGAACGGCAAGCCGTACTTACCTTCGATACGACTACCGGAAAGCCTATCGTTTGCAAAGTCGGGGTATCGATCGTAAATGAGGAGAACGCTCGTCTGAACCTTGTGCAAGAGACGGATTCCTATGACTTTGATTTCGACGCCATCCATCAAGCTACACGCTCCGACTGGGAGAAAGAGCTGGACGCTATCACGGTAGAAGGAGGCACAGAAGCCGAGCGCACGAATTTCTACACGGCGCTATACCATAGCAAGATCATCCCGAATATAGCGAGCGACGTGAACGGACAATACCGCCGTCACGATATGAGCGTAGCGACGATCCCGGCAGGTCGCCGCCAATTCTCCACCTTCTCCACTTGGGACACCTTCCGGGCCTGGCATCCGATGATAACTCTGTTGGATACTACCTTGGTGAATGATATGGTACAGTCTCTCTTGGATATGTACGACGCCAGCGGCGAACTTCCGTTGTGGCCCTTATCGGCGGGCGAGACTGGAACCATGATCGGTTATCACTCCACATCGATTATAGCGGACGCTTATTTGAAAGGTATTCGCGGATATGACGCAGAACATGCTCTCGAAGCGATGAAAATTTCAGCGGAGAAGAATAAGAAAGGAGCGGATTATTATATAAAGGAAGGCTTCATCCCGACGAATATCAAGAAAGAATCGGTTTCCTGTTTATTGGAATTCGCCTACGATGATTGGTGTATCGCACAAATGGCGAAAGCTTTAGGACATATGGATGATTATGAGACCTTCATCAAGCACTCCCAGAATTTTATCAACGTATTCGACGGTAGTACCCGGTTCTTCCGGGGCAAACGGCAGGATGGGAATTGGGAGACTCCTTTCGATCCGTTCGCCATCGGGCGTTCCTATACGGAGGCTACGGCCTGGCAGTATCGTTTCTTTACGCCGCATGACGTATATGGATTAACCCAGTTGTTCGGGGGTAAAGAGGCGTTCATCGCAGAGTTGGATAGCTTGTTCACAGTCACCTCCGAGGTAGTCGGCGATCTGGTAGACGTTACAGGACTGGTCGGTCAATATGCGCATGGCAACGAGCCTAGCCACCACATGGCTTACCTGTACAGCTACGTAGGCGAGCCGTGGAAAACGCAAGAATGGACCCGCCGCCTGTTGGATGAGATGTATCAACCGACTCCCGAGGGGATTATCGGCAACGAGGATTGCGGGCAGATGTCCGCTTGGTACCTGTTGAGCAGCCTTGGTTTCTACTCCGTTTGTCCGGGTAGCAACCAGTTTATCCTGACTACACCGCTCTTCGATAAGGCGACCGTGAAACTTGGAAACGGAAAGACACTGACAGTCACGGCAAACCAACCGGAAAAGAATAAATACATCACGAGCGTATCGCTGAATGGAAAAGAGATTAAGCATTGCTATATCACGTACGACCAGTTGATGCAAGGAGGTACACTGGACTTTACGCTCTCGTCGACACCGGACAAGCGTTGGGGAACCGCTCCCGAGTACGCTCCCTATTCCTATACGGAACAACCTACCGTTTCCATCCCTTACATAGCGAATGATCTGGACTTGTTTGAAAGTGAGATTACGGCGGAACTAAAATCCACGACACCCGAGGCCGTTATCCATTATACGCTTGACGGATCGGAACCGGATGAGAATGCTCCGGTATACAGCGAGCCTTTAGTCTTAAAAGAGACCACGACCATTAAAGCCAAAGGATATAAAAAGGGATTCGTACCCAGCCGCACGTACTCGATCCAAGCGACAAAAGCCGTATTACGCCCCGCATTATCCATCCAGCCTACGAAGCATGGGGTAGCTTATACCTACTACGAAGGGAAGTTCCAATGGGTAGCCGATTTGCAAAAGGCAAAGGTAGTCGAGACCGGAACGATGCCTGAGCCTTCTATCTTGAACGCCAAGCTGCCGGATCATTTCGGCTATATCTTCACCGGATATATATACGCCCCGGAAGACGGTGTCTATGAGTTCAGTACCCGCTCAGACGACGGTAGTGTTCTTTATATTGGCAAAGAAAAGGTCGTGGACAATGATGCCTCCCACGCCGCTATCGACGCAACCGGACGTATCCCCTTACAAAAAGGCTACCACCCTTTCGCCTTGCATTATTTCGAGGATTACGAGGGTGAGTACCTAGGCTGGAACTGGTGTACGCCAAGCATGTCCAAACCAGGCGCAATCCCTACAGAAAACCTTTATATAAATTGATAATACCCAGTTGTAGAGATAGGCCTCCCGTCTCTACAACCAAATAAATTAGAGATATCATTAAATACTGAATCATATGAAAAGAACAACTCTATCCGTACTATCTGCCTTAGCCATCCTGCTATCCGGCATGATCGTTCCGGAGGTTGCGGCACAAAATCGCCGAGACAAAGAACAAACGTATGTACTAGAGAAACCTTACGAGGTCAAGAAACTAGTCCCCCCTATCGGAAAGAAAATAAAGAACGTGATCCTCATGATCGGCGACGGTATGAGCCTCATGCACATGTATTCCGCATGGACCGCCAACCGGGGTAAGCTCTGGCTGGACAACTCCCAATACACCGGCCTCTCGAAAACCTATTGCGCCAACCGCCTCATCACCGACTCCGGAGCCGGAGGCACAGCATTGGCCACCGGCCATAAAACGAACTACCATATGGTAGGCGTAGACCCGGAAGGCAAGCCCTTGGAATCTTTGGCTACCTTGGCGAATAAGAAAGGCCTGTCAAGTGGCATCGCTGTTACCTGTCGTCTATGGGACGCTACGCCCGCCGACTTCTGCTGCCACAATACGGATCGTGACGCCGAGGCCGAGATCGTAGCGGATTACGTGAACTGCGGCGTCGATTACGTTTTCGGCGGCGGCTCCAAACTATTCGAGAACCGTGCGGACGGTCGCGATTTGTTCAAGGAATTAAGGGAAAAAGGTTACCAGACTCCCCGTAGCTGGGAGGAACTGGCCAAGATTCAAAAAGGAAAGGTATTCTGCGTTACCGATACCGTAGACACTCCGCTTCCCGCCGAGCGAGGCGATCTCTTGGCACGTGCCTCGATGAAAGCGATCGATCTGCTGGGACAAAACCCGGAAGGTTTCTTCCTGATGGTAGAAGGTTCCCAATTGGATGATTACGGACATTTCAACGATATCGACCTGTTGATGCAAGAGACACATGATTTCGACCGTACGATCGGACGTATCTTCGAATGGGCCGCCCAAGACGGGGAAACATTGGTTGTCGTAACCGCCGATCACGAGACCGGTGGTCTTACCCTCGTGGACGGCGACTTGAACGAGGGCCGTATCGTCTGTAAATTCTCCACCGGTAGCCACAGCGGTGTCATGGTTCCCGTTTACGCTTTCGGCCCGGGCGCCGAGAACTTCACGGGTATCTTCGAGAATACGGATATCTTCTGGAAGATCAAAAAGCTCCTGAATCTATAATCAAACAGTATTCATCCGATGGAGAGTATAACAGGCCGCTATCCCACCGGTCAAGTATCACAATCCTCCCGGCTAGGTACCGCAGTACCCCTGCCTAAGTACCGCAGTACTTCGACCGAGAGGACAACAGTACTCGGCTAGTGGGACAGCAGTACTTGGGTAGCAGTACTACGGTACCCAGGCAGGAGGACTGTGTTCACCGATGGAGGCACGCCTTCTCCCTCTCTCCCAATAAATATCATAAAGAATGACAACAAGACGAAACTTCTTAAAGCAATCCCTTCTTGCGGCAGGCGCAGCCTCCGTTCCCGCCGGGAACCTTTTAGCGCAAGAGAAAATGGAAGAGAAACGACCCAAATACAATCTTCCTTACAAGAACACCTACCTGAAGGAACCCTTCGTGACCGAGAACGAGTTCCGGACAGCGAGACCGGAGACCATCACGCCCGGTACCTTCGAGGAGGCCAAGCAAATCCTGCCGAACCCGACTTGGAGCGGACACGAGAAAGAGATCGAGATGTACTGGAAGGCTTGGCAAATCGGCATCGGCAACATCAAGGCACCGGAACCGGATTCCGGTTTCGTATGTAGTTACCTCGATGTCGCCTACAACGGTAACATATTCATGTGGGACTCCGCTTTCATGATGATGTTCGCCCGTTTCGGTACCCGTTTCTTCCCTTTCCAGCGTACGTTAGATAATTTCTACGCCAAACAACATCCGGACGGTTTCATCTGCCGGGAGATCAAGGCGGACGGAGCGGATTGTTTCGAGCGTTACGACCCGACCAGTACCGGACCGAACATCCTCCCCTGGAGCGAGATCGTCTATTACAAGCAGTTCGGCGATATAGACCGCTTGCACAAGATATTCCCCGCCCTTTGCGCTTATTATAAATGGTTGAAGCTAAACCATACGTGGCGCAACGGTACATATTGGACTAGCGGTTGGGGTACCGGCATGGACAACATGCCCCGGGTGGAACCGAAATACAACCCGATATACAGCCACGGCCATATGATCTGGCTGGACGTTTGCCTGCAACAATACTTCACCGCCGGGCATCTGCTTGAGATGGGTTTCTATCTGGAGCGTTGGCAGGAGATCGAGGAGTTCGAGGACGAGCAGAAAATGCTAAAGAAATACATTAACGAGAACCTATGGGACGAGAAGGAACATTTCCTTTTCGATCAATACGCCGACGGAAGCCTTTCCTCCACCAAGGGAATCTACGCGTACTGGGCCTTATTGACCGATATCCTATCCAAAGAACGCATGGACGCTTTCGTAGCCGAGCTGGATAACAAGGAAACATTCAACCGCCTGCACCGCGTCCCTTCCCTTGCCGCCAACCATCCCAAATACAAGGACAACGGCCGCTACTGGCAGGGGGGCGTATGGCCGGGAGCAAACTATATGGTGATTACCGGCCTGCTGCAACAAGGTTATCGTAAATTGGCTTACGAGATCGCACGCAACCATTACGATAACGTCCTCAAGGTATATAAGAATACCGGAACGTTCTGGGAATACTACGCTCCGGAACATGAGGAGCCGGGCTTCATGGCCCGCCCGAATTTCGTGGGTTGGGGCGGACTGGCACCGATCTCCGGCTTGATTGAGCAGATCTTCGGCATCCGCTCCAATGTGTACGAGAAGAAATTGACCGTAGACGTGAACTTGACGGAGGCTTATGGCATCGACCGTTATCCTTTCGGCATCGACGGTCTGGTAGCGATCAAAGTCAAGGCCCGTTCCTCCGCTACCCAAGAGCCACAGGTAGAAATTACCAGCGACGTCCCCTTGGAACTAACCGTCCTTTGGGGCGACAAGCAAAAGACGGCTAGCGTAAAACCCGGCACGCAAACCGTATAAGACCGTAAATCCATAAAACAATTCGTATATGAAACAGATTCTATCCTTATTCGTCGTCTCTCTTACCTTCTGTACGGCTTGTTCCTCTTTTAAGAGCAACCGGCCGGAGCGCGACGTAACCGTCATCGTAGCGGGCGATCTCCATTTCGATCTTCCGCCGGAGACGGATCAATATTACCATGTCGTAACCATGAACCGCCTACCCGGTAATTTCAGCTTCCCGGCAGACGCAACGCCGGGCATAGCCGGAGAAACCGTACAGAACGTAGATGGCGTAATCATCGCCGGGGATATGTTCGACAAGGCACGTCCCGAGATCCTCTCCCTCTACCGCAAACGGTATGAGACAGGCAAGGGCGAGAAGACTATCCATTTCCCGGTATACCCCGGCTTCGGCAATCATGACATCGATCCCGCATCCGACAATGAAGCCGACAATCTAGCGGGCCGTGCTTTCTCCCTCCATTATCTGGATTCTACCCTGAATGATAAACTAGCGAAGAAGGAGATCCTAAACTTGCACCCATCCAGTCGTAGTTACTCTTGGAATATCGGCGACGTACATTTCGTGCAAGCCCAACGTTTCTCCGGCGATACCGCCTATTGCGAAAGCAATCTCAATTGGTTGGCGAACGACCTCAAGCAATATGCCTCCGCAGGCAATCCTGTGGTCTATATCCAACATTACGGCGTAGACCCTTGGGCGATCAAATGGTGGCCGCAAGATACCCGCAACCAGTTATTCAATCTCCTAGACCAGTATAACGTAGCCGCTTTTTTGGTAGGCCATACGCACGAACCATCTTTGCGTTATTATCGGGGATATCCGATCTACCAAGTGAACAACGCTTGGCCGGACGAGGATGGAAACGGCTCGTTCGCCGTATTGCGTATAAAGGATAACACCATCTCTGTGGCAAGTTGCCGCTGGACAGACGATAAAGGTAATTTCGAGGTTGTAGGCCCTTATCTGAACGACACCCTTCCCCGCAGTATCAATCAAGAAATCCATTACAACGCTTTCTCCCATAATGATTATTGGCGAGAAAACCCGTTGCAAGATGCCTTGGCCTTCCGATATAATTGCGTAGAGGCCGATCTGTGGCTGATTGATGGCGAGCTATACGTCTCCCACGAACGCCCGGAACCCGCCCCTGCCATTACCTTCGAGAACCTCTACCTCAAACCGCTCGTAGCCCGCATACAAGCGAATGGCGGAAAAGTCTATCCCGATAGCGACCGTCCTTTCTACCTGATGGTGGATTGCAAGGCACAAGGCGAGGAGATGTACAAGCTATTAAAGAAACAGATGGAGCCTTACAAGGAGTATTTCTGCTCCGTCGATAACGGCGAATATAGAGAAAGCGCTGTCCTCTTCTTCCTTTCCGGCGACCGTCCGAAGAACAGCCTGCCGAAAGAGAACAGCCGCTTCACCTTCCTCGACGGACAAATCAAGGATTTGGGACAGGGCATCCCTGCTTCCCTCGCCCCGGTAGTAAGCGATAATTACTCCGATTTCTTCACATGGAAAGGCGAAGGCGAGATGCCTGCCGACCAACTACAGAAGATGCGTGAGATCATCCGGAAAGTCCACGATGAGGGAAAACTATTCCGTTGGTGGGGCGCCCCGGATACCGAACAGTTCAAGCGTTTCTTTATCAAGGAAGGTGTAGACTTGGTAGGTGCCGACGATCTGAATGGTTTATACAACGTCTTGAACGAGCGTTAAACGAGTGAAGTCTTCCCTACTTGCCTATGTTTTGTAACGATATTAGGCTACTTTTGCCTATGTTCTTAGAATAATCCATATATTTATCTCTGTTAATCAGACTATTGGAGTATGTACCAAAAGGAGGTGTGGCAAGCCGGTATATACCGGTGTTCGCCACACCTCCTTTTGGTTCGAGGGTGCGCCTGAGATATGAGTGGCGACACCCTCGTTTTGTGTTTAGCATTTAGAAGTTCAGTTTATAGGATCGCTTACCTACATGGATGATATAGGAACCTTGCGGCATCTGCTCCGAGTACTCGCCGGCAGACAAGGACAGGGTCTTGTACACACGGCCGTCAAAAGCAATGATATAGGCCGTGTCGGCTACCGGTGTCTGGATAAACAGTCGACCGTTGGCGGCCCAGACGCTTATTTTATCAATAACGACTGAATCAATGCTCGTTGGATCTTTTTCGACAACACCAACAACCGTGACAACCACATTACTCTGTACATTTTTAATTACACAACGGCCATCTATATCCACCGGCAATTCGATTCCATTGGCTTTTACAACCATATCCGCCATGCTAAAGCCTTCTTTTATCTGGATAGTAAAAGCAAAATCTCCACCCGCTTTTACAGTGGTAGAATTTTCAGGAGTTATCACGACTCCTTCTACCACTGGTAATGTTACCGTGTAAGATTCTTTATTGTCAATATCAACTTCCACAAATGAAGATAAGTTAGCATAATATTCTCCATCTACTACTTCCGCTTCCAATCTATAGACACCAGATTCTGAGACACTCAACTTGCTATTGACTCCCGTTGCCCTTAAACCGTTGGATTTACCTGCTTCTATCATTGTCCATGCGTCTTGGTCATCATCACCCTTATACCAAGACAATTTAACATTATTTCCCAGCGCACGACCGTCAAGTACAGTCATCCCGCCATCCGTAGAAACAGTAATGGGCATGATTTCCAAAGCGGCATGGCCTTCTACTTTAGTAATCGAACCTGTAATGTCAAATACTGATCCATTGTTCACAAACGAAGTACAAGAGGCAGAGCCTTCCTTATATCGGCAGAATATCTGCAAGGAACCGTTATTAACTATTTTTCCTAATTGATTGTCATCCCCGGATAATATGATTCCGACCTCCGTTCCTGCCAAAATATTTAATTCTCCCGTATGGACCTGAGTAAATGTCGGAGTTATCCTTCTTTGGGTATTTCCCATATTGATGGCTTTTACATTCACATTTGTGATATTTGCGCTTGTCGTAACATCCATCGCCTCATCACTCGGTATATCCGGCTCCTCGCCAGACTGGGAGCGTTTAAACGCGACCGTATAAGTCGTACACGAAATACCATTCAACGCAGTGACCTTCACCTTACCCACGGCCGTATTTTCGATCCACACCGGATTTGTTATTTCCACTTTTGCTCCCAGCTGCTTAGCTACCGCATTCAATGTTATTTTGGGCAGGGCCTCCTTATCTGATGGTAATAACACGGTATAAGATTCCCATCCATACCGCAAATCGATCACGTTCGATTTGCCATCCAAAGTATAACCAAGCGATTCCAAGGAGGTATCTTTATATTTATCAACGTCATCGTCTGCTTGTACTCCTTCAGCCACGATATGCACATGACCGTAGACACAGGAAATAGCCAACTTGCCTGTTTTCTCGTCGTAAGTGACCGTAGCTCTACTTCCATATCCCGGATTATTGACTAAAACAGTTCCTCCTGCTATTTGAATAAGTATATCATCCGCTTTGGGTAACACATATCCTTTGTTCGGTTTCAAGACAAATTCTGCCGGTTTGTCGTATTCCAATTTCTCCGGAGCTTCCAAGGTCAATCCCTCATTGCGACAATCCAATTCCCAAGCATAGTAAACCTTCTGGTTGGATACAGGACCTTCCAGGTTCATTTTATCCGCAATCTCGGATGAAGTTCCCTTTATCACCGACCAGTTCTTCCTGTCCGTGGAATAGGCGGCCATGGCGTAGTCGTTTTCTGACATCTTTACGATGAACTCGGCTCTGTACCAATCATTGTCAGGAACCAAGTCAGATATCTCAATATCATAATCTCCAATTTCTTTGATATTCCCGTCATGGTCTGTCAGCACATAAGTCAAATACCCGTTAAAAGGTATATTGCCCGCATTCACGATAGGGAAGGTCACGATATCCTCGTACATCCCTATACTTTGTTTCATTCTAAAGCCGTCTCCTTGCACAGATTCGCATACTTGTAGCGATACTTGGTTCTCACTGTCCTTGTTGGGCTTAATATTCACGATCATATTATGATCCTGATTGAAGCCGCCCCAAGTCTCATTATTCGTCGGGTCTAAGGCGGAAAGGATATAAAAGCCATTGCATTTCCCGTCCCATCCCCAGTTGAAATGATAGCGTCCATACGAATCATAGCCATCGCAAACGAAAGCATGTGGTATTCCAGATAGTGGCGTTTCGCATTCTTCTGTCTCGGAAGCATAGAGGATCGGACGGCCGTCGTCCAGCTCGTCGCGCATAAGTTGTTCCCATTCTTCCCATGAATAATCGCTATAGATCTTCTGTAGATATCTCATCTGTTTGCTATAGCCGAAAACATCTCTCAACGTGCTTAACGCATCGGCCATAGAAGTTCTGGTTTCTACTTCCGTATATTTAGCCTCTGCGTTTGCTCCAGCATGCCAAAGTAATTCCGATACAGCATCAATTTGTTTATTCGAGGAGGAATTGCTCAACTTATCCGGCATACTTCCCCAATCATATTTACCGTAGGAAACAGATTGGTTATAATAAGATGCCACTCTATGAGCGGCATTCGCTTGCTCCGGAAATCTGTGATATCTCATGAGAATTCCCATTGCTGTAGGGACACATCCCACTGGCACGTGTTTGTTCCCGATCAAAGGCGTTTTTCTGTTGTAAGGATCGTCCTGCCCCCAAGTAGCTGTTTCGAGCAAGACACCACCTGCCGACCGCAAAGAAGGGCTACTATTCAGATATGCGTTCCATTCTGCTGCCAATGAGGGGGAAACTTCCGTACCTTGATCTACGGCCCAATCTATTTGTTCCCGATAGCCTGCCAGCCAGCCGCGGAGGTTCTCCGGAAGGTTGTCCGGGTCGAAGCTGCCCTCGTCGGAGTAGCCCAATACGGGGCGCACGCGGTCGTCGCCCGCCACGATGGCGAAACCTTTCCCGCCGGGGAAGTTGAACACGAAGTAGTCCGCCGCGCCTTCCATCGCGCCGCTACGCAGGGCCGAGCCGCTCTGCCCAGGGGCGGCGGCGTACACCAATGGCAACTCGCCAGCCGAGCGCAGGCCACTGGTCGCACCCTCTCGTCGCACCACGCTCTCCGCTACCTTGCAGGCCGTGGCCACATCGATCCGTTCCGCCCACGTCATCGAGGACGTGAGGCAGAGGATCAGCGTTAGTAAAAATTGCTTTCTCATAAGTCGTGAATTTAAAAGTGAATATGATTTTAACATTTATTCATGGGTATGGTGTCGATCGGGGGATCGAGTGGCTGGTCGATGCCCCGATCGATACCTATGTCGAAGCCTCGATCGACATAGGTACCGCTCGGGAGACCGGCATAGGTATCGAACGAGGCTTCGATGGGGAGACCGGATCAGATCTCGTCCGGGCTCTCGCTGTCGCCGTCGCCCTCGGGTAACTTGCCCACGGTGAGAAGGATCGGGAATACGTAGGTACGAGGCTCTTTCAATAGGCTGTAGCTAGCGCCGGCCTGCGTGGTGATGCTCATCTTGTACTGCCCGTCGGCCAATCCCTCGGGTACTTCCACGATCTGCTCCGACGTGGTGCTGCGGGAGAAGAACTCCACCTTTTGCGTCGTGGCCCCCTCCTCGTCCTTGGTGAAGAAGATGCCGTTGGCCGGGTTGTCGCCCTTTATCAAGAGGTTCGCTCCGTTAATGATGACGTTCTTGCCCGGGGTGATCTGTAGGTTCACGCTTTGGGTACGCACGTCGGTCACTTGGTTGATGACCGGGCCTGTCGTGGCCTTGTTCAGGTTGAAGGTGATGTTCTTCAAGGCATCCTGCAACGGCTTGCCGGGGGTGAAGGTAACGCCCAGGACGTGTATCTCCGGGTTGAACACGGGGGCCTCGCCCTCGAACGATCCCGAGAGATTGAGTAGGAACTGGCCGAAGCCGTCCACGAGGCTCTTGCCGTTGGCCACGGCCTGCACCTTCTTCTGGTCGGCCAGCGTAAGGATGTTTACGATTGTTTCCGGGCGGAACTCGGTGCGCTCGGCCACGATGTCGGCGGCTACGTCCGTGTTGCGGTAAGTCCCGGTGATGCGGGGTTTGGCTACATAGTCGCCAAATTTCTCGGTTAGTACGTTGTCATACAAATCAGCGTTTAAAATGATTTTTCCTGCCATACTTCTTGTGTGTTTAAAATTGATATTAGATTAATGACTCACTTCATCGGCACCTGTTCATCTGGGTTACCTTATGCCGGACATAAGGGGGAAAGAACACGGATTACACGGATCGTACGGAGTTAAGCCCTAAAAAGAGACAAATGATAGTTAAATCGCTTTTTTGAGCCTTGGGCTGGCGAAAAAGCGTATGGATATAGATTACTTAGGACATGCCTTTTCCATGCCCTCTCATTTTCTATTGGCTAATTTTAAGTAAAAGAGGGGGATCTTATTAATTTTTCTGTATATTTGCGGATGCCTTACTCCGGAAATAGCGGTGCGGAAAGGATGAACGAGCAGTTTTGGCCTCTTCCCCCTTATGTCCGGCATAAGGGTCAGTCCTATCCGAAAGCCAAGAGCCTCTCGATCTCCCCTGTCACACATTCATTCGCACGATTCATTTCGGATTGGTCCAAAGCGGCAAGGTAATGCCTTGTCGTTTGTTCCGAGGTATGCCCCAAGGCCTGGCTGATGACAGAGAGGGGGATGTGCTTACGATAAGCGTTCGTCGCCCAACTGTGGCGCATCGTGTACGAGGTAAGGCGCACCGGTGTAGAGAGCGAGGCGCCGATCTCCTTCAGCGTGCGATTGTACGCACGGAGCAACGCCTTGTACTCCTCGTGTCCCACGTCGCGACCGGCCGGCAGGATGGGGAAAAGATAGCGAGAACCCTCCGTAACGTACTTACCGATCAGCCCCGTATTGCCGAGGTGATACCGATACGAATCAGTCTCCCCGTCTTCTTCCGACGATAAACGATCTCGTCACCTTGGATGTTATCCGATGTCAAACGTGCCAGATCCGCAAAAGGCATCCCACAAGCCAACAGCGAAAAACGAGCCAGATCCAACGTCAACCCACCTCTCCAGTCCGTTCCCTCTAGGCGAAAGACGGCGATCTCCATCAACACCTTTTCGTCCAATGCCCTCGACCTGCCCCGCTCTTTCCGGGGCAACTGCCCCTCGAATGGTGAGACGGCAGGCCGGGAAATCAGCCCTTCCCGACAAGCTTGGTGATAGATAGCCCGCAAATTGCTCAGGTAGGTACGCACAGAGTTCGGCCACAGTCCTTCGGCTCGCAGCGAAACAGCGAAACGGGCAACCCAAGCGGGAGTCAGCTCCCGTAAGTCCAGATCTTTTCCATGCATGAAACAACAAACCCGGTTACGAGTCGTGCGGTACAAATCGGCCGTATTATCCCGCCCGGCCCGGCGTCTCGCCTCGATCAGCCGGGTGGCGTAGGCGAAAAATAAAAGTCTTCTCTTGCTTTTGCTCATAATATCTTACAATAGGCATTGCAAGATAGTCATGATGGGCATTCAAGCGACCTTATGACGCCCATCGTAAGAGGCTCAAAATGCTCACCGACATTTTAACACTTCCGGCAGGGGTTATTCCAACCAAGGCTGCGGATCCAACTTCGTCTTCTCCTTCCACAATTGGAAATGGAGGATCGTGGAATTACCATCTTCCGGGTCTGAATAGATCCTTCCGATCGCTTGGCGGGTAGAGACTCGGTCGCCCGCTTTCACATATACCTGACTCAAATTACTATAAACCGTCAAGTAGTTACCATGACGAACGATGACGGAATTATTGTACCCCGGCACCACGAACACACGCGTCACCTCTCCATTGAATACCGCACGGGCATCCGCTCCGGGTGAGGTCTGGATATCGATACCACTATTACTGGTACGGACATATTTCAACTCCTGATGCTGTTGCTCGCCGAATGTAGCGACAACCGCATGTCTTCCGGCCACCGGATAAGGCAAGCGTCCCCGGTTATTCGCGAAATGATCGGACAATTGCTTCTCCGCCTTTGTCATCGCATAACCCCCTTTCGTATCCGCCACTCGTTCCTCACGGATCGGCTCGTTCTTACTTTCCGGTACAGTCTTATCCTCCTCGGTAACTTGTTCACGGGCACGACGCTCACGGGCAGCTTTGGCCTCTGCCTCGGCACGGGCGATCTCCTCGGCAATCTGTTTCTCGATCTGCCGATTCAAAGCCTCGGCTTGACGATGCTTCTTTTGGAGATCCGCCCTCAAATCCTTTTGCTTTTTATTCAATAGCTGAACTTCCTCTTTCTGGGAAGCTTCCTCACTTTCTAATTTCTTACTCTCTTCTTGACGAGTTCCTAAAAGGGTACGCTTCTCGGCACGGGTCTTCTCCATCTCGGCTTGCTTGCTACTGATCTCAGCCTGCTTTTCCATGATATCGTTCGCTTGCCGCTTCTGCCAATCCGCATATTCCCGCAAATACCGCATACGCCGCATGGATTGAGAGAAACTCTCGGCGGATAGGATAAACAACAATTTATCTTGCGAGCTATGGCGTTTATAAAGCCCTCGCATCGATTTACCGTAATTCGTCTGCTTATCGCCCAGTTCCCGTTTTAAAGAGCGCAACTGGCCTTGGATATTCAAGATATCTTTCTCAATCTCATCCAGCTCTTGATTCAAGAAACCGATGACTTTCTTACGGGAAAGAATTTGTTTGGAGAGTAGATTCAAACGGTTCAGGGAAGTTTTAGCAGTCTGGGCCGTCTCTTGTAATAATTTATTCGTCTCCTCGATATCGGCCAACGCCTCCTTGCGCTGCTGCTCCAACTGACGGACAGCAGCGGATTTCTGACCGTAAACCACGGTAGATAAAGACAATGCCAATAGAACGATCCAGACGTGCCTCATGATAGATTATTGATTCAGATTCGTAATCGTTTTCAATACTTGCGCAAAGGTAATACGCTTATATTTAGAAGGAACCGAGAAATCCAACTTGAACGGCTCATCCAGTTGGATACGGGAGTAATAGATCTTCACCCCACCCTCGGGATTCCCGTTCTTCAACACCTGCACATCCATCAACATCGGGAACGGCTGCCGATCCACCAAGCGAAAATCCTCGTACAACCATTGCAAGGCATAGCGATCAGAAGGATCCGCTACATAGGTAGAGAGAAGTTTCTCCTCGCCATCCGCCTTAAAGGTATAAAATAACCCCATGGCATCCTTTGTCTTGATCTCGGCTATCGGACCTTCTTGATTCAGCTTAAACCGATTATAATGCTTACGGGAAATGCCCTGCTCCCCCGGAATAAACAGATGATTCGTGAAAAGAGCTTGTAAATTGTAGAAATTGAACTCGATCGGAGTCTGCCCTTGTAAATTGGAATAATTCTCGATCATATAGCGTTTATTCATGCGGTCCACCACCTTGATCGTGTCCCGGCTCAACTCAATACGGAAGATCTCGATCCCGAGAAATGGCTGTATCGACAGCTGGAAAGCACTATCCTTGACCATCTTCATATCCACCCGAGAGCTCATTTGCTTACCGGGGATATCCAAATCCACGTTCAACCGGGCCGTCAAGGTACGGAACTGGAAGGATTGATCCTCCAGCGACTGGAAGAACTCATTATGAGCCTTCACGCTAGCGGATTCCACTGTCCCGACTTTCTTGGACGATTTACAGCCAGTCAACATCGAAAGTAAAAGACCTCCACATAACAGGAAGGTCAAAAAATAGTCTCTTTTCATTTCGCGTTCTCGTCTTCTATATATTGTTGCTCGGCGATCTTACGGTTCAAGATCTCGGAATCCTTCCCCATCTCTTTCGCCTTTTTCCATTGCTCCACCGCTTTTTCCTTATCACCGTTCATAAAAAGGATGTCCCCATAATGATCCACAAGTTCGGCGCTCTTTGTCTTATCTTTCTCCAAAGCACTCTCGATATAGATTTTCGCCAAAGTATAGTTTCCTTGTACGAAGAAAATCCATGCGTAGGTATCCAAATACGTGGCGTTATCCGGTTCCAGCTTAATACATTGGGCGCTCATACGCTCCGCTTTCTTCAAGTCTTTCTTCTCCAAGGAAAGGAAGTAGCTGTAGTTGTTCAGTACGACCACGTTCTTGTCATTGTACTTCAATGCCTCATCGTACGCTTTATACGCCTGCTCCAACTGTCCTCCCATCTGATAATAAATATCACCGATCTGGCCGTAAAAATCCGATTTCAGCGGCAAGTTCTCCTTCGGTATGATATTCAAGCCCGCATAATAGGTATTCAAGGCTTCTTGATATTTCTGTTGTTGGTAGTAAGCGATACCCAGATAGAAGTAATATTCCGGCGACTCAGGGAAAAGCTCCATACAAGCCGTACAGATACGGATTACCTCCGGAATATCCTCTCCTTTCAAGGCCAGATTCAACAATTGCTGCCAAGCTCCAGCGTTACCCGGTTCCATCTCGGTTACCAACTGGAACTGGAATTTCGCCTCCTCTGTCTTTCCTTGGGCCATTAGAAGACCGCCATACATCAGTTTTAAGTCGATATCCTCCGGATGTTGCTCCAAAAGGGTTTGGAATAAATGATTCGCTTTCTCGGTTCCCTGTTTCGTTTGTTGCAGTTTCAAGATATACCGGGAAAGGATGTTCACTTTCGTCTCCACGTCCAGCTTCTCGTTTACCAAAGCGCTGCGGATTTGTTGCTCGGCGGCCTCCTTATCCCCTTTCGCCTCGTAGTAATTGGCCATAGAGACGATATAATAAGGGTCGGTCGGATCAATCTCATTCGCTTTTTGATAGCAAGCCAAAGCCTTGTCCATCTCCCCGTTTTCCAAATGAAGATCGCCCAATACGATCTGGTAACGGGCCTCCATAGGATATTTAGCCGCTAGCTTCTCGATCTCCTTGAAAGCCTCTTCCGGTTTCTCCAATTGGACGTACAGTTTGTATTTCTGCATGGAGATCGCCTCGTTCATACCCATTACCGACTCCAACGCATCATAAGCCTCGATTGCTTTCCCGATCTCGCCAGCTTGCGTCAAGGCATCGGCCAGATAATAATTCAGCTCTTCCTTCTCCGGATAATCACGAACCAATTCCTCATACTCCTCAGCGGCTTCGCCATACATACCCAGATTCCGGGTGATAGAGGCCAAAGCCATTTTATACGTGAAATTATCCTTGCTGTTGGCCACGGCTCTTTTCAACATTTCGACCGCTTTTTCCGGACGGTTCAACTGCACATAAAAAGAAGAAAGCTCATACAAGACCGGAGCCGCCGTCGAGTCAATCTCCAAGCAATGGTTGAAGGCATCATAAGCGGCGTCGAATTTCCCAGCGTTCTTCAAGTTCAAGCCCTCATAAAAGAAGTAATCAAATTTACGTTGACCCTTCTCCGTTTCTGTAGCACCAGCCGAGAGCACAGCGACTAACGAGAGGAAAGAGATGAGATATATCAGTTGCTTAAACATCCTATTATTCTTGTTAACCTTATTGTTCTTATTCTTTTCCGGTATGACCGAATCCCCCGGCTCCCCGCTCCGTATCATCCAACGTCTCCACGGGTTCCCACTCCACATGGCAATGAGCGGCTATCACCATTTGGCAGATACGCTCACCATCATTCACCGTAAAAGGCTCGGAAGATAGATTCACGAGAATAATGCCGATCTCCCCCCGATAATCGGCATCGATCGTACCCGGCGTATTCAGCAGAGTTATCCCATACTTTAAAGCCAGCCCGCTACGAGGACGCATTTGGGCCTCATAACCTTCTGGCAGCGAGATATAAAGTCCGGTCGGGATTAATTTACGTTCCAACGGTTTCAACACAACCGATTCCGACAGATTCGCCCGGATATCCATCCCGGCAGATAAAAGAGTCGCATAACCCGGTAGCGGGTGATGCGATTTATTGATAATTCTTACTTTCATACTTGCAAAGATAAACAAATTGTCAATAGTCAATCAATTAACCCAATCCCCGTTCTCTTTTATTAACTGAACTAAACGTTCTACAGCGTCTTCCTCGGGGATATTCTTGAGAACACATTCCTTACCTTTATACAGGCTGATTTGTCCACGTCCGGCACCCACATAACCATAGTCGGCATCGGCCATCTCGCCGGGACCATTCACGATACAGCCCATGATACCGATCTTCAAGCCTTTTAAATGGGAAGTAGCCTCCTTGATACGGGCGATCGTTGTTTGCAGGTTGTACAAGGTACGTCCGCAACTCGGACAAGAGATATATTCCGTCTTACTGATACGGGTCCTTGTAGCTTGCAAGATTCCGAACATACAGCGATCCGAGACAACCGCCTCGCATCCCTCATTGTGCAGCATCAAGCCATCCCCGAAACCATCCAACAAAAGCGTACCGAAATCGGCGGCGGATTTCAATTGCAACAACTCCACATCCGTCTCCCGGAAATCACGATGCAAGACAACCGGCACGTCACAACCCGACATCAGCAATTTATGCATAGCCGCACGTTGCGAGCCAACCCCATTCCGATGATGTGTGCTCAATAAGACTACCACGGTCTTATCCGCTTTCAAGATCTCCAACATACGCTCCGTAAGATCCATGTACGTCAGACGGATAAACTTAAGCGGACAATCGTAATCCTTTAACTCCTCCGCCTCCGAGGCGATGAAGCAAGGAAAAGCATTCGGACGCTCTTTCCAAAAATGAGCGTCTACCAATAAACGGAAATTATCCGGCAAATTATCCGGATCTTCCTTTCCTATATATATATAGTCCGGCAAGGACAAATGATCAAACTCAAAATCCCCGCTACTACGATCGGAGATCACGACTGGCGGGAAAGTACCTCCGATACCTTCCACCACACGGCTTATACGACGGCTTGTCGCCACCGTATCGAAACCGGGAGCCATCGAAGCCTCGATAGGACGATGATTTTCTCGTTCCCTAATATAATCCACCAATTTACGCGCTACCGGCATTTCCGCCTCGGGGTCCTCACTCAAGGAAACCCGGATCGTATCACCGATACCGTCACACAGAAGCGTACCGATTCCGACAGCGCTCTTGATACGCCCGTCCTCACCGTCACCTGCTTCCGTTACCCCAAGGTGCAAGGGGTAATGCATATTCTCGGCCTCCATCGTACGAATTAACAGCCGCACGGTCCTTACCATGACAACGGTATTGGAAGCCTTAATCGAAATAACCACATCCGGGAAATTCTCCTCCCGGCAAATGCGAAGAAACTCCATGCAACTCGCTACCATCCCCTCGGGCGTATCACCATAACGGCTCATGATACGATCGGAGAGCGAGCCATGATTCACACCGATACGAATAGCGGTGCCATGTGCCTTACAAATATTCAAGAAAGGGACGAACCGCTCACGGATCTTCTCGATCTCGGCGGCATATTCCTCATCCGTATATTCAAGATGGCTGAATGTCTTTACCTTATCTACATAGTTTCCCGGATTGATACGTACCTTTTCCACCTCACTGGCGGCGGCATCAGCCGCTCTAGGATTAAAATGGATATCAGCGACCAAAGGAGTCGTATACCCTTGCTCATTCAATTGTTTACGAATCTCGCCCAAGTTTCGGGCTTCCCGTTCCCCCTGTGCCGTAAAACGCACATACTCAGCTCCCGCCTCGATCATACGGATCGCTTGAGCTACCGCCGCCTCCGTATCCATCGTTGATACATTAGCCATGGATTGAATACGGATAGGATTCTCACCTCCCATGGGTGTGTCACCGATTTGGGCAACGGATGATTTACGGCGGTTGTAATTAAAGTAAGCCATTGTTAATTGAAAATTGAGAATTGAAAATTGAGATTGAGTGTTGAGAACTGAAAACCTAAAGAGAGGCTTTCTCCTTAATTTTCAATTCTCAACCTTCAATTTTCAATTAATTAGTTTTGTATTTAAAAGAAACTTTAGCCAATTCCTCGTTAGCTTTCACGATTTTCTTCTTTAAATCCTCCTTATAAGCGGATAGCTTCTCCTGCAATTGCTCGTCGCCGACGGCAAGCATCTGCACCGCAAGGATTCCAGCGTTCAAAGCGCCATTGATGCCGACAGTAGCCACAGGGATTCCCGGAGGCATCTGTACGATAGCCAACAGAGCATCCATACCGTCCAGCGTAGAATTGATAGGCACGCCGATCACAGGAACCGTCGTCATGGAAGCGATCACACCGCAAAGATGAGCCGCCATTCCGGCAGCGGCGATGATAACCTTGATTCCACGTCCTTTAGCTCCTTTAGCGAAAGCCTCCACCTCAGCGGGAGTACGGTGTGCGGATAGCGCATGCATCTCGAACGGGATCTCCATCTCATCCAAGAACTTAGCCGCCTTCTCCATAACAGGTAAATCCGAGGTACTACCCATGATAATACTTACAACAGGTGTCATTCTTATTTAGCGATTAATTTTTGATAGTCTTCAGCGGATAATAAGTCCTCTAATTCTCCGGCATCAGAAACAGAGATCTTGATCAACCAGCCTTTACCATAAGCGTCCTCATTCACCAGTTCAGGAGCGTCTTCCAATTCTGCGTTTACTTCCAAGACCTCGCCACTAACCGGCATGAAAAGATCAGAAACGGTCTTAACAGCTTCTATCGTACCGAACACCTCTTCTTTAGCGACAGTCTCACCCTCTGTCGTGATGTCTACATAAACGATCTCACCTAACTCGCCTTGTGCGTAATCAGTAATACCAACATAAGCTACGTCACCTTCTACACGAATCCACTCATGGTCTTTTGTGTACTTTAAATCTGCAGGAAAATTCATAATTTTAGTGTTTTTATTAGATGAATAAATAGATATAACTCATTAATGAGGCTACAAAGGTACATATAAATCCCAGACAAAACCCCGCATATACCTGCATTGGTGTATGCCTTTTTAAAAAGATGCGCGAGGTACCTAATAACCCGGCCACGATCAGCACGACTATAAAGGCCCAATAGGGATTTATCATATGGATATGCGCCACTCCCATAATACCGCCCAGTAACCCACCGATACCAATGGCATGTGCGCTAATCTTCCAAGCGAAATTGATGCACAAGGCGGCTACCAAGGCTACACAAGCCCCAATCAACATCGCCAACAACCAAAAAGGCATCAGCATCTTATAAAGAAAAAAGATACAGACCAAAACGGAAGTGATAAAAATCAGATAAGGAACCATCCGTTCCTTCCGGTCGGAAAGCTCTATATCGCCGACCGCACCATTTCTCACCAATAAGAAAATGAAAAGTCCGGGAACTATCGCTGTCGAAATAAAGGCACCTCCGGCAATCAGCAGCTTCACAGGTAATGGGTAAATGGCGAGAAATGTAAACATCAACGCCAACACGATCCCATAGGTTACCATAAGCAACGGATGGAACACGAAGGATATTATATTCGAGAATAGTTTCATACGCTTTTATATTTCTTTTCTCAGACGAGCTACCGGAATCCCCAGTTGCTCCCTGTATTTCGCTACCGTACGCCGAGCAATGACATATCCTTTTTCTTTCAGGATCGTAGCCAACTCCTCATCGGTCAACGGTTTTCGTTTGTCTTCGGCATCTACATGCTCTTTCATGATCTTTTTCACCTCACGGGTCGAGATCTCCTCGCCGGTATCGGTCTGCATAGACTCAGAGAAAAAGTATTTTAACGGATAAATACCGAAATTCGTTTGCACATATTTACTGTTACTTACCCGGGAAATAGTGGAGATATCATATCCCGCACGCTCCGCTACGTCTTTCAAGATCATAGGATGTAGAGTAGCCTCATCACCTGTCAGGAAAAAGTCCCGTTGTAAATAGATAATCGCCTCCATGGTACGCTGCAAGGTTTCATTACGTTGCTTGATCGCATCGATAAACCACTGGGCGGAATCCAACTTTTGTTTCACGAACTGTACGGCATCCCGTCTCTCAGCGGTTTGGTTCGCCTTATTCGCCGTATAATCCTGAAACATCTCGGCATACTCCCGGTTGATACGCATATCCGGTACCCCCCGGTTATTCATGCTCAAGATAAGCTCTCCATTTTGCGCTTCCACCACGAAATCCGGGATGATCTGGCTCATCGCCACTTCCATAGAACCACCCCAACTACTTCCGGGTTTCGGATTTAACATCGTAATCTCGTGAATGGCCTTCTTTAACATTTCCTCATCGATATCGAGACCTCGTAAAATCTTATCGTAATGTTTGCGGGTGAACTCCTCGAAATATTCGGTCAAAACACGAATCGCCAAATTTGTAACCGAAGTCTTCTCCTTCTTATCCAACTGGATCAACAGACATTCTTTCAAGTCACGGGCACCTACCCCGGCGGGCTCAAAATCTTGGATGATATACAAGATAGACTCGATCTCCTTCTCATCCACCTCTTGTCCGGCTTGGAAGATCAAGTCATCCGCTATCGCCGAAAGGTCCCGGCGCAGATAACCGTCATCATCGATATTACCAATGATATACTCCGCTATTTTCATTTGCTTATCCGGTAAATCCCTTAACCCGAGCTGCTGTAGCAGAAACTCATTCAAGGATTGGCTTACGGAGAAGGGGAAATCCTCTTTCCGTTCCGCACGCTCGGTCATTTCCCGTAGCTTATAATCCGGTATATCGTCTTCCGTTAAATAATCTCCCAAAGAAAGGTCGGTCTCAGTATCAACAGAAGGAATCTCGTCCCCCTCTTCCTCTGTATCAGTACGTTCAAAATCATCAACAGGCTCTTTTCCTTCCTCCAAGGCAGGGTTATCTTCCAGCTCATGCTTCACACGTTCCTCCAGCTCAATCGCAGGAAGCTCCAGAAGCCGTATCAACTGTATCTGCTGAGGGGATAGCTTTTGCTGTAACTTTTGTTGTAACTGTTGTTTTAACATAATCTAAATCATTGCACTATAAGAGCAGGGCAATCACCCTGCCCCCTTATTTATCAACATGCAAATATAAGTTTTTAGTTTTAACAGTACAGCTATTAAACTATAATAGTTCTAAACAAGGTGCATGATAGACTCTAGCGACTTTAAAATCCTTCCTTCACGATCCGTTTTATCGGTAGGAAGAATCGTTCGATCAGGCGTAATTCTTCCGTTACGATCTCCGCGGAGGCTT
>NZ_SRYM01000003.1 GCF_004793765.1 Parabacteroides distasonis | reverse complement strand
AACTATATTTCAATAATTTCAAAGAACTTTTTCAGATTTTAATGGGACAGTAGTGAAGATGCGAAGTAGTCAACTAAAAACGTTAACATACAGGGGTATTGTTGTTTCTCGTAGGGAAAACAATGGTTTCTCCTATAGGAAACTTTAGTTTCTTCCTAGGGAAACAAAAGTTTTATAAGCAGAAAACTTTTGTTTTTACTCGGAAAAACTGTAAACTATTATACGTTAAAGCTTTATAGGTATCAAGAAGACTGCTGAAGTGATGAAATACGGCGAGTGTAAGAAGATCGTTCTGTTTTGTGGTGAAAAAGCGTAAGTGATTGTAGATAGGATCGAATTATTGTAGATGTTTTTTTATCTGCAATAATGGGTTAAACATCATATAACCAGATGTCTATATGCGAAGTTGTAGATGTTGTAGATGTTTTTGATTATTTATAGGAAAGGATAGGGTGGTAAATTAATAGTGAGTGGGACGAGGGCGTTTTTAAGCAGATAGCCTTAGGGCAATTTATATAAAGGTATTTGCACGATGCGATGTGCAATTTTGTATGAAAATTGCACATCGCATCGTGCAATTTTGTATATTTGTCCTTTAAACATGAATCGATATGGAGACCTTATTTCGTTCCTTTAGAACTCAATTAGAGCATACTTCGACAGAAGTCGTGCGTTTTCTTCACGATCAGATCGCATGGGATAGCCGATTGGTCGCGATTTTAGGTGCTCGTGGTGTTGGGAAGACTACCCTATTGTTGCAGCATATCAAATTGTATGATCGTGAGGATGAGTCTTTGTATGTTACGGCAGATGATTTCTATTTTACCAAGTATCGGTTATTCGACATGGCTTATCAATTTTATAATCTGGGTGGGAAAAAACTTTATATTGACGAGATTCATAAATACAAGGATTGGTCTAGGGAGGTGAAGAATATATACGATCAAATTCCTGGTCTTCAAGTTATCTATACAGGTTCGTCTATTCTTGATCTGGAGAAAGGTGGTGCGGATTTAAGTCGCAGGAAGGTAGAGTATAGATTACCCGGACTTTCTTTTCGGGAATATTTGAATATATCGCAGGGGTGGCAGCTTCCATCGTATTCGTTGGAAGAGATTCTCGCTGGGAAGGTTGAGTTCCCTTATAAGGAAGCTCGTCCACTCAAATTATTTAATGACTATTTATCGACAGGTTATTATCCATTTTTTCAAGATACGGAATATCTCTTGCGTCTGCGTAGCGTGATTAACCAAATGGTGGAATCTGATATTCCGATTTTTGCGGATATGACGGTGGCTTCTGCCGTAAAGTTGAAGAAATTATTATATGTATTAGCTCAAAGTGTCCCTTTCAAACCAAATTATACGAAGTTAGCGAGAGATTTGGATATCAGCCGGAATGTGTTGCCCGACTATATGAGTTATTTGGAGAAGGCAGGTCTGGTTAATTTACTGCGAGAAAAAGCGCAGGGCTTGAAATTATTGGAGAAAGTAGAGAAGATCTATCTGAATAATACGAATCTGGCTTATGCGTTGTCGGAGCAGGTACCGGATATCGGTTCCGTGCGTGAGACGGTTTTTCTATCTTGGATGCGAGTCGTATGCTTCGTTACTTCTTCTGCGATTTCAGACTTTGAGATAGATGGCCGAACCTTTGAGATTGGGGGAAAGAATAAGACGCGGCAACAGATCAAGCAAGCGGCGGATGGGTATGTGGTGAAAGATGACATAGAGTATGCTTTCCGCAATATGATTCCATTATGGATGTTTGGCTTTATCTATTGAATATCCATCAAGGTCTTGCCACGATCATTACATAATCCCTCTCGAACACTTTAGGATCGTCTAATAATTTGATCAGGTCTTTTTGGCGGGAGGAGGTGGGTTGATTCCTTTGTTAAGTATGTGTTTTTCATAAAATGAGCGTCACTAGAGAACCTTTTTTGTTATATTTGCGAAAATCCCATGAATATGATGTATGTACCACCATTCACAATCTCAGCAAATGCCATCAATCTGATCGCGGAAATATCTGCGCGGATTGAGCGGTACGCAATTCGTTTGGAACAAAACGACAAACTGAGATTGCGAAAAGCCAACCGGGTGAGAACGATTCACAGCTCGTTGGCCATAGAAGGTAATACGTTGTCGGAAGACGAAGTGAAAGACATCATTGATGGTAAAACCGTTGTGGCTTCTTTGCGCCAGATTCAAGAAGTAAAGAACGCCATAAAGACATATGAACTTTATAGCGGTTTAAACCCGTTCAACGTGAAAGACTTACTAAAAGCGCATGGCACAATGATGATGGCGCTCACCGATGATGCCGGAAAATTCCGTAGTGGCGGAGTTGGCGTATTTATGCTTCAAGAGATTTTGAATACTCTGAAAGAACATCAAGGAACTCCGATCATCCAAACCAAGGAAAGCGAAGTTCGGGATAAAGTTCGGGATAAGTTCGGGATAAGTTCGGTATAAATTCAGGGCAAATCATTGAACAAATCCGACGTAACCCCAACGTCACCCTTGATGAAATAGCAGCTACTCTTTCTGTTACCCGTCGTTCTATTGAAAAAAAGATTAAAGAACTTCGTGATGCCGGTTATTTAAAACGTGAAGGTAGCAACAAATCGGGACGTTGGGTAATATTTGAGGATGCCAATAAATCGTTAACTAAAAAGTAATAAATATGCCTCCAGCAGCAAGATTGACAGATATGCATACATGTCCTATGCAAACCCCGGCTTGGCCATCACCGATACCCCATGTAGGCGGTCCTATCGTAGGACCGGGAGCGACGACTGTTCTAATCGGTAAGATGCCGGCGGCGGTAATGGGGGATAGTTGCGTTTGCGTAGGCCCTCCGGATACGATCGTTAAAGGATCTTCCACCGTGATGATCTGCGGTAAACCTGCCGCCAGAATGGGAGATACGACAGCTCACGGAGGGCAAATCGTATTGGGATGTCCCACCGTTATAATAGGTGGTTAGGAGGATCTGCGGCATATAATATATGTATATTGTGAGAATATTACTATCTTTGCCGCCACTTGAAAACTAAAAATAACAAGACATGGAAACAGTAGTAAGTGGAATCAGACCAACTGGTAATCTGCATCTAGGCAATTATTTTGGTGCGGTAAAGAGTTTCTTGCGGATGCAAGATGAGTATAATTGCTTCTTCTTTATTGCTGATTGGCATTCGTTGACTACTCACCCGCATCCTGACAATATACGAAATAGCGTAAAGACGATCCTCTCGGAATATCTGGCTTGTGGTATCGATCCGGAGAAAGCTACCATTTATATTCAAAGTGATGTGCCGGAGGTGGTGGAGTTGTACCTATATTTGAATATGAACGCTGGTATCGGCGAGTTGATGCGTACGGCCTCCTTTAAGGATAAGGCCCGTCAGCAGTTGCATATCAGCCGGGAAGGATGTGAAGGCGATGTAGAGAAAGAGATTTTTAATGAAGGTAATAAACATAGCGTAAGTGCTGGTTTGTTGACTTATCCGACTTTGATGGCTGCCGATATTATTATCCATAAGGCGTTGAAGGTTCCTGTAGGTAAGGATCAGGAACAGAATATGGAAATGGCTCGTCGTTTCGCCCGCCGTTTCAATTCTACGTATGGTGTGGATTTCTTCCCGGAACCCGCATCGTTCCATTTGGGCAATAAGTCTGTGAAAGTACCGGGCTTGGATGGCTCCGGTAAGATGGGCAAGAGCGAGGGTAACGCGATCTACTTGATAGATGATGAGAAAACAATCAAGAAGAAGGTTATGAAAGCGGTTTCCGATGCGGGACCAACCGAGCCGAATAGCGTGAAGCCCGAGCCGATCGCCAATTTATTCACGATGATGGAAATTGTCTCCGAGAAAGAGACCTATGATTTCTTTAATGAGAAATACAACAATTGCGAGATCCGTTACGGCGATATGAAAAAGCAGTTGGCCGAGGATATCAATAAGTTCTGCGCTCCGATCCGTGAGCGTATCTTGGATATGGCCGCCAATACGGAATATCTGGATAAGGTAGCCCGTATGGGTGCGGAGAAAGCTCGTGAGAGCGCTTCTAAGACTTTAAATGAGGTACGCCAGATTATCGGTTTCCGTTCCTATTGATGCTTATTAATTAAAAATAAGAAAAAGCGTTTAGGGATAAGTCCTTAAACGCTTTCTTTTTATTAAAACCATTATAAAGAACCTGAAAAGCGATTTGTTAAAAAGAAAAGGTTGTTACTTTGTGGTGAATCGTTACAGATAACAAACGTATGGCTGCTATTACCACCCAGGAGTTTGAACATCATTTCAAGAGTTTATATAAGCCCTTGTGTTTGTTCGCGCTTCGTTATACCGATCAGGTAGACGATGCCGAGGATATCGTGCAACAGGCCTTTGCGGATGTATGGGATAAGAACCGGGCTGGTAATGTGATCGGGAATCTCAAGGCTTATTTATATCAAGCGGTGAGGAACCGTTCTCTCTCATTTACCTCACAACCCGTAAACGCTGAGGCCACCGAGCAGTTACCCGACGTGGAAGATACCTCGGAAGAGGAAGATGTCCTGCGATCGGAGCGTGACGCTCGCCTATGGGACGCTATCGATCAGTTACCTCCCGAACGGAAGAAGATTTTCTTGTTATCCAAACGGGATGGCTTGAAATACCAAGAGATCGCGGAGGAATTGAATTTATCGGTAAAAACGGTTGAGAGCCAGATGAGCAAGGCATTGAAAGCTTTGCGAGAGACCGTTATCCGTGTTTATATGTTCTTTTTCGGATAAATTTTATAAAAAGGAATGGGGGTTTTTTCATGTCTCTTTGTCTTAGAGATAAAGGTTATTTGTTTATTTCATTAAAGCATGGAGAGTGTATGAGGAAGTTGGTAATGTTTGCGATGTGGATGACGTGCGTGGTCTCGGCGCAAGCGCAATGGAGAGTGACGCCGGAAGCTGGTATAGAGGTGAAACGGGTCGCTTTCAATATTGGCTATGATTTGGGTGTAGGTAAGCAATACGAGGGATATGCTTATAACATAGACCTGAACTATCATACGGCTAGTTTTACCTTGGGGTACACATTTTAAAGAGAAAATAGGATGAAAGCGATGGTTTGTATAAAGTCGGTGTTTATATTCGCAGTGTCGATGGTGATTTTCTCATCTTGCGTATCGTCTAGGATCTCTCCCAGTATGAGTGTAGGAGTTCCATTGAAGAAGGGGCAGGCACCAAATGTCGGATTCCAGTGGTATGAGACCGGAAGGACTTATTAAATAAAAGGAATAGTAATGACTAACGAGCATGACAATAAATTAGAACAACGCATCCGTTTCGTAGCGAAACACTATCGGGAAGGAAGCCTTGACACGGATAAGGCATGGCAGAAGTTCGCTTCTGGGCATGCGATTAGCCGGAAGGTCTCGTTTCGCCGGTATTGGATTGGGGCGGCCGCTGTCGTGTTAGTGCTCGTAGGTTTGGGGACATGGTTTACGGTAGAGCGAAACGCCCCGGATTGGGTAGCGATTACTACCGTCCCCGGACAAATGAAAGATGTTTATCTTCCAGATAGTACCTTGGTCGCTTTGGCCGGCGATTCTTGGATCCGGTATGATGCGAAGAGATATGATAAAGAGAGGCGTGCCGTGGAGATGAATGGAAAGGCCTTTTTCCAAGTGACGAGGAATGAGGCACGCCCTTTCTCTGTGAAAACGAGCCAAACGGAAGTTACGGTGCTGGGAACAAGTTTCCAGATAGATGAGAAGCCCACCGTTACGGAAGTCAATGTAGTTACCGGCAAGGTATGTTTTACCGCCGGGGAGGAAAAGGAGAACGTGATACTTACCGCTGGGATGTCGGCTCAGTATTCTGTGGAGGATAAGGAGATAACGGTAGTGACGGAAGAAGACGTGAACAAGTTGGCTTGGAGGACGGGGCAACTGCGTTTTATGGAGACGCCGCTGGATAAGGTGATCGAGGATTTGAGCGATTACTACCAAGTCGAGATCGCGAACCAAGCAAAGAACGAGGGAGCGAGATTGACCGCTACCTTTACTGATCTGCCTTTGGAGGATGTATTGCTCGTTGTTAACCAGACATTGGACGCACGTTTAATTACCACCTCGAAGAAATAAAATCAGAGCATTTTATGAGATCTATTGTTGTATGGCTGATAGGGATTCTTTTGCTTCCCGGTTGGAGGGGACATCTATATGCGCAGATGCCGGAACCTACGCCGACGGTTACGTTAGATATGCGGCAGGTTCCCCTGTTGGATATATTGATGGAACTTGAGAAACAAACCGGATTGTTCTTCTCGTACGAGTCTTCTCTGCTGAAAGAGCTGCCAGAGGTTTCCTTGTCGGTCCGGGATGAATCTTTGTCGTACTGCCTGAAGCGCTTATTTTCCCCATTACCGGTTATCTATCGGGTTACGGGGCAATATATTATCTTAAAGCGAAAGCCCCGTCAATATACGATCAGCGGATTCGTCAGGGATTCGGCTTCGTATGAGAGCTTATTGGGGGCTTCGGTTCTAGTGAAAAGTTCGAGGGGAGGGACGATGTCTAATAATTACGGCTTTTATAGCTTGATACTTCCACCCGGTAAGGTCAGCCTTAGGGCCTCGTACGTGGGCTTTAAGGCGATGGAGATAGAGATCGATTTGCAAAGGGATACGATGATCGACTTCCCGTTGAGGTCGTTGGCCTCGTTAGGCGAGGTCGTTATTCGGGGGACCCGGCCTCGCTACGAGATATTGAGTAGCCGCACGGGGGTGATCGACGTACCTGCCGAGCGGGTGAAGTCGATGCCCGCTTTGCTGGGGGAGGCGGATCTGGTGAAGACCTTACAGCAGTTGCCGGGCGTGGCGGTAGGCACCGAGGGAATGACCGGCTTGTATGTGCGTGGGGGCGGAGCGGATGAGAATTTGTATCTGCTGGATGGAAATCCGGTCTATCATGTGAATCATTTGTTGGGTTTTTTCTCGGCGTTCAACCCGGACGCTATTAAGAATACCCGTTTTTATAAAGGGAGCTTTCCGGCGGAATATGGCGGAAGGCTCTCGTCGGTTGTAGACGTCCGTATGAATGACGGGAGCCGGCAGGAGTATCACGGGAATATCTCCGTGGGTTTACTTTCGGCGCGGGCGAATCTGGAGGGGCCGATCGTTAAGGATCGCTCCTCGTTTAATGTCTCGGTACGCCGTACGTGGCTGGATTTGATAACCGGGACGACATTGGCTGTAGCCAATAAGAACAGTAGTATCAAAGATGCTTTCGGTTATCATTTCTTCGATATTAATGCGAAACTCAACCACTCTTTCTCGGATCGGAGCCGTGCCTATCTGAGCTTTTATATGGGGCAAGATGCTTTCAGGCAAGGGAGTAAGGAGAAAAATGGGGATTCCGAGGATATGTTTCTGTGGCGTTGGGGGAACTTGATCGGCTCTGCTGGATGGAACTACGTGTTCGGGCAAAAACTGTTTGGTAATTTGATGGTGGGTTACAGCCGTTTTCGTTCTCATATCCGGCAGGAAGTGGGGGGATATGAAATTTACGCAGGTAAGGAGGGGAAAGAATCGTTCAAACGAGAGAGCCACTATAAATCGGAGATGGAGGATCTGAGCGTACGGCTGTCTGTGGATTACAGTCCTTCGATGAATCACCGGATACGCATGGGCACGGATTACCTGTTTCATAATTTTCGCCCGGAGAATAGCCGGCAACGGTCTTGGGTGAACGATTCGTTAATAAATCCCGTATATGAGCTTTTGTATGATTATTCCTTGATGAAGGGGCATGAGTTCTCTTTGTTTGCCGAGGATGAGATGCGGGTCGCGGATCGCTTGCGGGTGAATGCCGGATTGCGGTATACCTTGTTTCATGTAGAGAATGAGATCTATCATTCTTTTCAGCCTCGTTTGTCGGTACGTTATTTATTTCGCCCGGATCTATCGGCGAAGATATCCTACGGTAAGATGAACCAATATGTCCACTTATTATCGAATACCTACGTGAACCAGCCTACGGATATTTGGGTGCCGGTGACGGATCAAGTGCCTCCGATGAGCTCGCGCCAGATTACCGCCGGGCTTTATTATAATCTGAGACGGATGTATGATTTCTCGATCGAGGGATATTATAAACGGTTGAATAACCTGATCGATTATAAGGATCATTGGCCGGTAGAGACACATTTTTCCGGTTGGGAAGACCGGGTCGGTTTGGGTAAGGGTACGGCTTATGGCGTAGAGTTTATGGCGCAAAAGGCGAGCGGGAAGACAACCGGATGGATCGGGTATACGCTTTCTTGGTCGGATCGCTGGTTTCCGGATGGTTCCGTGAACAAGGGGCGTCATTTCCCGTTTCGCTTCGACAACCGGCATAAGGTGAATGTGGTCGTTTCGCGTAAGTTATCCCGGAAGGTGGAGCTGACGGGATCTTGGGTGTTCGCGTCGGGCAATCATATCAGTTTGCCGGAATATAGGTATCTTCGTCCCTCTAACCAGAAAGAGCATGGATATTCCGGGGTGACGGGGATAATGGATACGAGCCCCGGCTTGAGCGCACGCAATAATTATCAACTATCTCCGTATCACCGTTTGGATCTAGGGGTGAATTTTTACCGGTATAAAAAGAAAGGACGGATGGGGATTTGGAACTTAAGCTTATATAACGCCTATCTGAAGCCGAACCCTTTCATGACCGAGTTGAAAGCTAGTGGTTCCGACATCGTTTTGCAGGAGACGATTCTGTTTTATTGTATGCCATCGGTCTCTTACACTTATAAATTTTAGCTTATGGGAAGATGTTTGTTGGCTATATGCATTTTGATGTATGGGGCGCTAGCGGCCTCATGTGTACGTGACGTGGAGATAGACTTAGGGGATTTGCCGGACCGGATCGTCCTCAACGCCTCGGTGAGTCCCGGGAAGGATGTGCGCGCTCATGCCTCGAAGACTTGGTTTATCATGGACAACGTGGCCGATTTCGGTTTGCCGGATGCAAAAGTCCGGGTCTATATCAATGGCGAGTTCCGAGGTTTGATGCGGAATGACGACCCTAAGGAGGGAGGGGGCGATACGGGGCAATATGTCTTGCCCGGTTGCCGTGTGCGTGAGGGAGACCGTTTGCGTATGGAGGCGGAGGCGGACGGGTACGAGCCTGTCTCGGGGGAAACTCTAATTCCGGGCGGGGTGGAGATTATCGGCGTGGACACTTCTACCTATCAGTCTTCTTCATATTCATCCCGTAATTTGCGTTTCGCGGTCGAGATGAATCCCGCCGGCGGTGGCTATTACCGTTTAGTCATAGAGAAAGTGACGGATTACCGGAAAGGGGATAGTACCATGACCGTGACCTCTTACCAAAGCGCGAACGGATACCTTTGGTATTATACTTATTTCAACCTGTATTACGAGGATCCGGTGTTCCAGACTTTCGGGGGGAGCCCGCTCACGAGTCAGATAGATGGGCGGTATTGTATGGGGGTGTTTGCGGGGAAGGACATGATTTCCGGGAATACGCTTCGTGTGTCCGTTTCCCCGGTGGATTATTCGTATGAGAGCGACACGCTTTCGTCGAAAGTCCATTACGATGTGCGCCTATTGTCTATATCCGAGGATTATTATCGATATATGAAGATTATGAGGGGGTACTCTATCACGATCGGCGAGGCGAATTTCGGGGCGTTGGTAGAGCCGGCCGATACGTATTCGAATGTGGAGAACGGCTTTGGGATCGTGGCCGGATATCAAGAGGATAGATTACGTATCACGATGCCGAGAGATACGGTACCTCCTTATTGGAATCCTTGGGACGGATACAGTGTACAGTAGGCAGTGGGCTACGCCGAAAAAGACCCTTCTCGGATAGGGGTATTTTAGGAAATCTTGTCTTATAAATGAATTCAATGAAGTAGAATGATGACAGAGTGGATGAATAAATGGCTTATGGCCATTTTTTGCTGGATGATTTTTATGCCTGTTCCAGACCTCTTGGCCCAATCAGCCAAGACGAAGGATGATCCCCGGATTACGTTGCGTATGAAGGAGGTTTCGTTGCCGGAGGTCTTGTCAGAGATCGAAAGACAGGCGGGCGTGACCTTCTCGTATGAGTCTTCTTTGTTGAAAGAGCTTCCGAAGATCAGTTTCCAAGTGAAAGATGAGGCATTGACGGATTGTTTGACCCGCTTGTTCGAGTCGTATCCGATCGTGTATAAGGTGAGTGGAAAGATCGTGATTCTGAAGCGTAGACAGAGACAGGTAACGATCAGCGGCTTCGTGAGGGACCAAGCGTCCTCGGAGTCTCTGATCGGAGCCTCTGTTTATGAGGTCGCCAGCCGGAAAGGCTCGGCTACGAATAGCTATGGTTTTTTCAGTTTGACGCTTCCGCCGGGGAATATCCGCTTGCATGCTTCTTACATTGGTTATGAGAGCTGTTCCTTTAATTTCACGGAATTGGATAGGGATACCATATTAAATATTGAGTTGCGTCCGAACGCCCGTCTGGAGGAAGTGGTAGTTACGGCTTCGGAGCGGGATCGTTTGTCTGTAAATAACACCTTGATGGGAACGATGGGGTTTAGCCAGAAGACGATCAAGGCGACACCGACCCTGTTTGGTGAGTCCGATATCGTGAAGACCTTGCAACTGACTCCGGGTGTAGCCAGTGGGACAGAGGGACTGGCCGGTTTATATGTTCGTGGCGGCGACCAAGATGGAAATCTGTTTTTGATAGACGGTAATCCGGTTTACCAGATCAATCATGTCGGCGGGCTATTCTCCGCTTTCAATCCGGAGGCGATCCGTAATCTGGACTTTTTCAAGGCGGGTTTCCCTGCGAGATATGGCGGGCGACTCTCGTCTGTGGTAGATGTCCATACCAAAGAGGGCAATATGAAAGAGTACCATGGTAGCGCTACGATCGGGCTGATCTCCGGTAATCTGAGCTTGGAAGGCCCTATCATCAAGGACCGCACGGCTTTTCAGATAGCGCTTAGACGCTCGTGGCTGGATGTATTCTCTGCCCCGACGATAGCGATCGTAAACAGGGTCATAAAAAAGAACGGGAGCCGGATCAACCTTCGTTACGCTTTTCACGATTTGAATTTAAAGCTTAATCATCGTTTCAGCGATCGCAGCCGGATGTTTTTCAGCTTATATAACGGGAATGATGTATTAAAAGGAGGGGGAACGGATTTCTCAACAAAAGAAGAGCAAGTCCCTTATACGGATGGTACCCATTCATCGCTGCGTTGGGGTAATTTGATGGGAACCTTGGGCTGGACTTATGTCTTCAATAACCGTTTGTTCGGACGGGTTTCCGGGGTCTTTTCACGGTATCGCTCGAATGTACGGAGTTCAAAAGAATATAATTATGGTGTGGAAGGAGAAGATAATTATCTCTCTTCTTCATCGGAAACGAGTAGTTCTACCTCTATCTTGGATATGGGCGTCCGTTCCTCTTTTGATTACACGCCTTCTACGTCGCATGTGATTCGTTTTGGAGGGGATTTCTTGATGCACCGTTTCCGCCCGGAGTATAATGAGGTGAAAGCAGCCGGTTCCGGTATGCTGGAGTTTTCGAATATAGGGAAAATATATACGAATGATCTGCTATGGGCCCGTGAGGCGGCTGTCTTCGGAGAGGATGATTGGAATGTCTTACCTAGCTTGCGTTTGAATGCGGGGCTTCGGTTTAGCCTGTTCAATGTGGAGCGGAAGGCTTATACCTTATTGGAGCCTCGCACTTCCTTGAGATGGTTGCTACGTGACGATCTTAGCTTCAAAGCCTCATACGCCCGTATGGGGCAATATATCCATTTATTGGGCAACAGTTATATAAATTTGCCGACGGATGCGTGGATGCCTGTTACCCGTAAGTTGAAACCTTTAATCAGCGATCAAGTCTCCGCTGGTTTCTATTATAATCTGATGCGTTCTTATAGTTTCTCGGTAGAGGGGTATTATAAATGGATGAAGAACCTGTTGGATTATAAAGACGGCTATTCCTTCTTGCCCGGTACGGCGGCTTGGGAGGAAAAAATGGCGGTCGGCAAGGGACGTTCGTATGGCGTGGAGTTCTTGGCTCGCAAGGAAAGCGGACGTACGACCGGTTGGATAGGATATACACTTTCATGGTCGGATCGGCGTTTCGATGAGATCGATAACGGGCGACGCTTTCCGGCACGTTACGATAACCGGCATAAGCTGAATATCGTGGTTTCGCATAAACTGTCGGATAAGGTGGAACTGACAGCCGCTTGGACGTATACTTCCGGCAATCGAATGACCTTGTCGTTGGAGAGTTATGAGCAAGCTGGTACGCTTACTATTTCCAACCAATACAAGATGAATAACTGGTGGGAACCATCCGGGGAAGTGGTGGATTTGTATACACGTCGTAATAATTACCAGATGCCGGCTTATCATCGTCTGGATTTGGGACTTAATATTTACCGTCCGAAGAAGAAGGGACGAATGGGCATCTGGAATATCAGTATTTATAATGTATATAGCCGGATGAATCCGTTTATGGTCTATAAAAGTGATAACTGGGAACGAACGAATAACTTAGTCCCAGATTCTTCTTCTCCCTATAGCGGTAAAACAAAACCTTGTTTTAAGTTGATAGGTATTATGCCTATCATACCTTCCCTATCATATACTTATAAATTCTAGGAAGATGAAACAGATAAAGAATATTCTAATAAATACGATTTGTATAGTAAGCCTGTTTGGTTTGATGTCTTGCATCAAGGAGATCGACCTTGAATCCTTACGGCCGGATCCTACCTTGGTAGTGAACTGTGTCGCTATAACCGGCGAACCCTTAACCGTAAGTGTCTCCCGTACTTGGTTTTTCACGGATGATCATCCTAACGTGACTTTGGATAAAGCCGAGGTGAATTTATTCGTGAATGGCGTTTTTAAAGAGCGTATGAGCTTTCAGGAGGGGGATGAGGCATTTAACACGAAAGGTTATTTCAAGTCTGATTTTATACCGGTGAAAGGGGATCGTATCCGTGTGGAAGCTTCTTATCCGGAATATGGTGTGGCAAGTGCTGAGACGGTCATGCCTGAGCCTGCTCAGGTCTTGAAAGCGGGGGTAACCTATGCCACGGTAGCTGGCTCTTTTGGTTCTGCTCGCCAGAATGCGATTTATCAGGTAACACTCAAAGATAACCCTGCCGAGGAGAATTATTATTTACTCCGTATGGAAGAGGGCATTCCTGTTTTTGATGGAATAGCTAAGGAATATACAGGAGAATATAAATGGTTCTCGGTGAGTCCAAACTATGCGACTGAACCTGTTTTTGGTCAATCGTTGACAGCCTTGGATCAAATCTTTGGCAATGACTGGATGTATGGGTATGATGGAAAGGTCTTTTCTGATGAGTTAATAAACGGGCAAGAATATACCTTGCACTTAAGGGATGAGTATTATTATGAACCTTATTATGGATCATATCCGCTAAAAGTAGTCCCGGATTCGATAGGGATAGAAGATCTAAATGAGGAAGATTTTCTTCCGATTCCTCCTAAGCACCTACGGGTACACCTATATGCTATCTCGGCGGAATACTATCGATATCTGAAAGTTTTGCAAGATAAAGACACGGATTCAGTTTCGAACCTTTTGATCGATGGCGGTCTGGCCGAACCGATCCGTGTATTTAGCAATATAGACGGTGGTGTCGGTATCCTAGGCAGTTGCCACGTAGGAATGTTTGAGACGGAAATAGCGTCTTCCTCACATTCCAATCTTGAAGCGGCCCGATTTGAAGACGGGATAGACTAGGAACTGTGGTTCCATTTTCCGTCGTACCGGGTTGTATTCATAGTTAACACCGGCTCCCATCCAGAAATTATCAGTAACCTTGAACTCCATTGAGCCACCCACTTGGGTATGATAGAAAAAGGGATTCCTAAGCATATGGGGATTGTTGTACTCGTCGGCGTAATAAGCGTATTGTCCCCATCCTTTCAGTTTCAACCAGTCCGTAGGTTGATATTCCACTTGTACGTTTGCGCCGGCTGTTATTCCGGGACTAGGGTTGAAGGGACTAAAGAAACGACCACCGAATCCTCCGCCATAAAGACTCCAATTGCCGCTGTGCCAAGAAATACCCCCGTTCATGATCGTCATGCCTCCGACTCCTGGCCATGTATATTGAACACCGTTAGCGATAAGATCGAAACTTTCGTTTAGCCGTTTCATATAAGTCTCATTGAAATCCAACGCCATAGGCGATACCTCCCGAAGCATCGGGGTATATACGTTAAAGAACGGCTGATAGGCGGCGGAAGATATCTGCATATCCATCGGACGCTCTTGCAGGGACGTATGGGGAATATCGGGCGTGAACTCCCGCAGTTTAATATCGATATCCCGTGTCCCCGCAGGGGTAAATGTCTTATAAGAGGCTTTCGGGATGTTCAACTCATACGTCTTGTTTTTAGGCAGGACGATGATTTTACCTTCTTTATTTAAAATAAACGAAAAGTCAGACTGTGCCTGAATTCCAACGACACATATCCATGCCATGAATATAAATAATCCTCGTCTCATACACTCTCCTCCTATTTTTGATGTGAAGGTAACTTTTTTTGAATAAGATGCAACTTTTAGGATACCTATTTCATCTCTATAATAGAGAGCATAAGTACTTATGGATGAACAACTGTTAATCGATGGATGTATGCGAGGCGAATCATGGGCTCGTAAGGAATTGTACGAGCAATATGCTCCTGCTATGATGAGTGTTTGCATGCGTTACGTGGGTGACAGGGAGACGGCCCGTGATCTTCTGCAGGACGGGTTCGTGAAGATATTTACGAAGATCCGGTCGTATTCCGGCTCCGGGGCTTTCGGGGGATGGATACGGCGGATCTTTGTCACTACGGCTCTTGAATATCTCCGGTCTTCAGAGAACACGAGGCTAAGTGTAGGTCTGGACGGCTATGACGACAGTTTGGAAGATATCAACTATTCCGTATTGGACCGTTTATCGGCGGACGACTTGTTGGCTTGCGTGGCCCAATTGCCGCCGGGATATCGTACGGTCTTCAACTTATATGCGATAGAGGGATATACGCATAGCGAGATCGCCGAGATGCTGCATGTACAGGAGGCGACTTCCCGCTCCCAGTTTATCCGGGCGAGGAACGCTTTGCAAAAGAGTGTACAATCTTTAATAAGGCATGAAAATGCGGGACGATAAGGATCATAACGAACGGCTGGATGATTTCAGCGGCTATATGCGGCAGCGCTTGGAAGAGCACCGGTTGCCGGTAGATGCCGGCTGCTGGGATGAGGTGGAGGCCCGGATGAACCGGAGAGCGAGATCACGGGGTTGGTTGTGGACGGGAGGCTTGGCCGCCGCCGCAGTGCTGGCTTTGGTTATTTGGCTGCTACCTTCCCCGGAGAAGATGCCATTGGAGGAATTGAGCCCCTTTCAGAAAGAGATATCGGAGAAAGCGGAGGAAATGAATATTCTTCCGGAGCATCCCGTTTTACCTGTAGAGCCTGTAAAGAAACGTATAGCGAAAGTGCTGAAATGGGAAAAAAAGGCTAAGCTTTCCGCTATTGTCGGGGAAAAGGAAACGATCCGGGAGGATGAGAAGTGTGAGACTATCGGGATTATTGAGAAGGATGCGATTGCGGCTATCGTAGAAGAACCGTCTGCGAAGGAGGATGCGTCTGAGGATTCGACGGACATAGTCGTTAAGCGAGGTGACTCTACGGTTCCTCTACCGGAAGGCGAACGAAGTCCCCGACGAAAAGCCTCTTTGAAAAAGAAAGCCAAGAAGAGTAAACGGAATAAGTGGTTATTGGCCGCCGCCGTTGGCTCTAGTGGTTATGTAGATAGCTTTTTAAATACGGATATGAGTTATGGCGATGTTTCTTCTCCGGGAGATATGAATGTTCCTTCCCAAGATCCTGATCCGAATAAGCCGGATAAAGACGATAATGAGAAGGAGAATGGCAATACGCCTCCCCAAACGGCCTCATTCCGTAATGCCCCGGTATTACGGAGTTCTGAGGTGGATGAGAACTTCTTGGATAATCGTTCGTTCGAATCTTATCCGGACGTTAGCTACTCCCTTCCGATATCTTTTGGTTTTACGGTACGGAAGGATTTGAGCCGGCGTATAGCCGTGGAAAGTGGATTGATGTATACGTATTTATCCACTACATTCAAGAGGGGAGGGGATTTCCCGTCAGAGGTGAAATCGTCTTTGCATTATCTGGGTATTCCCTTGAATCTGGTGGTTTATGTATGGAAGAATCAGCGATGGAATGTCTACCTCTCCGGAGGCTTTATGATGGAGAAGGGTTTGCAGGCCGTGTATAGCGGTTATATCGCCGGAAACGGAACGACTATCTCTAAGAGCAAAAAGGAGGGCATCCACGGTATGCAATGGTCCGTGAATGCCTCGGTCGGTGCCGCTTATCGTTTCTATGGGGATTGGAGTCTCTATTTCGAGCCTCGCTTCTCCCATTATTTCGACTGTGATCAACCGGCTAGTATTCGTACAGACAAGCCGTTGGGATTTGGGTTGAGCGCAGGTATACGATATGCTTTTTAATGATTAAATCTATTATAATTATGCGGAAACTTTTTTATTGGGCGTTTGCCTTTAGCCTTTGCGTCTTAATGGGATGCAAGGATGATGGAGTGAGAGTGGAGGTCGTGCGGTATGCTATCAACGAACCGGTATTCATGTCGATCTCCGAGTTTCGGAATTCAGTGAAGGTGACGGATGAGGTGGTGCCAATCACCAAGCGGGGAAAGATCTGTTTCTATAAGGATTACCTGTATATTTCTTCCCCGGATAAGGGCATCCATATCGTGGATAACAGGAATCCGGCATCTCCCCGGATAGCGGGCTTTGTAGAGTTGATCGGTAACGAGGATCTCTCGATCAAGGATGATAAATTGTATGCGGATTCGTATGTGGATCTGGTCTGGTTCGATATCTCCGATCCGGAGAGACCTGAATTGGAAGGTCGTGTGGAGAACGCTTTCCGTTATGCGCTTCCGACCATAGAGAATGGCTATGGGTTCGATTATAATATGTGTTATTCGGAAGAAGCGAGAGCGAAAGGTGTCGTGGTTGGTTGGGAGCCGAAGGAACGGGAGGAAACTATTTACCATTATCCGAGTTATGGCGGTGATCTGATGGCGAACGATGCGGCGCCGGGTACTTCCACGCAGGGCGTGAACGGATCTATGGCTCGTTTTTCTATTTATGGTAAGTACTTATATACGGTAGAACAGAATATCATGTGTGTTTTCGACCTGTCTGGGAACAAGCCTGTCTTGACGACAAACGACATTTGGTTGCAACGTGGTGTCGAGACTCTTTTCAACTATAAAGATAAGATGTTCATGGGAACTCCGACCGGCATGTTGATCTATTCGCTGGAAGATCCGCTAGCGCCTAAGTATCGTTCTTCCGTAAGTCATGTCTTTGGTTGTGACCCGGTTGTCGTGGAGGATGACTTAGCGTATGTGACTGTGCATTCCGGAAATACTTGCGGGCAAAATACCAATGAACTGATGCTCATAGACGTGAGTGATGTAGACCAACCGAACTTGCTGGTTACTTATGGCATGAAATGCCCGAAAGGACTAGGTATCGATAACGGTACTTTATTCCTCTGCGACGAAGGTTTAAAGGTCTTCAACGCAAAAGATCCTATGACCTTGATGGCCAATCAGCTTGTTCATTATGCCGGAATGGAGGGTTACGACGTAATCCCTTTTAAGAATACCTTGATGATGATCGCCGATGATGGCCTTTACCAATACGATTATTCCAATTTACAGGCGATATCTCAGTTAAGTAAATTGCCAATGGGCGAATAGAGTTTAATATTCCTCTTCGCTATTCGCTTCGCAAGGTGTTTACCGGATTACGGGATGCCGCCTTATAACTATGCCTGCTTACGGTCAGTAGCGTAACCATCAATACGATACCGCCGGACAGCAGGCTTGTTTCTATGGAGTACGTTCACGAAAATTCGCTACTTTTTATGTGTTATTTATGCGAGAATGTAAATAAAATAAGCTTCCTACTTTGATGTTATAATATTTATTCTGATCTTGCGGATGTTATTGTGTTTGATAAATTAAAATCTAAAACTATTATTATGAATCTTTTTGACAATATGCACGGACTAAAAGGATGCATTCGTTGTTTGACTTTTAAAAACGTGCTTTTAGCTCATTTTTTATTGGCTTTTTCAGTGGCAGGTAGTGTTTCCGCCGAGGCTTTGCCTACTTCTTATTTAAATGGCATTGAACAACAATCCCGGAAAGTTGCAGGACGTGTTTTGCAAAGAGTTGATAACGAGCCGGTCATTGGTGCTAATATTGTTGTGACAGGTACAACAATCGGTACAATTACAGATGTGGAGGGACGTTTCTCATTGGACAACTTGCCGGCAAATGCCCGTACGCTTACCGTATCTTTTGTTGGCATGACTTCGCAAACGCTTCCGATCAAATCAGAAATGATGATACTTCTGGAGGATGATTCGGAAACATTGGATGAGGTGATGGTCGTGGCCTATGGTACGGCTAAGAAAAGTACGTTTACTGGATCTGCCAGTTTGCTGAAGTCAGAGAAGATAGAGGCTCGTCCTGTTACATCGGCAACTTCAGCTCTGCTAGGATCTACGCCGGGTGTGCAAGTAGCCTCAGCCAGTGGTCAGCCCGGTTCAGATTCGGATATCTATATTCGCGGATTGGGCTCTATTTCTGCGACGAATACCCCTTTGATTATACTTAACGGTATGCCCTACGATCAGAGTATCAGTAGTATCAATCCCAGTGATATAGAGAGTATGTCTGTTTTGAAAGATGCCTCATCTGCAGCTCTGTACGGCGCACGAGGTGGTAATGGTGTTATCTTGATAACCACCAAGACGGGTAGTAAGGATCGTATGTCGGTGAATGTGAAAATCAACCAAGGATTCACGAATCGGCAAAGTCAGGATTATGAACGATTGGGCGTGAATGATTATTTGAAAGTATATTGGGAGAGCGCACGCAACCAGTTGATAAGTGGTGGTGCGTCACCAGAGCAAGCGGGAATGGCAGCCGCTCAAAACTTGATTTCAGGAACGCTGGGCTTCAATCCGTTTAACGTGCCGGACGATCAGGTCGTGGATGCGAACGGTGTGCTTAACCCGAACGCTACGTTCATGTGGGCGGATGATACCGATTGGGAAGACGCTATCCAGCGCACGGGCAGCCGTACGGATATAGGCGTGAGCGTGAGCGGAGGTAATAATAAGTCGGATTATTATCTTTCCGCCGGTTATCTGACGGAAGGTGGTTATATCATCGGATCGAAGTTTGACCGATATACCTTGAACACGAATGTTAACTCGCAGATCACCTCGTTCTTGAAGATTGGCGGTACGCTCTCCGGGAATATCAGCAAGGCGGAAGGGCAGCAGTCGCAAGCTTCGGGAAATAACAACAACCCTTTCCGATTCACTCGCTATATCGGACCGATTTATCCGATCCATGTACACGATCCTCGTACCAAAGAATATGTGCTGGATGCCAATGGCAATAAAGTGTACGACTTCGGTCAGGCCTATACGATCGAGGAGGGTGTGGAAGCGCCTTCGCGTGCGTATATCTCTGGTAATAACCCGGCTATTGAGTTGCAAAATATCAGCAACGGATACAAGCGGAATCAATTGAACGCGAAATTGTATGCAGAGATCCGTTTCTTGAATGATTTTAAGTTTACGGTGAACGGAGCCGTGGGAACAAGCTCTCGTTTAGGGCATTCGGCCAGTATCTATTATCCGGAGAAGACTGAGGTGGGGTCAAGCACGAAGACCGTTTCGTTTGAGACAACTTGGACGTTCAACCAATTGCTCTCCTATACAAAGAATTTCGGCAATCACCATGTCGATGTCTTATTAGGACATGAGAGTTATGATTATGAGTACAATTACCTGAAAGGCTCCATGCAAAACCAGACCATCCATAATGGCAACTTTGAGTTCAGCAATTATTCGGTGCCGGACGAGCAAGACTCTTATACGAATACCTACAAGACGGAGGGATTCCTTGCCCGTGCGAACTATGACTATAACAGCCGTTATTTCCTTTCTGCATCCGTACGCCGCGACGGATCCTCCCGCTTTTACAAGGATTCCCGTTGGGGTACATTCTTCTCGGTAGGAGCTGGTTGGCGTATTGACGAGGAGCGTTTCATGGAAGATCTTGATTTCATCGATTTGCTGAAGTTGCGTGTCGCTTACGGTGAGGTGGGTAATGATGCCATCGGTAGCTACTATGCGTGGCAAGCGGCTTACGAGCAGGCCATGAACGGATTGGAGGCCGGTTATATCCAGCAACGTGTCGTTCGTAATAAGGATTTGCAATGGGAGGTGTCTCGCAATGGCGACGTGGCTTTGGAGTTTGAGTTGTTTAAAAGTCGTTTGTCGGGTAGTATAGAGTATTTCGATCGTCGTTCCAGTAACTTATTGTTCTCGATCCCGCAAGCTCCGGATACGGGTGCTACTAGTGCATATAAAAACGCAGGTACGATGTACAACCGGGGTGTGGAGGTTGATTTGAACGGAAAGGTCATCCAAACAAAGGATTGGACGTGGTCTGTGGGAATTAACGCTACATGGTTGAAAAATCGGATTACCTCTTTGCCGGTAGAACCTTATAACAGCGGAGTACATCGGGTGGAAGAGGGCCATTCGCGCTATGAGTTTTATCTTCGCCAGTGGGCGGGAGTAGACCCTGCTACCGGAAACTCTATCTATGTGCCGGATCCGGAACTGACGGTGGAGTCTGTCGACCTTGTAGAGGTGGATGGAAAAACATATACGACTAACGTGAATGAGGCCATTTATGATTGGGCCGGAGAATCTACACCGAAGGTATCGGGAGGTCTTAATACGAACGTATCTTGGAAGAATCTTTCTTTAAGCCTGTTGTTTAACTTCCAGCTAGGTGGCAAGATGTATGATGTGGGATATTCCGATTTGATGACACAGCCTTCAGGATCCGCATCCTTGACTTCCAACAAGCATGTGGATATCTTGAATCGTTGGCAGAAACCGGGCGATGTTACGAATGTGCCTCGCATCGAGGATTTCGCAGATACGAATATGAATGCGGGAACTTCTACTCGTTGGTTGATCAGCTCGAATATGTTGGAGTTGGCTTCCGCTACTTTGAGCTATGATCTGCCGAAGCAATGGCTGGAGAAGGTTTCCATGCAAGGACTCCGGGTATATGCGTCAGGAGAGAATCTATTCTTACTGACGAAACGAAAAGGTATTTTCCCTCGTTCAAACATATTCTCAGGATATAGTGGTAATGCAGATGTTTATTTGCCTGCGAGAGTATTTACTTTTGGTTTGAATCTTACTTTTTAAATCATGTTTCCTATGAAAAAAATATATATACTAGTGTTGATATCCTTTGCGGTATTATTCAATGGCTGCAAGGAGGATTTTTTGGAGACAACTTCCACACAAACGGTAGATGAACAAGCGGTGTTCAATGATACCCAATCGGCTATGTTGGCTGTAAATGGCTTGCATAAATTGATGTGGACGGGCGATCTGTCTAGTTCGGCTTTTTATGGCGGTTACGATATGTTGATGATTTGGTATGAGGTGATGGGGGATGATTTGGTATATACGTACAGCAATGCGCAGTTCCAAAAGCAGGCTCAATGGTCGAGCCATCGGAATGCGACGATCGGTAGCGCAACCCATTTTTATCGCTTGTTGCAATATTTTATCTCTAACAGTAGTATGATTATCGATAATATCGATGCTGCGGAAGGTTTGGAGAGCGAGAGGAATTATATCAAGGGACAAGCCCATTTTTACCGGGCTTTCGCCTATTTCACGATGGTACAGATGTATGGCGGCCGTTATAAGGCAGAGGGCGATAACACGCAATTGGGTGTGGTAATTCGTAACGATAACTCAACGGAGCCGAGAGCGAGAGCTTCTGTAGAGGAGGTGTATACGCAGATCAATGAGGATATCGACTTGGCGATCCAATTATTGGGTGCTACGGAGGAGAAACGGACTAATAAGTCGCATATTGATTTGCACGTGGCTCGCGGTTTGAAGGCTCGTATCTTATTGACGCAAGGTAAATGGTTGGAAGCGGCTGAAATGGCTAAATTGGTCGTTGACCTATCAGGAGCCAAATTGCAAGATGATACCTATACGACATTGAATGATCGTTTCAGCGATCAATCAAATACAGAATGGTTGTGGGGATCGAATCCTTTGTTGCAGCAAGCTCCGAACTTGACTCACTTCCATGGATATATGTCGAATGAGATCATTTCGTATAATGGCAATACCCCTCGTGCGATTTATAATAAGTTATACGACAAGATCAGTGATACCGATGTGCGTAAAGGAATTTGGTTTCCGAGGGCGACCGATCCCAATACCCTTCCGCGACCGATCCGGGCGGAGTGTAACAGTAAAGCGTATGCTAATTATATGGCCAATAAGTTTATCGTATCGGATCCTACGACGAAAGGTGGCAGGGATGTTCCTTTCATGCGCTTGCCGGAGATGATGTTGATCATGGCGGAGGGATATGCACGTGCTGGGGAGCCAGGCAAAGCGGCTCAGGCTCTTTATCCGCTGGCAAGTCATCGGGATCCGGAGTATACGTTGTCTACGAAAACGGGCGAAAACTTGATCGAAGAGGTGATGACTCAACGTCGCATAGAGCTTTGGGGGGAAGGTTTCCGTTGGTTCGACTTGAAACGTTTGAATATGGATTTGGACCGTGGACCGGCTCCTCGTCCTGAGGTTTTCCCGAATGGTTTGATTGAATATTGGAACAAAGACGCAATGCCTAAAGTGGTGGATCCAGAAGCTTCTAATTACAATATGTATGGAGATGGAACGGTGACGGGTAACGGGAACAGATATCGTCCGGCCGGACATAGGGATTGGCAATGGGCTATTCCTGATAAAGAGACTCAGCTGAATCCGCTTTGCGAACCGAATCCATAAAGTAAATAAATAGTTATGAGAAGATTTTTTTTGATGTGCCTGTTGCCGATCTTTTTGGCGGCAGGAGTTTTCGCCCAGCCGCGAGCGGATGAGTATCCTTATGATTTGGCGTATTTCTTGCCGGAAGGTTCCCATGCTTATGATCCAGAGGTCCCTGCCCCGGAAGAAATCCTGGGCTTCCGGCTTGGAGAGCAACATGCCGGATGGGATCAAGTGGTGGAATATATGAGAACTTTGGCGCGATGCAGCGACCGTGTCACGGTCAGGGAGACGGGGCGTACCTATCAGCGCCGTCCTTTTATAGAGGTCGTGTTTACTTCGGCCGAGAACCAAAAGAATATAGATCGGCTGAAGGAGGAGCACTTGAGGTTGAGTGACGTGGCGAAATCGGGAAGCGTGGTGATAGACGACATGCCTGTGATCGTAAGCTTGATTTATAGCATCCACGGGAATGAGGCATCGGGTGTGAACGCTTCGTTGGCTGTCGCCTATCATTTGGCGGCGGCGCGAGGGCCTGAGATCGAGGAATTGCTAGACCAGGAGATCGTCGTGATGACTCCCGGAGCCAATCCGGATGGAATCAACCGGTTCGCGTCGTGGGTGAATTCCTCTAGAAGTCTGACGAATGTCGGCGATATAAAATCACGTGAGTTCACCGAGCCTTGGCCTTCCAGCCGTACGAACCATTATTGGATCGATTGCAATCGCGACCTGCTTATGGCACAACATCCCGAGGGGATCAATGGCTTAGACGGATATTTTGAGTGGTTGCCCAATGTGGTCGTGGATCAACATGAGCAGGGGGCGCTACGCCCTTATTATTTCAGCCCGGGGCATCCTGGGCGTACCCATCCGCTTACGCCCCAGCTTAACCAAGACTTGACAGCCGAGATTTCCTCGTATACGGCAAAGGCACTCGATCGGATCGGGACGACTTATTATTCGAAGGAGGGTTATGATGACTTCTATTACGGAAAAGGGGCCGCTTATGGAGATGCGCATGGATCCGTATGCCTGCTATATGAGCAAGGTTCCACGCGCGGACATTTACGTGATACCCCGAGCGGGGAATGGACCTTTGGCTGGACGATCCGGAATCAGGCCCTAGCCTCTTGCGCTACGCTGGAAGCGGCCAAGGCGATGCGCACCCGTTTGCTGGCTTATCAGAAGGAATATTATGAGCGTACGGCTTCCGAGGCGCGGAAGGAGGCGGTACAGGGCTATGTGTTCGATACACGCGGGTCTAAGTCTGTCGCTTTTCACTTCTTGGAGAATATGGCCCGTCATCATATCGAGGTCTATCAGTTGGCGAAGGATTATCAAGCCGCGGGTGACAAGGGGTTCCGGAAAGGTTCGGCTTATGTCATTCCGGTGGCGCAAAAATACAGTACGATGGTCAAGGTGCTTATGGAGGATTGCCTGGAATATGCGGATAGTACTTTCTATGATATCTCTACATGGACGTTCCCGTATGCGTTTAACCTGGAGTGTGCTCCGGTGAAGAGTGTCGCCGGGCTGATGGGGGATCGGATTGAGCGAAATGATTTTCCGCGAGGACGGCTCATCGGCGGGGAAAGCCGTGTGGGTTATGTGTTTGAGAACCGCGAGTTTTACGCGCCTAAGGTAGTCTATGAGTTGCAGCGGAAGGGTATCCGGGTCAGCGCGACCAACCGTCCGTTCCGATTTAAGAACGAGGAGGGAGAATGGACGATGGGCTATGGTACCTACCAAGTATTGACGCATAACCAGCCGCTCCCTTCGGATGTGCTCTATGCGACGTTGAGTGAATTGGCGAGGGACACGGGCGTGGATATCTATTCGGCCAACACTGGGTTGATGGCTGATGTGGATTTTGGCAGCCCGGCTTTTAAACCGTTGGAACAGCCAAAAGTGGCGCTGCTGGTAGGACGTGGCGTAAGTATCCCGGAATCGGGTGAGATTTGGTTCTTGTTGGATAGGCGTTTCCAGATGCGTCCGGTACTGATCGAGAACCCGTCTTTGACAAGCAAGGACTTGAAGGCTTACAATGTTGTCATTTTGGCCAATGGTGTTCCAAACCTAACTGAGGGAACCGTGACTGCCTTGAAAGAATGGGTCGCTGCCGGAGGAGTGCTGATCGCTACCGGAAAGGCTGGCGCATGGGCTGGCAAACAAGGGCTTATCTCTTTAAAGACAAAGGAAACGTTGCTTGAAAAGTCGGACAGCTTATCGGTTTATCGTCCTTTCGCGGATAAGGCGGGAGCAAAAGCCGGAAAGTTGATCAAAGGGGTGATCCTGAATTGTCATTTGGATAAGACGCATCCGCTAGCTTGGGGACTTGATCAAGATGAGATCGCTGTTATAAAAACGAATGATATCATTTTCCAGAAAGATAGGGATCCATATGTTTCGCCTTTATATTATACCAAGAAGCCCTTGTTGTCGGGATTCTTGTCGGCGGATAATGCGAACCTATTGAGAGAGGAGCCTGCTATAATGGTGAAACCTTATAGAAGCGGTAAGGTGATTGTTTTTGCTGATGATATGAATTTCCGTTCTTACTTCTTTGGAACTAGTAAGTTGTTCATGAATGCGTTGTTTTATAACAAATGTATGTAATCATCGGACGAGTATGCGACGAGATATTCTGTGTCTCTTGCGGGTACTGACGTAATCTCCCGTCGCATACTGCGCTTGCGTGGTGGCGATTTTTACCGTTGGTTCCTTACCCGGCTCTGTACCGAGCCTCGTATGAGGCTGTAATTGTCTGATCAATACCCCAACTCAAACGGTTGTTCTACGGCAGGTACGCCCTCAGACATCCATTTAGGCATCTTCTCCTTTTTTAGGTAATGGTTGAAGAATTGGAACATGCGGCGTTGGAAATCGATGCGGTTTGCCATATGCATCGGCCAATGCGGTTCGCCCGTATAGTTCAATAACCAGCAAGGTTTACCCAGCCTCTTCATGGCAACGAAATATTCGATACCTTGGTACCAAGGCACATGGCCGTCAGCGTCGTTGTGCATGATCAATATCGGTGTCTGTACCTTATCCATCGTAAACAACGGGGAATTCTCCATATAACGAAGCGGAGAGCTCCATGGCGTAGCGGCCAGGCGGCTTTGCGTATGCTCGTATTGGAAAGAGCGGGCCATACCCGACCCCCAGCGGATACCACCGTATGCGCTGAACATATTTACGACAGGCGCCCCGGACTCGATTGCGGAGAATAGGTCTGTGCGAGTGGCTAGATAAGCCACTTGGTAACCTCCCCAGCTATGTCCTTGCGCACCGATCCCTTTTTCGTCGATATATCCTTTGGCGATCATCATCGTGACACCCGGCATCAGGCAATTGTAACAGCTTTCTCCCGGATAACCATCCACATAACGGATGTCCGGATTGAAGATGATGTATTCGTTGCTGTTATACAAATGGTAATCGATGGTAGAGCGATGCGGTTCCGGCATGCGGTAGTTATGTAACGTCTCCGAGTTGCGTTCGTAGAAGTTTACCATCATCGGGTACTTCTTGTTCGGATCAAAATTCGCCGGCTTATAAACGATACCTTCCAGCGGACGGCCGTCCAAGGAAATCCATGAAACCAACTCGGCGGTACCCCAGATAAAACCTTCCTGCTGCTTGTCTCCATGTGTCAATTGCACGGATTTCTTGAACGCCAAGGTAGAATAGTGGATATCCGGATATTGCTGAAAGGTTTCCATCGTATAAATCACGTCGTCCGTATTCTTCGCCTTGTCGATAGATCGTAGCATATAATTACCCGCTAGCAAGGTCTTCGGGGCGGCCGGGGTGGAGAGGCGTGCGTTATAGAATCCGTATCCTTTCGTGGTCTCGTTGAATCCTTTTAATAATTGCGGTTTGCCGAGGTCGATAAAACGAGCTTCTTTATCCAGTTGCTCCAAGCGGTAGGAAAGTTTCTGCTTCCTTCCGTTCACGGTCAGGTTGATCGGTGGGGTGGCTGCGGTCGGATCGAATTTCCAGATGTCGTAGCGATCATAGATCAATAGATTTTGATCGTTTGCGGTCCAGCCGGCGGCTCCATGCGCATAAGGATGATTAGGAACGTCGTTCTCCTCGTCCCAAGCCGGGAAGCTTTCCGGGGTGGTTAGGCGATATCGCTTACCTTCTGCCAAGGCGATCGTGTACCAGCAACTATCCGTCTCGCCATACCAATATGCGTATTTACCTTGTGGGGAGAGGCGGAAACGGCCATAATCTGCTTGGGCGATTTGCTTGCGCTTCCCGTTATCCAACGATACGGTATAATAATCGCTACGTGTGCGGGCCTCCCACATGGAAGACAATGAATAAGGACGGGAAGTGGAAAGGAGCGCTAAGGATGCGTCGCCCTCATTACCCAATTGGATATTCGGCAATTCCTCATTCGCCAATTGGAAGATAGAGCCGTTACTTAGATTATAAACCGCTTGATAACTTTTCTTTAAGTCTTTATCCTTGTTATAGTTCTGTACGGTATATTGTACCGGCTCATCCCAACTCCAGACCTGTACGTTTGGACGGTTCTCGGCTAGTTGGGTCGTGTCTTTTTGCCTCGGTTCCGGTGAGGTACCGAAAAACAGACGGGAAGCGGATTTCGAGAATCTAAGCATTCCGTTCTCATGGATTACCCATTCAGCGGGGAAAGCCTTGTTCCCACGGGTGGCGATTTCCTTTGCGGGAGCGTTATGCTCGGATAACCATAAGCTTAACGCTTTGTAAGAGGAATCCTTGTCGGCACAATATAAGAAAGCCAGCCGTTCCCCTTTCTCGTCGAACGTGGTTTGTTTGAATACACCTTTTCCTTCTTTGATGAGCGCCGGACTTCCCTTCTCCGGATTCAAGGTGAATATACCCGCTTTTCCTTCCGCTGCGCTCGTGTAATATAGCATGCCGCTTTTCTTGGCGAATTGGAAATCCGTTACGGTCGGGAACTGGAAGGTCTTGCTTCCATCCAGCGAACGGACGTACAAAGTGGAGTCCTTCCGTCCTCTTTGATAAGCGATCCAATCCGCCTCGTCTGCTAATTTGAAGGTCTTGAGGGAGTCTATCGTCTCCTTTTTACCGGCGACAGAATAGATCACCAAGGTGTTCATTGGCATTTTATCCTCTTTTGTCTTCAAGATTTTCAAGGAATCTACCATGGACTTTCCGGGTATTTGCGTAACGACCAGATAATTGGAAGAGGCAGAGAAGGCGAACTGACCGGCCGGGGAAAAAGTGGCGGTCTCTTGCCCTTGGGCCGCATATAAATAAACGGTAGCGTCACCTTCCCAAGGTTCCATCTTGCAAGCTACCCATTTTCCGTTGTCCGAGATCTCCCGTTCTGTGATTCGTTGCCAAGTGATCAGGTCATCAACTGTAAGGCTTTTAGAGGCGTTTTGCGCGAGGGCGGGGGAGAGGCTTCCCAGGCAGGCGGCAAAAGCCAAGTACTTTAAGTGTTTCATCGTGGTAACATTTATAATTGTGAAGCAAAGATAATGTTTTCTTCCCGAAGATCGGTCTAGAATGTAACAAGTCCCGCTTCTTTCAGCATATCAAGGAAACGTATGATGTCCTCCAATTTATCTGCGTCAGGGAATTGGGCATCTTGCATTTTCTTTATATCCAATATGCTGTTCTTCCCGGATACGGTCAGTTTGGCGATATCGTCGCCGTGCGCCAAGGCCATACGTGTATAAGTGCTCCCGGTTTCTTGGGACGGCTTATATTTTTCCGTCAATTCCTTCGGGATGGATTGAAGTACGCCATAACCGGTCTCTTTTACCTTCGCTGTGGAGTGGGGGAATATTTTGGAAGCACTCTTCTCCTCCTCTGTCAGTTCGATACGCTTAATCGGTGCTATCTTTAACATGGCGGCACGCGCTTTCATTGCGGCATAGATCTCTTTGTGATTACTTGCGCTTTTCTCTTGCAGGGTGTTTTGCAGTGAGGCGATGTGATTCTTCAAGAGGGTGCTGGACGGTGCTAATTCCATGATACTTTCTAATGTCGCTTTCTCGTTGATCAACAAGGCGTCTTGGTTGAATTTCGCCTTTTTGTAGGAAGCGGCAAACTGTTCTCCTGCCGTTTGGTACAGCTGGGTGAGGTCATCGCTCGCTTTGATCGACATCCGTCTAGCGGCGTTGGAGGCAACCTGGTTGGCGATTGCTAGTGCTTGGTTCTCGTCGGCGGCTGCGATCGTATAAGCCGTAGCGGCGGCGAGGACGATGGCTCGGTGCAATTGTGTAGGATCGCAGATGGAAGGACGGTCGCCGGAGGTATGGTAGTAGTTGTCCGGCCAAGTGATCATGATAACACCCGGTACCTGAACCCCCCAGTCGCTGAATACTTCATGATCCGAGTATCCGTAGTGGGCGTTGATTGAATAGTAGAAAGGATCTTGCGACCCGGTGAGGCTGTACACCGGTTTCAGTGCGTCTGGCCGCCCCATGCCGGTAGCGACGAACGACTTGTTTGTTGCGCCCATGTAATGGAAGAACGATTCGGCTACGTCGTTCAGGTAATGCGGGTTTCCCATGGTAGTGCGATGCAAGCAATAGTAAGAGCCGCTCTTGCTCAACCACAAGCCTACCATGTCTAGGTTTATGTTACAAAGCGTTCTGCTGAGTATCTCCTTGTTTTGCTTGGCCCAAGGCATGGTTCCTTGGAATTCCGGGACCCAGATGAAGCGTATGCTCCGTTTCGGGCGAGGTAGTTTACCGCTATCGAACAAGTTGTTTAAGGTGCGTGCCACTTCTAGTAGGGCGGCCGATCCGGAGATATTGTCATTGGCTCCCAGCTTCACGTATCCCTCGAAGAGGTGCGCGGAGAAAATGACTTCTTCCACATTCGGGGCGGTACCGGGGATGAGACAGGTGGGGACTTCAATGTCCGTTTCCTCTTCCGTGGTCTCTACCTTTGCGTGAACGGTGATTTTCTCTCCTCTCAACAAACGATCGCGCAATGCGTGCCCGTCTCTGGGCGTCAGGTTGAAGCAGAAAGTCGGTTTCTGACTACGGATACCACTGTTGGGGATCTGTAGCGGATCAATCAAGGGGCGGGGTGAGTAATAGCTGATAATGCCTACGGCCCCGGCCTCTACCGCTTTGTCGTGTATCCGGGAGGCGGCGGCTTCGGTGACAGCGATTTTTCCTTTGAGGTCTACCGCTTTGATCTCATGTGCCTCTCCCCGGCCGATCCACGCTAGTTGGGCAGTGACATCGGCGTTCTTGCTCCCTTGCCCCAAGGTGGCGGCAAGGTCTTGGTAATCGGCGATCTTGACTTGTTTCGGGTATACCTCCCATAAGGAGGCGCTTATCCCATCCCAAGTTTTGGTCTTGCCGACCCGTTCGGTCTTGGCGTTCTGTATGCCAAATTCTTTCAGTTTATCTACTACGTACCTCGATTCCATGAACAAGCCTTGGTAGTCTGTATGTTTCCGGTCTCTCTCGTATGGAGCGATATCCATGACGTAATGATAGGCCCTGTCACCGGACGACTCTCCGATGAGCAGGTCGTAATACGTCTCGTCCAACAGGCTGTGGTTGAATGGTGTCGTGTAGTTCTGCCCGCTCGCTACGAAAGCGAGGCAGGTATAGGCAAGAATAAGTGTGTATTTGAAGTGGTTCATTGTCTATGATTGAATTGTTTTATGTTTGACATATTGTTTATTACCACATGGAGCTGGCCGGTATGTTCTCCGGGTAGCCCGGCTTGGCGGGGATGCGCGCGCCATCCATGGACGCATTCAATACGAGCCAGGCGGTGATGGCCGCATCTACTTTCAGGTCATCCAGCGACAGGCGCTCATACGTGTCCATCGTCGTGTGGTACGTACGCTCGTATTCCAGCTCGTCCTGGATGAACTGGTAGGCCGGAAGGCCGATGCGAGTAAACGACAAGTGGTCTGTTCCACCTGTCTTACGTAAGGAAAGAGTCCTGAATCCTAAGGATTCTAGCGGCTTCTTCCATGCCTCGAAGAAGGGGACGGCCAGGTCGTTTTCCTCGAGGTAGATACCGCGAAAACGGCCGGAGCCGTTGTCCATATTAAGGTAGAGGGCGAACTTCTCGTAGCCCGGGAGTGTTTTCTTCTTGTCCGTATCATACAGGTACTTGCTTGCGTAGCCCCGTGAGCCGTACAAGCCCTGTTCCTCACCGCCCCAGAGGGCCAGGCGGATCGTGCGCTTCGGAGAGATACCGAGCGACCGGATGATACGCATCGCCTCCATCATGACGATGCAGCCAGAGGCGTTGTCTGCGCCGCCGGTCCCGCCGTGCCAGGAGTCAAGATGTGCGCCGATTAGCACGATCTCGTTTTTCAACTTGGGGTCGGAGCCGGGAATCTCGGCGATCACGTTATTGATCTGCGGGTTATTCGTGAAACTGTTCTTGACATCCAGCTCCATCTCTACCTTCTGGCCCTTGTTGAGCATGCGTACCATACGGCCGTGATCCTCGATCGGGAGGACAATCTCCGGGGTCGGCTCCGGGTCGCCTTGTTTGTATTGCACGCCACGTGAGCTGGGTACGTTAAACGTACCGCTCCCGCTTACTACCGCCAGCACAAGCTCCTCTCTGAGCATCTTGTCGATGGCGTTTTGCAACTCGCGCATGGCCTGCCAATTGGACGGCATCGTGTGGCGACGGGCATTGGCCGGACGGGGGTCTTTCTCCAATTCGGCCAGTTCCTTATCCGTATAACGGGAGGCTAGCGGGTCGAAGCGGATCTCGTACGTCTGCTGTACGGGCATCAGTACGATCTTGCCCGCCAGTTTTCCCTTGTACTTCTCCAGGTCGGCTTTCTCTTTCACGTCGATCACGACGCATTCTCCCTTCACCAACCCGTCCGTGCTGCCCGACCATGCTTTCGGGTTAGCAGCGAAACTACAGTAATAGGGGGCGGTCATGGCCACGTAATTCTTCTCGTTGTCCCATCCTCCTTTGGCGAACTCGAAAGCGAATTCTGCCCTGGGATTGGACAATCCTAGTTCTTCTAATTTGTTAATGACCATTTTTTCCGCACGGAGCTTCATTTTCGAGGCCGCTAGGCGCGGGCCCAGATCGTCTGTCATGAACTGTGACAAATCCTCGATCTTGGAGTTGTTGAATGCCTCGTTTTTGACCCGGTACGCTAATGCGTCGTCCAGACAGGTCTGGGCATACGTCATCAGGTTTGCGGCGTAAGCTGCGATTGCCAGTAGTAAAAATTTTCTCATATACTGTAAATTTATTTATAAAGAGGTTTGCTTATATTTCTTACGATCAACCTTAATTTTATACGGATATTAAACTTTTTTATGCTCGTGTAAAACCAAAATTCTTGTCTTTGTCTATATTTATCTGTTAAAATGATTGCAAATGTATATATTTGATTCCTTTTTTATATGTTGATCATTTAAATTTATTTATAATATTAACATTGTTTATGAATATAAACCTCTCGCTCCGGATTAATGCCCCGTCGGCTGATCCTTATCCTATCCCCGGGGAACCCCCCGCCCCGGCCACTTACCCTGTTTCGCGAGTGCCTCTTCTTCTCCCTCACAGCCTTATAACAACATGCCTTTTTTTCGTGTTAAATCGCTTTTAACAGACAGGGCCGAAAACGGGCCGTAACGTTAAAATTCTTCCTCCGTTTTAACGCCGATCACTGGAATGGGATTTACAGCGGCCTTACAACGGCCCTACAGCGGCCCTACTACGGCCCTGTTTTTGGGCTAAAATGGCGTTTTTCGTGTTAAAACGATTAGGTTACTTTATGAATTATTAAGCGGGTTTGGGTGAACCGTTTTTCCGCCCGCCGGGGTGGTGAACAATCCGGCCCTCCCGATTGTTACGGGGGGTGCCGCGGGGAGGGCGGATGTGTGTTATTGGATTTTAATTCGTAAGTTCGCGGATGTTTTGAATACGGAAAGATAATTTGGAAATATCAGCATGGAAACTTCAAATAAACCCTGTTATTGGTTCCTTTTTTATAAAGACCAGCTGTTGCTTCAGAAAGAGAATGATACGTATACCATCCCCTATGGCGAGAATCCCCCGGTTCCGGTTTCCCGTACGCTGGAGGTTGATTACCGGGATGGGCTTCCCGCTCGTACGGCAGAGCTGGATGCTCCGGTGGAGGGGGATGATCGTTACGTACATATGGGATTGCGTGCCTCTTGGGATTATATCCCGAGAGCGTGTTACGAGAAGGCGGGTAAGGCTTATCAATTGCTTTATTGGGATAGCCATAGCCGTTTCTGCCCGGTATGCGGTACTCCTACCGTGCAGACTACGCCCATCACGAAGCAATGTCCTTCTTGCCGGCATGAGATCTATCCGACAATCTCGGCGGCGATGATCGTTTTGATCCGTAAGGAGGATTCGATTCTTTTGGTACATGCCCGTAATTTCCGGGGAACTTTCCACGGGTTAGTGGCCGGATTCTTGGAAGTTGGCGAGACCTTGGAAGAGTGCGTGCGCCGGGAGGTACGTGAGGAAACGGGTTTAGAGGTCGATAATATCACTTATTTCGGAAACCAACCATGGCCTTATCCGAGTGGCTTGATGGTAGGCTTCGTGGCGGATTATGTGAGCGGGGAGATTAAGTTGCAGGATGAGGAGCTAAGCTCTGGTGCCTTCTATACCAAAGATAACCTACCGGAGATCCCCCGTAAGTTGAGCTTGGCCCGTAAGTTAATCGATTGGTGGTTGGATCATGAGTGAAGAGTCCTTTTTTGCGGCCTCGGCCTGTTGTCTTTCGAATTTCTTCCTTTTGGAGATGACATCAGGGGTGGGTAGGTTTCCGTAGTTTTGCCAAGTTGCGTTGCGTTTTGCGTTGCGTCTACGGATATATGTTTTCCGACTGGTCATCCTTCCTAAGTCGAAGGTCGCTAGTGAGGTACGGCTACCGGACGGTATCCTTTTCAATTCATTTAAGATGGATTGATAGACGGGCAGTATCTTTTTATACGGTGGATTATGTCGCCAGAATACCGAGGGCGGTAAGTCTCTCAACGCGACTTTCCGATGTGTCGTATCGTCTTGTTGGATATATTCTGAGAAATCTTTGGTGATAGGGATATCGCTGGGAGCGGCTAGTTGAGGTTTCCCCGTCGGTTTTCCCGGTTCCGGGTTGAGGAAAGAACCGCTTTGGATTGCTTTCTGGAATTCGGGGTTCAGTTTGATGGAATCTTTGCCTGCTAATACAGCCTGTAGCCAGACTGAGTCTTGCTCAGTCCATTGCGCATAGCCTAAGTGTATGTTTATACAGACGAAAAATCCAATCAATAGTGCTCTCATGAACGCTTGGGTTGTTAATTGCGTTCAAAGATAGCCTTCCTTCTTTCTCCTCGTTTTTTCTTTCACTTAAATAGTCTTACCGTTTACTTAATCTTAACCCTCTTTGCGGACTTTTATCCCGGATATTGTTTGATGATCATCTCGCAGATCGATAACCCCAATCCCGTTCCTTGCGTAAAGCTATTTAACTTGACGAAATGGGTGAAAACCTGATCGATCTTATCCTTGGCGATACCGCATCCCGTATCTTTTACGTAGAAATACAACTCGTCATCTCTACGACGGTAGCCGAACAGGAAGCTACCTTGAGTTGTGAACTTGATGGCATTGTTGATAAAGTTCGTGATGACTTGGGAGATACGGTTACGGCCAGTACGTAAGATACAATTCGGGATCTTCTCGACAAAGCATACCTGCACCCCATCCGCCGCTTTCAGGTGGGAAGACTGCTCGATCTCGGAGAATAGTTGATTGACATTTTTCCTACCAATTTATGTGTTTATTTGTAATTAAAGTACTATTTGTTGTTCATACAGACCACAAAGATGGGAAAGATTTATGACTAATTATTGAAATTCAAAATAAAAAGAATCTATTACGGTAAAATCTATAACTCGATCATCACTCCGATACTTGGTAGAAGCGTTCCTGTAAGACGTTCTATCGGTCTTAATTCGTACCGTTGTTCATATATGGGAACTTCCGGGTTGATAATTTTACCTGTTTTGATATATACGTCTTGCTCTTTGTATTTGGAATTCAATATGTTTTGGATGTCGATATAGGCTCCAAGCATGATCTTTTTGAAGTAAAATGTTTTATCGATACGGATATCTAACTGCGTGAATGGCTTGAGCCGTTCGCTGTTAAACCGGCTGTAATCATAGTATAGCCCGTTATTAGCGTCCCAAGCTTCTACATAACTACTCTTTTCTACATCGTAAGGCGTATAGGGAGCGCCTCCTACTACCCGGAACTTGGCGCCTACGTCCCAATTCTTGGGTAAAGAATAAGTCCCGCTAAACGTGAACAGATGCTTATTGTCCCAAGCCGAGGGAAGATAAGTGTCCATATTTCTCCCATCCTTGAATTCGCTTCTTACCAAAGTGTAGGATGCGATGAAAGTAAGCCCTTTATAATTGTACCAACGTCCCATGATCTCAAGCCCATAAGCTCGCCCTGTAGCGGTAGACGATACGGCCTCATTTCCCAAGACACCATAGTCCGTACCTTTCGACGCGAGTGGGATACTGTCAAGTATGGACATCGGATAACGATCATAATGTTTATAGAATCCTTCGGCCGTGAATTTCAAGTATGAGGTAGGACGGTATTCCAAGCCTAATCCGGCTTGGTCGCTTCGGATATAGCTTAAATGATTTGCCCGGTTTACATAATTACCTTCATTATCCTTGAATCCCAATGTCGTATAAGGAGGAAGCTCGTAGTAGCGTCCGATATTCGCGTTTATATAAAGCGGATCGGACAAACGGTAGGATAAGGATAGGCGAGGAGATAACTGATCTAACAAATTATTCATATCCGAGGAATAATTGTTTGCGTCCGCACGAACACCTAAAGAGGCGGTAAACCGCTCGTTATAACTCTCATAAATAGCCGTGGCATAGATACCCCACTTCCATATGCCAAGGTCTGTTTGATATACGATGGTACGGGGGATAGAGGTAAATTGCTTTTGATAGGTGTCATTCGTGTATTGGGCGTATTCGATATTTCCCCCGACATTCAATTGAATGAGTGGTAAGCGGAACGTGTTTTCCGTTCGGAATTTATTCTCGATCTCGTCCGAACGGTAATTTAAGGAGAGGTTCTCTTCCTTGCTTTCATCGTTGTCTTTATATTTAATATTCTTATTGTTGGTCTGGCTACGGCTGATAATGACCGAGTAGAGATTTTTACCGGCGTAGTGTTTATAAACCGCTCCAAGGGTATACGTTTTTTGTTTTACGACCGGCAAGTAAGAGAGGATATATTGGTTTTTCTCGCTCATGTCTTCCATTCCTGTATTCAGCTTCATATCATCGATCGCCCCTAATCCGAGAACTGTAAGCTCATTCTTGGGGTTGAAGGAGTGCTTAATCTTGAATTGGGCATCCGTGAAAGTAGGTAAGAACGGTAAGCCGATCATATCGAAAAGGAATTGAAGGTAAGAGCGACGAACAGACACTTGGTAAGTGGTCTTTTTTCCTAGCGGTCCATTAGCGGACACACCGATATCTGAGGCTCCTAGGACTCCTCGCAATGAGAATTTCTCCTTATTTCCATCTTGTAGTTTAAAATCCAATACCGAACTTAAAGTATTCCCTTTGGATGCGGGGAATGCGGCCGAATAAAAGTTGACCTCTCGGATAAAATCGGGATTGATAATACCGACCGGACCTCCGGAGGCTCCTTGAGTAGAGAAATGGTTGATATTCGGTATTTCTACGCCATCCAGAAAGAAACGGTTTTCCGAGGGACCTCCTCCTCTTACCATTAAGTCGTTACGAAACGCTGCCGTAGACGCTACTCCGGGAAAGGTTTGTACTACCCGGGAGATATCCCGGTTTCCTCCCGCGCTTTTCTCTATCTCCTTGAAACCGATTACACGGAGTCCTAGCGGACTTTCGGCGGTTTTACGGAACGGAGAGGCTACTACGCTAACCTCTTGCAGGTTCTGGCTGGCTTCCTCTAGCTCGATCGGGAAGAATATATCTTTATTCGCTAGTCTGAATTCGGCGGTAACGAATGGCTTATATCCCAGAAAGGAGGATTGGAGACGATAGCTTCCGGGTGATATGCCGGATATCTCGAATAATCCGATGGAATCGGTGACCGCCCCTTGCGTCGTGTTCCATACCACTACGTTAGCGAAAGGTATCGGCTGTCCGCTTGACGCATCTTTTACGACTCCCTTGATAGAGAAGGAGCGCTGTTGACCGATAGCGGCTTGTATGGTACATAATAAGAATAGTAAGAAGTAAAGATGGCGTCTATCCATATCTTATATCATATTTATAGCGGTAAAGATAAGTATTATTCTGATTCGTATGTATTATCTTTGCATACATATGGAGAAAGAATTACAGATAACGGCGGATGGAAGCCATACACTATATATTCCGGCGATGGATGAACATTATCATTCCGTGAACGGGGCGTTGCAGGAATCGAGACATATATTTATTGAGGCGGGATTGCATGCGCTGGAGAAAGACTTTATCCGAATCATGGAAGTTGGCTTCGGTACAGGACTGAATGCCTTCTTGACATTGAAGGATGTCGAGCTATCTCAAGCACATCATATTGATTATCATACAGTGGAGTTATACCCGCTTCCTTTAGATACGATTCGTGCCTTGAATTATGGGGAGCTGATCTGGCCGGAGAGAAAAGAGCTATTCTTAGCCTTGCATGAGGCGGAGTGGAATACTCCCGTTTCAATCTCAGAGTGCTTTACACTTCATAAAATAAAAGGAAATAGTAACGCCTGTGAACTACCGGATGATATTGATTTGATCTATTTCGACGCATTTGCGCCCGAGAAACAACCGGAGATGTGGAATCAGGAAATCTATAATCGTTTGTATGCTCATACCGCACCGGACGGAGTGATCGTAACCTATTGCGCAAAAGGAGAGGTACGCAGAGGTATGCAAGCGGCTGGTTTTGAGATGAGCCGTCTTTCCGGTCCTCCGGGCAAGCGACATATACTTAGGGGTATTAAAAATTGAGAATTGAAAGTTACAGAGCGTATTCCTCGGTATTTTCAATTCTCAATTCTCAACTTTCAATTATTTAAGCATTGCCTCGATCTTTTCTACGAACTTATCCTTAGCCGTAGCGCCTACTACTTTATCAACCATCTTACCATCTTTGAAGAAAAGAACGGTAGGGATGTTGCGGATACCGAATTGTCCGACTACATCGTCATTCTCGTCAACGTTCATTTTACCGATCGTCACACGACCTTCGTACTCGGTTGCCAATTCATCAATGATAGGAGAGACCATGCGGCAAGGGCCACACCACTCTGCCCAAAAGTCAAGAACCATGGGCTTTCCTGAGTTAACTAACTCCTCGAAATTAGCGTCTGTAATTTGTAGTGCCATTTTGAATTATGTATTATTTAATTATGAATTATAGTCTAATGATTGTTATGACGCCAAAAGTACAAATTCTTTCAGCGTCGTACAACTTTAGCCATTAATTTTAAAATCGATATTCTCGTTCTCCTGTAAAAAGTCCACCAGCTCGCGTGTCACGTTTAAGCGGATATTTTGGGAGAAAAGATTCAGGGAGATGTTGTGCTCCCCATCGACGACTTTAAAATATAACAAGCTATGGCCCGGATTGTTCTTGATCAATACCGAAAGCTCATTGATTGTCGGCTCGTCCAAATCATGGATCGGGACTGTGATACTGATTTTCTCGATCAGCTTGTCTTTCTCGTCTTGTAAAAGGTTGACGGTACCAATCTTGAAGTCCAGTTTATTAGGATCCCAACGGCTAGGCTCTATGCGGGCGGTGATCAAGAGATACATTCCGATTTTACCATATTTGCTGTATTCGATATAATCCTGTCCGAAGAGAGGGATCTCGCCACTGCCTGTGAAGTCCTCGATCTTCAAGATTCCGTAAGGCTTTCCGTTCTTGGTCATTCCTTCCCGGAAACCGGTGACGATACCACCTAATAAAACCTCCCGGCCTTGTAAGGTTTCCCGCTCGTTAAGTTCTATCATACCGGTATTGCATACATATTTTAATATGATACGGTATTCATCCAATGGGTGGGCAGACAAATAAATACCGACCAACTCCTTCTCTTTATTCAGGCGTTCGAGATCGCTCCAACGCTCGCATTGCGGGATTTCCGGTTTAGCGATAGCGATCAAGGCGTCTCCACCGAATAAAGAGTTGGCTGCCGTGCTTTTATCCATCTGATATTTGTTACCATAGCGAACCAAGGTATCCAAGAATAATTCCCCTTTTCCATTGTCGGCGAAGAATTGCTCACGCTGGATACTGAAGTTATCGAACGCTCCAGCCAGAGCCATAGACTCTATGTTTTTCTTATTACAAGCGGTCAGGTTTACCCGTTCCACGAAATCGAAGATACTCTTGTATGGGCCGTTCTTTTTGCGTTCCTCTATGATATTTTGTACGGCGGACTCACCTACGCCTTTCACGGCACCTAGCCCGAAGCGGATGTTCTTATCCTTATCTACGCTGAACTTCAAGATCGACTCGTTCACGTCCGGCCCCAATACCTGAATACCCATCGCCTTGCACTCATCCATGAACTTCGTGATATCCGTGATATTGGATAAGCTTCGGCTCAAGACGGCGGCCATATACTCGGACGGGAAGTTCGCTTTCAAATAAGCGGTCTGATAAGCCACCCATGAATAACAAGTAGCGTGACTCTTATTGAAAGCGTATGAGGCGAACTTCTCCCAGTCGGACCAGATCTTGTTTAAAGTTTCTTCTTTATAGCCGTTGGCTTGACCACCGGCCATAAACTTAGACTTCAAATGGTTCATCTTCTCGATCAGCTTCTTACCCATCGCCTTACGTAAGGCATCACTCTCGCCACGTGTGAAGTTGGCGAGCAAACGGGATAGAAGCATGACCTGCTCCTGATAGACTGTAATACCATACGTATCTTTCAGGTAACGTTCCATGACAGGAATATCGTACATGATCTCCTCTTTGCCCTGTTTACGGGCGATAAAAGAAGGGATGTAATCCATTGGGCCTGGACGATACAGGGCGTTCATAGCGATCAAGTCCTCGAATTTGGAAGGTTGCAATTCCTTCAAATATTTTTGCATACCGGCAGACTCGAACTGGAATGTACCGGTTGTCTTTCCGTCGCAATATAATTTGTAGGTGGCCGGATCTTCTAGGCTGATATGGTCGATATCTAGATCTTCTCCGGTAGTCAGTTTCACGTTCTCGATCGCCTCTTTGATGATGGACAAGGTCTTCAGGCCCAAGAAGTCCATCTTGATCAATCCGGTTTCCTCGATCACGGAACCCTCGTATTGGGTAACCAGCATTTCCTCCCCGGTATCCTTGTCTTTCGCCGTACTGACGGGTACGACATCCGATATATCATAACGTCCGATGATGACGCCGCAGGCATGCACACCCGTGTTACGGACGTTGCCTTCCAGCATCTGGGCGTATTTCAAGGTATCCCGTGCCAGCGGATCATTTCCGTTAGCCGCCTCTTTTAGTTCCGGCACATACTTGATGGCGTCGCCCAATTTGAATTTTTTCATGTCGGGGATCTTATCCGGAACCAGTTTGGCTAATCGGTTCGATTCGGCTAACGGTAATTTCTGTACCCGGGCGACATCCTTTATAGCGGACTTGGTAGCCATCGTTCCATAGGTAATGATATGAGCTACACGCTCAGCGCCATATTTATCCGTTACCCAGCGCAATACCTCGCCACGACCGTCATCATCGAAGTCGGTATCGATATCGGGGAGGGAGATACGGTCCGGATTCAAGAAACGCTCGAACAGGAGGTCGTATTTGATCGGGTCGATCTTGGTGATCCCTAAGCAATAAGCTACGGCAGATCCGGCGGCCGAACCACGTCCCGGTCCTACTGATACGCCAAGTTCCTCGCGAGCGGCCCGGATGAAATCTTGTACGATCAAGAAGTAGCCGGGAAAACCCATGGTCTTCATGATATGCAACTCGAAGTTCAGACGCTCCTTTACTTCATCGTTCAAGGGGTCTCCGTAAAGCTCCTTGGCTCCGTCGTATGTCAATTTCGCCAAATAGTCGGCTTCCAGCTTGATACGGTATAGTTTGTCGTATCCACCTAATTTCTTGATTTTGGAGTGCGCTTCTTCCTCGCTTAATACGACATTACCATTCTCATCCCGGGTGAATTCCTCAAATAAATCATGCTCTGTCAATTTCTGGCGGTAGGACTCCTCGGTACCGAACTCCTCGGGAATGGCGAAAGTCGGCATGATAGGACCGCTATCAATAGAGTAGAATTCTACCTTTTTGGCTATCTCAAGCGTATTACTCAAAGCTTCGGGGATATCGGCGAAGATGGTGTTCATTTCGGCGGTTGTCTTCATCCATTCTTGCTTGGAGTAGCGCATACGCTTGGGGTCGTCCAAGTCTTTGCCGGTACTAAGGCAGATCAGGCGGTCGTGGGCCTCAGCGTCGTCGGCATGGACGAAATGGACGTCGTTGGTGGCGATTAGCTTGATATTATGTTTGTGAGCAAGTTCGATCAGTACCTTGTTCACCTCTTGTTGATGCGGAAAAATCGTACAATCGGCGTTCGGGTCGTGTGTCTCGTGCCGTTGCATCTCAAGGTAATAGTCCTCTCCGAATAAGTTTTTGAACCATTTGATAGACTCCTCGGCCTTATCAATTCGTCCGTGCATGATATGCTGTGGAATCTCTCCTCCTAAACAAGCGGAGCAGATGATCAGATCCTCATGGTATTTCTCCAACAACTCTTTGTCGATACGCGGACGTCCGTAGAATCCTTCCGTCCATGAGAGGGATACCATCTTGATCAGGTTTTTATATCCGTTCTTATTTTTGGCCAGAACGATTAAGTGCCAGCCGCTACGGTCGTCTTGCGAAGCCAGTTTGCTATGCCTTCCGTTGCGAGCGCAATAACATTCGCACCCGATGATCGGCTTGAAGATAGAGGCTTTCGCCTCGGCGATTTGTTGTTGCAGTTCCGTTATCCTTTGTTGTTCCTCATCAGTTGGGCCTTCCTTGGCGAGCAGTGGTTTTAGTTCTTTCTCGGAGTCCTTGATGATCCCGAGAGGTTTGCTATTCTTCTTGCTAACCTTGTTGAAAAACTCCTTGATACCGAACATAACGCCATGGTCTGTTACGGCGATCGCACGCATCCCATCTTTGTACGCTTTGTCGATCAATGCGTCGATGGATGCCTGTCCGTCCAGCAAGGAATACTGGGTATGTACGTGTAAATGAATAAACGGTTCCATATATATTAATGTATAGTCTCTTATCTCTTTTGAGATGCGAGTGTAAAGGTAGGAAATATTTTGATATGAGGATTACTTCTTTTCCTGTACTAGGGCAACCACATTAAAATACCCTTATTAGATAAAGTATCTTAACTTCATCGACCAAGTATCTTAAGATACTTGGCCAGCGCAACTAAGATACTTGGTCGATGCACTTAGATTACTTGTCGGCCGCCAAAAAGAACCAGACTCCTCTATGCTGCGCAAACTGGGATGGGGATATAGCTGGAATAGTTTTGCGATCCTCGGGAGTATCTTTTCTATGCACAGGAAGAGACCTGGTAATACGATGAACCCGATGCTCGGCCCGATTGGATGATTTCTCCATAGGTAGATGAATATCTCGTTGCCAACGTTGATCCGTACGCAGGTTTCTTGAACCTAGACGATGAGACTTTGGTGACGATGGCTTTCGCTTGCGATAACAACGAGACTTCCAATAAGTGGTATGCGGCTGCTAAGAATCAAACCGGTTCTACAACCAACTTCCAATTAAACAAGAACGGTAAGTTCGCTAACGAGGTATCTGGTGCCGCTCAATGGCAATTGGTAAAAGAGGATAACAAACGTACGGTCATCGAGCGCAGCTTCGTTTACAATAAGGATGGCCGTGTGACGGTACAAGCTAGAGCTGATAAGGGCTACGTTTATGTTTATCAGTTGCAGTATATCAATGATGGTATCATGTTGTGCCATTCGTTAAAGCTTACATGGCAAAGCCGTGCTTTTTTTACCGCTTTCTTATAGGTTTCATTATGATAAATGTAGATGTTATTGAAAAATGTATATCTTTGCTTACTGTTAGAAGGAAAAGCAAATGAGGAAGTTTATGAGAAAAATCGGATTGTTGTTGATTGCCGTGATGATGATTTTACCGGCAATAGCTCAGGTTTCTTTCGGCGTACGTGCCGGAGGTGCTTATTCTTCGTTGATCCAGAAAGTAGAGGATAGGTATGAGGCGGGAGCCCGTTTCGGTTTTAGCGTAGCGGGGTTGGCGGATATTCCTTTGAGCAAAAATAAGAAATGGTCGCTTCGTCCTGAGGTGGCGTTCGTGAACCAAGGTGGTGCTTATTATTCGAATCAGGATATGCATGGAATGGCGCTTCATAATAAATGTTGGTATTACTCTTTGCAGATACCTGTGGATGTGGCTTATACGTTTACCTTCACGGACGTTCATCTGTCCGTATTCGCTGGTCCTACCTTTGATTGGTCCTTGTTTGGCAAGATGAAGAGTCGGGAGACCAATCCAGATCTCCATTTCGGCGTATCCGAGGAGAAGGATTTAAAACCTTGCGATTTTGGCATGAATGTCGGCCTATCGGTGGAATATAGTAACTTTTTCTTTTCCGTAAGTTCCCTATGCGGCATGATAGACCGCCGTGCCTTGAAGCGTGACGGCGAGACTTCCGTTTATCAAAATAACGTGACATTCTCTTTGGGGTATTACTTCCGTAAGTGATGAGTATCTTCATAATAACTTGAAAAATAGTTAGATTTGTTTGGTATTTCGGATAAAACCCGTACCTTTGCAAGCCGATTATTATCAAATTGTACTAAGAGTTTAGTTCTTAGCACGTTGTTGCATCATGTGTCCGTTGTGGCAATGTAGGTAAGGCTAGTTTTTTGAGTTATTAATTAATTTAATTTTTAAGCAGTGGATACTTTAAGTTTTAAGACCATTTCTGCAAACAAGGCAACTGTAAACAAAGAGTGGGTCATTGTTGACGCCGAAGGTCAGACGTTAGGTCGCCTTTGCGCTAAAGTAGCGAAGCTTTTGCGCGGTAAGTACAAACCCAATTTCACTCCGCACGTTGACTGTGGTGATAACGTAATCATCATCAATGCAGACAAAGTCGTTCTGACTGGCAATAAGTGGAACGATCGTATTTATTTGAGATATACCGGATATCCCGGTGGACAGATCGAGTATACTCCGGCTGATCTTTTGAAGAAAGGTGGCGACCGTCTGTTCCGTAAAGTAGTAAAAGGTATGTTACCGAAGAACCGTCTTGGCGCTAAATTATTAAGCAACATGTACGTGTATGAGGGTACAGAGCACAAACATGAGGCTCAACAACCTAAATTAATCGATATAAACTCATATAAATAATCACGATGGAAGTAGTAAATGCAATAGGAAGACGTAAAGCGGCAGTCGCTCGCGTATTCGTTAGCGAAGGTACGGGAAAGATCACGATCAACAAGCGTGAGCTGGAAAAATACTTCCCTTCTTCAATCCTTCAGTTTATCGTAAAGCAGCCGTTAGCAAAGTTGAATGTCGCTGAGCAATATGATATTAAGATCAACCTTGACGGTGGTGGTTTCAAAGGTCAGTCTGAGGCTGCCCGTTTGGCTATCGCTCGTGCGTTGATAAAAATTAATCCGGAAGACAAGGCTGTCTTGAGAGCAGAAGGATTCGTAACTCGTGATCCTCGTGCTGTTGAGCGTAAGAAACCGGGTCGTCCGAAAGCTCGTAAGAGATTCCAGTTCAGTAAACGTTAATGTTATTTGTGAGTCCCTTACAAGTAAAGCGAAGCGTTTAGTATCTAAATTATCGGGATTCTTTTTACATGTGGACATGCGGAAAGACTACCTGATGGTTGAAATTAAACAAAGAAAGTAAACGATTTAAGAAAAAAACAATGTCAAGAGTAAATTTTGATCAATTATTAGAGGCTGGGGTACACTTCGGACACTTAAAAAGAAAGTGGAATCCCGCTATGGCTCCTTATATCTTCATGGAGCGCAATGGTATTCATATCATTGACCTTTATAAAACAGTTGCTAAAGTAGACGAAGCCGCTGAAGTAATGAAGAACTTGGCTAAACAAGGCAAGAAAGTTCTTTTCGTGGCTACCAAAAAACAAGCTAAACAAGTTGTCGCTGATAAGGCTGCTTCCGTAGGTATGCCTTACGTTATCGAGCGTTGGCCGGGTGGTATGTTGACCAACTTCCCGACGATCCGTAAAGCTATCAAGAAGATGGCTACTATCGATAAGATGACAAAAGATGGTACATTTGATAATCTTTCTAAGAGAGAAAAACTTCAAATCACTCGCCAACGTGCTAAGTTGGAGAAGACTTTAGGTTCTATCGTAGACCTTACTCGTCTTCCGTCAGCGTTGTTCGTTGTAGACGTGATGAAAGAGCATATCGCTGTTCGCGAAGCTAACCGTTTGGGTATCCCTGTATTCGGTATGGTTGATACGAACTCTAATCCGAACAATATCGATTACGTTATCCCGGCTAACGATGACGCTACAAAGTCTGTAGAGGTTATCTTGGGTGCTATCTGCGAGGCCATGAATGAAGGCTTGCAAGAGCGTAAGGCTGAGAAAATCGACGCAGAGGCTGCTGAAGAGGCTCCGAAAAGAGAGCGCAAAGCAAAGGCTGCCGTTAAGAAAGAACGTACGAAGAAAGAAGACGACGATGCGTTGAACGCTAACGTTGCCGGTAAGTTCGCAAAAGACGAAGAATAATTCGATTGACAATTGACGTTGACAATTGACAATTAGAATACAAATACAATGGGCAGTTGGCTTTTGACAGGATTTGTCAATTGACAACTGTCCATTGTCAATTTTTGAAAGTATAAACATTTTAAAGATATAAGGAAATAAGATTATGGCTGTAACAATGGCTGATATTACTAAGCTGCGCAAAATGAGTGGAGCTGGTATGATGGACTGTAAGAAGGCTTTGACTGAGTCTGACGGTGACATCGAGAAAGCAATGGAAATTATCCGTAAAAAAGGACAGGCTATCGCCGCTAAACGTTCTGATCGTGAGGCTGCCGAGGGTTGTGTATTGGCTAAGAAGGATGGCGAGTTTGCCGCTATCATCGCTTTGAAGTGCGAAACAGACTTCGTGGCTAAGAACGAGGACTTCGTGGCTTTGACTCAAGCTATCTTGGACGCTGCCGTGGCTAACAAATGCCGTACTTTGGACGAGGTGAAAGCTTTACCTATGGGTAAGGGTACGATCCAAGACGCTGTTACGGATCGTAGTGGTATCACGGGCGAGAAAATGGAGTTGGATGGTTACTGCGTAGTTGAAGGTGCTTACACTACTGTATACAACCATATGGGTAAGAACCAACTTTGTACGATCGCCGCTTTCAACAAGGAGTCTGAGGAAGCCGCTCACAATATCGTTATGCAGATCGCCGCTATGAACCCGATCGCTATCGATGAGGCTGGTGTTCCTGAGTCTGTAAAAGAGAAAGAGATCCAGGTTGCTATCGAGAAGACGAAGGCCGAGCAGGTACAGAAGGCTGTAGAGGCTGCATTGAAGAAGGCTGGTATTAATCCTTCACATGTAGACAGCGAGGCTCATATGGAAAGTAACATGGATAAAGGCTGGATTACGGCGGAGGATGTGGCTAAGGCAAAAGAAATCATCGCTACTGTTTCCGCTGAGAAGGCAGCTAACTTACCTCAACAGATGATCGAGAATATCGCTAAGGGTCGTCTAGGTAAGTTCTTGAAAGAGGTTTGCTTGTTGAATCAAGAGGACATCATGGATGGCAAGAAGACTGTAAGAGAGACAATGAAGGAGATCGATCCTGAGTTGCAAATCTTGGCGTTCAAACGTTTCACTTTGCGTGCTGAATAATTGCGGTAACGTATTTGATATAAAGAAAAAGGCGGTACAACCCAATGTATCGCCTTTTTTATGAAGTATAGCTTACTTGCCCATAGAAGATATACTTACTTGTCCAATGCAGCATATCTTACTTTGCCAACTAAGTATATCTGGTTTTATTCTTTCTTATTTCAACGCGGCTAACGCATCTTTAATACGTTTGATCGCCTCCATGATATTCTCATCGCTGGTAGCGTAACTCATGCGGATACACTCAGGTGCCCCGAAAGAGGTACCTCCTACGCAAGCTACGTGCGCTACTTCTAAGAGATACATGGCTAAGTCATCAGCGTTGTTGATTACACGGTTCCCATCTGTCTTGCCGTAATAATAACTACATTTGGGGAATAAGTAGAAGGCGCCTTCCGGCTTATTCACCTCGAAGCCCGGAACTTCTTTCGCTAAATTAACGATTAAGTCACGGCGGCGTTCAAAGGCCTTACGCATTTCCTCAACGGGTTCTTGTGAGCCAGTATAAGCCGCTTCCGCCGCTTTTTGAGATACAGAGCAAGGGCCAGAGGTATATTGTCCTTGTAATTTATTAACCGCTTTTACGATCCATTCCGGTCCGGCGATGAAACCGATACGCCAGCCAGTCATCGCATACGCTTTGGAAACGCCGTTTACGATAACCGTACGGTCTTTCATTCCTTCGATAGAAGCGATGCTGTTGTGTTTACCAATATAATTAATATGTTCGTAGATCTCATCCGCTATAACGATGATATCCGGATGTTTTTTCAATACTTCCGCTAAACCTGCCAATTCCTCGGCGCTGTAAACAGAACCTGTAGGATTGGAGGGAGAACAAAGGATCAACGCTTTTGTCTTAGGTGTAATAGCGGCTTCCAACTGAGCTGGAGTGATCTTGAAATCCTGCTCAATACCAGCCGGAACAATAACGGGAGTTCCTTCCGCTAGCTTCACCATCTCCGGATAGCTTACCCAGAAAGGAGCCGGGATGATAACCTCGTCTCCCGGATTTACCAATACCATGACTGTATTACAAACGGATTGTTTAGCACCGTTTGCGCAAGAGATCTGGCCTGCTGTATATTCCAGTCCGTTCTCGTTCTTCAATTTGGTAACGATAGCATTTCGTAATGCCGGATAGCCCGCTACAGGAGAATAACGTGAGAAATTATCGTCAATCGCCTTCTTTGCGGCTTCTTTAATGAAATCGGGAGTATTGAAATCAGGTTCTCCCACACTTAAGTTGATAACATCGATACCTTGAGCTTTCAACTCACCGCTCTTTTGTGACATCGCCAATGTTGCTGAAGGCGATAAACTCGCTAAACGATCTGAGACTTGTGTCATAATTGTATATTATTTAATGTTGTGCAGTACATGCCCCATACGTTCCTTTTTCGTTTTCATGTAGAATTCGTTGTATGGATTCGGTTTTACTTCGATAGGAACATTCTCTACTACCTCAAGTCCATAAGCTTCCAGGCCTACACGTTTTACCGGATTATTGCTCATCAGACGCATTTTCGTTACGCCGATATGACGTAAGATCTGTGCTCCGACACCATAATCTCGCTCATCCGCTTGATGACCTAAATGTAAGTTCGCATCCACCGTATCCAAACCATCTTCTTGGAGTTTGTATGCTTTCATCTTCTCCATCAATCCGATGCCTCGTCCTTCTTGGTTCAGGTAAATGATAACCCCTTTGCCTTCTTGGTCGATGCGGCGCATAGCTTCGTGCAGTTGCTCTCCGCACTCGCAACGCATGGAACCGAAGATATCACCTGTAGCGCAAGATGAGTGTACGCGTACTAAAATAGGCTCGTCTTTCTCGAATTTGCCTTTTATCAAAGCTATATGTTCTAATCCATTGCTTTTCTGGCGGAAAGGAATTAGACGGAAATGTCCGTATTCAGTAGGGAGATCTACTTCTACGCCGTTCTCTACGATCGATTCGGTACGGAGACGATAAGCGATTAGATCCTTGATGCAAATGATCTTGATATCGAATTTCTTGGCTACCTCAATTAATTGCGGCAGACGTGCCATGGTTCCATCCTCGTTGATAATCTCGATCAAGGCCCCGGCAGGATATAAACCGGCTAATCGGGCCAAATCCACGGCTGCCTCTGTATGACCCGCACGGCGAAGCACGCCACGAGAACGGGCACGGAGCGGATTGATATGTCCGGGACGTCCCAGATCAGATGGCTTGGTCTTTGGATCAGCTAGTGCCAAGATCGTTTCCGCACGGTCGTACATGGAAACGCCGGTCGTACATTTTCCACCTAATTTATCTACTGTTATCGTGAAAGGAGTACCCAGTAAAGAGGTGTTATTGGCAACTTGCATATCCAGTTCCAACTCTAGGCAACGTTCTTCCGTGATCGGGGCGCATAATACACCTCGTCCGTTTTTCAACATGAAGTTGATTTTTTCCGGGGTTACTTTCTCGGCCGCGATGATAAAGTCTCCTTCATTCTCCCGGTCCTCGTCGTCTACAACGATTAAGAACTTTCCTTCACGGAAATCCTCGATAGCTTCTTCGATGGTGTTTAATTGAATCTTGCTCATATTTATTGATTATTTATATCCGAGTTATTTTTTAGCAAATGTAATGAATATATCATATTGATCAGCTCCTTACTGGTCTTTTGTACCATGACGATATCATGCCGTAGTAATTTACGCTGGTACGTAGCCAATAGGTAGATCGGTAATCCTAGCGGGAGGAAAATACCGATAGCCAGAGCAAGCTTCCCATTTATATGTTTGCTTAGCTTGTTATTGTAACCTCCGATGATCGGGTAGTCCATCAATTTATTCAAGAGCAAATTCTGGTCGGAATTACTTAATTCCTCCACGATATTTTCCGTGTCTTGAGCTAACAGTTCCGCTGTGTTATCTTTTCCTCCTTGTTTCCAAAATGTCAGATAATTGATCCAACGTTTATGGTTTGTCAGATAGATCGTACTTTCTTCCGCCAATTTCTCCAGTTGGGGAAGAGTGGCCTCATAATCCGGGGTGTATATGATCACCTCTTTCCGTTCCACTTTTCGCCCTTCACGTTTACCTATTAGGTTCTTCATGGCGTTCACGTAAGTGTCGGCATTCAAGATAACAGAATCTTTAACCGCTTTGTAGGTTAGGAATATACCCATAGGCGTTAGGACCACGGAACTAAGCCACATACCTTCCCATGCGTCCCAAACACCGTCTCGTGCCATCTTGAAGCCCATATTATCTATAATATAATAAAAGATAAATAAGATTACCGAGATAACGACCGGCACGCCCAATCCTCCTTTACGGATAATGGCTCCTAAAGGCGCCCCTATAAAGAAGAACATGATGCAAGCGAACGATACCGTGAATTTCTTATGCCATTCCGTCAAATGGCGGCGTACCTTATAAGCCTCGTCGCCAACTGTGGCCGCACGGAAATAATAATCCGTCTTGATATTCTCGATCGAGGATTTGGCTCGGCCTAATAAAGCTGCTTTACTACTCGGTGCCTGCGCTTGGTAAAGACTGTCGAAATCCAATTGGATGGTAGGAGTGATTACCGGCAGTTTTTCTTGCTGCTCGTCTGGTTGCCCCTCGGCTTCACTCTCTTTTTTAGCTCGTAAGGACTTTAGTGTTTTTACATATGAGGCATCGTAAATGCTTTTTGCGTTCACGTCCTTGATGCTATCCAAGCGTACGCCCATCGAATCGATAGAGGTTTGCAAATCTTTCAAGTTCTTTCCCATATATTGGTTCTGCATGAAAGATTCGTCGGTACGGTTGAAATTCGCGTCGAATTCAATCAAGATATCCTTGCTGCTGAACGATTCCCGTCGATAGGGGACGGCAGTCCTCACTTGCGTCGTGTTGGCTTGGCTTTTACCTACGTTCTCAAAAGATTCTCCGTTAAATAAGGATAGGACAAGGAATAATTTATCGGCAGATGTCTTTAGTCGTCCGGAATCCGCTACGATTACACGGGCGTTATTGAATCCTTCCGAATAATCATAGATCATCACGTCTTTTAATAAGCCGTCCTTCGGGTCCTTTTTCTTCACATATACGTTGAATCCGGGAATATCTTTATAGAATGAACCTTCCGGAATATCCAATTCAGGCGATTTCTGGCGCATGGAATATAATAATGTGTATAGCTTGACTTGGACAACGGGCATTACGTTGTTTTGGAAAAAAAAGGCACCCACGCTCACGAATAGGAGTGTTACGATCAATGGGCGCATGATATGTATCAATGATACCCCGGCGGATTTCATGGCCAGTAATTCCAGACGTTCCCCTAAATTTCCGAAAGTCATTAATGAGGCTAATAGAATAGCCAAGGGAAGTGCCATCGGGACAAGAAATAAGGCCGCATACATAAACATCTCCGCTAATACTGGGATGCCAAGGCCTTTTCCCACCATATCGTCGATGTATCGCCAGAGAAATTGCATCAACACAATAAACAGACAAATACCGAATGTCATAAGAAACAACGGCAGGAATGTCTGCAGCATAAATGTATGTAATCGTTTTATTCTCAACATTGCCTAATCTGGTTGAAGTGGCAAAAGTAGTGTAAAAAACGATAACACCCCACAGATTTCTGTAAAACTACTCTAAATACCAAGCGTTCGCTTCAAATCTTCCACTTGTGAGTCCCATAAGTTAATGGAATCCTTCTTCTCCCCGGGGTCGGAGAAATCCGTAATCTCAAGCGCCGTAGAGCCCGTTAATTCGATCGTGTGGATTATAAATTCGAAATAGGCATTCTCATCTTCCTCATCCACCCAGCGGTAACGGATGAAGTTCTCCGGCTTGGAGTCGATCACTGTCGCCTCTTGGGCCTCTTTACTCCATTTGAAGGTATAGAGATTACCATTTATAATGACCTCGTCGGCGAACCAGGCGGAAAGTCCCAAAGCGGTGGTTAGGTGATTCCATAAGCTTCGTCGTGAAACTTTATCGAAGATGTATTCGATATGAAACTTCTCTTTCTTCATTGTTCTTATCCTTATATTTGCCGCAAGATACATAAAAGATTTGAAAATAACTAATTTTAATGATGAAAAAAGTGACTAATAACTAACTGTTTAGATGGAGGCCTTAAAAAATAAGCGATTTTTTTTATTGAAAATGTTGTGTAATTCAAAAATAACCCCTACTTTTGCACCGTCAATAAGAGAAACAATGACAGTAACATGATGGCGAGATAGCTCAGCTGGTTAGAGCGCATGATTCATAATCATGAGGTCCCCGGTTCAATCCCGGGTCTCGCTACTTAAAAATAGGCAGCTACAATAAAAGTAGCTGCTTTTTTTATGTCTGGGATATGACATGAGGGCTGTGAATAGGAACACGAAGGCGCTTACGGGGATTTGTTACGGTTGAGCTTTTCTATTGGATAAAAGTATTATTGGTAGTAGACTGTTCATCTGTATGTGAAGATTGTTTCACCTATGTGATACGATCGTTTCATACCCGTGAAGAGATTGTATCACATAGGTGAAAAGATCTCTTCACGGATGTGAAAAGATTAGGTTGTGTGGGGCTTGGCCATACTATCCCTTAGTGAAATATGCTTTGCGGCACAGTAAAGGCTTTTGTAGAGAATGGGGTTGAATGTTTAAAGGCGAAGAATTCGGATTAATAGACTTCGCCGCATAAACTTTTCGTATAGGGGGCTTCCCTGTAAATGATTACCCGGCAATCTGGGGAGAGGGTGACGGTAAATTGATTTCCCAAAGCCTCGTTGAGAGTTCCTTGCCACCATGAGGTGAATTTTCGTTGATAGATGGGCCAGCGGAGTCCTTCCGTACTAATCTCCCCTTCGGGATAAAGAACGAAAATGGAGATTTGTTGTCCCGGATAAGAAGCGAAGGTTGTTGTTTTTAAGATAGGCGTGAAAAGACCGTAGTCCGATAACATCTCCACCCGCTTGAATAAAGGAGCATAATCCATAAGAAGGGATATATTTCCCAATGTATGATCCTCACGCAATCCGGTAGCACCTAATATAAGAACTTCTCGATAGCCTTGGGCGTGGGCGAAGCGGACGGATTTGGTGAGGTCGTTGATCTCTTGGTCCTCTACATGGTGGATTCGGTCGGCGTAGCGTTTGTGCAGGTCTGCGGGTATGCTGTCCAGGTCTCCTACAATAGCGTCCGGATGAATACCCTTTTCATAAAGCGTTTTCACGGCTCCATCGCAAGCGATAATTGTTTTCGCTTCCTTTAATAACCTCAAAGGTAATTCAGCGGAAGGAAATCTCCCATTCGCTATGACCACACATTCTTTTTCTTTCACTTCCGTACTATCTTCCATAATTCATATAATTGTAATTAAAACTCTTCCCCTTTCTTCCGCCAATTGTAATAGCCTACTACGGCTAGTGCCGCATAGCAAAAATAGAGTAGCATCGTTGGATACAAGCCCCGAAGGTAATAAAGATATACGGAAACGAGGTTTACGATTACCCAAAAAATCCAATGCTCGATGATTCTTCTTGCTAGCATCCACGTGGCGACGATACCTACCGAGGTGGTGAACGCATCGCCTACGGGGATAGGAGAGTCCGTGAATTGATAAAGGATATACCCTAGGATGGCGAATACGACGGCCAGTGTCCCGGTGATCCCTATGAAAAGCGGAATGCTCAGATGGGTGTATAGGATATGGCCGGAAGGAAGACCGTCGTTTTCCGAGTGTATCTCATGCTTTTTCCGGGTCCATTGATAGAAACCGTATATGCTGATTACTACGTAATAGGTTTGCAATCCCATGTTCGCATAAATTTTAGCGAACAGGAAGACAAATATATACACGAGAGAGGTAAGGAATCCCACCACCCACATGGCCCTATGTTGTTTAATCTCCAGAAGGAGATAGAGTAGACCGGTTATTACTCCGAAGTATTCTAGCCAAACCATATTGAAAATTAATTAGAACTTGAAGATTACTCTGGCCATGGCGTTCGTGCCGGCTTGGGTGAAATAACCGTCATCCTTTTTGCGTGTGCCGTTTTCGATATAAGAGTATACCCATGCGTTGGTCTCGTACTTCTCGTTGAAGAGGTTGTTGATAGTCACGTCTAGGGTTATTTCTTTCATAAACTTAGGCTGGAAGGCGTAACCGATGCGTAGGCTATTGATAAAGTAGGGATCGATGGAACGGTCCTTGTTGCTTGAGTTGTCTATGTATTGGCGACCTACTATTTGCGAGTTGAAACTAGCGATAAATCCTTTGTAAACGAAATCGAACATGCTGTTCGCCATTAGATTAGGGGAGAAAGCTATATTTGTTGTGCCTAGATTGTTGATTTCTTGTCCTCCGGTATCCCAATTATCCACGTATTCCACGAAATGCTTGATTTTATTTTGGCTGAGGGTTGCGTTTGCGTTCCAATTCAGCCAAGAGGTGATTTGTGCACCTCCGGTAAGCTCGATGCCCATTCGGTAGCTATTCTTTATATTGGAAGTGAGGGCCTCGCCGATCTCGCTAATTTTGCCGGTCAGGATCAATTGGTTGTTATAATCCATGAAATAGAGATTGGCCCCAATCCGGAAATAGTCATTGCCAAAACTATAACCAGCCTCATAATCATATAAGGTCTCGTGGGTAGGACGCTCTTCAGGACCTGCTTCCGTGAAATTGTCACGGTTTGGCTCCCGGTTAGCGACGGAGAAAGAGACGAATGCGTTATGGCCGTTGTTATGAAAGTTTATACCGGCTTTCGGGTTGAAGAAGTTCCAGTTCTTACGAATGTCCAGTCCTTCCCCGGCTTTGTCATCGTTTCCCTTAATGGTATAATGGATCCCACGGTATTGTAAGTCCATATAGCCGGTGAAAAGAGGGGAAAGACGTTGAGTCAATTTAGCGTATACGTTGTAGTCTAATTTCTTACCGGTATTGCGATAATATTCGTAATCCGGTTGTGGTAAGACGTTTGCGCTTTTTGTCCACATTACCCGGCCAAAATGGTCGCCTACATAGTTGTTGGCGGCGGTTCCCAGCGTAAGTCGTGTGTCGCTACGTTGATAGTTCGCGGTATAAACGGCCCCATAGAAATAATTGTCGAGCCATTTACGGCGCACGAGGTCTGCCTTTTTTACGGTATTACCTTCCGGATCGATATATTCCGGTAGTTTATAACTGCTGAATTTGGCTTGCGATTTATAATCCTCGTAATATCCGTTACCATCGGTGTAATGAAGGGTCAGGTTCATATTCCAGAAATCTCCGATACGCTGGCTGGCCATTAAATGGTAGTTGTGTTGCCAGTAATTGTCCGTTTGGTTATTATAAAACTTCTTCACTCCACCTTCCTCATATTCTCCGCATGGATTGTAGCTACGATCCGTCTCAAGCAAATAAGAAGGAACACCGTTCCATGCTTGATAGGTTTTCTCGCTGTTTCCGAAGGCTTGGAATTTAACCAGTGTATTATCGGCATAGAAAGCGGCGGAGGCATAGTAAGAGCTCATACGGGCGGAGGCACGATCGATAAAACCGTCGCTACGGATATTGGAGTAGCGGGCATCGAAAGCGAAATGATCGTATAGTAATCCGGTACCGCCTTTTACCGTATGTTTCAGCGTACCGAAAGAACCTGCCGATACGGAATATTCGCCATAAGGCTTTAAAGACGGTCTCTCGGTTTGCATGGCGACCGTAGCGCCAAAAGCTGCGGCTCCGTTTGTAGAGGTTCCAGCGCCTCGTTGGATCTGGATCGATTCTACCGAGGAGGCTATATCGGCCATATTAGCCCAGAATACGGTATGAGACTCGGAGTCATTAACCGGTACGCCATTGATCGTGATATTGATACGGTTCGCATCTGTACCTCGGATGCGAAAACCGGAGTAACCGATACCTGTTCCGGCATCCGATGTCATGATAACAGACGGGGATTGGGAGATAAGGAATGGGATACCTTGCCCGTTGTTGCGGCTGCTTAGCTCTTGTTTGGAGATGTCGCTGTAGGCTACCGGGGTCTCTTTCCCGACTTTGGTAGCGGTAATAACCACTTCATCCAAAGATACGTCTTTTGAGATTTTCAAGGAGTCGACCGGACTGGGCATTTGTGCCTTGGCGGTTGTAGCCAACAAGGAGCCGGCCAAGATAACCAATACATTTTTCATCTTTTCATCTTTTTGTTTTAAAACTAAATAGATGAATAGAAAGGATGGGAGAAGCATGAATCCCTACGACAGCATTACCTGTACAGGTTCTATGGGTATGATCTCAGCCCGCTCCTTTCGTGAAGGATTTTGCGAGCACCCCTTCGTATTCGGCAGCAAAGATATTAATTTTTTCTGCAAAAAGATGTAGATATTTTGAGAACTCATTGATTTTTTGTATATTTGCGGTCGATTAAGTGAAGTTGAGGAGGGGGCGGGCAGTCCCCTTCTTTTGTTCTTAACATATATGTGTATGATAGAAAAGAATGTGGTAAGCCGATTAGTAGAGGAAAAACTAGCCTCTTCAAGCAATTATTTAGTGGACGTAGTGATTAAACCAGGGAACCTGATAGTCGTTGAGATTGATAGCGATGAAGCGGTAAGCATTGATGATTGCGCTGAGTTGAGCCGGCATTTGGAGGAGCATCTGGACCGTGACGTCGAGGATTATGAGCTGGAGGTTGGCTCCGCTGGCATTACTTCTCCTTTCAAGGTACTTCGCCAATACGTCAAGAACATCGGAAACGAGGTAGAGATGTTGTTGAAAAACGGCTCGAAGCTGACAGGTGTGTTGAAATCCGCTGATGAGAACGGTGTGGTTGTCTCTGTCGAGAAGAAGGTGAAGCCGGAGGGCGCTAAGCGAAAGGTGACCGTGATAGAGGATGAGTCGTATACATTTGATGAAATAAAATATACAAAATACTTAATAAGATTCAAGTAAGATTATGGCCAAGAAAGAGGAAACGATCAGTATGATAGACACCCTTGCTGAGTTCAAGGAGTTAAAGAATATCGATAAAGATACGATGATTAGCGTTTTGGAAGATTCGTTCCGTAACGTGATCGCCAAGATGTTTGGCACGGATGAGAACTATGACGTGATTATCAACCCTGAGAAAGGTGATTTCGAGATCTGGAGAAACCGTACGGTTGTGGCTGATGATGAATTGGAGGATGAGAACTTGCAGCTTACGTTGACAGAGGCCCGTAAAATCGACGCCGACTGTGAGGTGGGTGAGGAGGTGACCGATGAGGTGCATTTTGCGGACTTCGGACGTCGTGCGATCTTAAACTTGCGCCAGACTTTGGCTTCGAAGATACTTGAATTGCAGAAAGACAGCCTGTACGCTAAGTATAAGGATAAAATCGGCCACATCATCGCTGCTGAGGTTTATCAGGTGTGGAAGAAAGAAATCCTGTTGCTAGATGACGATGGTAATGAGTTGCTACTGCCTAAATCCGAGCAAATCCCGACTGATTTCTATCGTAAGGGAGAGACTGTACGTGCGATCGTTCAACGTGTGGATAACTATAATAACAACCCGAAGATCCTTCTTTCCCGTACGGATAAGGTTTTCTTGCAACGGTTGTTCGAGTTGGAAGTTCCGGAGATTAATGATGGCTTGATTACGATCAAGGCGATTGCCCGCATTCCTGGAGAGCGTGCCAAAGTGGCTGTCGAGTCATACGATGACCGTATTGATCCGGTAGGTGCTTGCGTAGGTATGAAAGGCTCTCGTGTCCATGGTATCGTTCGTGAGCTGAGAAACGAGAACATTGATGTGATTAATTACACCTCAAATCTCTCTTTGTTTATCCAGCGTGCTTTAAGCCCGGCTAAGATCTCTTCTATCCGTGTGAATGAGGAAGAAAAGAAAGCTGAGGTTTATCTACGTCCGGAGGAAGTTTCTTTGGCGATCGGTAAAGGCGGTCTGAATATTAAGCTGGCTTGTATGTTGACTGAGTATACGATTGACGTATTCCGTGATATCGAAGGAGCGGACGAGGAGGATATCTACTTGGATGAGTTCTCTGACGAGATTGACAGTTGGGTGATTGATGCACTGAAGAATACAGGATGCTATACGGCGAAGAGTGTCCTTGCTATGGACCGCAATGAGATTATTGAACGTGCCGATCTGGAAGAGCAGACCGTGGACGATCTTTTAGCTATCTTATCTGCGGAATTTGAAGATGAAGGTAACGAATAAGTATTACGACAAAGTTAGATATGCCTATAAAATTAATTCAAGTACAGAGAAAATTGAACGTAGGAATCAACACGGTGGTTGAGTTCCTGCACCGGAATGGGTTCTCGGTTGAGGATAATCCCAACACGAGGATCAGTGATGAACAGTATGCTTTGCTCGTAAAAGAGTTTGGAAAGGATCTGCCTGAGAAAAATCGTAGTTTTGCGGCAGATCGTGTGCGGAAAGAGGTCCCTTCTGTGAAAGAAGAGAAGACCGCGGAAATAAAGACAGTGATACCGGAAGAATTCAGACCTAAGATCGTAATGAAGGGTCATATCGATTTGGATGGTGGACAACATAAAAAACAGCAGGAAGAACCGAAGGCTAAGGAGCCGAAAGTGAAAGAAGAGCCTAAGGTAAAGGAAGAGCTGAAAGTGAAGGAAGCGTCTGCCGCTCCCGCTGCTCAAGCTCCTGTTAAACCCGCGCAGCCTGCGCAGGCTCCCACGGAGAAAAAAGAAGAAAAAGTTATAGTAGTGGAAGTGGAAAAAGGAAAAACCGTAGAGAAGCAACCGGTTGTTGTGGAACCTAAGGTGGAAAGTGTGAAACCGGAAGTAGAGAAGAATGCGGAAAAGAATGATAATCTTTTCCGTTTGAACTCGGTTAAATTGGAGTCAAAGATCAAGGTAACTGGTAAGATTGACTTGGATGCGCTTAACCAATCGACTCGTCCGAAGAAGAAAACGAAGGAGGAGAAGCGGAAAGAGCGTGATGAGAAGCAGAAGTTTAATAATAACCGGTCGGGTAATAATAACAACGGTCCGGGCGCTCCTCATAAAGGTCCGAATTCGTCTACTTTGATTAAACCGAACGCTCCTGCTAAAGCGGGTGAGGAAGGTGACGCTAAGAAGAAGCGTAAACGTATCAAGAAAGATCGGGTAGACGTGAATAATACACCGGGTACGAATTATCCGCGTCCCAATCGTGACGATCGTTCGAATAACGACCGTAAGCCTCGCTTGAAGAAGCCGGTGAAAGTGGAAGTTAGCGAAGAGGATGTTCAAAAGCAGATCAAGGAGACTTTGGCTCGCTTGACCAACAAGAATAATAAGAATAATAAGGGTGCTAAATACCGTCGTGATAAACGCGATGCGGCGGTGAAGCGTGAGCACGAGTTGATGGAACAGGAAGAACTGGAAAGCAAGGTGTTGAAGCTTACTGAGTTCGTTACGGCCAACGATTTGGCGAACATGATGGACGTATCTGTAACGGAGGTTATCGGTACTTGTATGAGTATTGGCATCATGGTTTCTATCAACCAGCGTTTGGATGCGGAGACAATCAATATTGTGGCTGAGGAGTTCGGCTTTAAGACTGAGTATGTAAGCGCAGATGTTGTTGAGGCTATCAATGCTGATGAGGAGGATGATAACGAGGAGGATTGGGTAGCCCGTCCGCCTATCGTAACGGTGATGGGACACGTTGACCATGGTAAGACTTCTTTATTGGATAATATCCGTAACGCAAACGTAATTGCTGGTGAGGCTGGTGGTATCACGCAGCATATCGGAGCCTACAACGTGAAGTTACAGAATGGTCGCCATATCACGTTCTTGGATACTCCGGGGCATGAGGCGTTTACCGCTATGCGTGCACGTGGTGCTAAGGTGACGGATATCGCGATTATTATCGTGGCCGCTGATGATAACGTGATGCCTCAGACGATTGAGGCGATCAATCACGCTTCGGCTGCCGGTGTTCCTATTGTTTTCGCTATTAATAAAATCGATAAGCCACATGCTAATCCTGAGAAGATCAAGGAGGAGTTGGCGAATATGAATTACTTGGTGGAAGACTGGGGTGGCAAGTACCAGAGTCAAGAGATCTCCGCTAAGAAAGGTATCGGTGTTGAGGAGTTGTTAGAGAAGGTATTGTTGGAGGCTGACCTATTGGATTTGAAAGCGAATCCGAAAAGACGTGCGGTTGGTTCTATCATCGAGTCTTCTTTGGACAAGGGACGTGGCTATGTCTCTACTATATTGGTGGAGAACGGAACGTTGAAGATGGGAGATATCGTTTTGGCGGGAACTCATCAAGGACGTATCAAGGCGATGTTCAACGAGCGTAATCAACGGGTGGAGAAGGCTGGTCCTTCCGAGCCGGTATTGATCCTCGGTTTGAATGGTGCTCCTCAGGCCGGTGATACATTTAATGTATTGGAGACTGAGCAAGAGGCGCGCGAGATCGCTAACCGTCGTGAGCAATTGCAACGTGAGTTAGGTCTTCGTACGCAGAAGATGCTTACTTTGGATGATATCGGACGTCGTATCGCCGTGGGCAATTTCCAAGAATTGAACGTGATCGTGAAGGGTGACGTGGATGGTTCCGTAGAGGCATTGTCCGACTCCTTGATCCGTTTGTCTACCGAGGAGATTCAGGTGAACGTAATTCACAAGGCGGTTGGCCAGATTTCCGAGTCGGATGTGGTTTTGGCAGCGGCTTCGAACGCTATCATTATCGGATTCCAAGTTCGTCCGTCTTTGCAAGCGCGTAGAAACGCCGAGAAGGAAGGTGTGGAGATCCGTTTGTACTCTATCATCTACGATGCGATCGAGGAGGTGAAGAGTGCTATGGAAGGCATGCTTTCTCCGGAGATCAAGGAGGAGATTACCGCTTATGTGGAAGTTCAGCAGGTATTCAAGATCACCAAGGTTGGTACGGTTGCCGGATGTATGGTTAAGGAAGGCAAGATCAAACGTACGAACAAGATCCGTTTGATACGTGACGGTATCGTTATCTATGCCGGCGAGCTAGGCTCTTTGAAACGTTTCAAGGACGATGCGAAAGAGGTCGTGGCTGGCTTGGATTGCGGTTTGAATATTACGAACTTCAACGATATCCAAGTGGGCGATATGATCGAGGCTTACGAAGAGACAGAAATTAAGAAGACGTTATAACGATGAACTGGTTGGACATTACATTGCTATGTCTGGCAGGGATAGGATTTGTGAAAGGCCTGTTTGATGGAATCATCAAACAGGTTGTTTCGCTTATAGCCCTAGTGATCGCGATCTTTTTCTGCGGGAAAGCGGCGGCTTGGCTGAAAGGATATATCTTGGCGTTGGGTTGGTTTCCAGAAGAAGGGGTTACGATCTTGAGTTATATAGCGGGTTTTATCTTGATTATGGGGGTGTTTATTCTAGCGGGAGAACTGGTTACCAAGGTGGTAGGGGCGACACCGTTGAGCGTTATCAACCATTTGTTTGGTGGTTTTTTCGGGTTGCTGGTCGTTTTGGTCTTTACCAGTTTGCTGTTGAATGCGCTGGAGTTCGTGGATCGCGGATCGGTCTTGATTCATCGCCAATCGAAGATAGAATCTCGTTTTTATTATAGCGTGAAGCAAATAGTACCAACAATTTTCCCACATAATTTGTTTTCATTAGGAGAATGAAGGGCTTTTATCAATGGTTAATTTTTAATTATGCAGGATTCAAATCATATAATTAATGAGGTAACGAGCGGAGATTATAAATATGGCTTCGTTACCGATATTGATACGGAGGTGATCCATCGTGGATTAGACGAGGAGACGGTCCGTATTATCTCTGCCAAGAAGAACGAGCCGGAATGGCTGCTCGAGTTTCGTTTGAAGGCTTTTCGCCATTGGCAGACGTTGGAGATACCTACATGGCCTCACTTGAATATCCCGCCGATCGATTATCAGGACATTATCTATTATGCCGCCCCTAAGAAAAAAGAGGGACCAAAGAGCTTGGATGAGGTAGATCCTGAGTTGTTGAAAACATTCGATAAACTGGGTATTCCTTTGGAAGAACAGAAGCATTTAAGCGGAATGGCAGTAGACGCCGTGATGGATAGTGTTTCCGTGAAGACTACTTTCAAGGAGAATCTTGCGGAGAAGGGGATTATTTTCTGTTCGTTCAGCGAGGCTGTACAACATCATCCGGACTTGGTGCAGAAGTATTTGGGCAGCGTGGTTGGTTATCGTGATAATTTCTTCGCCGCCTTGAATTCGGCCGTGTTCTCGGACGGTTCGTTTGTTTATATACCGAAGGGCGTACGTTGCCCGATGGAGCTGAGTACGTATTTCCGTATCAATGCTGCTAATACCGGACAGTTCGAGCGTACCTTGATTGTCGCAGACGATGAGGCGTATGTAAGTTATTTGGAAGGATGTACGGCACCGATGCGTGACGAGAACCAATTGCATGCCGCTATCGTGGAGATCGTGGCGAACGAGCGTGCCGAGGTGAAGTATTCTACCGTACAGAATTGGTATCCGGGTGATAAGGAAGGTAAAGGCGGTATCTATAACTTCGTGACGAAACGAGGTTTGTGCAAAGGTGAGGGTAGCAAGATCTCTTGGACGCAAGTAGAGACCGGTTCGGCGATCACTTGGAAATATCCGAGCTGTATCTTGGCGGGTGATAACTCGGTAGGTGAGTTTTACTCGGTTGCCGTGACCAATAATTACCAACAGGCCGATACGGGTACGAAGATGATCCATCTGGGTAAGAATACGAAAAGTACGATCGTATCCAAGGGTATCTCTGCCGGTCATAGCCAGAATAGCTATCGGGGGTTGGTGAAGGTGTCCGCCCGTGCGGAAGGAGCCCGTAATCATAGCCAATGCGATAGTTTGCTATTAAGCTCTACTTGTGGAGCCCATACGTTTCCTTACGCTGATATTCAGAATGAGACGGCGATCGTGGAGCATGAGGCTACAACGAGTAAGATTAGCGAGGAGCAATTGTTCTACTGCCAGCAACGAGGTATCTCGGTAGAAGAGGCTGTTGGCTTGATTGTGAACGGATATGCCCGTGAAGTAATGAATAAGTTACCGATGGAGTTCGCCGTCGAGGCTCAGAAATTACTAACGATCTCGCTGGAAGGCAGCGTAGGATGAAAAAGATAATTATCAACTTTCAATTTTCAATTATCAATTAGAAAAGATGTTAGAGGTTAAGAATTTGCATGCCAACGTAAATGGCAAAGAGATATTGAAAGGTATCAACCTGTCGGTGAAAGCGGGTGAGGTACATGCTATCATGGGACCGAACGGTTCTGGAAAAAGTACGTTAAGTAGTGTATTAGTAGGTAATCCCGCTTTTGAGGTAACGGAAGGAGAGGTTATCTTCAACGGTAAGAATCTGCTGGATCTTTCTCCGGAGGATCGTAGCCGTGAGGGTATTTTCTTGAGCTTCCAATATCCGGTCGAGATCCCGGGGGTCAGTATGGTGAACTTTATGCGTGCAGCGTTGAACGAGCATCGTAAATATAACGGTCTGGAACCGGTTTCGGCTACGGACTTCTTGAAATTGATGCGTGAGAAGCGTGCGATCGTCGAGCTGGATAATAAACTGGCCAGCCGTAGCGTGAACGAAGGTTTCTCCGGTGGAGAGAAAAAGCGGAACGAGATCTTCCAGATGGCGATGCTGGAGCCGAAATTGGCGATCTTGGATGAGACGGATAGTGGCTTGGATATCGATGCCTTGCGTATCGTAGCGCATGGCGTGAACCAGTTGAAGACTCCGGAGAATGCCGCTATCGTAATCACGCACTATCAGCGTCTGCTGGATTACATCAAACCGGATGTGGTGCATGTGCTTTACAAAGGCCGTATCGTGAAGACCGCCGGTCCGGAGTTGGCCTTGGAACTGGAAGAGAAAGGTTACGACTGGATCAAGAAAGAGATGGGAGATGAGTAATATGAAGGCTGAGCAACAATATATCGATCTTTTCGCCCAGTGTGAGGATCTGGTATGTCGTCATAGTACGCCGGTGATGAATGCCCTCAGGGCTGAGGCCTTGGCGAACTTTGAGCGACTCGGATTCCCTTCCACGAGAAGCGAGGATTATAAATATACGGATGTAGCCCAGGCGTTCGCACCGGATTACGGTTTGAATATCAACCGGGTCTCTATCCCGGTGAATCCTTATGACGTGTTCCGTTGTGACGTGCCGAACCTAAGCACATCGTTATACTTTGTCGTGAACGATACGTTTTACGATAAGGACTTACCGAAAGCGCATTTGCCGGAAGGCGTGTATGCTGGAGGGTTGAAGGCTTTTACGGAGCAATATCCGGAGATCGCTTCCAAGTATTACGGAAAGGCGGCACCGAGTGGCAAGGATGGTATTATCGCGTTGAATACGATGTTAGCCCAAGATGGTTTCGTGGTGTATGTACCGAAAAATGTCGTGGTTGAGCGTCCTATCCAATTGGTGAATATATTCCGTAATGATGTGGATACGATGGCGAACCGTCGTGTCTTGGTGATTATGGAACCTCATTCGGAGGCGAAGTTGTTGGTTTGCGATCATAGTATTGATGACGTGAAATTCTTGGCGACTCAAGTGGTTGAGATTTTTGCGGAGGAAGGCGCTCGCTTCGATTATTATGATTTGGAGGAAAGCAGCGTGTCTACGACCCGTTTCTCCTCCGTACACGTAAGGCAGGCGGCCTCGACCAATGTCTTGGTAAACGGTATTACGTTGACGAATGGCTTGACTCGCAACAATTATTACGTGGAACTGAATGGCGAGTATGCCGAGTCTACCTTATGCGGTATGTCCGTTCTGGATAAGGAGCAACAGATGGATACCTATAGCCATATCACCCATGCGGTTCCGAATTGTACCAGCAACGAGTTGTTCAAGAATGTACTGAATGATCATGCCGTAGGTGTCTTCAGTGGACGTATCTTGGTGAAAGAGGATGCCCAGAAGACCGCCGCTTACCAGACGAACCGTAACCTGTGCGCTACCCGCGAGGCCCGTATGTACAGCAAGCCGCAACTGGAGATTTACGCGGACGACGTGAAATGCTCGCACGGTATGACGACCGGCCAGTTGGATGAGAACGCTTTGTTCTATATGCAAAGCCGCGGTATCCCGCGTGACGAGGCCCATATGTTATTGAGCGTGGCTTTCACTTCCGACGTGATCGACCATGTACGCTTGGAGGCGTTGAAAGACCGTTTGCATAAACTGGTAGAGAAACGTTTCCGCGGTGAGCTGGCCAAATGCGCCGGTTGCCGGATTTGTAAATAATTGCGAATAAGAGGAAAACTATAATCAGGCATGGATTATCCCGACGATAATGTAGGGAACCATGTCTGATTTTTTTATATCTTTGGCAGTGACAAATTAGAACCTCCAACTTATGCAGTTAACACACATCGCCCTATGGACGAATCATTTGGAACGTTTACGGGATTTTTATGTAAAATACTTCAACGGTAAGAGTAATGAGAAATATGTGAATCCAAAGAAAGGATTCGCCTCTTATTTCGTCTCTTTCGAGAGTGGTGCCGCTTTGGAGATCATGCAACGGCAAGATATCACAGAGGCTTACGACAAGGATCATATCGGCTTGGCTCATCTGGCCTTTCATGCGGATACGAAGGAGCAAGTGGATCAAATTATCGAACGTTTCCGGATGGATGGATATACGATCGCCGGTGAGACCCGCATTTCCGGGGATGGTTACTATGAGGGTGTGATCCGAGATCCCGACGGCAATATCGTGGAGATTGTCGTGGGCGGGGAGCCGGAGATACAAGCAGCTTTATTCCCTCCTTATGAGTTACTGCTGGAAGCCGATCCGGATCGGGAGAAAGTAGAGGCTTACCTAAAGGATTCGGATTGCTTTATCGCTACAGTACGAAATTCCGTTGCCGGCGTGATCGTGGTTCGCAAGGAGGAGGGTGGCAAGGCGGAGATCATGAATCTTGCCGTGGCGGATATCTTCCGTCGGCGAGGAATCGCCCGGAAACTATTACGGCATGTATCTAATAAATGGGCTCCGGCTCAAGATGTCGAGCTTTTGCGTATTTGCACCGGAACCTCAGCCGCCGGCCCGATGATGCTTTATCAACAGGAAGGCTTCGACTTGGTAGCCGTAGATCGCGATTATTTCGTGCGGAACTATGCCGAGCCTATCTGGGAGAACGGCATCCGGTGCAGGCATCAATTGATCTTGGAGAAACGGTTGGGATAGGGTATCCCGCCGGGTAAGATAGTTAAAGGCTCTTGCGCCTCACGGCGGGAGAGCCTTTCTTTTCATTAACCTTTTAAATCTAAAAAAGAAACATGAGTCAAATCCCTCGTTGAAAGATTTGCTTATTTCGTCTCTTCCGGCGGCGTCCCCGTCTGCCCCGCCTTCTTGGCGTTGAGGGTGGAGCGAGTCTTGAGCACCGTCTTCTGCCGGTCGATCAATACGTTCATATGGTCGATGAAAGTAGCGTAGTCCGCCTCGCCTTTAAGTCATCGTCGAGGGAGCGTAGCCCTATTAGGACAAGATACAATTCCTCTTCAGGAAGTTTGCATATCAGGATGGAGATTCCTTGACCGATAGCGATGGTAATGTCTATCACAAAGATGGAGATAATAAATGGAGAGATTTTAAAGGGCATTGTATTGATGATAACGATTTAAGAAACTAACTCTACTTGTTTTTGAGAACTGTAGGAAGAGAAGGTACTTACGACAGTAATTAGTGAGAGATTAGTTGGATAAAAACTAAAAGAGCTGTGTCAAACCGATTTTTGATACAGCTCTTTTTAGTTTTAGGCAATGCTTATTTTATAGTTCCAGTACATAGATCCCCTTCGCCCCTATGCCCAGCTCCTCGCCGAGCTGGATCGTCTTCCCTGTCAACACATCCCGTCCGGAGGTCTTCCCCCTCAACACCTCCGCATAGCGTGCCAACGGGAGGTTCACCTCCTTATCACTGCCGTTCATGAAAATCAACACGCTCCGTCCGTCGAGACTGCGTTCGTACACGTAGACACCTTGGTTCACCATGAAATGTTTCATCTTACCCTTTGCGATGATATCGTTGCCCTTGCGCCATTTCAATAAAGTCCGGAGGAAATTCCATGCGTCATTTTGCACCTCGCTGCGACCGGAAGCCTCGAACCAGCTTGTCTTGTCGCCGGGCCAGCCGCCGGGAACATCCAGACGGATATATCCGTCTCCCTTCTCCTTGGTACCATTCATCAGCAATTCCTGCCCGTAATAGAGCTGGGGAATACCGGGGATCGTCAACAAGAATGTCACCCCTTGCTTGAACGCGTACAAATCATCGACCCTCTGCGGCATGGAGGGCAGGAAACGATCCGTATCATGGTTCTCCAAGAAACGCAATACGTTATAGATATCGGGATATACGTAATCATAACACATATGCTCGAAGATCATCGGTAGCCCGCCTTCGGCGTGGAACGCCTTGCTTGCGATACCCATCAAGCGGAAATCCATTACCGATTTCAGCTCGGTATCCTGTCCAAAGTTCAATCGGCTGCCCTTTTGCCAATAAGCGGAACCGATCGTGTAGTTCATCCACGCCTCGCCTACGATGTTATACTCCGGATACTCGTTCATGACCTCCGTGCACCACCGGCGCATCATGTCTACGTCGGCATACGGATACGTATCCTGCCGGATGCCATCCACGCCGCAATACTCGATCCACCAGATAGAGTTCTGGATAAGGTATTTAGCCACATGCGGGTTCTTTTGGTTCAAGTCCGGCATGCTCGGGACAAACCAGCCGTTCAGCATCGTCTCCTTATCATAATCCGACACGTAAGGATCGAAATAAGCCTCTTTATCGTGGTTGGTCTGCACGTAGTTATCGAGATTATTAAACCAGTCGTGGCTAGGGATATCTTTCATCCAAGGATGATCGCTTCCACAATGGTTGAAGATCATATCCATTACGACACGCATGCCCCGCTCGTGCGTCTTCTCGATCAAGCGGACATAATCCTCGTTCGTGCCGAAGCGTGGGTCTACCCGATAATAATCCGTCGTGGCGTATCCGTGATAAGAGCCTCCTTTCATGTCGTTCTCCAATACCGGGTTCAGCCAGATAGCGGTAACGCCTAGATCCTCGATATAATCCAAATGTTGTTCGATACCGGCCAAGTCGCCTCCGTGACGGGCGTTCGGGCTGTTACGGTCTACCTTATAAGCGGTACGCATCGGGATCTGGTCGTTCGAGGGATCTCCGTTCGCGAAACGATCCGGCATGATGAGATAAAGCACGTCGGAAGAGTCAAACCCCTTGATCCGATCGGCGTTCGGTTTACGGGCCTTCAACTCATACGAGTAATTGAAACTCTTTTTGTCCTTCGTGAACGTGATATCAAACCTGCCGGGCTTGGCGTTTTCCACGTCCAGATAGATCAATAAGTAATTCGGGCTTTCCAACGCTACCGAGCTTTTCAACCGTACGCCGGGATATTTCACGCTAGGGAGATATCCGGCGATATCCTTACCATACACCATCAGCTGGAGTTCCGGGTTTTTCATACCGCTCCACCAAAAGGCCGGCTCGATTTTAAGGTTATCGGCTGAAAGCGTACTGGAAGCGAAGAGTGCCAATAAAAGGCTCAATAATAAATGTCTGTTCATGATATATGTTTATTGATTTATATAACAAGGTTGTATATACGCGAAGATAGAAGGATTCTATTGATAATAATATACTTCCATCCGGCGAAAAGAGAATAAAAATCACGCAAACGTTTGCGAACCCTCGTAAATTAAGACTATCTTTACTGCCTAAATCTAATCAATTAATTCAAATGATAAAAAGTCTAATTGTATCCATGCTTCTGATAGGTTGTGTTTCTTCCCTGTTCGCTCAACAAAGCTTTTGGAAAGAAGATTTCTCCACCGGGAAATTATCCGATGGCTGGATGATTGTCGATTCAACGAAATCGGCAAAGTGTGAATGGCTTGTTACCGATCAGCCTTATCCCGGCTCTTTCCAGTTCGAGCAACAAGCACCTCCCATCGCCTCCACGAGCCGTGGTTATCATATGCAATTCCGGCCGGGCGTAGTCACCGGGGAGGAGATCACGAAGTGGAATCAGCGTGAGGAATACCCAAACGGGTATTTCCAGACCAGCGCTATCGATTGCACGGGAAAGAACGATGTGGTATTGAAATTTCAGCACCTGTTTCGCTGGAACAATTGGTTCACCGGAAAACGTGCCGGTCTTTGGGTAGGCGTCAGCAACGACGGGGTGAATTGGAAAGAGTATAACGTGATGGATAAGATCCCCGCTATCACCCAGCTTCACGCCCCGGTGAATGAGGAGATCAACATCAGTGAGGTAGCCGCGAACCAGAAAACCGTTTATTTGCGTTTCTTCTGGCGGGATATTTTCTCTTGGTACTGGATGGTCGATGATATTGAGCTGACAGAGCCTTTCGCGCATGATTTGGCTTTGGAGAAAGTGACCTCACACCAAGAAACCGGGAATACGTTCACGAAGGAAGACGTATTGAAAGTGAAGCTGAAGAACGTTGGCTCCCAGCCCGTAGACGAGGATTTCACGGTAATCGCCTCCTTGAACAATGGTCAGAAACTGACTGCCACGGTAACCGCCTCCGGGCATCCGATCGCTAAACAAGAGGAATATGAGGTAGTTTTCCCCGCTACCGACCTAACCCAGATGGGCTCCTATAAAATAGAGTTCGCTATCCAATACCCGAAGGATGAGCGTTCGTCAAACAACGTATTAAAAGCGAACCTGTTCGCTGCCCGTATGAACTTGGGTAAGTTGACGAAGTTTAATAAGATCAGCAACACGGAATATGAGTTTGTTTCCGGGTATGCTAAGGTTAAGTTGATGTTTTACCGGGATGATATCTTTCGTATCTGGTTGGCACCGGATGGGGAATATACCAATCCGGCGGCTAACTCGATCGTTGTGGATTATGGGGTAAAGAACCCTAGAGTCTCTATGGCCGATAACGGCAGCTATTATAAGTTCACGACTCCCCAATGTGTCGTACGTGTCTATAAGAACCCCATTCGTTTCGCCATGTATGACAAGAATAACCGTGCCGTGATCTACGAGGAGGCCGAACCACTTGCCTTCGGACTGAAAACGACCCAAACGATGCGTCGTAGCGGTGATGAGGATTTCTACGGTTGCGGTATGCAACAAGGTAATTTCTCATACGCTGGGAAGGAAGCGGATATTGAGGTGACCGGTTGGGATGAGGACCAATCCTCTAACCCGGCTCCCTTCTATATGTCCACGAAAGGATATGGCGTATTCCGCAATACGTTTGCCCCGGGACATTATGCCTTCAACGGCACGGAGATGTTGGACAAGAACTATGATGATGGTTTTAAGCTGATGGGCTTCACCAGTCAGTTAACGCATAACGAGAATCGCTTTGATGCGTTCTACTTCTATGGCCCTTCGCTGAAAGACCTATTGAACGACTATACGGATATCACAGGAAAACCTTTTATGCCGGCGATGTGGATGCTTACGATGGGAGACGCTGACTGCTATAACAAAGGGGAACAGCGAACCGGATGGCCTCAATCTACCCCGGACGTAATCGGTCAAGTTGCTGATAAATACGTGGAATATGATATGCCCCGTGGCTGGATCTTGCCGAACGATGGTTATGGTTGTGGCTATGTGAAATTGGATTCAGTCGTTATGGAATTAGGTAAACGAGGCTTCCATACGGGCTTGTGGACAGAGAATGGTGTAGATAAGATTGCCTACGAGGTAGGTAAATGTGGTACCCGCCTGTGTAAATTGGATGTGGCTTGGGTTGGAGAAGGCTATGAGTTTGCCTTGAACGGCTGTAAATCCGCATTCGAGGGGATCGAGAACAATACGAACGAACGGGGTTTCGTATGGGCTGTTTGCGGTTGGGCCGGAACCCAACGGTATTCTACGGTATGGAGTGGTGACCAAGTGAGCAACTGGGATTATATTCGTTACCATATCCCAACGATCACGGGTGCCGGACTTTCTGCCATGAACGCCGCTACCAGCGATGTGGACGGTATCTTCGGCGGTTCTCCGAAGACCTATACTCGCGACTTGCAATGGAAGGTCTTCACCCCGATCTTTATGACCATGAGTGGCTGGGCAGATGCCGACCGTCAGCCTTGGGTATATGGACATCCGTACACGGATATCAACCGTAAGTTCTTAAAGCTGAAGATGCGTCTGAACCCGTACGCCTATACCTATTGTCATGAGGCGCATACGACCGGTGTACCGATGGCCCGTGCTATGGTACTGGAATTCCCGGACGACGTGGTTACCCGTGATACGACTACCCAATATCAATTTATGAGTGGCGAGTGGATGATGGTTGCCCCTGTATATACCCGGAAGAACGTACGCGATAGTATTTACTTCCCTGCCGGAGAATGGTACGATTATTGGACTGGAAAGACATACGAGGGTGGCAAGTGGTTGGATAAATATGAGGCTAAACTAGATATTTGCCCGGTATTTATCCGTCAAGGTGCCATCATCCCGATGTACCCGGATATGAATTATGTCGGCGAGAAGCCAGCGGATGTCTTGACCTTGGACTTGTATCCCTACGGAACTACCTCTTTCAACTTATATGAAGATGATGGCCTCACTCGTGATTATAAGGAAGGCGAATTTGCCCGTACTTTGATCTCTGTTTCCGCCCCGAAAGGTGAGAAAGGAACGATCACCGTGGATATAGCGAAAGCGAAAGGAGATTATAAAGGACGTTACCAAGAGCGTACTTACCTATTGGATGTCCGCTCGGAATCTACCCCGTCAAACGTAACCGTAGCGGGAAAGCCTCTATCTGCCATCTCCCCCGAAGCGTTCAACACCGGACAAGAAGGTTGGTACTTCGATGCCTCGGATCGTATGGGAAGGGTTAAGGTACGGACGAACCGTTTGTCTACGAATGAGGATCAGAAGATCATAATAGATTTCTAATATTTTTAATTTTATAACGTATATGAAAACACAATTGATTTTATGTATATCTGGGACATTGCTGCTTGTCGGAATGTCTGGTTGCGAAAAAACTCCGGAGCGTCCTATGAATGTTGTGTATATTTTAGCGGATGACTTAGGATATGGAGATGTTGGCTGTTATGGCCAACAGATTATCAAGACTCCCAATATCGATCGGATGGCGGCGGAGGGAATGTTATTTACGCAGCATTATGCAGGATGTACGGTGAGTGCCCCTTCCCGTTGCTCCTTGATGACCGGATTGCATACGGGACATACACAAGTCCGGGGAAACCGGGAGATCACGCCCGAAGGCCAACAGCCGATGCGGGAGGATACCTATACGTTGGGTAAATTAATGAAATCGGCCGGTTATACGACTGGTATTTTCGGTAAATGGGGATTGGGATATCCGGGTTCTGTCTCCGTTCCCAATAAGATGGGTTTCGATGAGTTTTATGGGTATAATTGCCAACGGCAGTCGCATTCCTTCTATCCGGATCATTTGTGGCATAATGAGGAGAAGGTTCTTTTTCCGGAAAACGAGAACAATGCTTGCGAGACGTATTCGCAGGATTTGATTCATGAGCAAGCGTTGAAGTTCATCCGAGATCATAAGGAGCAACCGTTCTTTGCGATGCTTACTTATACGCTACCTCATGCGGAATTGAATCTTCCTCATGATTCTATTTATAAGATGTACGAGAACTCATTCGAGGAGACTCCTTATATTGGTAAGTTTGATAAAGTGTACGGCGGTTATAACACCTCGGAGAAACCATTAGCTTCCTTTGCCGCTATGGTCTCCCGGTTGGATAAATACGTGGGGGATGTAATGGCTGAATTGAAAGAGTTGGGTTTGGATAAGAATACGATCGTGATTTTTACCAGCGATAACGGCCCGCATCATGAAGGTGGAGCTGATCCCGACTTTTTCAAGAGTTACGGACCTTTCAGGGGGATCAAACGGGATGTATATGAAGGTGGTATCCGTATACCGATGGTGGCATGGTGCCCGGGTACGATCAAGGCCGGAGCTCAATCGGATCATATAAGCGCATTCTGGGATGTCATGCCGACATTGGCGGAGCTTACAGGTACGGTCTTGCCCGAGAAGACAGATGGAATCTCTTTCTTACCAACCTTGTTATCAAAGAAAGATCAACAGGCCCATGATTATTTATACTGGGAATTTCACGAGTTGAATGGCCGGGAAGCATTGCGCTCCGGTAAATGGAAACTAATCCGGCAACCGGTCGTGGGTGAGACTATATTGGAACTGTATGATTTAAGTAATGATATACACGAGGATACGAATCTAGCGGAGAAGTATCCCGATAAGGTAAAAGAACTAGCGTCCTTAATGGACAACGCCCGTACAGAGTCTCCGTATTTTGACTTTGGAAGAGAAAAGTAGGCGTGTGAGTAGTGGATAAAGTGTAGGCGTAATATCTGTTAGGTAATGATAAAAAAGGCTTTCTTTCAGCGAGAAAGCCTTTTTTTTGTATCTTTGGCTCTCGTAATTTTAAGACAAAAAGAAGTAAGACTATGTTAGACGTTCAAGCGATCCGAAAAGACTTTCCGATCTTGGATCATAAAATATACGATAAACCGCTGATATATTTTGATAATAGCGCTACTACCCAGAAACCTCGTCAAGTGGTAGAAAAGATAGAGAATGGATATTATAACGTAAATGCGAATATCCACCGAGGTGTGCATTTCTTGAGCCAAGCAGCGACAGAGGCGCATGAGGAGGCCCGCAAAACGGTACAGCATTTCTTGAATGCCCGTTCTTCGAACGAGATTATTTTTACCCGGGGAACTACGGAATCCATCAATCTGATCGCTTCCAGCTTTACGGATGAATGTATGTCGGCTGGGGATGAGGTGATCGTGTCCGTGATGGAGCATCATTCCAATATCGTTCCTTGGCAGATACAAGCGGCCCGGAAAGGAATCACCTTAAAAGTGATCCCGATGAATGAGAAGGGGGAGTTAAATCTGGATGAGTATCGTAAATTATTCTCGGATAAGACTCGTCTGGTTTCCGTGACTCATGTGTCTAATGTCTTGGGTACGGTAAATCCGGTAAAGGCGATGATCGAGATCGCTCATGAGCAAGGCGTGCCGGTGTTGATAGACGGGGCTCAAGCCGTTCCGCATATGAAGGTGGATGTGCAGGACTTGGATGCGGAGTTCTATGTTTTCTCCGGGCATAAGATTTACGGACCGACGGGTATCGGGGTCTTGTATGGCAAAGAGGAGTGGTTGGATAAACTTCCTCCGTATCAGGGAGGTGGCGAGATGATCGCTACGGTCTCGTTCGAGAAGACAACTTTTAATGAACTTCCCTTTAAGTTCGAGGCGGGAACTCCGGATTATATCGGTAGCACGGCATTGGCGGAAGCCTTGCGGTATGTAGATCGGATCGGTATAGAGAATATAGCGGCTTATGAGGATGAGCTTTTACGATATGCGACCGCTGGATTAAATACGATCGAAGGGATGCGTATTTTCGGACAAGCAGATCATAAAGGAGCGGTACTTTCTTTTTTGGTGGGTAATATCCATCATTACGATATGGGGATGTTGCTGGACCGTCTGGGAATAGCGGTTCGTACAGGGCATCATTGTGCTCAGCCTTTGATGCATACCTTAGGGATCGAGGGTACGGTGCGGGCGTCTTTCTCCTTTTATAATACGAAAGAGGAGATCGATACGTTCATCGCAGGTGTGGAACGAGTTCGGAAGATGTTTTGAGTATGATGTATTATATTAAGAAATATCCGTTTTCACTGGCGATTATAGTGATCGTTATTTACTTGTCGTTCTTTAAGCCGCCGCAGTTGGATAATATCCCATTATTCCCGGGAGTGGACAAGGTGGTTCATTTCTGTATGTATGGGGGGATGTCGGGTATGCTATGGCTGGAGTTCTTGCGGAATCACCGGAAGTATGAGACGGTATTAGGACATGCTTGGATCGGGGCGGTTTTATGCCCGATCGCCATGAGTGGGATTATTGAGATATTGCAAGAATATTGTACGACGTACCGGGGTGGGGATTGGTTTGACTTCTTGGCGAATACTTGCGGGGTGATCGCCGCTACGGCATTCGCTTGGTTCGTGCTTCGCCCTTGGATTGTGAAGGATTTGAATAGTTAAAATTACGATGCCCATCCAAAGGAGCTTACGATGGGCATTCAAAGGAGCTTACGATGCCCATCGTAAGGATGCTTGAATGGGCATCGTAAGCATGTGACGTGTTTTACGATAAAAAAGAGATAGATACATGTTATTACCCTATATGGAAACCGGTCGTATAGAGGCCGGGTGTGATGAGGCGGGAAGAGGTTGCTTGGCGGGTGCGGTATTCGCCGCCGCTGTGATTCTTCCGGAGGATTTCAAGAATCAGGATTTAAACGATAGCAAACAATTAAGCGAGAAGAAACGGTATAAGCTTCGCCCCGTCATCGAACGGGAGGCGATCGCTTGGGCGGTAGGTATCGTTAGCCCGGAAGAGATCGATAAGATTAATATCTTGAAAGCCTCTTTCTTGGCCATGCATCGTGCGATTGAGCAATTGAAAGTACAGCCGGAACATTTATTGATCGATGGAAACCGTTTTACCCCTTATCCCGATATTCCGCATACGACCGTAGTAAAAGGCGACGGAAAATACCTGAGTATCGCTGCCGCTTCTGTATTAGCTAAAACCTATCGGGATGATTATATGAATGAATTGGCCTTGGAATACCCCGCTTATCATTGGCTGGACAATAAAGGCTATCCTACCAAGGCACACAGGGAAGCGATCCGGGAATGCGGCATCACACCTTATCATCGTAAGACATTCACACTGTTACCGGAGCAACTTACGCTCGGCTTTTAATACGCATATAGGCATAACCCAATGCGTATATACGTATGAGTCTATGCCTATATCGGTGTGAAAATACCTGTTTTTATTGTTGTTCCTTTGTCCGGTAAGCCATTGCGTATAGACGCATTTGCTTCACCATCGCTACCAACCCGTTGGAACGGGTAGGGGATAAATGCTCTTTTAATCCTACCTTGTCTATAAAGTATAGATCCGCATCCAAGATTTCTTGAGGGGTATGGCCCGATAAGATCTGTATCAGCAAGGATACGATACCTTTTACGATCACGGCGTCGCTTTCTCCTTGGAAAATAATCTTGCCATCCACATAATCCGCTTGGAACCAAACCCGGCTTTGGCAGCCTTCGATCAAGTTACTTTCCGTTTTATATTTCTCATCAAGCGGGGGAAGAGAATTTCCTAGATCTATTAATAATGCGTATTTGTCCATCCAATCGTCGAAGACAGAGAATTCTTCGATTACATTGTCTTGAAGTTCATTGATTGTCATTTTATCAGTATTTTATCGATTGTATATTACTTCCAGTACGGTTTGACCGGCAGCTTTTAGAGTCTCACGGTCTATATTCTCCATATTATCTTTTTGCGTATGCCAATAACTGGCGAAACCTGTTTGAGACTCAGGGTCGTAGTTGATGATGTCGATACTCGGGATATTACGTCCGCTAATCACATATTGGTGATCGTCTGTGATGGCTCCACCTGCGGCGTTAATGAAATATTTGCCATATCCCAGATCACGGGCTGCGCTCCATACCATCTCAACGATTGGGGCTGCCGCATGCAAGGATTGTTGTTCCTTGAAAAACGTGGCGTTCTTGCCGCCCACCATATCCAATAAGATCCCGTATTCCGCCGTATAATTAGGGACATGCGGATTTTTAGCCCAGAACTGGGTACCTAGGCACCAGCTATCCGGCGTATAATCGGTTACGAATTCCGGCGTACCATAATCTTCTGCGTCGAAGAAAATAATATCGATACCGATACCCGGGGCTTTTTGTCCGGTTTGGCGGGCGATTTCCAATAAGGCACCTACACCACTACCGCCATCGTCTGCCCCGTCCAATGGAGTCCGGTGCTTGGAGGGATCGGGATCGTGGTCCGAATAGGGACGGCTGTCCCAATGCGCAAATAGTAAAATACGTTTACTATTCTCCGGATCAAACGAGCCTATGATGTTTCTCGCTTCCAGCTTCGTTCCGTCGTAGGCGGTCAGTATTGCTTCTTGCTGGTAGACTTTGGCGCCAAAGCGCTTTAATTCAGACGCTAGGTAATCCCCGCATGCTTTATGAGCCGCTGTATTAGGTACACGAGGACCAAAAGCGACTTGGTTCGCTACATAGGCGTAAGCGCTGTCCGCATTGAAATCGGGAACAGCTGAAGTGGTCGGTTGTTTTTTGATCTCCGGCATATTACCTGTCTCTTTGGTTCCTTTGGCTCCACATGATAAAAGAGCAAAACTCAATAAAGCAAAAAATAATCTGATCATAAATCTGTTTTGTTTATAATGTTTTTACGGAGGCAGCCGCTTGAACCTCGTCTAATACACGCATCAAGTTTCCACCCCATATCTTGGCGATATCTTCTTCTGTATATCCTTTCTCTATTAATTTAACAGTGATCTGTATGAAATCGTTGTCACTTTCGCAACCGATAATTCCGCCACCGCCATCAAAATCAGAGCCGATACCTACATGGTCGATACCGGCGACTTTTACCATATGATCGATATGTTCGATCGCATCGGTAAGGCTTGCGTTTTTATAATCCTCATTGATATAGCGGTCGAGCAAGCAAACTTGCGCTACGCCTCCATTTTGGGCAAGGGCTTTTAGTTGATCGTCGGTCAGGTTACGGTCGTGCTTACACATCGCCATGGATGAGGAGTGTGAGCAGATGATCGGGGCCTTGGACAATTTGATAACATCCCAAAAAGACTTTTCTGAGGCATGAGACATATCCACCATGATACCTTGGCGATTCATCTCTTTCACGACCTCTTCACCAAACGGACTTAAACCGTCCCACTCTTTCTTGGTATGGGTGGATGAGTCGCAAATGTCGTTATCGTAGGAGTGGCAGAGCGTGATATAATTGACACCCATCGCCTTGAACTTAGCGATATTCGCCAAGTCCTTACCTATGCCGTATCCATTCTCTATACCGATAAAGAACGCTTTTTTTCCTTCATTCTTCAAGCGGATGAAGTCTTGGTTCGTAACTGCGATGCCACATAAATCCTTATTCAATTCAGCTTGCTTGCGAATACCCTCGATCAAGCCTGTTACTTTTTGTACGGCTTCTTGTAAAGAGACCTCATCACGTTTACCTTGTCCGATGAAGGCCGCAAGGAACACCCCGTCTAGTTTCCCTTCTTGCATCTTAGGGATGTTTACCCGGTTACGTTCCCGGTCGGCGATACTGAATCCTGCACGTTTAAACCAGAAAGGAGTATCGGTATGTGTATCTACGGAAAGGAAATGTTTGTGCATCTCTTTGGCTTGGTGGAAAGTCTCGGCCTTTCCTATCAGGTGGCGGAATATCTTTAACATCGTAGTGTCGTCTCCGTAAGTCAATGCTTCCGGATGCCATTGAACTCCCATGATGGATCGGTTCGGATAAGCGTCGATAGCCTCGATAATACTGTCGGGCGCATAAGCGGTAGCCTTAAAGATAGGCGCCAACTCCTTGATCGCTTGATGATGAAGAGAGTTTACAGCTAAGGTATCTTTCCCTAGAATAGTGGCTAGCTGTGAGTTCGCATCAACGAAGACACGATGTGAGCCATACGAACTGGGTAAATCTTGCCTATGTTTGACAGAACGATCGCCACGTTGTGAGGGGATGTCTTGGTAAAGCGTACCGCCAAACGCTACATTCAACAGTTGCAATCCTCGGCATATACCTAAGACCGGAATATTTTGGTCGGTAGCCATCTTGATTAGTTTCAACTCATACAAATCGCGTACCGGATCGACTTCTTCCAGCTTTTCCCGAGGCTCCTCCTCATACCATAGAGGGTTTACATCCGCTCCTCCTATAAGAACTAGCCCGTCTAAATTCGATACGATATTCCTGAGTACCTTACCGTCTGTAACAGCCGGGATGATAACCGGAGTTCCCCCTGCCTTTACGATGGATTGGATATAGCTGGCTCCTACTCGGGAAGCCCCATTTGAAATACTGGCAGAGATCCCGATCAAAGGGAAGAATTGCGCCCGCACGTTTACATCGCAAGAGTCTGTCAACTCATATAGCTTTTTTATGTTGGGTACTTCCGATCCGGGTGTCTGTGCCTGTGCTCCACATAAGATGCTGCAGGCACATATTGCTGTGTATAAGATCTTTTTCATAATATGTAGTTGTTTTCGTTTGCTATTTGTTTGGGGAATCTTGTATAGCGGTCATAACCCTTAGCAAGTTTCCACCCCATATTTTCCGTATATCTTCTTCCGTATATCCTTCTTCTAAAAGTCGGACGGTAATGTTAATCAACTCGTTGGTAGCCGAGCAACCGATCAGCTCCCCGTCTCCGTCAAAATCCGAGCCGATTCCTACATGATCGATACCGATTAAATCCACGATATGATTGATATGGCGGATAGCGTCGCTTAAAGAAGCTTTTTCCTCTTCCTTATTGATGAATCCTTTGTATAGGCAGATTTGGGCGACACCCCCTTGAGCAGCCAGTGCTTTCAGCTGATCATCTGTTAAGTTACGGGGATGATCGCAAAGCGCACGTGCGGAAGAGTGGGAGGCTATGATTGGCGTCTCGCTCACTTCCATTACCTGATAAAAGGTACTTTCCGCCGCATGCGAGATATCAACCATGATTCCTAACCGGTTCATCTCTTTTACCACTTCCTTACCGAAAGGACTTAGTCCTTTCCATTCCTGTTTTCCTCTAGCGGAATCACAAATATCGTTATCCCCATTATGGCATAAGGTGATATAAGAGACTCCCATCTCCTTAAACATCCGTAGGTTCTCGATCTGCTTTCCTAAAGCGTACCCATTCTCGATACCGAGACAGATCGCTTTTTTCCCTTGCGCTTTGATTGTTCGGATCTCTTGGGGGGTAGTTGCTATAGCCATCCGGTCCGGATGTAAGGTTTGCTGGCGTTTTACTTGATTCAGCCGTTCTATCGCATACGCTGTCGCTGCCTGTAAGGATGCCTCATCTCGTTTACCTTGCGGGATATAGGCGACCATAAAGGTTGCGTCGATACGCCCTTCTTCCATAAAAGGAAGATTCACTTTCCCACCTTCTTTTTCCCCGATATTAAATTCGCCGGGAAAGATCATTGGGGTATCTGTATGGGAATCGATCGTCATGATCCGTTGATGGATCGTTTTGGCTTTTGCGAAACGGCGGGCATTCTCGATATGGTAAGCGAATAAGGCTTTCATGTCCTCATCCCCTTGCGGAGCCATGGCCTCCGGATGCCATTGTACGCCGAATATCGTTTTCTCCGTATGTTCCATTGCCTCATTGATTCTATCTGGAGCGGTCGCTGTCGCCCTAAAACCGGGTGCGACCTCTTTTACCGCTTGATGGTGGAAAGAGTTGACAAGGATTTGTTCTTCTCCATTGAAAATGGTACGTAGGCGGTTCATTCCCGGTTCGAGTGTTACTGTATGCGACGGATATTCCCGAGCCAATGTCTGGCTATGTTTCAATAGAGCATGATTGGCTTGTGAATGGATGTCTTGATAGACACTTCCTCCGAACGCTACATTCATGATCTGATGCCCCCGGCAAATACCCATGATCGGAATTTGTCGGTTAGCGGCCAAGCGAAGCAAGATCAAATCGTATTCGTCGCGTAACGTATCTACGTCTTGCAATTGCGGGATAGGCTCCTCATGCAAATAGAGCGGATTGATGTCTCCACCCCCGCTCATAACCAATCCGTCTAGTTCGGATACCAGTACGGTCAATGCTTTCAGATCCGTGATCACCGGGATAAGTACCGGAGCTCCCCCCGCATCCAGCACGGCTTGCACGTAGGTCTCGGCTATACAGGAAAGTCCGTCTCTCCGGTTAGCGGATATTCCTATTCGGGGAGGTTGAAGGCTTTCTTTAGCCGGTATATAATTATCAACTTCTTTGTATAGGGTCTCTAGATTCGGACGACGGACTTTCATGATTTTAAGCATCTATGTTAGCATATGTAGCGTTTTCCTCGATAAACTCGCGGCGAGGGCCTACGTCTTCACCCATCAACATGGCGAAGATCTGGTCAGCCTCGGCTGCGTTGTCGATCGTGATTTGCTTTAATGTACGGTTTTCCGGGTTCATGGTCGTATCCCACAATTGGTGGTCGTTCATTTCTCCCAAACCTTTGTATCGTTGTGTATGGATCGAGTTCTCGTTGCCTCCTCCATATTTTAAGATGAACTGCTGACGTTGTTGCTCGGTCCAGCAATATTCCTCAACCTTACCTTTCTTACACAAATAGAGGGGAGGAGTCGCCAGATAAACATATCCGTTCTCGATCAAGGAACGCATACGGCGGAAGAAGAAGGTCAAGATCAATGTGGCGATGTGGCTACCGTCCACATCAGCATCGGTCATGATAATCACCTTGTGGTAACGTAGCTTCTCCATGTTCAACGCCTTCGGATCATCCTCCGTACCGACGGTCACGCCCATCGCACGATAGATGTTCTGGATTTCCTCGCTTTCGAAGATCTTATGATCCATCGCTTTCTCCACGTTCAAGATCTTACCGCGCAACGGTAGGATCGCTTGGAAGTTACGGTCGCGTCCTTGCTTAGCCGTACCCCCTGCGGAGTCTCCCTCGACAAGGAACAATTCGCAGATCGCTGCGTCTTTAGAGGAACAGTCCGCCAATTTACCGGGAAGACCACCTCCTGTCAGCGGAGATTTACGTTGTACCAATTCGCGAGCCTTACGAGCAGCATGACGGGCTTGCGCGGCCAAGATCACCTTGTCGACGATTATTTTCGCCTCTTTCGGATGTTCTTCCAAATAATAGCCTAACGCCTCGCCGATCGCCATATCCACGGCACCGGTAACCTCGCTATTACCCAGCTTCGTCTTTGTCTGTCCCTCGAATTGAGGCTCGGCTACCTTGATAGAGATAACGGCGGTCAAACCTTCACGGAAGTCATCCCCTTGAATCTCCACCTTGGCTTTCTCCAATAATTTGGAATCCTCGGCGTACTTTTTCAACGTACGGGTCAGACCCCGGCGGAAACCGGCCAAGTGTGTACCACCTTCTATCGTGTTAATATCATTTACGTAAGAGAATACGCTCTCGTTGTAAGAAGTATTATAAGTTAACGCCACCTCAACAGGGATACCCTGTTTCTCGGTTACGATATGGATTACGTCTGGAATCAGTTTCTCTTTAGAACGGTCGATATAGCGGACAAACTCTTTCAATCCCTCATCCGAATGGAATACCTCGGACTTGAAAGAACCGTCTTCTTTCTGAACCCGCTTATCTGTCAGGCGTAGCGTAATGCCAGCGTTCAAGAACGCTAACTCGCGCAAACGGGTAGCCAATATATCATACTTGTATTCCGTGACCGAGAAGATAGAACCGTCCGGTTTAAAAGAGATCGTAGTACCTGTCTTATCCGTATCACCGATCACTTGTACGTCGTGCGACGGCTTTCCGCAAGAGAACTCTTGCATGTGTATTTTCCCGTTTCTGCGAACTTCCGCTTTCAGATAAGTAGAGAGGGCGTTCACGCAAGATACACCCACACCGTGCAAACCACCGGATACTTTATAGGTTCCCTTGTCGAACTTACCGCCGGCGTGCAGCACTGTCAATACTACTTCCAAGGCTGATTTACCTTCTTTCTCATGAATATCTACGGGGATACCGCGGCCGTCGTCGGTAACCGTGATCGAGTTGTCCTCATTGATTACCACGTCGATGTATGTACAATATCCGGCTAGCGCTTCGTCTATGGAGTTATCTACGACCTCATACACTAAGTGATGGAGACCTTTCTCGCTGGTATCGCCAATATACATGGATGGCCTTTTTCGTACTGCCTCTAACCCTTCAAGTACTTGAATACTATCTGCGGAGTACTCTGTAGAAGTATTCTTAATTTCTTCACTCATGAGTTTATCTTTCTTTAAAATCTGTAATTATCTATGTCCTCAAAAAAATCTAACAAATGTAGTGGTTTTTATCGAGATAGCGAAGTGGGGGATGTGAAAATAGCGAAAAAAGGACAGGGATAATAAAAAAGGAGAAAGATAAGCCATAAACTTATCTCTCTCCTTTTTAGGTTGGTAGCCCATAGGGGAATCGAACCCCTCTTTCAAGAATGAAAATCTTGCGTCCTAGCCGATAGACGAATGGGCCATTAGGCCTAAAAAGCCGGGCTTGCTGAGAGTCCGGCTTTATACTTGTAAAAGTAATTACCTTCTGCTTATGCTAACGCATTAACGTGCTTAGCCAACTTGGATTTCAGATTGCCGGCCTTGTTCTTGTGGATAACGTTCTTTTTTGCAAGCTTATCCAACATAGAGCATACCTTAGGGAATAAAGCTTGTGCTTCATTCTTGTCTTCAGTAGCGCGCAAAACTTTCATAGCGTTTCTAGCTGTCTTTGCGTAATATCTGTTACGCAAACGTCTTGCGTTTGTCTGTCTGATTCTCTTGATTGATGACTTATGATTTGCCATTTCTAGATCTTCTCTTTATTGTTTTTTAATCCTGTTTATTGTAGCCCATAGGGGAATCGAACCCCTCTTTCAAGAATGAAAATCTTGCGTCCTAGCCGATAGACGAATGGGCCATTAGGCCTAAAAAGCCGGGCTTGCTGAGAGTCCGGCTTTATACTTGTAAAAGTAATTACCTTCTGCTTATGCTAACGCATTAACGTGCTTAGCCAACTTGGATTTCAGATTGCCGGCCTTGTTCTTGTGGATAACGTTCTTTTTTGCAAGCTTATCCAACATAGAGCATACCTTAGGGAATAAAGCTTGTGCTTCATTCTTGTCTTCAGTAGCGCGCAAAACTTTCATAGCGTTTCTAGCTGTCTTTGCGTAATATCTGTTACGCAAACGTCTTGCGTTTGTCTGTCTGATTCTCTTGATTGATGACTTATGATTTGCCATTTCTAGATCTTCTCTTTATTGTTTTTTAATCCTGTTTATTGTAGCCCATAGGGGAATCGAACCCCTCTTTCAAGAATGAAAATCTTGCGTCCTAGCCGATAGACGAATGGGCCAAAATGTCAAAGTTCTCACTTTTAACGTTCTAAGAAAATGATTTCCCGATTGCGTGTGCAAAGATAGACGATCTCTCTGAACTGGCAAAACATTTCGAAGGAAAATTTAATACTACTCACTGTTTTAACTTCTCTTTAGAACTTATATCTTCCAGATAAATTTCCAAGGCCTTAACGGAAATATTTATTTCCCAGATACATACACATAACGACGCCGCTAATAGCAATAAGGCTATGCCGAATATCCATGCGGCGAAAACCTGCCACGATACATAAATGAAGAACATTGCGATCACGCAGAGCAGCAAGCTGAGTATTCCTAATATTTGCATGGAACGGGTCAGATAGAGCCTTTTCCGCAGGTTCGCTATCTGGGCGATATCCTTGGGGTCATGGGTTTGCTGATGCTTTTCTTTCAAGGCACGCACTACGCTGGCGTATGAAAGGAAGCGATTCGTATAGGCCAACAGTATCAATGATATGGCGGAAAACAATAAAGAAGGGGTCGTTAAGTCCAACATAATTCTATACTTTAAATTATATGTATAACGTTAATTTGAGTATCTTTGTTCGTAATCATCGTCGCAAAGATATGAATTATGTTGTGTAAAACGAGGGGGATTGTCTTGCATACGATCCCTTACAATGATAAATATTCTATTATATATATGTATACGGAGGCGTTTGGCCGGGCCTCGTATCTGGTTAGTCGTAGCCGTGGGAAGAAAAGCACGGTATCGAAGGCTTTGTTTATACCTTTGTCCGTTCTGGAGATGGAGGTGGAGCACTTGAATAAGCGGGATTTGCACCGGATTAAGGAGACCCGCATTTGTTTTCCGCTGAATGATGTTTGTTGTGATCCGGTTAAGAATGTATTGGCGCTTTTCCTCTCGGAGGTTCTTTTTAGGGTTCTAAAAGATACGGAACCGGATCCTCGTTTATTTGATTACCTGTACGAGTCTATACATCTATTGGAGTATGCGGATAAAGGTATCGCTAATTTTCATTTGGTTTTCTTGTTAGGTCTTCTCCACTATCTCGGTATTTTCCCGAACGTGGAATCACATCGGGTGGGGTATTATTTCGATATGTTGAATGGGGTGTTTACGGATCATATCCCAATGCATCGGCATTATTTAAATAAGGTGGAGAGTGCTTTCTTTTCCCGTTTGCTTCGTATCAGCTTTGAGAATATGTCGCTTTATGGTTTTTCCCGTCAAGAGCGGGTCCGTATTATTCATCGTGTTCTTGAATATTACCGTCTGCATCTCCCGGATTTCCCGGAAATCAAATCGTTATCGGTGATGCAAAGCTTATTTGATTGATTTATATACATCTTTTGTAACCTTCTTATTTTATGAAGGATAATCGTGTATCCTTCGTTCGCTGTCACCGAACGATCGTTCACCGCCGCTGAATGGTCATTCGCTGGTGGTGAACGATCATTCAGCGGCGGTGAATATAGAATAGATAGGATCGTGATCGAATTTATATAAGGAGGGGATCGTGTTTGAATACGGAATGAATGTGAAATGATATAGGGTCGAGAGAGACAACAATGGTTGCGATGGCAGCTGGCAGATATGTGACCGTTGTTGCCGGGCATATAAAAACATTTGATAACGGTTGCCTATTTGAGGAAAAGATTATACTTTTGCGATCTCAAAAGAGTTGGTCTTGTAGTTCAACGGATAGAATAGAAGTTTCCTAAACTTTAGATCCGGGTTCGATTCCCGGCGAGACTACTTTTGTTTCCTCCCTTTTTTATCAAACTTGCTCAAAACAAGTGAGTTGATCTCCTTATTGTTAAACGTTTTTTTGTCTCTTGTATAAAGAGAGAGTAAATAAGTGTTTTCTTACCGCAGGTTGTTTCTTGTGGTGGGAATATTGTTTATATTTGCGCAAGGTAATCTCTAAAAGATGGAACAACAGCTTAATTAATAAGCTAAGAGGCTTTTTCTTTTTGAATCAATAGAGAAAGCATGGGTGTTTGGTTCCTATTCACGTGGAGAGGAGACGAAGGATAGTGATATTGATATTCTGGTTCGTTTTGACTCCCACGCTCGTATTACATTATTCAAGTATGAGGGTATGGTGGAAGCTCTAAGTCAATTGTCGCATCGTAAGGTTGATTTGGTGGAGGAAGGACAATTGAAGGATTTTGCCGTTTCTTCTGTAGATCGGGATAAAATATTGGTATATGAGAGAGAAGCCTAAAGACAATACACGCCTACGGCATATGCAGGAGGCGATCCAGGAACAAGATATTGCGTTTTGCGATCATCAAGGGATCGCATGGGATGAGGTCATAGGCATGCGCCATGTGTTGGTGCATGGATATATTATCAGATTCGGGATGAGATTGTGTGGGGAACCATTCAAACCGATCTATTTCCGCTTAAGGATAAGATAGAACGGTTACTCTGTAAATAACTCAATGTATTGTTTAGAAAATAACCCTTTATTGGGGGGGCCTATCAAATAAAGATCTATTTAATAGGCCTTAAATGTTACCCGTTCGCCATTATATAGGCATTTAAAAGTCCGGCCACTAATCCATACGTTCTCTAGTGTTGTTCGTCCGTCTTCATAGTCCATATAAAGTATATCGGTATAATAATTGTCCCAGTCCCAGTAGAATGGGATTTCCTCTCGATCTATGCGTCCGCTAGGGTAATGATAAATTCTTGTATCCCATCCTTTTCCATCTGGATTAAATGTAAGTTGCTGCTCACAATCTAAACCGTCTACGACAAACCAATCTGTCCATACGTAATTACATAAATCATAGGTGATTTCCTCATACGGATCATAATACGGATCTTCCTCGCAACTACTGAATCCGCATAAGACGGCGATCAATAAGCATATGTTTATTAAATATCTTTTAGCCATAGCTCTATACCTTAAATACTATTTGGAGGTAAAGATACAAATCTTACGGAAAGGATATTTCTTTTTTAGTATCTTTAGCGCAAAATTTTCGGATATATGCAAAAAATATTACGCATTAAGAACGATATTCATGAGCTTACCACGATGAATCAGTTCTTGGAAGAAGCTGTCTCAAATATAATTTTTTATGCGTATAGGGAAATGCTGAGGATGCCGTAGACGTTTACAAAAAAACGACGACTGCCCAGAAAGAGACTTTACGTTTGGTCGGTATGCGGGGGATGAGGTTCGTGAGACTTTTAGTTTGATGGAGATTTAACGCTCTCTTCAAGATAGAAGATATAAAATAAGTGTGAAGGTTAGGGAAAAGGTAGCTGGTGTGCCAAATTTGGCACACCGGTTTTGTGTTAATCATTTAGATCTTTGTCAATGGGGCTATCCCATTTGCCGCCGTTTAATATATCAAGGGTGAAGGTGTCGTCTGATTCCTTTGGAGCGTAGAGAATCCCGGTATAACGAATAATGTGATTTATGAGAGGCAGGATGTCATTAATCTCTCTTTCCCGGGTTACTTCGTTTATCTGATTTTTGGCCGAGAGGTGTGCTTTGAGCATGAATTCCGGAGCCGGGATAAACGTGAAGAAGGAATGGGTGAATTTTGTTTTCCCGATATCAGAGTCGTTAAAAGTGTTGGTTTGTGTATAAGGCGTGTTTTGCGAAATGCCATTCCCGGAGGTTAAGTCAATCTTGTTTTGATAGTTGGAGACATTTATCGTGAAGCTTTTTAGGGCTTTAGGTACGGTATCGGTGGATATGAACTCTATTTTACCGACAATTCTTTGTAAGGTGATATCTTTAATGATTCTTTCTCCCGCTTGTACCTCTTGAGTTAGAAAAAGATGAAACGTATCTGATACTTTACTGAATAGCGCGGTTTGTCCGGACACGGAGATATTCTTGTCTGAGTGGGCTAAGAAACAAAGATGATAGTTGCCGGAGGGCAGTGAATCATAAATGATTGTGAAATCCTGGTCTTGAGGCGTGAATTGCTTATGCTTTATCAGAATGTCCGGTTTTCCGCTTCGGTATACGATATAATCGATCCGGTTGTATAAATTATCCGGATCGATATCTGGTGTAGAAGGATCTTCCTCGGTATTGGGATTTTGGGGAATAGGCTCAGGGATATCCAACTCGGGGATGCTCTTGGTTACGGGAAAGGGTAATATTTCCTTTTGTAAATCGATCGTAAACTGTATGGGTGATAATTCCTCTTGCAGGTCGGGGCTAGGTATTTCCTTTTCCGTTCTATTACAAGAGCAAAAACAAAGCAGGCAGGCGATAGCCACTAATTCTTTTTTCTTCATAGTTACTGTGTTTGGTAAATGTTTTACGCAAAGGAACGATATATTTTGTGAATTAAAAAATATTAAGCTGTTAAATTGGCGTACACCGGGTTATTTTTCATAGTTTTGTGAATCAACAATGTAATTACCTTAGTTTAATAAAACGGAATAATACCATGAAACGAAAAATCAGAATGGGAATGGTCGGCGGTGGAAAAGGTTCGTTTATCGGGGCCGTTCATCGTATCGCCGCTAATTTGGACGGACAGATTGAATTGGTCTGTGGATGTTTTAGTTCTCGCCCCGATAATTCATTGGCTACCGGACAATCTTTATTTTTACCGGATAATCGTATTTACGCATCTTATCAGGAGATGATAGAGAAAGAGGTCGCCCTGCCTGAAGGTGAACGGATGGATTTTGTGTCTATCGTTACCCCAAATCATGTGCATTTCGGTCCGGCCATGATGGCGTTGGAACATGGTTTTCATGTCGTGCTGGATAAACCGATGACATATACCTTGGATGAGGCGAAACAATTACGTGACAAAGTGAAGGAAACCGGAAAATTGTTTATGCTGACTCATACTTATACCGCTTACCCGATGGTGAAGGAAGCTCGGGAAAGGGTGCGTAAGGGTGATTTAGGTAAGATACGCCGTATTTATGTGGAATATCCTCAAGGTTGGCTGTATAATGACTGCGCTGATGTTAATAAGCAGGCGGCTTGGCGGGTGGATCCCAATCGGTCGGGGAAGGCTGGTTGCATGGGGGATATCGGGACGCATGCGTTTAATCTGGCGGAATATATAACCGGGCTGAAGGCCGTGGAATTGTGCGGTGAATTGAACACCTTTGTGCCGGATCGTCTTTTGGATGACGATGGGGCGGCATTGATCCGTTATGAGGGAGGTGCGAAAGGGGTGTTGACCGCTTGCCAGATCGCCGTAGGCGTAGAGAATGGCTTGAATATTCGTGTGTATGGAGAGAAAGGTGGGTTGGAATGGCGTCAAGAAGAACCGAATACGATGATTATGCGTTGGCCGGATCGTCCGGCGGAGATCGTCCGTACTTCCAATGGATATATGTCGGGTATCGCCGCTCATAATTCCCGTACGCCGGGAGGGCATCCGGAAGGCTATATAGAGGCATTCGCTAATTTGTATCGGAATTTCGCTTTGGCTTTGCAATCGATTCTGGCGGGAGAGGAGCCGGCTCCTGAGACATTGGATTTCCCTTCCGCAGAGGATGGTGTCCGTGGCATGCGGTTTATCGAGACGATTGTAGCTACCGGATCGACAGAGAATAAATGGATAAAAATAATCGACTAAAAATAATACTATTATGGCACGTCCTGTAACATTGTATACCCTCCAGTGGGGAGATCTATCACTGGAAACAGTTTGTCAAAAAGCGAAAGAATTCGGATATGACGGTGTGGAATTGGGACTTCCCGATCACGTGGATGTCCGACGTACGGACACGGCTTATTATCAAGGAATCAAGGATCTGTTAAGGAGATATGACTTACGGCTTTATGCGATCTCTACCCATTTGGTAGGACAAGCTGTTTGCGATAATATCGATGAACGTCATAAAGCGATCTTACCGGATTATATTTGGGGAGATGGTGATCCGGAAGGGGTTCACCGACGGGCTACCGAGGAGATGATCCGGACCGCTCATGCGGCGAAGATGCTGGAAGTCGATACCGTTGTAGGTTTTACGGGTAGTTCTATTTGGCATTATTTGTATTCTTTCCCCCCGGTAACGGACACTATGATACAAAAGGGGTATGACGATTTCGCCCGTCGCTTTACGCCCATCTTGGATGAGTTTCAGAAATTGGGTGTGCGTTTTGCGTTGGAGGTACATCCTACAGAGATTGCGTTCGATACTTTTTCCGCACGCAGGGCATTGGAGGCGGTAAATAACCATCCTGCTTTCGGCTTTAACTATGATCCGAGTCATCTGGGATATCAAGGGGTGGACTATGTGGATTTCATCTATCAGTTCCCGGAGCGTATCTTTCATGTGCATATGAAGGACGTATATTGGAGTGATACCCCCAAGCAGGTGGGTATATTCGGCGGTCATGTTACTTTCGGCGATCCACGTCGATATTGGAATTTCCGTAGCTTAGGACGAGGTAAGATTAATTTTGAGGAGATTATCCGTGCTTTGAATTCAATTGGCTATCAAGGTCCGCTTTCCGTGGAGTGGGAAGATAGCGCTATGGATCGGGAACATGGGGCACGGGAATCTTGCGAACTGGTGAAGAAAGTGGATTTCCAACCTTCCACACATGCGTTCGACGCATGTTTCGGGAAGGAATAAATAATTATTAATTACAAAAAATACGAGATTCGATGAGTGTGAGAAAGTGGATGTTTGTCGGGGCCTTGTTATTGGCCGCCGGCTTGAGTTCTTTGGGATTTGCCCAAAAACCGGGGTTGAAGTTTAATCAGGATAAGAAGTTTAAGATCGTACAGTTTACGGACTTGCATGTAAAATGGCAAGATCCTCGCTCGGACATCGCTTTTGAGCGTATGAACCAAGTATTGGATGACGAGAAACCGGACTTGGTGATTTTTACGGGAGATATTATCTATAGCAAGCCTGCGTTGGAAAATATGCGGAATGTATTGAAAACAGTCTCCGACCGTAAAATACCGTTCTCCATTGTTTTCGGAAATCATGATAATGAGCAGGGGGCGACAAAAGAAGAGTTGCTGAAAGTAGCCGAAAGTCTACCGTATAGTTTGACGGCGGATGAGGTCCCCGAAATCTCAGGTGTTGGTAATTATGCCTTGACCGTACGTTCGTCCGATGGTAAGAAGGATGCTTGCGTTTTGTATTGCATCGACTCGAATACCTATTCAACAATCAAAGGAATCAAAGGTTACGATTATATTAAACGTGACCAGATCGATTGGTATTGTAAGAAAAGCGCTGAGTTTACCCGGAATAACGGGGGAGAGCCGGTTCCTTCTTTGGCTTTCTTCCATATCGCATTGCCGGAGTTTAATCAAGCGGCTTCCGATGAGAACGCTCAACTATATGGCATACGTAGAGAAAAGGCATGCGCTCCGGCCTTGAATTCCGGTTTGTTTACGGCTATTAAGGAGAATGGGGACGTGATGGGTATATTTGTCGGTCATGATCATGATGACGATTATGCGGTTTGCTGGCATGATGTCCTATTGGCTTACGGCCGTTTTACTGGGGGAAACACGGAATACAATCATTTGACGAATGGTGCTAGGGTGATCGAACTGAATGAAGGCACACGCTCTTTTGATACTTGGATTCGCACGAAAGCCGGTGTAGAGCAGCTTACTTCCTATCCGGATTCATTCGTGAAAGAGTGAAGATCTATATCATTCTGAAAATGATATAAAAACTGTATTCCTTATTGTTAAAGCTCTAAATTATATCTAACTTTGCGGTTGGTTGAAAAGTAAAAACTAGAATATGAAGAAAATTAGAGCTGCCATCGTAGGTTATGGCAACATCGGGAAATATGTGTTAGAGGCCCTTGAAGCTGCCCCGGATTTTGAGGTAGCAGGTGTTATTCGTCGTAATCCGAATGATATTCCGGACGAGTTGAAGGCATACACGGTTACTGATAGCGTCACCAAGTTAGATCAGGTTGACGTAGCGGTTTTGGCTACTCCTACACGCAGCGTGGAAGAGCATGCGAAAGAGATTTTGGCTTTAGGCATCAATACGGTCGATAGTTTCGACATCCACGGAGGTATCGTGGACTTACGTCGTTCTTTGGATGCTGTAGCGAAGGCTCATAATACGGTAGCTGTAATTTCTGCCGGTTGGGATCCGGGAAGCGACTCTGTGGTACGTGCTTTGTTAGAGGCGATGGTGCCGAAAGGTATTACTTATACGAACTTTGGTCCGGGAATGAGTATGGGGCATACGGTTGCCGTGAAGGCTATCGAAGGCGTGAAGGCGGCTTTAAGTATGACGATTCCTTTGGGAACGGGCGTGCACCGTCGTATGGTTTATATTGAGGTAGAAGACGGATACGATTTCAAGCAAGTGTCTGCCGCTATCAAGGCGGATGATTATTTCGCTCATGATGAGACTCATGTAATGCAGGTTGAATGTGTCGATAATCTGCTGGACATGGGACATGGCGTGAATTTGGTTCGTAAAGGTGTATCGGGTAAGACTCAGAACCAGTTGATCGAATTCGATATGAAGATCAATAACCCTGCCTTGACTGCTCAAATCTTGGTTTCTGTCGCCCGTGCGAGCTTGAAGCAACAACCGGGTGCGTATACGATGATCGAGTTGCCGATAATCGATATGCTGTACGGCGAGAGAGAGAACTTAATTAGAAGACTCGTTTAAATAATTGAAAATTGAGAATTGAAAATTCCATTTTCAATTCTCAATTAAATAAGGATTATGCTTGATTTTATTACATGGACTGCCGATCCCGCTATCTTTACTATCGGTTCCCGGGAGATTCGCTGGTATGGATTGGCTTTTGCGATCGGTTTCGCTATTGGCTATATGATTGTAGAGCGGATGTGGAAAAAGGAGAGACTGCCGCCCGCATGGATCGATTCCCTTTTGATTTATACGATGCTCGGTACGGTGATTGGTGCCCGTTTGGGGCATTGTTTGTTTTATGCGCCGGAATATTATTTAGCCAACCCTGTCGAGATTCTCAAGATCTGGGAGGGAGGATTGGCTAGCCATGGTGGTACGTTAGGTATAATTATCGCCATTTATTTTTACTCTAAGCGAGTAAGCCATAAAAGTATGTTATGGGCTTTCGATAAGTTGGTGGTTCCGACAGGATTGGTGGCTGCTATGATTCGTTTGGGAAACTTGATGAATCATGAGATTTACGGTCATTCCACTGATTTGCCTTGGGGATTTCGTTTTATCGATAATTTATACGCATGGAGAATGGGGGCTGAACCTATTTTTTCTGCTCCGAGCCATCCGACGCAATTGTATGAGGCCGCTTGCTATCTGGTGACATTCGTTATCTGTATGTGGTTATATTTCAAGAAAGAGGCATGGAAAAAGCAAGGATTTATCTTCGGCGTATTTATGATATGCGTATTCGGGTCTCGTTTCTTCATAGAATTCGTAAAAAATGACCAAGAGCCTTTCGAGGCTGAAATGATGTTGAATATGGGGCAATGGTTAAGCATCCCGTTTGTTTTGGCAGGGTGCTGGTTTGTCTGGAGAGCGCTAAGAAATGGAAAATTAAAAATTGAAAATTGAAAATTAGAGAGCACACGCTTTGTTATTTTCAATTTTTAATTATCAATTATCAATTAAAAAGATGTACAAGTTAAAAGAAATTGCGGATAAAGTTTATTATGTAGGAGTTAATGACCGTCAAAAGGCCCTCTTCGAGAATATGTGGCCGTTGCCATACGGCGTTTCCTATAACTCGTACTTGATCGTAGACGAGAAAACCGTATTGATCGATACGGTCGATGTTTGTTACTCTGATATTTTCTTGAAAAAAGTAGCGGATGCTTTGGACGGACGTTCTTTGGATTATCTTGTGGTAAATCATATGGAGCCGGATCATGCGGGTAGTATCCGTTTGTTGCGTCAGCAATATCCGGACGTGCGGATTGTCGGAAATAATAAGACTTTCGGGATGCTGGATGGATATCATGGCATCAAGGAAGGCTTATATGAGGTGAAAGAGGGTGATACTTTACATACTGGCCGTCATGAGCTTGCCTTTTATATGGCTCCTATGGTGCATTGGCCGGAAGTGATGGTTACTTATGACGTTACGGATAAAATCTTATTCTCTGCGGATGCGTTCGGTACGTATGGCACGTTGGATGGTGGCGTGATCGATGCGGAGATGAATGTAGAGCATTATTGGGAAGAGATGATTCGCTATTACTCCAACATTGTCGGAAAATATGGAAGTCCGGTACAAAGGGCATTACAAAAGCTTTCAGGCTTAGATATCCAGACGATTTGCTCTACCCATGGACCTGTTTGGCGTGAATATGCGTCGAAAGCGATCGATATCTATGATCGTATGAGCCGCTACGAAGGTGAGGAAGGTGTGGTTATTATTTATGGCAGCATGTATGGTAACACGGAACAGATGGCAGAGGCGATCGCCGCCTCTTTGGCTGATAATGGTATCAAGAATATCGTGATGCATAATGTTAGCAAAAGCCCTTCTTCTTATATCTTGAAAGATGTGTTCAAATATAAAGGAGTGATTGTAGGTAGCCCGACTTATAGCAATCAATTATTCCCTGAGGTGGAAGCTGTGTTGAGCAAGATCGAGTTACGTGAGGTGAAAAATCGTGTTTTCGGTTATTTCGGGTCTTTCACATGGGCTGGAGCCGCCGTAAAACGTTTGGCGGCTTTTGGCGAGAAGATGAAGTGGGAGACGGTTGGTATGCCGGTTGAGCAGAAGCAAGGTTTAAGCGCAACTAAATACGAGGAGTGCTTAGCATTGGGTAAGGAAATGGCTGAGAATTTGAAGACTATTAACGACAAATCTAATTTATAAACAAGGAAGTTGATCCAACAACTTTCATTTAAAAAACATAACGTTATGAGACTAATTATCGAACCTAATTACGAGCAACTCTCAAAATGGGCTGCCAATTATGTAGCGGCGAAGATTAAAGCTGCGAATCCAACCGCTGAAAAACCATTCGTACTGGGCTTGCCTACAGGATCTTCTCCGCTGGGTATGTACAAGAACCTGATTGAATTGAATAAGCAGGGGGTTGTATCGTTCCAGAATGTGATCACTTTCAATATGGATGAATATGTCGGTCTTCCGAAAGATCATCCGGAAAGCTATCATTCGTTCATGTGGAATAATTTCTTCAGTCATATCGATATCAAACCAGAGAACGTAAATATCTTGAATGGTAACGCTGAGGATTTGGAGGCAGAGTGTGCATCTTATGAGGCTCGCATGAAAGCGGTCGGTGGCGTAGACCTGTTCTTGGGTGGTATCGGTCCTGACGGCCATATCGCATTCAACGAGCCGGGTTCATCCTTAAGTTCTCGTACACGTGTCAAGACGTTAACTACGGATACGATTATCGCTAACTCCCGTTTCTTTGATAATGACGTGAATAAAGTTCCAAAGACTTCTGTAACGGTTGGTGTAGGTACGGTTCTTGACGCTAAGGAGGTATTGATCATGGTAAATGGTCATAACAAGGCTCGTGCGTTGCAACAAGCCGTTGAGGGTGCCGTGAACCAAATGTGGACAATTACCGCTTTGCAGTTGCATCCGAAAGGAATCATTGTTTGCGATGAGGCGGCTTGCGCAGATCTTAAGGTGGGTACTTATAACTATTTCAAGGATATCGAGAAGGATCATCTTTGTCCTTGTTCATTGCTGAAATAAACGAATCTCAGATAGGGCTTTCTTTGAATGCCCATCATAAGGAGTTAAGAATGCCCATTGTAAGGAGTTTACGATGGGCATTCTTATAACCTTACGATGGGCATCGTTGTTTTAGGGCAATTGGTGGCTGCCGGCTGGCTTCCTCATAGAAGATATACTTCATTGGTTAGAGGAAATATACTTTTCCTGTCAGAGGATATATACTTCATTGACAAAGTCAGTACTACTTACTTTTTTGCGTTCTTGACGTAACGATCCAGCCATAGGTCACATTCATACAATAGATGTAATATGTTCTCTTTGGCGGCGTAGCCATGACTCTCATAGGGCAATACCACATAACGTGCGATCGCCCCGTGCCCTTTTAGGGCACTGAACAGGCGCTCGGATTGGATCGGAAAGGTTCCGGAGTTGTTATCCATCTCACCATGTATGATTAATAGAGCTCCATGTAGTTTATCGGCAGACATGAATGGCGACATGGCATTATATATTTCCGGTACTTCCCAATAAGTACGGGTCTCTGTTTGGAAGCCGAACGGGGTAAGCGTACGGTTGTAAGCTCCGCTACGTGCGATGCCGGCTTTGAACAGCTTGGTATGTGTTAATAGATTCGCTGTCATGAAAGCTCCATAGGAATGTCCTCCTACAGCTACACGATTCGGATCGCCCACACCCATCTCGGAAATAACTTTTACGGCCGCCTCGGCATTCATTGTCAATTGCTCGATGAAATCATCGTTTGGCTCCGCTCCCTCGCTGGTACTAACGATCGGCATTTCAACATTTTCCATTATACAGAATCCCCGTAGGGCCCAATAGACAGGAGAACCATAGTTGATATTCGTAAACATGTATTGAGAACCCCGTACTTGTGAAGCTTCGGCTTTCGTTTTATATTCTCTCGGGTAGGCCCACATTAAGACAGGTAATGGACCGTCTTTCGCTTTATCATATCCGGCTGGGAGATATACAGTCGCTGTTAGATCCAAACCATCCGCACGTTTATATTTAATCTTTTGTTTATTAACGTTTGCCATGGCCGGGTATGGATTGGCGAAATGAGTCAATTGAGCGAATTTTTTCTTTTTCAAGTCACGAGAGCAGAGATTTGCCGGTTCTGTAATGGATTGACGTGAAGTGATCAATTGCAGCTTTTCCGGATTCGCTACCTTTAGGATGGTCTCATAATATCCGTCCTCGCAGCGCCAAAGTTCTGTGTTCTTTTTTGTTTTCAAATTGTAACGGCTAAGGTAAGGCATATCCCCTTTAGGAGAGGCACCTTGGGCAAGCATCAATAACTCATTGTGGGCTTTATTGGTATATACGATATATTTACCATACGCATTTTTAACCGTAAGTGGATTTCCCGGATTGTTGTAATTATCGTCGGTGGATACATCGAATAATAGAACCGGAGACTCAGAAGAGCAAGGCTTAAAAGTAAATGTCCTGTTTTTTCGAGTCTCCCGGGAAGTCTCGATCAATAAAGCGAAAGCATCGTCATTCCACAGGATGTTGCGGAAACGTTTCTCTGTCTTTGCGACTTCCTGTTTCTCGCTGTTGAACGGATAGCTTATTTGGTAGATAATATCCATGAAATCAGTCTTGTTTTGCTTAGGATCTCCTTTATCTTGTGCTTCCGCCCAGTAAACGGTAGCTGGTTTATCCGATCTCCATCCGAATTGGCGGGGATAAGGCGAGGTCGTGTCATATCCCATCGGTATATTAATGGTTGGATTATCCGCTAACGTATAAATGGAATTACCTTGTAAGTCGATAACCTCGAACTTTTGTGGAAAGTTATATACCGGTACTTGATAGGAATACGGACGATGGACTGTCGCGATAAGTAGCAAAGATTTATCCGGGGATAATGAAAGTGTACTGCCGTAGATTGCCGGTTTTCCGATCTCGTACACAGCACCTTCTTTTATGCGTACCAATTGAGCGGTGAAATAATAGTCGAATAGTTGCTCGTCGTACGGATTTTTGAGTAAGTCTTGATAGGTACGGGCGGGCATCACCTTTCCAGTACTTTCTTGAATGATGGGCCCGGATGGGACTGTGGGTTTCTCTGGTGCCTTCTCCCTGTTTTCCGGAACCATAAGCGTAATAAATTCATTGTCGCTAATCCATAAGATCTCCGCTCCACTTGTTGCGTTGATTTTACGGGTACTTACTTTCTGTGCTACGGGCTGTTCCGGGGTACAGATATAAAGGTATACGCCATCCGCTTCTTCCACGAATAGAGCTACCTTATTGGATGAAGGAGAGAATGAGGCTTCTGTGATTACCGCATTGTCAGGAATTCCTTCTATCTTGATTTCTTCTTGAGTAGCGATGTTCATTAAACTGGCACCCGTATATTCGGCTTGCCGGCTCGTATTGAATGTTTCGGGACTGATACGCATTCCCGCTAATTTAAGCTCCGGTTGCGCAAGCTTGGCGATAGACCGGTACGGGGAACGCTCTAACTGGAGTGCCCACTGATTGTTATCACTAATTCGGATGATAGGAGAAAGCTTGGCCAAGGCCACTTCTTCGATAACTGCAGGAGGACGTTGATAATGTGTTTCTTGCGCTATTCCAGGGCATATAAGCGCTAAAGAGAGCAGAGCTGAAAATAAATGATTTGTTTTCATAAATAGTGATATAAGAAATCCCCAAAGATAACCTGTTAAAGTATACTTTGGGGATTGTGATTAATGTAAGTTAACGTAAAAAGAGTGTTAATAGTTCTTTTCGATCAAGTCGTTGAAATCTGTTTCCTTTTTTGGAATCTCGAAGATCCAGCCATCAGCATTCGGATCCTTGTGCAAGAAGCCACAGAAAGTAGCGTCAAAATTAGAACCGGTTCTATCCAATGGCAAACCTAGACGTTTCAAGTCGAACCAACGGAAACCTTCGCCCCAAAGTTCGATACGGCGATGTGTCATGATCTCATCCGCTAGTTTTGCGCCTGTGTTACCCAAATCCTTGTACTCTGGATCACGTTCTTTCAACAAGGCTTGCAAATATTCCTTTGCTTTTGCGTCTTGATTGGAACGAGCGAAAGCCTCGGCTGCTGTCAAGTACATTTCGCTGATACGCATGAAGGCAAAATCACCTACAGCATCAGCTGTAGAGCGTGCCGTGAACTTGCGGTTCTGATAAACACGCTGGTTGTAAGAAGTTGCGGGCACTTCTGCCTTTCCTGTCGGATCCCACCATTGACGGCGAAGATCGGTTGGCGACATTAAGTCGTAAGTACTTTGGCTGATACATTTGATACCTGTGCGGATAGAGCTGGAGTTGAAGTTCCAAGACATATACGCATAGAAAGAGTAGAAATAAACCGTTTGGTCATTCTGCGTCATAGCGGCATACATAGCCTCTTTCGTAGCGGAAGTGATATTAGCGAAACCATTCATCAATTCAGACTGAGACATGATCTTACAGCCATCTTTCTCTGCTTCATTGATAGAATTCACTGCGGCCGTAGCTGCGTCTGCGTATTTCTGTTGAGTCAGAAGAGCACGTGCTTTCAATCCGTAAACCGATGCTAGGCTATAATGATTCTTATCATTTGGCTCATAGTCTGCCAATAAGTTCAACGCTTCGTCTAAGTCCCCGTGAATCTTCGTGTACACCTCTTCTACCGTATTACGTGCCATAGGCTCGATTTCCGGACTCGTACGATAAGGAACTCCCGGTTGAGAGTTGTCCTGTCCGTTACGATATGGTTTCGCATAATATTGTACTAGATTGAAATGACTCCATGCACGAATTGCCAAACACTCGCCCTTGATATGGTTCGCAAGCGCTTTTTCGCTATCTGTGAGTTTTGACTCATCGCTAAAGTTATCATTCAACGCTTTCAAGATGTTGTTTGCATTCAAAATGAACTTATAATAAGTTTCCCACTCACCGGAGTTGTACGAACTTGTTGCGTTCGTTGGATAACTCCAGTTTAAGAAACCTTGATGCCAAGTCTGCGTGTCCCATGTCAAATCATCAGCCAACGCTTCTCGACCGATGATGAAACCGGGTTCACCTCCCAAACCTTGGTTGCCTAAGTCTTGAGATACCATCTTACGATGAATACCGTTCAGTGCAAGATAAAGATTGTCGAGCGAAGTGGATACTGTCGTGAATGAAACGTTCTCGGTTGGGATTGTATCCATATAATCGCTGGAACAGCTTGTGCCGATAAGCGAGCCACTTAGAAGCAGTCCTGCTGCGATGTGTTTGAATAATTGTATATTTTTCATATCTTTTCCTTTGTTTGATGTATTATGAATTTAGAACGATACATTTAAACCGATCGTAAAGTTCTTAGCCGGCATATATTCATTGTAAGATACTCCGGCATAGTTAGCTTGCGGATTCAGACCTTGACGGGCTTTCAACATGAATAAGTTCTCTGCGCTGACATTGACGCGTGCACTCTTGATGTTGATAACGTTTAGGATAGACTTAGGCAAGTTGTAAGCCAAAGTGACAGTACGCAAGTTCAAGTAATTTGCGTTTGTCAACCAACGTGTAGAATAGGATTGTCCAATGCTAGTCGCATGACCTGAGTTATTGTCCAAACGAGGTACATCTGTGATCTGGCCCGGAGTTGTCCATGCGTTATGTAGATCCGGTGACATCGCATAACCGAACTCACCTACATCCATCAATCCTCTATAACTCGAGTCAAGCACCTTGCCTCCTAATGAATAAGAGAATACGGTAGAAAGGTCGAATGCCTTATAGCTCAAATTGATATTGAAACCACCATATACTTTCGGAACGGCAGAACCACTGAAATCATATTTCGCATAGCTATAAGAGTTTGTCAATACTTGACCATCTTTCTCTACAAGTGTCTTTTTTACCGCATCTTTAATATTACCATTCGCATCGGTGTTGTTTTCGGCATCAAAGATATACAATCCATCTCCGTTATCAGGATTAACACCCCACCATTGACGTAACCAGAACTCATAGATTGAATGTCCCTCCATCAATTTCTTAGAGTCTTTGATGATACCATCTTTCCGGTTGGCATCAGGCAGACGAGTCACCTTATTATTGATGAATGTAGCGTTTGCGCCGACTGATAATTTCCAATCTTTTGATTTTAATACTTGGTAGTTTAAGTCGATTTCCACCCCTTGGTTACGAACTTTACCAATGTTTTGTACGATCTTTTCGACACCACTGGATAACGGTTGGCTAACATTGAATAACAAGTCTCTGGAGGCCTTACGGAAGAACTCGACCGTACCATTCAAGCGACCGAACAATCCGAATTCTAAAGCGACATCGGTAGAAACCTGTGTCTCCCATTTCAAATTATTGTTTGCCATAGTCGGGAAGTAGAGACCTGCTTCCAAACCGTTGTTGATACCCAAATTATACAAGGTTTGATAAGGATAGTAATCCTGTTGTGTGTCATCATCTGTATAATAGATGGCATCGTTTCCGGTTTCACCGTAGGATGCCCTCAGTTTCAAATTGTCCACCCAAGTCAAGTTTTCCATGAAATCTTCTTGGCTGATACGCCAAGATGCTCCGAATGACCAGAAGTTACCCCAACGGTTATCCTTGCTAAAGCGAGAGGAACCGTCACGACGATACGAGGCTGTTACATAATATTTATCATCGAAATCATAGTTCAAACGAGCGAAGTATCCTTCTTTCTTATATTCGCGTGTATAAGAATCCATTGAGCTTATGCTTACGAAGTTACTGTACTCATACGTTCCGGAAACGATCTCATTAGTCTTCATACCGTAGTTATATTGTAAACGGTAGCTATAGTTCTCATGGCCTAACAAAGCTTCGATGTTATGCTTACCAAAAGTCTTTGTGTAATTAATCAACTGGTTGAATGTCTGTGTTAAGAAGTTTCTATTTCGGATGTTCAAACGTCCCGGTCCTGCGGTTCCGTCACCTACCTCTGGGTTCTCATATACTCTACGGCGTTCATCCTTATTGTCAAATGCGTAGTTCACTGTTAAATTCAATCCTTCGATCGGAGTGATCGTTACATAAGTACGGGCACTAGAGTTTGTGGTAGACATCAAGCGATCGTTCCACAGGGCCTCAGCGATACCGTCGCGTCCATTGCTGGAGATACGGGCTCCTTCATAATCGTAGGTATATAAAGCCGGATCAGTAACTACGTTTCCTTCTTTATCCAAATAAGCCCCTGTCTCAATATCATGCTTATGTACCGGATAGATCGGTGCCATAGAACGAATGAAACGAGATAAGTTACCATAACCAGCGGAGTTGCTAGAAGTAGAAGTAGAATAATTGGAGTTTGTACGACTTAAACCTAAATTCAATCCACTCTTGAACCATTTCACCGGATAGATATTATAGTTCAAGCGTGCGTTGTAACGCTCAAAGTCTGTCTTAATCATATATCCCTTATCATTCAGATAGCCTATGGAAGCATATGTGTCGCTCTTTTCTGTTTTTGTATTGTAGCTTACATTATATTCTTGGCGATGTCCGGTACGGTAAGCGGCATCTTCCCAATCAAGGTCCTCACCCCATTTTAAAGCCGAGGCTGATGGATTCAATAAACCGTCTGTGCCCACGATCGCATCATTGGCGATTCCTACGAAAGGATTATATTTTAATTTGTTGATAATATCTTTAGAAGCATTAGCGGCAGCGTCGGCAGCACTTTGTCCGAGTGACATATTTGCGTTTCTCAACATTTGCCATTGCAAAGGATAATAATCGTATACACCTACTTTTGCGTAATCGTTATAAGCTCTGCTAGACCAACCTTGTGAGATACTCAAGGTAACACCTGCGCCACTGCTGCTAGAACCTTTCTTAGTCGTGATCAAAACCACACCGTTACCTGCGCTAGATCCATACAAAGATGTAGAAGCGGCATCTTTTAAAATTGTCATTGATTCGATATCAGATGGGCTGATAGAAGAGATATCACCACTGAAGATGGCACCATCCACTACATATAAAGGAGCATTATCTGCGTTTACTGAACCAAAACCACGGATCGTTACCTTGGCAGCTTCTCCCGGTTGTCCGATAGAGGAAGTCATTTGTACTCCGGAAGTGTTTCCTTCTAATGCGGAGAGGGCGTTACTCAATGGACGTTTGTCCATCAAAGCGGCACCCACCGTGGATGCGGAACCTGTAAAAGAACTTTTCTTTGCGGTACCATAAGCTACGACAACAACTTCATCTATAGCTTGAGAATCTGAAGAAAGAACAATTCTCATGTTTTGCTGAGCTGTAGTTTCTTGAGTCCGTAAACCTACATAAGAAATAATTAGCTTAGCATCTTTCTGAGTTTCTAACTCAAATTTACCATCTAAATCGGTAATGGTTCCAATAGTGGTTCCTTTTACTACGATGGATGCACCTATAACAGGCTCCCCATCATCTTCATTAATCACTACACCGGTCACCTTCATTTGCTGGGCGACCATACACTGCACTCCCAGAAAGAATGAGAGTAGTACAAGCGTTAATTTGTGCTTCATAGAATGAATTTGTTTGTTAATTAGACACACAGTATTTTTTCAAGAGACCCATAGTTTGCACAGAACTACAGTTAAAATACTTATCAAAAAAATGTACACACCAAGACTCCTGAAAATCACAGCCGCAAATATACTAATTTTTATTATAAAAAAGCAAACTGTTATAAAACATTCTAAAACTAATATAATATTGATTGATATTGCCAAATTCAATTTAGTTGTACTGGGGATCTTGTTGCATTATGATAACTGGCAGGAGGGTTTTTGGTCTTAGCTATCTGTCTGTTAATTATGCTGTTAAACATAGTTCTGTGCAGACTAAATGCCTTAATGGATGCTGAAAGGGAAGATGTCCATAAAGGACATCTTCCCTTAAACTTTGTGTGTATAATGAAAAAAAGTGCTGTGTTAATTAACGTTTATAGACGGATCGGGTTGCCATTATAGAAATCTAGAATCTTCGTACGGAAGATAAAATCATATTTGGCCTGTGCCTGTTCCGCTAGACTTTGCGCGTATTTTGTTTTAGCCTCATTAAATTCAAAGACAGTGCTTTTACCTGCGTTGTAACGCTCTTGGGCATAATTGAACGCCTCCTTGCTCGCCGTGACGGATTTGTCGGAAGCCGTATATTTCTCTTGGGAAGCTGTTGCGTTGTAGTACGCTTGCTGGATTTCCTTGTATAATGTTTTCTTTGTATTTTCCATCAGCAATTCCCGGTTGATAATGTTGATCCTTGCGGTACGAACGCTATTGCGTACTTGGAAGCGGTTGAAAAGTGGAATACTCAATGAGAATCCGATGATCTTTTGCCCATTCTGCTTAAACTGCTCGCTAAAGGAACGCGTATCGGCAAATTCACCTCCGGAAGTAGAATGATAATATCCATTGCTGTAACTAGCCCCGAAATTTAACTTGGGGTAATAGCCCGCTTGCGCGACACGCAACATTTTCTTTTGGCTCTCTAGCAAATACTGTTGTTCCTTGATCTGAGGCTTGAACGTAACCGCATGATCGTAAATGTTTTCCGGAGGTAGGATACTGCTCATATTATCAGCCACCGCATCTTCAATTACAGGAGTCTGTATATCGAAATTCCGGTCGCTTCGCTCTAGTTCCAGACTTTGCGCCAGATCCAGTAAAGCGAGGTTCACATTGTTTTGCGACTCGGTGAGCGTGACCTCATCTTTCGCTAATTGGGCCTTGATATCATACAGTTGGGAAAGAGGCACCTTTCCGGCGTTCACCATGGCCTCCGTTTTATTCACCTGCTCTTTGTCTAGTTCCACTTGTAGTTGCGCTATTTTCAGTAGCTCTTTATTATAAAGTACTTGCAGGTAGTAGGAAGCTATATTGATGGATAGGTCTTCTCTCGCCTTATTCAAGTTCTCGATAGACGCTTTTAGATCAAGTTTGCGGGCGGCGATATCGTTCGGTATTTTTAACCCGTCGAATAAAGGCATGTCCAGATTGATCCCCAATGTGGAATTGGCGGCGTTCTGGTCCACGATCACCCCGGATTTAGACGTGGAGCGTCCGAACTGGAAGCTCTGTCCAAGACTGCCGTTTAAGGCCGGGAGCCAGCTGTATTTACTGGTATGTAAGTCTACTTTTCGGCTTTCCTGTTCCTGCTCCTTTTGCTTTAAGTCGATATTATGCTCGATGGCATATTGGATGCACTCCTCCAGACTCCATTGCTTCACCGTATCTTGAGCGAAAACATAGTTTCCGGACAGGAGGGAAGCGATTGCCAGCATATATAAATTTCTTCTCATCATACAATCTTTCTTTTATTTCTTATTCGGATCAATTGCTGCGCCCCGGACTTTATCGGTTGCGGCCAATCCTTCTTGAATCTCGATCTTGATACCGTCGGACAGACCTACCTTTACGGGATGTTTCTCGAAGACTTGTTCAGGTTGCTCTTGTTTAACTAACTGAACGAATGCGGAATCCCCTTGGAACTCGACTGTGCTTTCCGGGATCGTAAGCACGTCTTCCGCACGTTTTAGCACGATCTCGGCGTTGGCGCTATAGCCCGCACGGATGAAAGCATCTTCGGGGATCGTTACGGCCGCCTTGATCTCAAATTGAATGGCTCCATTCTTGTCTACTCCCTTGGGCGATACATATTCCAGCAAAGCGTCAAATGAACGGCTTTCCATGGCACCGACGGTCAATTTGATCGGCATTCCCTCGTGGATGCGTCCGATCTCGGTCTCGTCTACGTTTCCTTTGAAGATCATGTCGTTCATGTTGGCTACGGTAGCGATCGTTGTACCATCATTGAAATTATTCGCTTGGATAACCGAGTTACCTACTTTAACGGGGATATCCAAGATCATCCCAGTAATGGTACTACGGATTTGGGTCGTACTGGACACATTGGAGTTCTTGGCTATACCGTCGCGGATAATCTCCAAGGCACTTTGCGCGTTATTTTTTTCCTCCACGGCTTTCAGGTAGTTCGCCTTGGAAAGATCGAAATCTTCTTGGGCGATAACACCTTGCTTAAATAATTGCGTATCCCGCTTATAAGTCTCTTCCACTTGCTTTAAAGAGATATTGGCAAGGTTCACGCGCGACTCGGCGCTGTTGAGCTGTACCATCTCAGGGATTACCTTGATAATGGCGATAATCTCTCCCGCTTGGACCATCTGCCCCGCTTCTTTCTTCAGCTCGGAGATGATACCGGAAATCTGCGGCTTGATCTCCACTTCGAAACGAGGCTCTACGTTTCCGGTAGCGACTGTCTTGGTTTCCACATCTCCTTTTTCAGGGGTTACGATCTCATAAACGGTGATGACCGGTTGCGCTTTCTTCCATAAGAAATAGAATGTGCCGATTACCGCTGCTCCTACAAGTACTAATAAAATGATACGCAGGATCTTTTTTACAATGCGATTCTTCATGATTATATAGTTTTATTAATTGACAATTGTTGTTTATTCTTCTCGTATGGCATCTATCGCCTTGATCTGCATAGCTCGCCATGCGGGGATCAGCCCGGCCAGCAGACCGCTGAATAATAAGATCACCGTGGCCGCTACTGCGATCTGGATGCTTACCTCCGGATGCTCCATCATGGTTCCGTTGGAAGCCGGCTGGGCACTCATGATCTTATCTACCAGATCGAGCAGGAATACCCCGGCGCTTAACCCCAACAAACCCGCTAAGGCCGTAAGTAGCAGACTCTCGCTCATGATCTGCGAGATGATGTTCCAAGGTTTCGCTCCGATAGCCCTGCGTACGCCGATTTCCCGGGTACGCTCCTTGACCGTTACCATCATGATATTACTTACACCGATGATACCCGCCAATAACGTACCCATACCCACGAGCCAGATCAAGATGTCGATACCGATAAATAACATATTGAAGGTCTCGAACTGAGCCGCCAAGTTGATCACCGTCACGGCCTGCGGGTCGGTAGGAGAGATCTGGTTCTGGCTCTTTATGATATCCTTGATCTGCGTGATCACCGGATCGATCTTATAGCCGGGTTTGGCGCTCACGCACAAGAAGTGAATGATATCCCCTTGGTTCAGCGTCTGTTGCATGGTGCTGAAAGGGAGGAATACGCTTTCCTCGGCCCGTCCGCCGATATTGACGCTAGAAGCCCGTTGCTTCGTGACGCCTACCACTTGGTAGTAAATCCCGTTTACCCGGATATATTTCCCGCAAGGATCCTTTCCCTTGAACAATACCTCGTTCACCTTGGCACCGATCAAACAAACCTTACGCTTCTCGATCTCGTCGATCTCGTTTAGCAACCGTCCGTAATAAAGCTGTTGGGTCTCGATCTTGAAATAATCGGGCTGTACCCCTTTTACGTTATAAGTACCGCTTAATTGGCCGAAAACGATATTCTTGTCCGAGCTATTTCCCCAGATGATGGGGGAGACGGCCTCGATGTCCTTCACCTGTTTCCGGATGCTTTCCACGTCCCGATTTCGCATGTCCCATTGGCGTCCCTTGTTAAAGCCTTTGTACGATTCGCTGGTCCGGTCGGAAAAAAAGAAGGCGGAGTTCGTGGCAAATCCGTTGATATTCGAGAACATGGCGTTCTTCATCCCGTTTCCGGCCCCCAATAGAATCACCAACATCAGGATGCCCCAAAATACACCGAAGCAGGTTAACAAGCTGCGCGTCTTGTTTCGGGTGATCGTCACCCATATCTCTGTCCATCTGTCTATGTCAAACATGGTTCTTTTCTTTATTTATTATTATTCCGTTCTCATGGCTTCGATAGCCGTGACTTTTACCGCCTTGCGAGCCGGGAAATAACCCGCCAATACGCCGGCTATGATGATCAAGACCGTAGCTGAGCTAGCTATCGCCAGGTTGACGGTCGGGTTGCGGAAGACCGTTGTGTCCTCTCCCATATTCCCTCCAGACTGGGCCCCGGCTTGGGCCATTTCCATGGCGTGATTGATTAGTTCCGTAATCCCGATCCCCATGATCATCCCGACATAGCCGAAGACGGCTGTTACAAGGATGGACTCGGCTATCACTAATGCCAATATCGAGCCGGGCTTTGCTCCCAAAGCCTTGCGTATGCCGAACTCTCGGGTACGTTCCCGTACGGTGATCAGCATGATGTTGCTCACTCCCACGATTCCTGCCATCAAGGTTCCGATGCCGATAATCCAGATAAATAAAGTAATCCCGTTCAGCATATTGTCGAACATGAGGAACTCATTCGCCATGTTCCACATACCGATAGCGTTCTTGTCTGTCGGATCGAATTGGTGGCGACGTGCCATCCATTTCCGGAAACGTTCCTCGAAGGTCTTATTCTCCTCTTCGGTAGTTACCCCTTTCAAGGTAAACGTTAGCGATCCGAAGCCGTATCCTTTATTATATAGTAATTGGGTTACGGAGAATGGGATGTAAGCGGGAGCGTTATTGCTTTTGTCATCGTCGTTATACACGCCGACTACTTGATACATCATATTCCCGCATTTCACGTATTTACCCAGCGGCTTCTCGTCACGAAACAAGATCTCGGCCATACGGGGACTGATCACGATCACCTTTCTTCGGTCCCTCATGTCCTGTTCATTGATGAAGCGACCGTTACGCGTCTCTACATTCACGTAATTGATGGGGGCATGGTCCGGATATACGCCATTGGTCTGTCCTGTCACATATTCCTCGTTGTAAGTGATCGTGTCATTGTGGGAAATGGTAGCCGAGCAGAGATCTACTTCCTTGAGGTCTCTCTTCAAGGCGCTTAAGTCCTCTTCCTTGAAACTGATGCTACGGTTGGATTGCATACCTTTCCAAGGCTTGGTGGTATAGCGTGTCCATACCTCGACCCGGTTGGTAGACATATTCCTGAAGTTGTACATGATACCATTGCGCAACCCGTTTCCCGCTCCCAGTAACACGATCAACATGAAAATACCCCATGAGACCGAGAAGCCGGTCAAGAAGGTACGGAGCTTATTCTTTTTGATGGTGCTCCATATTTCCCTGAAATTATCAAAGTCAAACATGATTCTCTTCTTTTTCGATACGTTCAATCAACCCGTCCTTAACCCGGATAATCCGGTCTGTAGCCTCCGCTACGGAGGGTTCGTGGGTAACGATCACCATGGTCATACCTTCTAGGTTTACCTTGCGTAGTAGTTCCATTACTTCCACGGTCGTCTTGCTATCCAACGCTCCGGTCGGCTCGTCGGCCAATATGATTTGGGGTTTCGCTATCAAGGCCCGGGCGATCGCTACCCGTTGCTTCTGTCCGCCGGACATCTCATTTGGCATATGCTCCGCCCAATCTTTCAATCCCACCATGTCCAAATATTCCAGTGCCATGGCATTCCTCTTTTTACGGCTGACCCCTTGATAATAGAGTGGGAGGGCGACGTTCTCCATGGCATTCTTGAATGAGATTAAGTTAAAAGATTGGAATATGAAGCCGATCATCCGGTTCCGGAGCTCGGCGGCACGACTTTCGCTGAGATTCTGAATCAACTGTCCGTTTAATTGGTAGGTGCCCGTGTCGTACGTATCCAATATTCCCAAGATATTCAATAAGGTTGACTTACCGGAACCGGACGCTCCCATGATAGATACCATCTCTCCTTTCTCTATATCCAGGTCGATACCTTTCAAAACGTGCAGTGGGGCTCCATTAAAGTACGTTTTGTTTATTCCTCTCAGTTGAATCATCATATTATGTAGTTACTTTAATATATTAGACGTACAGTTTACTAAATAAGTTACGCTGCTGGCGAACACTTTTATCATCTGGGCACAAAGATATGTTTTACTAAGATACCTTGTATCACAAGGTAGTTGTAATTATACAATATTAACAAAAGGTTTTGATAGAATAGGCTTAGCTCTCTTATCAATATCTATTAGGCCATACGAGCCGTCAGTCTAAGTGCCGGGACTATATGTATTCATCTTCTAATGGCTGTTGCATGATCATCCAACGGCTGTTAGAAGATCATCTATCAATTGGTGGATGATCGTCCAACAGTTGGTGGATAATGAATGTCTGTGCTTCTTCCTCTTAATAGATAAAGGGAAAAGCCCTAGGCTATCTTTATCTAAACCCTTACCTTTGTGGCAGAATTCAAATAACAGAAAGATTTATGGTAACAATTGGTACGCCCAAATCGGCTACGGCAACTAAAGTAGTGCTCTGTGGCTCGGGTGAATTGGGGAAAGAGTTTGTAATAGAGTTGCAGCGTTATGGCGTGGAGGTAATCGCCTTGGATAAGTATCCGGACGCTCCGGCCATGCAGGTGGCGCATCGTTCCTATGTGGTCTCCATGCTGGATGGCGATGCCTTGCGGGAGATCATCGAGAAAGAGAAACCGGATTATATCGTGCCGGAGGTGGAGGCGATCGCTACCCGTACCTTGATGGAACTGGAGGAAGAGGGATACCATGTGATTCCTACCGCCCGTGCCACTTGGCTGACGATGAACCGTGAGGGAATCCGCCGCTTGGCGGCCGAGGAGCTGGGCTTGCCTACCTCGCCGTATCGTTTCGCCGAGACCGAGGAGGAATTCAAGGAAGCGGTGAAGGTAATCGGTATGCCTTGCGTGGTGAAGCCGATCATGAGCTCGAGCGGACACGGGCAGAGCGTGGTTCGCAAGGAAAAGGATATCGATCATGCTTGGCAGTACGCCCAAGAGGGCGGACGTGCGGGAGCGGGTAAGGTGATCGTGGAAGGCTTCGTGGATTTCGACTATGAGATTACCCAGCTGACGGTTCGTCATATCGGAGGAACGTCTTTCTTGGAACCCGTGGGACATGTTCAGGTGGATGGTGATTACCGTGAGTCTTGGCAACCGCAAGCCATGAGCCTTGCCGCTAAAGCGAAAGCCCGTGAGATCGCCGGTAAGATCACCGAGGCCTTAGGCGGACGTGGCATTTTCGGCGTGGAATTATTCATCAAGGGAGACGATGTTATATTCAGCGAGGTTTCCCCCCGTCCGCACGATACCGGAATGGTGACGATGATTACACAGGATTTGTCTCAATTTGCTTTGCACGCTCGTGCGGTGCTGGGCTTGCCGATCCCTAATATTGCGTTTCACGGAGCGGGAGCTTCCCGTGCCGTCGTAGTGGAAGGGGATAGTGACCGGTTGGCTTTGGGCAATCTGGATAAGGTCTTGGAGCAACCCGATACGCAGATGCGTTTCTTTGGAAAACCGGAAGTGCACGGACATCGTCGTATGGCCGTCTTGCTGGCCCGTGGTTTGGATGTGACGGAGGCGAGGGAGAAGACTGGAATGATGATGGAACGTTTAAATGTTAAATTGTGATCCTTCCTAGGATAAATGGACGTTTTGGTGTGTGTTGTGAATGAAATGTGAATATTTGCAGGCCTATTTATCTGTCAGAATAGTTTATTTTTGCCTCAGGTTTTTAAAGAGGTATTTGATAATCTATAAACGCAGATTACATATGTTTGTTTCACTAAAGAGTGAAATCTGATTGCCGAGAGTTTGTTCTTATTTTATGAATACAACGAATGGAGATATGGGCGTTGATTTGAAACGCTCTATTTTCATTATCGGTGGCGATAAAAGAGTGAACAAACAGATCATAGCAGGGTGGGTTGATTTAACCAAACAGACATCCTTATCTCCTTTCGCCCACCCTAGCTATTGTTCTTATTTTACATGGATTCCTTTTGTATTTCTCATTGTTTCCATCACGGCATGCGTGTCTATTTGGACCTTTTCTTGTATAAACTCCGGGAGATTGTAAGTCCACAACAGGTCTTTATAATATTTTACGGGATTTCTTTGCGGCAGGAGGAATGGTTTATGGGCCGTACCGCTATCATCGATATAGGTGAAGAACGGACGCGTGTATAATCCATCCAATCTGCGGCTGCTGAATACCATCCAACGGTTGTTGCGGCTCCATGAATGATAGCTTTCTCCTTCGGGGCTGTTCGCCTCGGTCAGCGGGTACGTCTTTCCGTCGGATAGCCGGATCATATATAGTTCGGCATCTTTATGCCAAACACCGAAGCCGCCATATTCCTGTAAGGTGAAAGCCAGATATTTACCATCGGGTGAGATCCGAGGAAAGGATACGCTTTTGTGGTTGGTCCGGCCATTATATAAAGTATCTACTTGCTGGCCTAGAGTACGGGTTTCCGGGTCAAAGTCTACACGACATAGGCTATAGGTCATTTGTCTGAAGTTCTTGGAAATAGAATCTACGGCGGCGGTCGAGCTGAAATAGAGGCTCTTTCCGTCGGGAGAGAATGCGGGGAATATTTGCCACGCGTCTTTGGAATTTAACGCTTCGCAAGAGAATATCTCGTTCTTCTTCACGTCGTAGATCACGATATCGGAGTTATGATCCAACACTTCCAGCGTATTGGGATTATTGATGAAGAAGTTTTGGTAGGTATCGCATACGGTGGCCGCCAGATAGTTACCATTCGGATGCCAATACATGTATACAAAGTTTGAGACAGTCTCGGGTGTCTTGGTATTTATCTTGGTTATTTTCTTTCCATCAATCAGTACGGAACCGGCGTGTTTGCCTCGCATATGGAAAATCATTTTGTCCGGGTTCCCGGAGGAAAACGTGTGGCAGTTTACACAATTATAGTCGGTTAAGCTGTTCTCGTAAATCACGCTTTGGTCATAATTCTCCAAGTTTCGTTGATAGATGCCCATCCTGTTCCACATATCATTGCTCAAGGCTAATAAGCGATAGGCTATATATTTATCAATGGAATCATTTACGATGTCCATATGAAAAGGTATATAGGCATTCCATTGGCCCTGTATGCGTTTAGCGATGGTCAGTTTTATTTGCTTTCCGGCATTCTCTTTCAATAAGGCTTTCCATCTCTTTTGTGGGATCTCAAAGAGCCCCTCATCACTATAAACTTGGAATTGGGTCTTTTCCCCTTTAATGATGAGACAGTGCTCACTGCTATCGGCGATAGAGAAATTGAGTGGGGCGATGTTTACAGGAATGGTTACATCCTTGTAATCCGGATAAATGGTTATTTCCTCATTTAAGCTCTTGGTGATCTGTATGTCACTTTTGGAGCATGAAACCATCAAGGCGATGAGAAAAAGGAAAAAATATCGGTTTGTATTCGTGTAAGTCTGTTTTTCCATATGTGTTTTTATTTTGAGAGTATCAAATAGTACCAAAAAGTAGGTCGATAGTCGGCTATTCCAGCCGCTATATCTTGTCGGGCATGCCTTAGCCCCAATACACGTTGCTTGAATAGCGAGAACTCGGACAGGACTTTATCGGTTACCCCATACTTGCGGCAATAATCCGGATCATGCTCCGCATAAGAGATCACGGCCTGTTGCAAAGGCTCGGGCAATGTAGGGAGTACTTCCGTTCCACTGAATCTTTCAACAAACATTTTTATAGCGGGCAGGTCTTTCGATAATAATAATATGCCGATCGTATAATCCAACGCGGCTTTATTCTGGGGATTCTCTTCCAATATAATCATCAAGTTATCAAACAATCCGATTATATTGGCGAAAAGGTCTTTGTCGCTGGATAGACTTTTTCTTTTTGTCCCTAATTCCGGGTCGTTCTCCACCGCTAGGTCATTATATAAGAACTTTCGTTGCGAGGAGGCCCATTCATGATAGGCCCATGTCTTTTCCAATAGGGATATAAACTTCTCGGCTGCGGGATACTGTCCGTATATCAAATGGGATTTTATTAATAATTTGGTCATGACGGGACTGCCGTGTGTAATTCCCACCGAGGTACCAAAAGCGAAATTGTATGCCAAAGACGTGATTCCTACATGGTAGTATATCTGGCTGAATAGGAAACTTTCTTCTATATGCGCTTGATACTTTGAGACCAAAGATTGTATTCCGCTTTGCGGGTATTTGAATAAATCAGTCTGTATCACCCCTTTATGCGATAAGGCAAGGTTTAGGCAATTCAGGTGTAAGTAGTTATTATAGTTCAGATCGGCGGATGAGATTATGGCGTCCCATTGCTCGGTATCTATGTAATGAAACATTTGCATCAACGTATAGAAATCTTTATTCCTCTGTTGAAGAGCCGTTTGCGTATAATACATACCGGATAAGGCAAGTAGTGCTACGGCTACTAAAGCTTTTAAATAGGTTTTTATGTGATCTAAATAACGTGATAGGAAGAATAGAAACATAACGAGTAGCGCTACTTGCCAAGAGAAGCCGTAGAATGGTTCCAGCTCAATGAAATATTCTACGTAATCTTTCATCCAAAATACATAGTCATAATCGGGTTTACTGCCTCCTAAGACACATAGGGAGCCTACGATAAGTAGCAGCAGCAACGGGATGAAGCTTGCGTACCAACGTTCGCTTTTTTGTAATACGTCAAATAGTAAGCTGCTAAGGACGAATAATATAGCTACAGATCCCATCGTGTAAAACAATCCGATAGCCAGCAAGCAACCAATTAAGGTACGGTACGTCCAATTAAATCTTCGTGCGCTGTAACTATATACGTTAAGCGCCAATGACCAAAACAACATGGCTGTCAGTCCTTCATAATGATAGCTATCTTTCATTAGGTAAAGATATTGGAATAGGATGGGGAGAAAGGCCAAGGGCATAAGATATAATGCCGGATGTATCTTTCGTAAGGTCAGCCAGAATAACCAACCAGAGACTCCACCGATCAAGGCAGTCACCAGCGATCCGATCAGCGGCACCTTGAAGAACTGTATAATAAATTGGGAACAAATCGTAGCCAATCCTCCAATTGTCTTAAGTATATTCAATACATATTCACTATCGAACAGGAAGATCTGCTGTTGTTCCCGGTAGAAGAAGGTTGCTTCTTGAGTGGCTTGTAAATGTAACCCCAGAAGGCAGGTGCACAATAAGAGCAGAAGAATAGGTATGATCTTTTTGCTTGAGTTATTCATGTTCTTTTTACTTTATGTATGTTTCCCAGATTCGATCTATTTATGATAAGTAACGTCAACCCCCTTGCTTTCCTTGGCAAGTTTGCTGATTTTCCGTATGTTAGATGATACTTTTCCCGTGATAAATTCGGGTATGTTATATGATTTCATGAACCGGTGGTAGAAATCCGTATCTTCCTGTGGTAATAGGAACGGTTTGGAGGCATTTCCGTTCTCGTCGATATAGGCGAAATAAGGTCGGGTATATAATCCGTCGATTCGTCGGCTGCTGAAAACGATCCATCGGCTGTTGCTACTCCATGAATGATAACTCTCCGTGTCTGTGCTGTTCGCGTTTCGTAAGGGATGGAAAAAACCACTCTCGATATCCAGAAGATATAAATCAGCGTCTTTATGCCAGATAGAGAAGTTCCCGTAGCCCGATAAGGTGAATAACAAGAATTTCCCGTCGGGAGAGACACGGGGAAAAGAGACACTTTTTCCATTCTCTCGTACATTATATAATGTGTCTATCTTTGATCCGAAACTCCTTGTTACCGGATCAAACGCTATGGAGCAAAGATTATACTTTACCTCCGAATACTCGTGGGGCATCGAACGTGCCTCGGCGGTACAGAAATAAAGCGTTTTTCCGTCGGGAGAAAAGGTAGGGAATGTCTCAAAAGCCTCTTTCGTACGAATGGCGGGAGTACTGATGATCTCATGTTTCTCGGTATCGTATACCACTACATCCGATTGGCTATCGAAAACCTCGATCCTGTTTTTGTCATTGGAATGAAAGCTCTGGCTCGTTTGGTTTACCGAGAATGCCACGTATTTCCCGGAAGGATGCCAAGAGGGATACACCAAGGGGGAAATCGTTTGCTCCGTTTTCGTGTTTAATTTCTCTATTTTACCTCCGTCTATTAAGTAAGTCCCGGCGTATTTATCTCTCATGTGGAATAACAGCTTGTTGGGGTTTTGCATACAAAATGAATGGCAATTCATGCAATTTTGTCCACTGTGTTTATTTTCCATGATGGGACTTTGTTCGTAGGTTTCCAGGCTCCGTTGGTAAATACCCATCTGGTTCCAAAGTTCATATCCGGGCTCTATCAGACGGTAGGCTAGATAGGAGTCCATAGGTTCCTGTGCGATAAACAACGAGAATTCCGGATAGCTCAGCCATTCCTTATCCTTCGCATAAAGTTTTACTTGTATCGTTTTGCCTGTCGCTTTCTTAAGTAGCTTTTTCCAGTTGGCGGCAGGAATATGGAATTGCCCCTTTTTTTCTTTCACCTGCAACTTCACTTCCTCAAAACAGAAAACAGCGAACGCTTCCGTATGTGCATTCTGTATCTTAAAATTCAGAGGAGCGATATTATTCGGTATCGTTACATTTGCGTAATCTGGGTATAATATCGGTTTCTCTGAGGTTTCCTTGCTTACCGGAATCGTGTCTGAACATGAAAATATCCCCAGTACGATAAAGCATACACATATAATATATAGATAGTACTTTTTCATGGCAATGAATCATTTAAGAAGGTAATAAGACCAATAGGTGTCTCCAAAAGAGTTTTTTATCAATTGGGGTAGCTGTGGGTTATTCCGGTTCTGCAATACAAGATTCCTGTAACCTGTGAATTTCCGGATGACATTTTCGGACACGTTGAACCGTCTCCAATAATCCGAGTCTTTCTCGGCTAGTAAAATAACCGCTTCCTGGAAACTCGTCGGAAGGGAAGGAAGTGTAGATGTTCCGTAATATTTCTCAATGAATGTCTGGAAAGATTTCATATCCTTGGATAAAAGGTAGATGGCTCCGGCAAATTGGATGGGAATCTGATTCTCCGGGTTTTGTTCTGCCCGGATCAATAAATCATGTTCTAACCCGTTTACACCGGAAAGGTTGTTACGAAGGGGAAGTCCTTTTCGTTTAAGCCCCAGTACCGGATCTTCTTCTATGGCTTTATCATTATATAGGAATTCCCTATGTCGTTTCGCCCAATCATGATAAGCGTAAGTTTTCTCTAATATATCGATGTACTTCTCTGCGATTGGATATGTACCGTAAATCAAGTTGGTTTGGACTAGGCGTTGTAGGTTCCGGGGATTACCGGCCCCGATCACGGTGACATATCCTTCAAATGCCATCTCTTGCGATAAGGCGATTTCTCCAAGCGTAAAATAGGTGTCGCTAAGTAAGGTCGATACGGAAGAAGTCTTATTCCAAGAGGCTAATAATCCTTGAGGTCCGTGTTGATCGAATGCGAACATTTGGTTTCCTAACTCGCCTTTCTCTGCAAGGGCGTTGTTTAGGTAAGTCAAGTATAAGTAATTCTTGATCGGACCTTGGCAGTTCCGGATGATTTGATTCCATTGTCCGTTTCGGGCATAATAATCTAGTTCCTTTAGTTGATAAGATTTTTGATCATTATATCTTGGTATCCCGAACCTGCAAAGTGCGAGAATTATGATAAGTTGTACGGATACCTCTATCCTATCTCTCTTTTTCGAAGTGCCTTTGGGCCATGTGAATGCGAAGATCAGCGAAAGCGGCAAACTGACCCAGGAAAAATATATGACATTCGGAGCTTGTAAGATCGGATGATAATAGGCATCCGGTAGGAATGCGAAATGATAATCGGTGACGACTGTCGCCCATACGCTACCGGTCGCTATGAGTGTAAACTCGATGGGGATCACCAAGAAGATAACTCCTTGTTTGAATTGGCCGAATAATTCCTTGATGAATGCGCAGACCGTGAATAATCCGGCTATAGGCCCTCCTATCCAGAAAAGTAGAGGTGTGATAAATAGAGCCGTAAATAATCGGAATCGAAAGTTATTGATCCGTATCCACCCATTCAAACAAAGTAGGCAAATTAAAAAGGCCACTGTTCCTTGTAGTAAGTAATTGAAATCGTATTGAGCCAATAATAAGGATAAGACGGGGAGTAAGTAAATCAGATACAATTCTTTTTCCGGGGTGATTTGTCTTACGACAGTCCTCATGGTAAGCCCTATGCCGGTAAGCAATGCGGCAAAGATAATGGGGCCGAGATAAGGGGTGATAAAGAATTGTGTCAAAAATTCCCCGATGACCGAAGATAAACCTCCCGGATAACTGATTTTATCCGCAAGATAGTCTCCGGAAAATTGGAATAGTTGAAGCTGCTCGATATAAAAGAAATGAAACTTGCTGGTTATTTGCAAGAAAAAAACTAATAGGATAAACAGGATCAAACCGAAGAATGTTTGTTTATATCTCATGAGTGGAAAATACTTTTTTAATGATTTAACCTATAACAAAGATAGTATTTTTGTCGGAAATAGGGGCATTAGGAGTCATAAAAACAGGGGAATTGTGCCCAAAAGAATTTCAGTATTCTTTTTGTGGAAGATACTGCCTAGGGCAAGTAATATATACCGACTTGGCTAACGCAGTATATATTACTTGCCCTAGGCAGTAGTACTGCGTTTGGTAATTGTTTTGATTGGTTGCACTGTCTGTGTATGGACTTCGCTAGAAAGTTAAAAAAGCAAGCCGGGCATATCAACATGCCCGGCCGCTTAAAATAGTTAACCTAATTGATTATTTCCAGTTTTCGTTTTGAACCAAAATACCATTCATCAGCTGGATCTGTTTTTGAGGAATGGGTAAAGTTGCCCATTTCGGGTTATAATATTTATTTATGTACTTACCCAAATACTTAGATTCATAAGAGACAAAGTTATTCAGCTCATCTGCGGCGATATTCCAACGTACCAAATCAAACCAACGATGACCTTCCAATGCCATTTCGATTTTACGTTCCCAACGTAAAGCTTTGGTAGCCGATTCTTTGGTAGCGAACTGTGAAGCCGGATATAGACCGATACGATAGTTTGCCGCTGCGTTCACACCTTGTGTTCCACTGATCTTATTATCAAATATATAAGGAGATGTAGCCTCAGCCATTGTTGTCTCATCCGCTGCGTGAACATAAGCTTTAGCCGCACGTTCACGGATTTGATTGATATATTGACCGGCCTCTTGTGGTTTACCTGTCTCTATCAATGTTTCAGCATACCATAATAATACGTCAGCATAACGGATTAAGTGGAAATTCTTGGCCGATGACGCACTTTCAGTCGATACGGATAGACTTCCTTGGTCTGCTTTCCGAGGAATATTTTTCTTGTGCAAATACGGTCCACCGTTAGAAAGCTCACGAATCCAGCCAGAGATGGTTGTAGGAATAGACCAATCCCAATAAGGCACGTTGAAACGCCCTACGGTAAAGTCCAAACGAGGGTCGGTATATACCGTTAGATCTGTGTGAGGTACAGATGCTTTATCTATCGTAGTTAGAGGTGCTACATTTTGATAAGCGTTATTCATTTCTGGTAAACCAGACTCATTTACGATATGAGAGTTGACCATGTCATAAGATGGTTGATAGAATCCCCAACCTCCTGTACCTAATGCTCCTTGGAAACCTACGTGAGGAGCACCGTTAATCGCATTGGTGTTTGTTTGTGTACCTGAAATAGCCATTTGGATGTCAAAAACGGATTCTCCAGTCCAGTCAGACTCGCCGGCGAGATATAATTTCTCGTAGTTTTCCGCTAACTGGTATTTCGTACCGTTATTGTCTTTGCCATTTGTCATAACATCTTCAAGGATGGTTTTTGCTTCGACCCAATGGTTGCTTGTTCCGTTTGTTCCGTTGTAGGGCGAAGATTGGTAGATTCTCAACTTCGCAAGGAAAGCGGCGGCAGCCCATTTGTTTACACGTCCTTTATCTGTAGACCATGTGTTGGGTAGATTTTCATAAGCATATTGGAAATCCTCTGCGATATTATCCCAAATATATATATAATTTCCACTTTCGTCTACGTTGGATACTTGGGGGTTTACGCTTTCGGCCAAATCCTTGTCTGTAACGTAAGGAATAGCTGCTCCAAAGATCTTGACTGCCTCAAAGTGCCAAAACGCACGGAAGAAGCGAGCCTGGGCGATTGTCTCGGTCAAAAAGTCCTTGCTTTCGCCAGCGATGGTAGATAAAGAATTTGCTTCCTCGCCTTTATTTGCTACATTTATCACGTTGTTTGCCATAAAAACACCGTTATAACAGCTTCTCCATTTGTTATTTAAATAACTATTGTCTGTCGTGAACGTGTAAGTCTCCAAACTTGTGAAATCCGGTTGGTCCGTGAAGTTGGATCCTTTATTGGCACTTCCGCCCATAATATCACCGTAGACATAGTTACTAAGACTTTGCCAATAGTCATCTCCAGTGTAATCATGCAGTGTGGCATACATACCCGTCATTAGCTGGGTAACACCGGATTGTGTCAAGAAGTCAGGTTCGCTCACCTTTCCTGCCGGTTCCACATTTAGGAAGTCAGAGCAAGATGTCATGCCTCCCGTTGCCGCAGCGACGATCGCCGCATATATAAATAGTTTCTTCATTGTGTTTAAATTTAATTGTTTTCAATTATCATTCTACTAGAATGTCACGTTTACACCAAGGATGAATTGACGTGGCATACCGTATGAGCCAAAGTCCGTACCCATATTTCGGTCGTTAGAACCTCCGGAACCGTTATCCGTGCGTACCTGTGGATCCAGTCCTGAATATCCAGTGATGGTAAATACGTTTGCGACTTGCCCATAAACACGGATCTTCTCCATCTTGATTTTGTTGAGGATCTTCTTGGGAAGCGTATAACCTAAAGTCAAAGTTTGCATACGCAAAAACGAACCATCTTCGATATAACCCGAGTTGGATTGGTTAGCCGCTAAGTCTCCTTCACCTCCTACGGTAGCCCACATCTGGTAGATTCCGTCCGGATTTGTCTCCGGATGCCAAGAGTTGTCGCGGCGATCCTTTGAATAAGCGGATTGTAATGCTCCATAATGGGTATAATATTTATACATGGCAAAGATGTCGTTACCGATGGAGAAGTATAAATAAGTACTTAAGTCGAAACCTTTCCAGCCTAAACTTAGGTTCAAGCCTCCTGTCAAATCCGGATGCGGATTACCGATGAATGTACGGTCATCAGCATCGATCTTACCATCGTTGTTTATATCTTTTACCTTGTACTTTCCTACGAAATCACTAGCGATCAATTTCTCAGGGTCACTTACCGTGAAAGGTAATACTGTTTGTCCATTGTCGTTCTTATAGTTTCTGACTTCGTCCTCACTCTTATAGATGCCGTCTAATTGATAACCGTGGAACATACCTACCGCATGACCTTTCATCAATACGTTCATGTTTGATATACGTGTACCCGTGAAAATACCTGCGTCTGTACCGATTTCGGTAAGTTTGTTTTTGTAGTGGGAAAGATTTAGACCGATTGAATAGTCGAAGTCTCCTACCTTATCCCTCCAAGTCATGTTCAAATCAATACCTCTATTCTCCATATCTCCGATATTGATCTTGGGCTTGCTGGCATTACCTGCTAAGGCAGACCAGTTTGCGTCAATCAACATACCGGAAGTCTTCTTCAGATACCAGTCGAAGTTGATGTTCAAGCGTTGATCTAATGTAGTTAGATCAAATCCTGTATTTAACATCTTGGAAGTTTCCCATTTTGCTTCGATATCTCCTAGGTTGGTCACGCCGAATCCTTGAGCCACGTCTGTATCAGAACCTGTTATGCTGTATAAGTACTTGTTTGCCGTACCATATTGGAAAGCCCAGTTATAGGGATCGATATTTGAGTTTCCTGTCGTACCGTAACCTGCGCGAATCTTCAAGTCGTCTAACCATGAACGAGTTTTCTCCATGAATTTCTCATCAGACATACGCCAGCCTAAAGAAATAGAAGGGAATGTTCCCCAACGATTTTTTTCGGAGAAGCGAGAAGATGCGTCTCGACGGACGGTAACAGTGGCCAAATACTTACCTTGATAAGCATAATCAGCACGACCGAAGATACCGAACATCGTAGTCGTATTGTTTTTGTTTCCATTATTATCCTTATTGTTGGTAGAGCCATTAGCTATTGTCCAGAAGTTTGGATTATCCTCGAATACGTAATCAATACGGCTCGCCTGGATCCAGCGACCTAGACCTTCACGAATAGCCTCGCTACCTAGTACAACTCCGATTTTGTGATCTTCGTTGATCGTCTTGTTGTAAGTGATCGTGTTTGTCCATTGGTATCCTAGGCGATAGTCAGCGCGTTCGTAGAAACTGTTATTAGAAGCCCCCTCCTTATTCGTCATGATCGTACGTTTGTTCATCCAATAGTCCCAACTGCCCATTAACGTGGCACTGAATTGCGTACGGATCTTCAAGTCTTCTCCAAGGTCTTCTAGCGGCTTGATCTCTCCATAGATCATGGATTGCGCACGTAAGAAACGGCGACGATTGTCTTTTTCGTTGTCTACGGTCTGAACAGCTGTATTAGCACGCCCTCCCTCAGAGTTTTGTGAGCCAGAATAGTCTCCTCCAATCGTATAGATAGGTACCCAAGGTTGGATGGAGAAAGTTTTGCCGAACGTGTTATCATCACCTTGGCGACCACGTTCACCGGAATTCTCAATGATTGCGATATTGGTGTTCTGCCCGATAGAGAAATATTTGTTGGGCATGAAGTTTGTATTGACACGTAAGGAATAACGGCGGAACCATGATTCTTTAATTGTTCCCTCGCGGTTCATATAACCCAATCCCATGGCGTAAGTCGCTTTTTCTCCACCACCGGTTACAGATACTTGATGGTCCTGTACTTTTCCAGTCTGCACAACTTCATCGTACCAATCTGTTCCTTTACGAGCCTCCGCTTCCGAATATCCATCTTCTAACATTTGATAATAAGCGGAACGAGACCATGTGTTCTTTCCATTATCTTTATAAGATGCCTTCCAAGCGTCGATCGAACCGAATTGCTCGATGACTTGTTCTTTTGACAAACCATTTGGCTTAATGGCATAAGGCATTGTTAGATGCCCTAAGCCGTCAGCGCCAATTGTACCAAACTGAGAATGTGAGTAAAGTGTATTTCGGTATTTGAGCGCATTTCGTTGTCCTTCCTCTTGGAACTCCATGGCTTCCCAAGCGTTCAATAGACCATAGCCGTCGTTCGCCATCTTCGCCACGCCGAAGTAACCATTATAAGAGACTTTCACCTTATCGTTTTTCTTTCCTTGCTTAGTCGTGATGATGATAACGCCATTCGCTCCTTTCGCACCATAGATGGCGGAAGCAGCTGCATCCTTTAAGATTTGCATGGATTCGATATCGTTCGGGTTTACGGCATCGATATCTACGCCAGATACACCGTCCACGATCACTAATGGGTCGGAACCATTCACGGATCCTACGCCACGGATACGGATCGTAGTCTCACCCAACGGACCGCCACCAGCCTGTACGAATACACCGGCTGCCTTGCCTTGCAAAGCCTCGGCAAAGTTGGATACCGGCGTCTCTTTCAAGTCGTCTGTAGCGACTACAGCCACGGATCCGGTGATGTCTTTCTTCGCTTGGGTACTATAACCCGTTACGACTACCTCGTCCAAGGCTTGAGAATCTTCCACTAACGTAATTTTGATAGAGGTTTGGTTTCCTTTAAGATGCACTTCTTGAGTTACGTATCCAATATAAGATACTACTAAGACTGCGTTTGCGGGCACATTGTCGATTATGGCACGACCGTCCATGTCCGAGATGTTTCCAATAGTAGTTCCTTTTACGACTACGTTAGCTCCAAGGATAGGACCGGATTTATCTACGATAGTACAGGTTACTTGCCGCCCATTTTGCTGTACGCTCATAAGTCCTGTGCTGGATGTTGGATACAAATGATCCGTTTCTGTAGCTAAAGCCGTTCCGGCTCCGTACAGAAGAAAAGAAGCTCCTAAAAGGAAAGGCTTCCATGATACAACATTGCTCATACAAATTAGAATTTAAGGTGTTATAAACTAAAAAATATAAATTGCTCTATTTCTAAATTCACACTCTATCTGCTTAATAAGCACACTCTCTATTATTTACTTTTTTACTTGGTAAACATGTATGTGTGTTATTAATCGTGTAATTTGTTCGTTATGAGTGATTTGTGGATAGGCTATCTATCCAGTTTTCTCATAATTTCAAAGAAACGACTAGTTTAAACCATCGTTTAAATCTTGCGTTTTCAAAGATCTGCTTTTTTTTTTGATACTTACAACTTTTTTATTAATTTTTTTTGCGTATCCCCTTTTTACAATGCTAGATAGCTTCTGATCTTCTCGTAAATACTATTAGAGTCGATTCTTTCTATTTCCATGAATAAAATGGATTGTTTAAACGATCGTTTAGGTTAGTCATTTCTTAGCGATAAATCCTATTCTGTTAATTCGAACCAGACTGCTCCATAGGATGATTTCCCCGTTGAACTCTATGTCGGTACACTTGATCTTCTTCTCCGTAGGGCTGGAGAGGTGGATGGTTACCGATTCTTCCTAGCATTCAAATTCTACACGAGAACTACTTGATGTGTTATAATTCACGATCACATCTCTTTTTCGAGCATTTGTATAATACATATTGCAAAATGTTACACCTGCTCCTGGATTAAGAGTCCACTTATTATGTGTAATTACTCGCAGGAAGTGCACCTCCTGATTGAAGAACTTGAGCCCACAGCCTCCTAATGTCTTGATGTCTCGTACAAATTCGATAAAATAATATTCTCTCAAACGTATCTGAGAAACCTTTATATATAAGGTATAGATTGTTTCTTGTCATACAAGGGATTTCTATCTATTGCTGTGTGGCGATTTTATCGTACATTTGTAGAAATGACGGTTGTTCCATCCGTGAAAACCAATATGTATATTATATAATGTGGAAGAGAAACCGAATATCGAGGCCATACCTTCTCAATACCTCCTCTGCCTGAACGGCCAATGCTCTAAGGGTAGTAGGTCCGAAGAGCGGAAAGTGATCTTGCTGGTATTAAGACGGCACGGGGTGATGGGGGCGCAGAGTTCGATGATTATTTCTACGCATACGACTAATGATCGCTTGCGATGCCCGATAGAGGGAGGCTTGACATGTCGATGGCAATATATGGTTAATGGAATAAATAGTTTGTTAAGTGTATAGATTTAAATTTTATATAAAGGGATTTACCTCTATGGGTACTGAGAGAAAGAAGAACAAGTGAAACAAAGAATAGGATGAGACTGACATATATTTATCATAGTGGCTTTGTTGTAGAGGCCGAAGGTTTTTCTATCTTGATTGATTACTTCAAAGATACGGATACAGATCTGGCTAGAGCGTTTGTGTGTGGAGAGTTGTTGAGGTGTCTGGGTACATTATATATATTGTCTTCGCATTTCCATCCGGATCATTTTAATCCAGACGTGTTGAAATGGAAGGCAGAGAAAGACGATATCAAATATATTTTCTCCAAGGATATCTTGAAACGCCGCTGTGCAAAAGCCGAGGACGCTTTTTATATGAAGAAGGGAGATGTGTATCAAGATGAGCATTTAATGATTAGGGCGTTTGGATCGACTGATGTCGGTATCTCTTTTTTGATTGAGACGCAAGGTAAACAGATATTTCATGCCGGAGACTTGAATAACTGGCATTGGAAAGATGAGTCTACTCCACAGGAAGTTGCGAAGGCTGAAGGGAATTTCCTGAAAGAACTGGATATAATAGCGAAATATACGCAGGCGATGGATGTTGTCATGTTTCCGGTAGATCCTCGTTTAGGAACCGACTTCATGCGAGGTGCCCAACAATTCATCGACCGGATAAAGACCGGTGTCTTTGTGCCGATGCATTTCTGGGAACGTCCGGCGGAGGTCATGGCTTTTGCTCCGTATGCTGAGTCGAAAGGTTGCCGGTATGTTGTCTTGTCTGTTCCGGGCGAAGGAACCGATATATGATATATTGTTAATGTATAGGTTTTTGAAAACATATAAATTTATTTAGGTATGGAAGTTAAAGGTAGATTTGATCATTTCAACATTAATGTGTTGGATTTGGAGAAAAGTATCGCTTTTTATAACAAAGCGTTGGGGTTGAGAGAGCATTATCGAAAAGTTGCGGAAGACGGTTCTTTTATATTGGTCTATTTAACGGATGAGCAAACAGGTTTCTTGATGGAGTTGACTTGGCTGCGTGATCGGAAAGAACCTTATGAGTTAGGCGACAATGAGAGCCATCTTTGTTTCCGGGTAGCCGGCGATTATGATGAGGTACGTAAATACCATAAGGAAATGGGAGCGGTTTGCTTCGAGAATACCGAGATGGGATTGTATTTTATTAATGATCCGGATGACTACTGGATCGAGATATTACCCTAGCGATAATTCCCCCATTATTATATAACAATGTTGCTTAACATAAGTTTTCGAAAAAAGGAGATAAAATGATAGGAATCTGTAAAATTTTCTTCAAATCGTATTGCAACTTGTGTTAAACCTCTTATATTTGCTACCTAGAAAGAGGAAAATCATTATTAATCCTAAATATAAAATCATGGAGAAGCCTTATGTAGTGGGTATCGATATAGGTGGTACCAATACTGTTTTTGGTGTAGTTGACGCAAGAGGAACAATCTTGTATAGTGGATCAATTAAGACTGGTAAATACGCCGACGTTAATGACTATGTAGCAGAATTGGCTAAAGGGTTGAGATCTGTCATCGATCAGGCCGGAGGCACGGATAAGATCAAAGGTGTGGGAGTTGGTGCCCCGAATGGGAACTTTTTTAATGGTTGCATTGAATTCGCTCCGAATTTGCCTTGGAAAGGTAAAATTCCTTTGGCTCAATTGATAAGCGAACAGATCGATGGTATTCCTGTTGCTTTAACAAACGATGCCAACGCTGCCGCTATCGGTGAGATGACTTACGGAGCTGCTCGCGGTATGAAAGATTTTATTGTAATCACTTTGGGTACCGGTGTGGGTAGCGGTATTGTAGTCGGTGGTAACTTGGTATACGGACATGACGGTTTTGCTGGTGAGTTGGGGCATGTTATCATGCGTCGTAACAACGGTCGGCAGTGCGGTTGTGGTCGCCAAGGATGTCTGGAGGCTTATGCTTCAGCTACTGGTGTGGCTCGTACAGCTCGTGAATATCTGGAGATCCGTAAGGACGAGAGTGTCCTTCGTGATTTAGACCCGGATGAAATCACTTCAAAAGACGTGTATGACGCAGCTATGAAGAATGATAAGATCGCTCTTGAGATCTTTGAGGCTACAGGTACGATGTTGGGTGAGGCTTTTGCTGATTTCGTGGCATTTTCTAGTCCGGAGGCTATTATTTTATTCGGTGGTCTTACGAAAGCAGGCGATTTGATCATGAACCCGATCAAGCGTGCGATGGAGAAGAATATGTTGAAAGTATTCGCGGGTAAGACTAAATTATTATTCTCTCAATTGAAAGAGAGCGACGCAGCCGTATTAGGAGCGAGTGCTTTGGGCTGGGAAGTGAGAGACCAAAGCGCTGGTTTGGAAGTCTAAATTTTATTTTACGTGTAACGTTAAAAATATCAGTAAAATAAGGCAAGCCGCATCTATTTAGATGCGGCTTGTTGTTTTTAATAGAATTTTAATCATAGAAGTATGAGACATCCGTTCTATCAATTTCAGTTTTGCCCGGTTTGTGGGGCAAAGGCATTCGTGGAACATAACGAGAAAGCGAAAAAATGTATGGCATGCGGTTTTGTTTATTATTTCAATCCATCATCGGCTGTCGCTTGTTTTATAAAGAATGCTAAGGGAGAGCTATTGTTGGTTCGTCGGGGGAAAGAGCCGGCTAGAGGTACATTGGATTTACCTGGCGGCTTTGTCGATATGTTTGAGTCGGGAGAGGAGGCCGCTTACCGGGAAATAAGAGAGGAAACGGGGTTGCATATTCGGAATTGCCGTTATTTATTTTCCTTGCCTAATTTATATATGTATTCCGGCTTTGAGGTGCATACGTTGGACATGTTTTATGAGTGCTTGGTAGATGATTTCAATAACGTGCATGCGGAAGATGATGCCGCAGAGATCGTGCTTCTTCGCCCGGAGGATGTGGATCCTGAAGACTTCGGTTTGGGCTCTATTCGGAAGGCGGTACCGATCTATCTTGGTAAATATTAATAGAACTTGCCTTTTGTTTGGCACTTATTACTTATATTTGCGATTTAGAACGAATAGGCACTGATGTAAGTGCTTGTATTAAAAAGCAAATGAGTGATGAAAAGAATACTTATTCCGCTGTGTTTGGTAGTAGGCAGCCACATGGCTAGCGGGCAGAAATCGTATCAATTTGATGCGCCAAACCGTTTGTTTGTCGAAGGCAAGGAGTTGTTTAGTTTGAAGAATTATTCAGGTTGTATCGATAAGCTGGAGGCATATAAACAGCATTCCACGGATGCCGACTTGATTCAAGAAGCCGATTATATGTTGGTCTATTCGGCTTATGAGCAAGGTCGTCCCAATGCCGTTGAGTTATTGAAAGATTATTTGGATGTGTATCCGGCTTCCCGTCATGTGGACGAGGTGAATTTCTTGATTGGGTCTGCCCATTTCGGACGGGGAGAGTATCAGAAAGCTATCTTTTGGTTTAACGAATCTAACATTGATATGTTAAGTTCGGAACAACAGGAAGCCTATTGTTTCCGTTTGGCTTATTCCTTTTTACAAACCGGGGATATGGAGAGGGCCTATGGTTATTTTGCACGGATCGAGCAGATTGGAACGAGGTACCGGGAAGCGTCTACCTATTATGTCGCTTATATTAATTATGCGACAGGTAAATACAACAATGCCTTGGTGGAATTTACCCGCTTGAAGGATTTGCCTGACTATAAGGAGCGCTCTTTGTACTACATCACGCAAATTTATTTTATCCAGAATAAATACGAGAAAGTGATCAGCGAAGGCAAGGAACTGCTTGCCTCTTATCCCGATAGCGAGAACAATAGCGAGGTTTATCGTATCATGGGTAATGCTTACTATCATTTGGAAAATGAGAATCAAGCTATTAATATGCTGAGTAAATATGTATCCTCTACAAGTGATCCGCTGAGGGGCGACTTGTACATCTTGGGGGTATGTTATTATAACAAGGGTAACTACAGCAGTACCGTGAACGCTTTGGGGCGGACTGTACGTGAGAACGATGCCCTTTCGCAGAACGCTTATTTGTATCTGGGACAAAGTTATCTAAAATTGAAAGATAAGAACAACGCCCGTATGGCCTTCGAGGCTGCCGCTACCTCTTCTTTCGATAAGCAAGTGAAAGAGGCGGCTATGTATAATTACGCTTTATTGATTCATGAGACCGCTTTCACTGGCTTTGGTGAGTCGGTGACAATCTTCGAGGAATTCTTGAATGATTTTCCGAATTCCAAATATGCCGATAAGGTAAACGATTATTTGGTAGAGGTTTATTTGACTACCAAGAATTATCAAGCAGCTCTGAACTCTATCGATAAGATCAAGCACCCGAGTACGAAGATATTGGAGGCAAAGCAAGATATCTTATTTCAGTTGGGAACGCAGGCGTTCACGAATATGGAATTGGATAAGTCGGTTGATTTTTTCAGCCGTGCGATTTCATTGGGTGCTTATAATCTAGAATCTCGTAACGACGCTTATTTCTGGCGTGGGGAATCTTATTATCGCCAAGGTGAGTATAACAAGGCGATTTCCGATTATCGCACGTATTTAAATAATACCCGCCAACGTAATACGGATATGTATGCCTTGGCACATTATAATTTAGGTTACAGCTACTTCAAATTGAAAGAGTATGGCGAGGCGTTGAATCGCTTCCGTCAATACGTGAATCTGGAAAGCAATCAGCAGGCTCCGGCTTATGCGGACGCTTATAATCGTATCGGCGATTGTTTATTCCATAACCGTCAGTTCGCTATGGCAGAGGAGAATTATACCCGTGCGGCGCAATTGCAACCGTCCGCCGGAGATTATTCGGTGTATCAGAAGGGTTTCTTGCTGGGATTACAGAAAGATTATAAGGGAAAGATCAGCGTGATGGATCGCTTGATCCGTGAGTTCCCGGAATCACAATATGTAGATGATGCCTTGTTCGAGAAAGGACGTTCTTACGTGTTATTGGATAATAATCAAGCGGCTGCGGCAAGCTTTGAGCAATTGATGCGTGATTTCCCGCAAAGCAGTCTGGCTCGTAAGGCCGGCGTACAGCTTGGTTTGATTTATTTCAACGACAATCAACCGGAGAAAGCGGCCGAGGCTTATAAGAGCGTGATTAGCAATTATCCGGGTAGCGAGGAGGCGAAAGTGGCCTTGCAAGACTTGAAGTCCGTATATATCGAGTTAAACGATATCAATTCGTTTGCCGCCTATGCAAATACATTAGGTGGAAATGTTCGTTTCGAGGTGAGTGAGCAAGACTCCTTGACCTATTTGGCGGCCGAGAAGTTATTTATGCGAGGCGATAATGAGGGCGCCCGTCGTAGTTTGACGAATTATTTGCAAACTTTCCCGCAGGGAGCGTTTAGCTCGAACGCTAATTTCTATTTGGCAAGTATCGCTTTTGCCAAGAAAGATCTGGAGGAGGCGAAACGTCTGTTCTCGTTGGTATTGGAGAGCGGTGATACGAAATTCAGGGAAGAGTCTTGGGCTCGTAAAGCTGAGATCGAGTATCTGGATAAGGATTACGCCTCCGCTATGGAAAGTTTCAAACATCTACAGACGGTGGCGGAGAATCCTGAGAATAAAGAGGCTGCTAAATTGGGTTTGATGCGTTGCGCCGAGTTGACAGGCCAGCCGCAAGAGGCTTTGCTTGCTGCCAACGATTTGCTGAAGGAACCGAAGCTATCTCCCGAGATTATGTCCGAGGCCCGTTATGTCCGTGCGAAGGCTTATATTAGCTTAAAGCAGGAGAACAAGGCGTTGGCCGACTTGAAGGAGATCAGCAAGGATACCCGTACGATACACGGGGCGGAGGCTAAATATCTATTGGCTCAATTGTATTATGATAATAAGGATGATAAGAATGCTGAGACTGTCTTGATGAACTTCATCGAGAACGGTACGCCTCACCAATATTGGTTGGCACGGGGCTTTATCTTGTTGGCTGATATTTATATCCGCCAAGGTGATGATTTCCAAGCTCGTCAATATCTGACCAGTTTGCAAAACAACTACAAGGGCGATGATGAGATCGCCGCGATGATCGAAGACAGATTGGGTAAACTAAAGAAATAAAAGAAAGCGATGAAGACTATATATAATGTAAAGGTGTTGTGTGTGGTAGCTTTGCTGGGTTCGGCTGCTGCTGCGAGTGCGCAAGAGGATGTTACGAAAGAAAAGAACCTGAACCGAGAGATGACGCTTGAACGGGAGTATGATCCTTCCGTGCAGGACGCTAGCAAGGTAAATACGCTTCCCGTGGTGAAAGAGCCGGAGGTTCGTAAGATCCCGATCGATTACTCGAATTATACGATCGCCGCCGATCCTCAGAAGGAGATTAGCTTGTTGCCTTCTGGAAATATCATGACGCAGATGGATTACAACAAGCGCCGGGGATATTTTAACTTTGGTATCGGTACCTATCTAAATATAAATGGTGATTTGGGATATCATATCTTGAGTACCGAAAAGGATAAGTTGAATATTTGGTATTCACATCGTTCTACGAATGGAAAGGTGAAATATATCCAGATGGACGATGAGAAGGTAAAGGCGAAGATCAACGATAATCTGGGAGGCATCAATTTCAAGCATGTTTTTGATAAGACGATATTTAGTATCGGTGCGAAGTACGGGTATTCGGCGTTTAATTATTATGGGCTGCCTATTGATGTAACATCAAGTGCTACAAACTCGGATTTATTAAATAGAGCGGATCGAGAAACAAATCAAGTAAACCAGACGATAGCTGCTAATATCGGATTTGAGTCGAAGGAAGACGCACCGTTCGGGTACTTACTGGATTTGGGCTATATAAATTTCTCGCATAAATACGGGTTGGGCAAACCAGCGGATGGTCCTACGGAACATACTTTTGACGCTAAATTCGATTTGAATGCCGGTTTTAACGGGAATATGCGGATTGGCTTGGGTGGACAGGTAGAGTATTTCAACTATAGTTTACCCGGAAAAAAAGAAACTACATCAGGTACCTATTATACTTATGAGTTCGAGAATCATGCGGAAGTAATCCTTTCCCCATATTATAAGGTGGAGGGGGATAGCTGGAACTTGAAATTGGGTGCTAATGTGATGTTGGTGACCGGTGATAATAGTAAGTTCATGGCTTCACCCAATATTGCGGCAGACATAGAGGTGGCAGATAAGACCTTGCTTTACTTAAACGCTGGTGGTAAGTTATATTCCAATAGTATGTATGAGACCTCTTTGGTGAATCGTTATGTAAATCCTACAGAAGAGATCGCCCCCTCCCGTAATTGGTTGGATGCTACTTTAGGTATAAAGAGTGGCGTGGCTCCTGGTTTTTGGTTCGATGTGTTCGCCGGTTATAAGATAACGAGTAGCGATGTGCTTTTCTTGCCGTCGAGAATTTATGATAGAGATCACTTCGGGAATTTCAGCGAGGCTATGTCTGATATTGATACGAAACAGCTTTTTATTGGCGCTAACTTGAAGTATAGTTATCAACAATTGTTCGATGTGTCTTTAAAGGGAGTATATAATAATTGGAAAGCGAATTTTGGTGATACATGGATTGGTGGGGAAGCTAACGGGGAACTAGCCCATGCTTGGGGCAAACCTGAGATGGAAGTGACGGCAGGCTTGACGGTTCGTCCGGTAAAGAATGTCTCCGTATTGCTGGACTATTATTTGGCTACTGGACGTTATACCCAATTAGGTGGAGCGGGCGAGTATAAGATGAACAACATCAACGAGCTAAACCTAACAGGTACCTATACCTTCAACGATACCTTTGGTGTTTACGCAAAATTGAATAATATCCTTTGCCAGAAGTATGAGGTATATTACGGATATCCTTTGCAAAGCTTTAGTGCGATGATTGGCGTAAATATCAATTTCTAACACTTGAAATAGGAAGGATGGGTGACATAAATATCAAACAACTGGAAAGCCTTCGCTGGAGGATGCGGGTGATCGAGACGCTGACCGTGATCGGGACGGCGTGGATCGCCTTGGCGGTTTACCAGAAGAAGGAAGAACTGGTTTATTATTTGGTGGGAGCCGTAGTCCTTCTATTCTTGTTAAAGTATTATACGCAATTCCGTCTGCGAAAAAGACAGTTCGTCTCTAATCTCGTGGAGCAGCGGACGATGGAATTGCGTTTCCAGCGGGATGCGATGCAAGCGGAGTCGGAGAAACTATCCCGTGCCCTTTCTGCCTTGGCGGACGCTCAAGACGAGTTGGTTCGTAAGGAACGTCTGGCATCGATCGGCCAATTAACGAAAGGTCTGGTGGATCGTATCTTGAATCCCTTGAATTATATCAATAACTTCGCTCATTTGTCTGCTGCATTAGCGAAAGATATCAAGCAGAATATCGATGAGGACGAAGAGACCGGTAAACACGATAATTATAATGATACGCAAGAACTGCTGGTTCTTTTGACCGGCAATCTGGATAAGATCGCCAAGCATGGTGATAACACGGTGCGAATCGTAAAAGCGATGGAAGAATTGCTGAAAGATCATTCGGCGAATCGAACCTGCGTGGATATTAATGATTTATGTAAGGTCAATCTGGATATCTTGCGAAAGAATTACGCGAAGGAGATCGAGAAGAATCAAGTAGATCTATCATTCTCCGGGCTTTCCGTACCGTTGACAATCGAGGTGAATATCGATCAGATGGGAAAAGCCTTGTCGCAGATATTGGATAATAGTATATATGCGGTCTTGAAAAAGCTCGGGGAACCGGGATATCAACCTTCTGTCTCGTTGGTATTGCGTATTCAAGCGGATAAGTTGCAAGTGGTTATCCGTGATAATGGCGTCGGTATAGAAGAAACGATAAAGACGAAAGTCTTTTCTCCGTTCTTTACCACCAAACCGACCGCGGAAGCGGCAGGAACAGGTCTTTACTTGAGTCGGGAGGTCGTTTTGAACCATAAGGGTACGATCGCTATCGAGTCGGAGAAAGATAAATATACGGAAGTTACGATTACGTTGCCTATTTATAGTTAGGAAAGGAGGTTCATCATGATACAGGATTTACATACCGAGATCGATCGGTTAAAAAGGCGGATTAAACTTTGCGAGCGGGTTACGCTGGGTAGCTTGGTCGGTATTTGTGTATCTGTGAAGTTCGGTCATCAAGAATGGATCGGATTGCTTTTCTTGATTCTGTTTTGCCAGATCTCTAAGTTGGTTTTCAAGCGGAAACTCAAACAAAAAGAGTATTTGGTAAAAGAGGTAGAGGAGCGTACGCAGGAGATCCGTTCGGAGAAAGACGCGATCCAAGAGGAATCCGAGAAATTGGCGGCCGCATTGAAAGCCTTGGGTGAGGCGCAGGACGAGCTGGTCCGTAAGGAACGGATGGCTACCGTAGGACAATTGACTCAAGGTTTGGTGGACCGTATCTTGAACCCTCTGAATTATATCAATAACTTCGCGAATCTGACATCGGGGTTGGCCAAGGATCTCCGGGAAAATCTGGATAGTCAGAAAGAGCATCTGAAACCGGATGTGTATGACGACTCGGTTGATTTGTTGAATATGATGACCCATTAGTGTCCCATAAAAAATAGGGACTAGTTAAACATTAAATAAATTTGGCCCA
>NZ_SRYM01000039.1 GCF_004793765.1 Parabacteroides distasonis | reverse complement strand
CTTCATAAAAAATGCACTCCAAAAGTTTTGTGTCTAACTTTTGGGGTGCACTTCACTGTTGTGGCAGTTTTCTTATTTTTCGATTAATATTTCTATCTTTTTGGCTATTTCTTCCGATGTCGGTAATAGTTTTTTATAGGCTTCGGGTAATTCGGAAGAAAGGCTATATGTTGCCACCCCGATAGGCATATTGGAACTTTTCAAAGCATACTCCACTATCATGCGGCTTTTGGACTTGCAGATAATAATACCGATAGCCGGATTTTCATGTGGTAATTTCACCGTATCATTCAGTATGTTCAGATAGAACTCCATTTTACCTTTATATTCCGGTTGGAATTCTCCGATTTTCAGTTCTATGGCAATCATAGCTTGTAAACGCCTGTTGTACAGAAGTAAATCTATGAAGTATTCTCTTCCGTCCACTTCCAGCCGATATTGGTTGCCGATGAATGAAAAATCCGTACCGAATTCCATAAGGAATGCACGGATATTCTTAATAATAGCTTGTTCCAGTTCATATTCCGAATGTTCCTCTGCAAGCCCCACAAGGTCAAATGTATATTCATCTTTTAATGCAAGTATGGCTTGGTTCTTAATGTTATCAGGCAGGGTCATATCAAAATTACTTTGTCCAAGCAGATAGTTCTCGTAAGTTTTGGCTTCTATCTTATTAAGAAGGACATTATTAGTCCACCCGTATTTCTTTGTCGCCAATATATAAAATTGTCGTTGCTGGGTTTCCTTGCACTTCGTCAGAATGACTATATGTTTTGACCAGCTAATTTCTGCGAGCAATGTTCGCAGAATTTCATCAGACTGATATTCAGTATAAAAACGTGTCATGTCCCATATATTCCGTGCGCTAAAACCTTTTATTCCCGGAAATTCTTTCTGTATGTCCCGTGAAAGGTTTTCCACAACGGATTTTCCCCAACCTAATGCCGTCTGTTGCTCGGTAATCCGTTTGCCGACTTCCCAATATAAGGCTATCATTTCTTTGTTTACTGCCTTTAATGCTTCATACTGGGCAGACCTGATACGGGCGGTTATCTCATTTTTGAAGTTGAGATATTCGGGAGATAATATAGAACTGTTTTTCTCTGTCATATTCTGTATGTATAATAACTGGTTACAAAGTTATGTTTTTCTTTGGATTAAGTAATGGATTGTTCCTGTTTTATCACCTCTTTTTAATCCCGACTGGACAAATCGGGACATCGCAGGACAAATTCGGACAGCCGTTGTCGCCCGTCCAAATATAGCATATTTAGTCGCTACCTTTGGGCGGGACTATTCCCGTAACCGCTAAAATTTCAATCATTTATGGCAAACAGAATGACCCCGCCCGCAGAGGGGCAGGAAAAAGACGTGCTGCTGGTCTTGGATAAACAGCAGGGCAAGGTGAGTGCCGTTAAGGGTATTGACAAGGAGGGCAATTTGCAGACCGTGCCGCCGACACATGGCGGCGAGTTCATGCAGGTGGACAAGAACAGCGATGTGTTCAGCAACTTCATTTCCAATTTCTTCCGCAAGTTTCAGGACACTTCCGGGCTGGAATTGTTCAGCGTCAAGGCTTCCGGAGTGGAGCAGAACGCAAAGGCAATCGAGGACAACCACCACAACCCTACACCGGAGGGTGACAAGCGGGTTGAAATGTTACAAGTTCCGAAGCCCGACTTCCACGAGTTCAAGCAGGGCTACCGCTTCGACCCTGCAAAAATCGACTGGGAGAACCTGAAAAAAGTCGGCATCACCGCCGACACCCTAAAAAACACAAAGGACTTCGACCGGGTGATGCGTGGCTACAAGTCCCGCAATACCTACACCGTTTCGGGGACGGTGGGCGGCTTCTACCTCAAACCTACCGATGTCAAGCTCTCTTTCTATCAGGCTAAGGACGGCACGGTAGTACCCAAGCTGCACGGCGTGCGGCAGGACGAGAAACTGTTGCAACGCCCGTTCCATGAACACGGGTTCACCAAACAGGAACAGGGCAACTTGCAAGGCACTGGCAACTTGGGCGGCATCGCCCGAATCAAAGACCCGAAAAGCGGCGAGCAAATCCCCGTGTTCGTCAGCCGGGATAGGTACACGCACGAACTGGAATATATGCGGGCTGACAAATGGAAATGCCCCGACACCATTTGCGGCGTGAAAGTCAGCCCGGAGCAGAAAGCCGCCTTTGAAGCCGGACAAGCGGTGAAAATGGAAAACCTGCAATTCAGGGACGGCACGAAGCGCAGTGCCTATTTGCAAGTCAGTGCGGTGGAGCGTGGCTTGGAGTTCCTGCCCCGTGCCGCCGTCCAGTTCTTGCAGCAGGGACAGCAGCCCGCAGAGCAGCAGGTAGCCGGGATAAAGGACGGCAAGGGCGTTGAGTTCAACGGTCATGTGCAGCCCGGCGCACAGGGCAAATCCCCCGACAAGGTGCAGCCGAAAGACGTTACCCCCGCCGCCGAGAGCCGGACACAAGTAGCAGTCAATTCGGAGGGCAAGACCAACGAAGCCACCAAACAGGGCAAAGAGCCGCTGAAACAGGGTCAGGACAAGCCCACCGCCAAGCAGAAAGAGAAACAGGATAAGGCGCAGGACAAGAGCCTGAAAGCGGATAAGCCAAAGAAGTCCAAAGGAATGAAATTATAAAGGTATGCAGCTAATCTATATTATAGTTATTCCGCTTGTCATCATGATTTTCTTCATAGTCCTTTCTTCAAAAACCGACTGGAAAGAAATAGACAGGCACAACCGCCAGTATTACATGGGCGGCTACCATATTTATTATGACCGTAAAATTTTACAGAAAATCAAACCAGTAACAAACCATAAAAAAGAAACAACATGATTGCATTGATAGCAGAGAAGCCCAGCGTGGCAAAGGACATCGCCCGCATCATCGGTGCGACCCAGCGTAATGACGGTTATCTTTCCGGCAACGGGTATATAGTGACATGGGCGTTCGGCCACTTAATCCAGCTTGCCATGCCGGAAGCCTACGGCGTGGCGAACTTCCGCAGGGAGAGCCTGCCCATACTGCTGCCCGATTTCCAATTAATCCCCCGTCAGGTGAAAGTGGAGAAAGGTTATAAGGCAGACCCCGGCGTGCTGAAACAGTTGAAAGTGATAAAGGAAGTGTTCGACCAGTGCGACCGGATTATTGTCGCCACCGATGCCGGGCGTGAGGGTGAGCTAATCTTCCGCTACATCTTCCATTACCTGAACTGCCGAAAACCATTTGTGCGCCTGTGGATAAGCAGCCTTACCGACAAGGCAATCCGTGAGGGGCTGGATAACTTGCAGCCGGGAGAATGTTACGATAACCTCTACCTCTCTGCCAAGTCCCGCAGCGAAGCAGACTGGCTGATAGGGATAAACGCCACCCAAGCGTTGAGCGTAGCCGCCGGGCAGGGGGTGTTCTCGCTGGGCAGGGTACAGACACCCACGCTCATGATGATATGCAGCCGCTATTTGGAGAACAAGAATTTCGTACCCGCCAAGTTTTGGCAACTCAAAGCGGCGACCGCCAGCGGGGGGATAAGTTTCACCGCCCAATCGACCGCCAAGTGGGAACAGCAGCCCGAAGCTATAGCCGCCCTGCAACGGGTAAAGGATGCCGGACAACTTGCCGTGAAATCCGTTGAGAGGAAAGAAGCCAGCCAAGAACCGCCGCTTCTATACGACCTTACCACGCTGCAAAAGGAAGCCAATACAAAGCTGAATTTCTCGGCTGACAAGACGCTTTCCATAGCGCAAAGCCTGTATGAAAAGAAAGTGATGTCCTATCCGAGAACCGGAAGCCGCTATATATCGGAGGACGTTTTCGATGAAATGCCGGAGCGTATCGCCCTGTTAGGGCAATACTCCCGCTTTGCCGGGTATGCCGCCGGGCTGGACGGCACACCCCTGAACCGCCGTAGCGTGAATGACGGCAAAGTGACCGACCACCACGCCTTAATCGTTACCGAGAACCTGCCCGGTGAACTCTCCAAAGACGAGCGGGCGGTTTACGAGCTGGTAGCCGGGCGTATGCTGGAAGCCTTTTCGGGCAAGTGCGTGAAAGACATTACCACCGCCATATTGTCGGCTGGAGATACTGACTTCACGGTAAAAGGGTCTGTGATGAAAGTTACCGGGTGGCGTACCGTGTTCGGCGAGCAGGAAACGGGAGGTGATGAAGAAGCCGCCAGCCTGCCGCCGCTTCAAGAGGGAGAATATTTGCCACTCTCCGGCGTGGATCTGCTCGAAAAGCAGACCAAGCCGAAACCGCTGCACACGGAAAGCAGCCTGCTTGCGGCAATGGAGAACGCCGGAAAGGAACTGGAAGATGCCGAACTGAAAGCCAGCCTGAAAGATGCCGGGATAGGCACACCCGCCACCCGTGCGGCGATTATTGAAACGCTGTTCGCCCGCCAGTACATCGTGCGTGAGAAGAAGAACCTTGTACCCACCGACAAGGGGCTTGCCGTTTACAAGATAGTCAGGGACAAGAAGATTGCCGATGTCGAAATGACGGGTATGTGGGAAACCGCCCTTTCCAAGATAGAAGCGGGCAGCATGGATGCCGACACGTTCCGAAAGGGCATCGAGGTGTACGCCACCCAAATCACGGCGGAACTGCTATCGGTACAGTTGTCTATCTCCAATGGCGAAGCTTGTCCCTGCCCCAAATGCAATAACGGACGTATCTTGTTCTACCCGAAAGTGGCGAAGTGTTCCAACGTGGACTGCACGCTTACCATATTCCGCAACAAGTGCGACAAGCAGCTTTCCGACAAGCAGATTATCGAGCTGGTGACGAAACGCAAGACCGGGCTAATCAAGGGCTTCAAGGGCAAGAACGGCAAGGCTTTCGATGCTTCGCTTGTGCTGGACGAGCAATTCAATGTCGGTTTTTCATTCCCCGAAAAGAAAGCGAAACCGAAGAAATAGCCTATCTTTGCCACTGAAATTTCATTGTGATAGGTTTTACAACTTAGAATAATTGAAATTTTAGTGGTTGCGCCCGGCGGGAACCGGGCGCATTTTTTATTCGCTGCCGCCAAACAGGTAGGTCGAACAGACCACCCCGTTATCCAGCACCCTGCTTTCCGAGAGTTTCCAATGTGAGCCGAATGTTTCCCCGATAAAGCCGATGCCTTTGCCCGCCATGACCGGGACGGTGTAGATTGTCAGGCTATCCAGCAACCCGGCTTTAATCAATGAAGTAAGCAGCTTGCCGCCGCCCACCACCAGCATGTCTGTTTCCTGTTTCAGTTCATAAATCCTTTGCAGCGGTTCTTCGGTCAGGAACTCCACGCCGCAGTCCGGCGTTACGTTGGTGTCGTAGTGTGACACCACAAAAGACCGTTTGCTTTTGTGCGGCCACCCGCCCCAGTGTTCAAAGATGTAGTTGTAGGTGTTCGCCCCCATAAGCAGGCAATCAGCATCCAAATAGTATTTGCCAACGATAGTTTTTACTTCATCGGGTAACCAATCCAGTTCCTTGTCTAAGGTGGCTGTATGTCCGTCAAGAGATACGGCGATATGCGCTTTAATTTGTTTCATCCTATCAGGTATTAAACAGTTGATAATCTTTTTTCAAACTGTCCGCTGCTACCTCAAAAAAAGAAGCGTGAACTTACACTGCTCCAAAGTAGAGGTACTGGCAATACCTTTGAAACGGGACAGGCAAGCCCACGCTATGACAAAGCATAGCATAGACATTGCGCTGAAATCTCGTTTCATTTTGAAAAGTGCCAGTTTTCTACTTTGAGATATTCGGCGAACGAATATGTTATTATAATGACGATATTACAGCCAAAACTGTTCAACCGCCGTTATTCTCTTATGTTACTTTTGCAAAAGTAGCGAAAATCACCGGAATAACCTTGCAAATAATAGAAATCCTGCCTTATTATCATAACAAGACAGGATTCAAGATGAAAATATATGATATTGATTATCAATCAATCCATGCGTTCACGGATTAACTTGTGTATGTCACTTGCACGGTAGAAATATTTTCCGTCTAACGTCAAGTAAGGCAGTATTCCTTTCTTCCGGTAACGTTGCAAGGTTTTGGTACTCACTTTCAGCATAAAGCACAAATCCTGATTATCAAGGAGTTTTTCACCGTTCAGGTAATTGTGACCGCTTAAAAGACGGTCTATCTTTTTGTCCTGCATATCGAGCCTATCCATAATACGCTCCATCCAAACCACGAAATTTTCTTTATCTATATACATAAGGCTACCGGATTAAATAAGACCTATCATAAAATAGCTTTGGTTCACCGGGTCTTTAATGATAATCTCCCGTTCACGCATAAAGCGGATATAACTCTTTGCAGTGCGTTCTTTAACATCCAAGACCTGCTGTAATTGTTCGCAAAGGTCTATATAAGTGATATGTGTCTGTCGCCCGAAAATGTCACGGGCAACGCCTACCAGTTCCCTTTCCTTGCGCTTCTCCTTTTCCTCACGGGGCTTCTCGCCCTTGTACACGTGCATCCCGGCTTCCTTGTCCCATGCAAAGAGCATCAGCGGCACGTCTAGCGGGCTTCCGTCCCTTACTTTCAGTGCTTTCACCACTGACTGGGCAGGTTCTTCGTCTTTCTCTATCGAAAGGATTGTAGCCGCCTTGCGCTGCAACTCGCTACCCAAATGTCCCCGCAGCTTCAAGCCGTTCGGAACGAAGTGCAGCACACAAAGAATACAGGTGTTGTAAATGCCCGCCAACCGATAAAGTTCATCTATCACCGCCATGCTTTCCGCTTCATCGTTGGCACTCTTAACAAGGTCTGCAATGCCGTCAATGACGACCAACTGGATGCCGCCGTACTGGTAATAGAACTTATCCATGCTCTGCACAATGGCGTTCAGGCGTTCTTTGCGTGACATACCTGTAAGACAGAACGCTTTCAGTTCATCGGGTTTGTCCGGCTGTTTGGCACGTGCCAGCAGATTGCTTACATTCTTGAACAGTTGCACTTCCGACTGTTCGGTGTCGTAGAGCAAGACCGCCTTGTGCCTGCCGTTGGCGGTTATCTGTATGCCCAGCGTATCTACTTCCGCACCAGCCGGGCAGATGCAGCCCGCCACGATTGCGGCTACATAATTGCTCTTGCCCGTTCCCTCGCCCCCGGTGATGCCGAACAGGTTGCCTTGCGTCCCTAATGGAACGTCACCCGCCGAAATAATCTCTTGCGCTTTGGCGGGCGGGTTGTTGAAATCTATCTCGCATGATTTTAGCATAATCAATGTGTCGCTATACAGGTTGTCTAAAAATTCGATAAACAGTTTCAGGAAATCTTCACGGGTATTTCCTGCCTTGAAATAGTCGGATATGTCCTTTTCTTCTTTCGTTCCCGGAAGCGGTAGCAGCAGCCGTTTCACGCTAAATTCTTCCAACAGTTTTTCCTGCTTGCATGAACTTTCCCTGCCCGTCTTGTCCATGTCAAAAAGCAGGACTATGTGCTTGAATCGGAATGTCAGCCGATAAACCAACGTGGGCGGTATCGTCACTGTTTCGCTGTTGAAGCAGATAGCGTGAAAACCGTGCGCCGCCAGCGAAAGCACGTCTTTCTCGCCGCCCGTGATGAATAACGTATCGCCTTTGGCGGGCAGTTGCTCCAGTCCGAAACAGTAGTTCTCGCCGAAACTGCCGCCGTAGAGGAAACGGGGCGTGGAGAACGGGCGGTACAGCTTGATGTGCTGTTTGCCCTTGTAGCCGTACATGGGTTCTGCCACCGATGAAGTGTAGGTGTACGGCTTGCCCTCTGCCGTTTCGCTGTTGTATTCCCGGAGCGAGCAGACCTTGTAACGTTCCAGCAGTTCGGGCGTGATGCCGTACTGTTGCCAGTACACCAGTTCGGCAAGCGGGAACTTCTGTTCCCGGAACTGGTAGGGCTTGACTGGCTTTTCGGTTGTTTCTTCGGGTTTGTCCGGCACTGCCCGGCGGACGGTTGCCGGGGGAATGGAAACCGGAGTGCCGGAAGTCAGCCCCAAGCCCAAATCCCGATCGATGATTTCCAGTATCTCCACGAAGTCAGCCGCCCGGTTACAATCCAGCCCTTTTAACTGCCCCACGAAGAAAAAACAATCGCCGCTATAATTGTCGTTACCGAAATCTTTCATCTTGTACATACCGCTATGGCGGTCGAAGTAGATATTACAGGACGCTTTCTTGTCCTGATAAAGAGGATTAAGAAAGTGCCTGCCAATACGCCAGTCGCCGGGTAAGTAATGTTTGAAAACAAGCAGACCGTTATTTGTTCTGCTTAGAATTTCTTCTTTCCTTAACATATTTCTGATGATTGGTTATCAGTTCATTTATACACTCCTTGTCACGCTTAATCAAGCGTTCTTCCAACATTCGCTTTACTTCCTTAATCTTGTAAAAGTAATGCCCTTTGATGTCGGAGTAAGAAATCATTCCTGCCGCCCTTAGGCGTTGTAAAGTACGGTCACTGATTTTCAGGAACGTGCAGACTTCGTAACTATCCACCCAAATTTCATCTTCATCAGTCTTGTTTTCGTCCAAGTGATTGAAAATGTAGTCTGCTATGGCGGTAATCTTGTTGTCAAGCTCCTTATAGGCTTTTGACTCAAATGTTATAATCTCCATATTGCTAACTTATTGATTTGCCGCAAAGTTCGAGAGAGGAAATAACCTAAAAGTCATGGTTATATCTATCATGGTATTACTTTTTTTCAGGCTATTTTAGGGGAATAATGGTGTAAAAGCTCCCCGAAATGTCATTTTTCAAAGTAGATTTTACCATAAAAAGAAAGTACCATGTTTGGGTGAACATGGTACTTCTACATACTGGAATACTGGATATTATTTCATATCATCCTCATTCATCCGCTTAACAAGATTATCTATCAGATGATGAAGATATGCCGTCCGGTCTTTTCTCTCTTTCATGGCTATATATGAAGCGTAATAATCCCCTAAATCCATGTGGAATATTGTACTAAGGAAATTCATCATTTCTTTTATCTCCACGTTGCCATTGTTTATGTCGCCCGAAGATACAAGAGAATATCCCAGTTCGATAAGATATGACTTTTTGCCTGTGAAGCGGAACGGATATTTGAAGCATCTTTGTAGGTTATCTTCTATCTGATTATTCGTTACCAGTTTCACCAATCGCTTATTCAAATAAATGCGCAGCATTTCATTGGCGATAATCTTTGCCACTTTATAGTCATATCCGGTTGAGAAATTAGGGTCTTTATCAAACTGAGCGCTATCGGTACATAACCGCAAATCAGCTTTTCCACGTACAAAGTAGTATTCATCGTACACAGTGGAGTGTGAACGGTAGTATTGATAAAAGTCCAAATTGCGATTGAAGAAATAGGTCAGATTATCCAGTTCCCGATTGATATAATTCCTAATCACTTCATCGCTACCATTAGGGCATTGTGTTTCAATCTTGTATATCTTATAGAAGAATAGCAACCGACCGAGTATTTCCGGTTTCTGTGTCTTGAAAAATAAGATTTCGTCCTCTTTGGTTGGAAATATATAGGTTTGTATTTTAGTTCTCAAATCATCAAGAACCGTTTGCAGCTTATGTACCATTGAAAGAGAGGTTTCGATAATATCATAGCCGTAGAGGTCGATTTCGTCAATCTCTATGTCTATTTCCTGCAATATATTACCTATATACCCCTTCATCTTACTTCATAGTGATATGTCGTTTCATGTATGCCTTTGTTTTCGGGCAATAAACCAAACATTTCAAGCACGTAACACAGTCATAAACATTTACTATCTCATCCCTTGAAACATTCATGTCCCATACAACGCCGTTTAACGCTTTTTGAGGGCATACATCCCTGCATATATTACAATTACCGCATTGCGACGACTTGATTTCGTGTTCCATTATTGATAAAGGGGCATTTGTTAGGACAGAGCCAAGACATTGTGCCGCTCCATATTCAGCCGTGATGAACAGGTTGTTTTTGCCAATATAACCAGTACCACTAAGTACGGCAATGGTCTTATGTGGTAAAACGGACGTTTTTGTTGTGAAGTCAAATGTATTCTCGGTTATCAAGGCATTGTCGGACTGTGATAATGCTTTGTAACCTTTGCTGATAAGCCGCCCAGCCAGTTTGTCTGCAATCATTCCCACCCGTTTTTCTGCCTGTGCATATTCATCGCTGAGGGTATGCACATAATCGGGACTATCATGTACAGTTTTGATAAAATGTGGATTTATGGCAATTCCTATCAGTAGGGCATAGGGAAAACCCCGGTTTTGTCGTATATCCAGCATGGAAATATCCACGAAGTGAACAAAATCGGCATTTTCATTTCTTAGCTGTTGTTCAATTTCCTTATTTAAGTCATTCATTTGTTCTTTCGCACAATAGGAATATAAATATCCGTTCTCAACTCCGAAACAGGGGTCTTTTCGGGAGTATTGAGATAGGTTTCAAATGTGTAAGGCTCCCGTAGCGCATATCCACTTGTCGGCAACCAATCAAGGTATATGTAACGATATACTCTGTTCAACTCGTGATATAACCCCTTGAATTGAAACACTGCATATTCTCCGGCTTCTATTTCATGAACAGAAAAGCCATTGGGAACGTTAAATGATTCCGTAACGGTTATACCCACCATGAAACGGGTTTGTTCTTCTGAAGAAATTAGCGGACAATCCAATGTAAGGCTTATAAATTTACAGCCACTTGACTGTAAACCGCAATTTTCAGAAAGGCGTAGAATCTGTTTCCATAATACCGTAAAATCATGGTTTATATGTTCCGTCCATTCCAGTTTCAAACAGGCAATACGAACAGGCGGAACTTTCTCAATGCAAGGAACAATTTGCACCGGATACATTCCTGCGGGGTTAGCATTGGAATGTAGTTTACGAAATTCCGGTATCGTACACTTAAAATAACTTTTGAATGCCCTTGAAAGTGTATGTTTGTTTTGGTAGTTTATATGGCATAACAATTCTGTAACACTTATATCGGTTGAAATTAACTTGAAAGCGATATATTCCAATCTTAACCGTTGAATGTAAAGCCCGACATTTTCACCACATACAGCCTTGAAAACACGCCGGAAATGGTATTTGGAAATACCTGCCGTTTGCGATAGGGCATCTAAACTAAGTTCCTCGAACAAATGGCGGTTAATGTATTTTTGTACCCTTACAATCAGCTCATATAACACGTGGGCTGTATTGATTTTTTGTTTCCACCGTTTTATTTCGGGAAGCCGTTTTGACATTACCTCTCTGATTTCCTGCGAAGTATAGGATATACCTACTTCTTTATAATACTCTTCGGGGAAAAGCCCCCAAAGGTAAATCAGATAGTCCATCGAAAAATCGTAACCCTTGACACCATGCTTCAAACAATAGTCGCAATATTCCGCACTCGTATTTACCCCAAGATTATTGTAGTCAATATCTAAGGGTATTCCGCAGGTTTGGCAATATTTGGTTTCTATGTCTGTTTCCATTGCTGTTTCTATTATTGAGAGCAAAGTTACTCAATCTGTTACGAAATCAGTTACCCTAAATAGTCATTTTTGAAATAAGCTGCAAAATCGTAACCTGTGTATATCATTTATAGCAAACTTACTTATACTGCAAATTGTCAATTGCTCTCTGAATCCCGTCCAAAAAGCGGGAAGCGTGCGCCCCGTCCATTTGCGTGTGGTGGAACTGGAAAGAAACGGTGAGCGTCGTTTTCAGCAAGCGGCGTTTGTATTTGCCCCAAATAAGAAACGGATTATTAAAAATGCCGCTATACATCCCGACAGCACCGTCTATTTCATATTGTGCCAATGCGGAAGTTCCGATAACCATGCTTTCCGTCAAGTCGTTATTGACGCAACTTTCAGCCACTTGTTTGGTAAGTTGCAGATAATGTTGGTTAAACAAAGATAAATCATCACAGAAAGGAATATCACACGAACTTACCTCGCCCTTTCTGTTGGCGACAATGGTGTTTACTGCAATGGTATCGTACTGCATCAGTTTACCGCCAACGGGCAGCATATAAAATTCTTTCACGCTTCTTGCGGCTTTGCCGATGCACCAGCACATCAACATATTAAACTTCATGCCCGATTTCCGGCTGATTTTCACAAGGCGTGACACATTGAGGGTCTTAAAGAACGTCACCATCGGCATAGGTGCGTTCATCCACATTTCAAAGGCGTATGCCCGACCGGTTTCTTGGGGATTTACTTCTTTCATACTTAATGCTATTTTCATTTAATGAATCAGGCGGCAAAGGTAGGAGAAGCACTTGAAGCCGGATAGAACAAACGGGACATTTATACGGGATTGGTGAACAAATCGGAATATGGATTTGATACTTTCAGCAAAGACATGGGCGTATATCCGCAGAACTTCTTGAACTCCCGGATAAAGTGCGACTGGTCGGCATAGCCGCTGGCGTATGCTATTTGTGCCTGATTAATTTCTTTACCCGCTTGATGCTGCATCTGCGCCAAAGCCTTTTGGAAGCGGACGATACGGGTATATTCTTTGGGATTGATGCCTACAAATGAATGAAACAACCGCTCAAATTGTTTTTTACTTAGGCAGGCAATAGAAGATAATTCGTTTACAGAGATTTGCGGAGTGATATATATTCGCTGTATGGCGGCATCTATCCTTTTAACTTTGTATGTGGTATTAGCTAAATTATCGGCAATTTGTGACACCAGCCATTTTTCTATATAGCTTATGCAAATAGAATTATTCTCACAGTCGAATATTCGTGTAGCCAGTTCATTCAAACTTTTGTTTTCAAGGCTGTAACCGGACACTTCTCGATTATAAAAGAGTGAAGTCGGTATGTTCAGAAACATACTCATAGCGTGAGGGTGGAATACAACCACTATCATTTCTATATTTCCGTCTGCATATAGGTGTGACGAGAAATTAACTTGTCCGCTGACAGTCAGTTTGTCTTGTGTAACATTCAGTTCAGGGATATATAACGGTGCTTGCTTATGGAAAATGATTTGAGAGCAACCGATAGGATAAGTAAAGGCATCCAGCGGTCGATTGCTCTTGAATACCCAATAATATCTTATATAAGGTTGCAGCAACTTACATGGCTTGTAAAATTTGAACTCCTCTTGAATCATTTTACAAAGATACTTATTTTAGTAGTATCTTGTTTATTACAAGGTAGTTTTTAGTGCAAGGTGCAAGTATATATCTATATATATAGCTTGCACCTTGCACTAACCGCATAAGATTTATTTTCAATGATTTGCATATGTCAAAAGAAAGCCGTATCTTTGAACCGTAGTTTTAGGCAGACAACGAACAGCCAAAAGGTGACAGAAAAGCGTTATTCTTGTAACCTAAGTTGTACCCCCTAAGGCTTTGACATACTGATAAGAAATTGAATTTCAAGGATATTGGAGAGTAGGTTCATAACCCTCTCTCTCCGCAATAAACGCTGAAAATCAGCAAATTGTAAAATGAACACCCGATTTTACACCCAAGAATGTAAAATCGGGTGTTTTTGTATTATTTAAGAAAACTGCCGAGCGACTATGCATTGATCAGTGATTCTTTCGGATCAGTCCGAAAACCCTGTGGACATAATATTTTGAAAAAATTCCAATATTGCAATGTAAGAATACAGATTCTTTTAAGGCATTATAAATTAAGTATGTCAGACAACCGCTTGATTGGGTACCAGTATTATAACTCATCGTTTACGATTAATCACCCACATGGTTTTCGGACTGACCCATTCTTTCCATTTCCAATTACCTTATGAAGTCATGAAACAATATCATACACAAAGCCATTCCCGAACATTCCGACGCGAATCCTGCCACAGCAAACGGCAATGCGAACATCACTGCTACTGTAACGGCAATCCAAGTTATGATTACTTTGCGACTTTCCATAGCAGTATACAATTATTAGCGGTAAAATCCGTATGTGAACCTAATTGTTTGAACTCGTTCATATCCTGTTTCCGTAAAAGATTAAGTATTTCCAAATATTGCTTTTGACATATTGAAGATTATGATGTCCGGGCGATATATGATGCTCGACGCAGATTCCATGTGATATTAATTTCTTGGACAATGATTCCACCGCATTGTTGAAACCACCCTCATCTTCATCCCCTGCATCAAGAAACCACTCTTGCTTTTGATGTAGCTTTTCAAATCGCTCGAACTCCAGAGGATTGTTTTTATGAAAACTGTGTTCGTTCCCATAATAGGGAATATCCGATAGGGCAAGTTCAGTTTCTATAGCAGGCATATGTCCACCTATCCTGGAAAATAGTTCGGGGTATTTTAAGCCGTAATGGATTGCTGCAAATCCTCCGGCAGAACACCCTCCTACATATCTTCCCTTTCGAGAGGCTATTGTATTGAAATTCCCATCAATATATGGAATAATTTCTTGGATAAAATAATCCTCATATCTACCGACATCTATCACATTATTACCTATCTTTTCCTGACGTGCAATCTTGGCTGAGTTCAGACCACGGCTATTATCCATTCGTGGACAAACGATTATCATCGGTTCTATTTTGGATGCGGCAATCAGTGAATCTGTCAATTGTGCCAAACCTAACTGCTCAATAAAAGACTCATCACCACTTCTTCCATGCAGAAAATACAATACAGGGAATTTACTGCCATATTTATATTCATCAGGAAGATAGACCGCGAGTGCCATCTGCTTGTTTAGGTAGGTACTGTCGTATGAAATATGTCGAATTTCACTCATTATTCCAGCGTTTAACCATTATATAATCATGTTCTCTTTCTTCCAATATTTCAAAACCGGCTTTAAGATACATTCCCACAGCATAATTGGATTTATCGACTGACAATGAGACTGTTCCATATCCTATTTTATGAATAGCATCCAATAAGGAAGAAAGAAGCCTTGTGCCAATGCCTTTTCCTCGGTATTCGGGATATACGGAGATTGCAAATTCAGGCGTTGTGTCATCAATCTTGCCGTATGAACAGCCGAGCCTCGACCATGCCGCCCCGACAATCAGACCGTCAACGACAGCCACCAGACATATGTCATCCGGCAATTTGCCGAAATCTTTTACATACGCCCATATCATGGGTTGTTGCAATACTGTACGAGGCACTTTCTGACTTCCTGCCGGCTGATATATGGCTTCATAAAGGAATTCTGTCAAGAGCATTGCTTCGTCTGATTCAATTGTGCGTATTGTAATATTATTCTGGTATTCCATTTCAATACAATTCCATGTTTCACCAAGACATCTGTAACTCTCAGTTTCTTGTCTGCCAACACGATGGAATCCAACCGATTCATAACAACGTATTGCAGCCGGATTGTTTTCAAACACGCCCAATGACACTTTTGTGGCTTCGAGTTTGCAGAATGCATAATCAACCGCCATGCTGACAAGAGTTTTTCCCAATCCTTTGCCACGCTTTGAGTCATCAACAATAACAAAACCAAGACGTTGTTCGGATAAATCATCTGCCGGAGTGCGTAGAGTAATATACCCGACAATCTCTTCACCGTCAACCATAGTCAGAGCAATAGAGTTATGTCCGTCAATGTATTGCTGATGATAAGAGTTCATATCATCTGGAGTGACGGGATAACGCTCATATCGGTCAGCGCACCATTGGCGCATAAGATATTCGCTTTTAAGCCAAGTAGTGATTATATTGGCATCAGCTGATTTGTATGGTCGTAGCTGTAGATTCATTCGTGCTTTGCAATGGGGATTCTTAGAACCGTCTTCATCTTATCGGGACTGGTTTTCCTCGGATCGGAAAGATATATCTCGTGATGACGACGGGAGGAATTAATATCCTTGATATAACCACCTGTTTTTATAAATCGGTCAATCACGGCAAGTGTTGCAGGCTCGGTATCATACGCCCCGATGTGCATACTCTGTACGCATAGACCTTCCTCAAAAGTCATGAGGAAAAGGGCGGAACAGTCAAGTCTTTTCTTTTTCAGCACCTCTGCTTTCGCCCATTCAACATCATTGTTGTCAACAAAATCAGGGACACGTATCATTGCTGTCCATTTGAAGGCGGATTTGTGGGTAAAATCACCTATGGCATTGTCTGTCCACCACAAGCCTTCAAGCGGCGGCACAACATATTCAAAGAACCCGTCAATATGGTAATCGGTCTTATAACTCATCTTTATGGCATAAGCCACCGGATATAGCATGCCAAGAGCCTTCTGATATTCGCCGTCAGGGTCATTGGGGTTGCCTGCACCATTTACAGCGATGAATTTCATGACAGGCACATCAACGACTGCCGGTGTGGATTCAGGCATATATAAAGCTTTATACTCTTTTTTATAGTCAAATGCCATTTCTAATGTTCCTTTCCAATATAGTTGCGTTTGATTTCGTCTATCGACTTGCCGCCTATGCCGAAGTTCTCATCTGGCAATTCCTTGATGGTGACGGTGAAGAACTGTTCCGGGATATGGGTTATCTCGGCGGCTGTTGCTGTCAGTCGTTCGATAAGTTCTTTCTTTTGCTCGGAGGTCAATGCTCCGCTCTCAACTGATATGTATGGCATAATATCACAAATATTTTATATTGGGGTCATCATTTTATTTCGGTCGCTTTACGAAGCAGGATACATTCTGCAGGTGTGGCCCCATTCAGTCTGACTACCGAATCGTTTTGAAGATCTATTGTGGATATATCCGGTAGAATCCTGCGCAAGGCGTCTTCGACCGCCATGTCGTCGCAAGCCATCTCGGTCATTGCTCCGTCGCCAAAAGTGATTGAATCACCTGTAATGGTGTAAGGCCCCGAGATTGTGTTGCAGTTTGTCTGGATGAAATATGTGCTGTCTTCAAAAATGATATATTGGCGAAGACTGTGCATAGTTTCGTCCGGGCGGACATAATCCGAATCATTGAAGACTATGTTTTCTATGTACCATTGTCCCCGAATGTCTGCATCCGCCATTGTTTTCAAAGTTGTGCTTTCTGCGACATTGGCACTGTTCTTTTTATTACCAGAACATCCTGTTGCGATTACTCCCGATAAAATTGCGATAGCAATGAATGATTTAATCTGCAGTTTCATTGATTTTTTTCTTTTCGTATAGTTAATTATATGTTTTCGATTGAAATATGACATAATCTCACGAATTTAATTTAGACATAATTGAAGCCATATTCTGACCGAGGTTGCGCATATTGGCAATACCTTCGTCATCGTTAAGTACATCGCCGATTTCTCGCCCATATACCATATTCCAATAAATCGAGCCTATGACAATCATTTCTTTATTGAGAAAGAAATGATTCATGGTATCAACGGATGTCATGCCTCCGGCACGGCGCACAGCGGCAACCGCCACGCCTACTTTATGTTTAAGAATTCCGGGGTTAGTGGCTGCTACAACACCACCCCTGTCCAACAATGCTTTCATCCGGGATGAAACATCGGCTGAATAGACCGAAGAGCCGAGTATTATTCCGTCGGCTTCCACCATTTTACTGAATACCTCGGCAAAACCATCTTTACGGAACACACAGTTGTCCTTGCCTTTGCAGGCGAAGCAAGCACGGCACGGCTCTATATCGACATCTGCCAACTGAATAAGCTCGGTTTCAACGCCTTTCTTATTCAGTTCCTCAAATATTGTGCGGATTAAGATTGCCGTATTGCCATTTTTCCGTGCGCTACCGTTAATACCGATTACTTTCATTCCAGAAATGATTTTAACGAATCGTTGGCAAACATTGTCGGAGAAAACTTCACTATCTGATAATCGGCGATGCCGTTGATGTAGAACGGATCTTCGGAAATAATAGCATCAACCGCTTCACGGTTGTTGGCTTTTATCATTATCACGCCACCAATGCGAGGGATCTGTGGCCCAGATGTTATGAAATCTCCGATGGCATAATGTTTGGCGAGATATTCACGGTGCGCACTCAGATAGTTATCAACCTCGCTCAACGGCTTTTTGTATGTGAGAATTGCAATAAACATAACGAGTCTATTTTTTCCAGCGTTTAAGGTGAGGGAAGAATTGACGCATCATGTCTTTAGCCTGTTCCTGTGTCAAGTTCTGTCCTGACTGCTTGTTTATCTCATCAGTGAATTGGGCGCAGTGGTCAATCATCTGCTCCATAGTCATATCCTGCGCAAACTTGCCATCTTTGTAGCAGTAGATGCAATAATCTTCATTGAGTGTGCCATCGGTATTCGTACCGAGGATTTCGTTTGTTAGCGGCATACCGCAGCTTTGACAGAATTTTTGTTCCATATCGTTTTTCTTTTTGCCCATCAGTCCAACAGGGCAGGTTATTAAAATACAAAAGCGCGGACTGCAATGCCACTTCTTTATTCGGAGGTCGTAGGAAACCTTGCATACAGATGTAGTAATAGCAGCCCACGCTATATGCGTGAGAACCACTATGCCATCTGAGTATGCAATTTGAAAATTTCCTACGTTTCCAAATACTTGATGAGCATAACGCTTCTTTTTTCTTATGTATTGGAAAGAGTTGCTCCCTATCCGAATGCAAAATTAGTTATTTTATTGATGTTTTGCATTATATAGAACGGAATTATAACTTGAATCCTCTACTTTTTCTTGGTTCTTCCGCTGATTGTCGTAAACCTTGCCGAAGTTTCTCCCATTGCTCTTTGAACCATTCGCCTATCGGTTGCCTGTTTATTGTAAGCACCAGTTTATTATTATCAACCGAACTTTTCTCAATCTTGAAAATATCATTCTTGATTTCAAATCTTCGCCTATGCTCTTCAGAATAGATTTTTCCATTGCATCTGATTGCTTCCTTTTTTGTCAAAAGACTGTTTACCATATCTTTGGTAAATCCGATGGCATAGCAGAGTTTTTCCATTTTCAACATCTCTTTGAGTAAAGGGAACCAGTTGAACGCCTTTTCAAGAATGGTATTCAATCGTGATATTTCCTTGTCTTTGGCTTCAAGCTCTTGATTATGCACTCCTTGAAGATTACGAATCTGTTTGCCATGCTGTTCCTGCATCTGTTGCATACGGACTTTTAAATCGTCAATGCTTTTGTTCCGTTTGGCAATCTCCTGATGCAGTTCCACATTGCTATGCTCCAGCTCTTTCAGTTTTCCGCTGCCGAAAAGAGAACCTACACCGCTTGCTATGGCTGTGGCAGCATCGGTGGCTGCGCTTTTGAGCTTGTCGGTGCGTATCTCCAATTTTACCTGTTTGAGTTCCTGTTCGGCAAGTTCCACCTGTTGTTCTTTATGCCGCTTTGCAGCATCTATGCGTTGCAGTTCGGCTTTCTGTTTTTCAATGATGAAGTCATTGCGTTCCAGATGTTCTTTGCCAGTAACATTTTTTGATTGCCCACGTTCCATCATTAGAATGTCTGATGCCAAAGTCTGCATTGCTGCCATATCCTCGTCATTGAGTTTGCGGCTCTTTCCTGTATCGTGGTTCATCCAGTCAAAAACAATATGGGCATGATAATTCGGCTTGAACCATTTTCCACCCACTTGGAAACTCTCCTTGTCTTCTGTGTCAGGTTTTCCACCCAGCCAATGCCCCTCATCCTTATGCAGGAATATTTGGAGTGGCGTGATGCCCCAGCGTCTTTGGCACTCTTCGCCAAATTCACGCACATCAGCCAGTGTGGTTTCCGGTCTGATGAGCAGTACACCCTCACGAATGGGGGAACATCCTGCCACCTTGATTATTTTACCATTTTTTCCTTTGCGTTCCCGCTCTTTTTCCTGCATGGCACGTCCGGTCTTTTCCTTGACCATCCGTTTGATATTGTCGTAGTGCGTTTGCAGTTCGGGAGTGCCGAAGTTCGGGTTTATCCATTGTTCGTTGTCGGCAGAAAGTTCGGACACAACATAGATTTTGGACATCCCGATGTTTCGTATATACTCGGCAGTCCTTCGGTTGTGTGCCTCGCTCGATGCGATGTTGCAAGGCTTGATATGTATGCTTGATTTTGTTGCCATAGTTTTTTTGTTTACATTAGATTGCTTTGTTCGCTTCCGCAGTGGGGTTCTTAGGGGTGCAACCCATAAGCGGTGATTGCAAAGAGAGGGTCACTCTTTGCTCGGGGTTCTCAGGGGTGAACGCCCTGAGTGGGTCATTAGGGCAAAGCCCTAATCCCCTCGGGAGAGCCCACAACTACGAAAGCGGAGCGTGTAGTTATAGTGGGCTATAACCGAAAGCCATTCTTCTTTTTCGGTTGCCGATTGTGCGTCCCTTTTACGGATTGGACTTGCCTGTTTCTTTCAGCCTGTTCCTGTAAGTATTCGTTCAAGTCCTTGCACCCGCTGTAGGTTTGCGAAGCGTCACGGATGTATAAATCCCTGCCGTATTCCATACGAATTTGCCGGAGTGCTTCCATCCCTGCACGGTCATTGTCAAAGAAACAATGGATGCGCTCGTAGCTACCCAACGGATAGAGGGTCTTGCTCACATTCGATACGGAGTTCAATACCATATAATCCTGTCTGTCCAGCTCGGAAAATTTCGGGCAATTCTCCAATCTCAAAGTAAGAAATGAAAGATAGTCCATGAATCCCTCGAACACATAACAGGTATTCCTTGCTTTCCCCGACTGTCTGATATGGGAGATTTCCTTTGGGGCGATGCAGCCCTTGAAATAACGGTTACGAATCTCATAGCCGCCCGATATGTTTGGAAAGGCAATGGCGAAATACCGTTTGCCGTTGTTGGTGAAATGAGCTTCGCGGCATTCTCTTTTCGCCAGTTCCGTGTTTATTCCCCTTTCCTGCAAATAGGAGAGCAGGGCAGGAGAAGAAAGCGGTACAATCTCCAGTTGTTGAAAACGTGGCTCGGAAGATGACTGCTTGCCAAAAGAGAAAGAATCAGGACGGATATGTGGTGTCTGTTCCGCTATGCGTTCCAATATATAAGGTATATGGTCGGTAGCATATAAGTGTGAAGCCAGTTCGATGATGCCGCCGCCTTTGCCGAGTGCAAAATCATACCATTGGTTGCGCTCGGTATTTACCTTGAACGAGGCTTCGGTTTCTTCCCTTAACGGTGATTTATACCATAGGTTGATACCCTGTTGTTTGACGGGAGAATATCCCAAACTGTGCAGATAATCCGCTATCCTGATTTGCTTGGCTGTCTGTATATCCATAAGATAATTGTTTGAGTAGTTAGTGAATTGATTTATTTTTCTTTTCGCCCGTACCATTTTAAGAAGTACGGTCTATATAACCACTTCACTAAATTGTCATATATATAGAGTACGGCAATAAAGTGAAGCGGTTTATCCATTCCTTGCATCACTTCGCTTTATCCTTAATATATAGACCCACAGAATAAAGTGAAGCGATTGCAGGTAACGGGTTAATAGTGGAAGTCGGGCATGAATGTGTATTTTCTGCCGTTCTCCTGCACTATCATCCGTTTGTTGCGAAGCATGGTGATGAGCGGTACCGCCTTTTGATGGTTCAGTTTTACACCTATTGACGTATAGCTTTTGATTAAAGCATCTTCCAGTTCCTTGTAACCGTATTCCTCTTTCAGCCCGAAAACGGCTTCCAATGCGATACGGTGCTGCTGTTCGGTGATATGTCTGTAAGGGTCGAACTTTTCCTCTTCTGGTCTTCCCGGTTTCTTCGCTTCGGGTTTGTAACCCTCTATGAGTTCGGGCAAGGCACTGTCGTTGATGCGAAAGGCAAAAGGCTCGAAATCCATTGCACGGATGTGCATGGCTGAAACATTGCTTATATCTCTGTTGCTCTTGTCCTTTTCCACAAGCAATACGGTTTCCGCCTTATTGTTCAACTCCGTGCCGATATGCCCTCTCGCATTCTCATCCCCTTTGTTCTGATGCAGTATCGTATGGATGTGTATCTGCCTGTCGTCCGTCCACTGCATCAGTTTGGATATGATGCGTGTGGATTCGCCGGGGCTGTTGATGTCATATACCATGTCACGGATGCCGTCTATGATTACAAGACCAATGTCGGGCGTATTATAGATAGCCTGTTCGACAATCCTGATACGCTGTTCAGGTGTGTATTTTCTCAAGGCGAGAAACTCAAGGTTCTCATTATCCCTGTCATCAGGCAAGTCAGCCATCCGTAAAATGCGTTTCATGACTTTCAGGCAATGATAAGGACTTTGCTCCGTATCAACATAAAGCACTTTCCGCTTCCCGTCGGAGAGTTCCGCTACATACCGCAACACTGTGCCGTTCTTCAATGCAGCGGCTACAATAGCCGAAACATTGAATGTCTTTTTACTTTTGGCTTTGCCGATGGATGCGCTGAAATTGCCCAATGTCCCAATGACAGAACCATGCACTTTGAGGATTTCAGGTGCTTTCTCATAACTTTTCGACAGACTCAAACGTGAGGCTTGCCAAAGGATTACGGCTTCTTCTGCCGATATGTCCTTAAATTCTTTCATATAGTCCATAGCTATTCCTCCCATTATTTCCGTCCTCCGGTTTTCTTTCCTGCCAGTTCAAGGGCAAGCTCCACATCCACGATAATCTTGCGTCCTATCTGGGTGATGGCTTTGTCAATCTTTCCGCTTTTCTTGATGCGGTTGGCGGTTGGCAGGCTGCACCCGAACAGTTTGGCTATGCCCAGTATTCCGTACACATACTTTCTTTCTGTGTCCGTAACGGGTCGTGGTTGCGTTTCCGTTTGACCGGAAGCGTGCTTGCTCAGGAATATGAACTCTTCGCCTGTCATCTGCCAGACGGGTTTTAATAATAACTCTTGAAGATTTGTCATCGTTCAATCTATTTAGCCGTTAAACAATCAGCCCTGCGCACTGGCTGTTATTTCTGTTCTCGAACGATGCAAAATTAGATAGGGGCGTGAGTGGTAAGGATGTGGTTAGCGTAAATGGAATATTTTATTATTTCTCTGAATATCAGATAATAAAAATACCACTCAAAAATTAATTTGAGTGGTAAAAGTGGTAATTTCGTAAAATATCAGGGTGTATCACGGATTATCGGAATATTGCGTCCATTTCTTTGGCGAATTTCTGGTTACTGTCACTTGGAAAATCCGACACCGGTTCCTTGTACTTTGACTTGTAGTAGTTCTCGTCAATATCCAACTGTTTCAGGATTATATTTTTCCATTTATCTCTGTCTTGTTTGGGCAGTCTTTCACTCATCAGGAATATCAGGTAACACACCCGTATTTTTTCTCGTGCCTTGATTTTTAGTCCCTTTTCACCGGGGTACAGGTTCATGTTGGCATAGAAGTCCTGCGTTGAAATATCTTCAAACTGTTCCCCCACACAGGCTTTATGAATAAGCGAAAGTAATTCTGCATTGAAATATTCGGGTCGCTCCTTTGATACATCCTGTTGTGTCTCTTGCTTGTTCGGCTCATCCGGCTTGTCTTTTGCTACGGGAATATATTTTGCCAATATTTCCATAAAATGGAAACTCAGTTTATAAATATCTCCGCAACGGTTCTCAATATATTGGAAAGCTTCCTTCCTTGCCTGCCGTTCCAATTCATAAAGCCTGTCCAGTTCTTCTTTTTCATTCTCATATTCAGCCTTGCAGCGTTCATACTCCTTCTCGGCTTGCTTTTCTTCTGCTGCCGTATGTTCCCTGTAGCCAATGGAATCATACCTGTTATACGCTTCATTCAAAGGCTTGCTTAATTTTTGTGTAACCTCCAATTGTGCCTTTATATCAGCGTCATATCTGTCGGCAAAGTTGTAGCACACACGAGAAATTATCTCATCATCAAACAATGGATGTTTTTCATAAATGAGTATGTTTTTCTCTATCTCGGTTCTCAGACTGTTGAGAATCAGAGTATATTTTTCTTTCTGTTTGTCAAGCACCAGTTCAAGGATGGCGGCTTCAAAAGCTTTTGTGTCATTGTATTGCTTATAGAAGTCCGTGATGAATTTCTGCTTGTCAAAAGAGAAAGTATGGCTGACTATAAAGTCGCTGTATATCCGGTTGAGTTCGCCGTATTGGGGAATCATAATCTGTATTTCTCCTGCCATATACGCTTGGTTTATGGATTCTTATCTTTATCAAGAAGGGAAGTCAGTTCTTCCTCCACTTCTTCTATACTTGGCAGAGCCGATTTTAAGTTTTCAGGTATAGCCTTGCTCAGTTGGTAATCGCTGATGCCTATCGGCTGGTCGTAGCCTGTCAATGCGTATTGCGCTACAACTTCGTCTTTCCCCTTGCACAGCAACAACCCGATAGTCTTGTTGTCATTCTCTCCCCTCAGTTTGTCATCCACCACATTGATGTAGAAGTTCAGTTGCCCCGCATACTCCGGTTTGAATGGGGTCGCTTTCAATTCCACTACGATGTATGCGTGCAGGGGGATGGAATACAGAATCAAGTCTGCATAGAAATCGCTGTTACCAATTTGAAAGTGTTTTTGTCGGGCAACAAAGGCAAAGCCATTGCCCATTTCCAGCAAGTAACGGGTGACGTGCTTAACCAGTTGTTCTTCTATGTCCCTTTCGTCCGCCTTTTCCTTCGTTCCAGCCAAATCAAAGATGTACGGGTCTTTCAACAGGTAATTGGCAAGGTCGCTTTGCGGTGCAGGAAGCGTGGCTGTGAAATTGTTTACCTTGTTGTTGCTGATTTGTCTGCTATATAAGTTGGTCTCAATTTGTATTTTAAGAACATTACTGCTCCAGCCCATTTCCACGGACTGTTTCATGTACCAATATCCTATGCCTAACGGTAACGAGCCATCAAGTATAACCATTTGGCTTGCCCAGTTTATTCTGGCGACAGGGGAGTTCAAGAAAATTTTTTCTATCTCCCTAATTCCCATTCTGTAAATGGCAGAAACGGTTTTCTCTACGTCCTGAATTTGCGCAGGAGTTTCCTGCGTAAATTCTAAAGACTGACAATCAACGGATTGTATTTGCGCAGTAAGTTCCTGCGCAAATTGCTTGTCGTTCAGTTTTAATACTTCATTTGTTACATTCTGTATGTTTGGAACAGACAGTCTTGCATCCGTATCAATGAAATTCTGCAATGCTCTCAATGGATATGTTCTTGCAAACTGACACATATAGGTAAGGTTGCGTTCTGAATAGCCTTTCTTTTCAGGGAAATTCAGCCGGATAGCCTTTGCCAACTGTTTGATGGTTTTGCTTCCCCATCCGTGCAGTTGCTGATGATAGAGAATATAGTTGCCCATTTTCCAGTAATGGAACAACATTTGCGCATTGGCAGCGGTAATCAGCCGTACTTGCGCCTGTTGTATTTCCGAACCGACAGCATTTATAAATGCATCAAAATTCGTCTTTTCTATGTTATGTCCGTTGTTGCTCATCTTATGATATTTTCAGAATACAAATATACTTCAATGGTGGTAATCCATGAAACTAATTGATACTTTTATAGTTGATTAAACTTGTTCATGGCGTTTGCTCTGATGTCATCCGCTATATCAATGTAGGGCTTCATGGCTTTGTAATCACTGTGTCCAGTCCATTTCATAACCACCGGCGCCGGAATTCCGAGTGCCAACGCATTACAGATGAAAGTCTTTCTTCCGGCATGGGTACTTAACAATGCGTATTTGGGTGTGACTTCATCTATGCGCTCATTTCCCTTGTAGTAGGTTTCCCGTACAGGCTCGTTGATTTCCGCCAGTTCACCCAGTTCTTTCAGATAATCGTTCATCTTCTGATTACTGATGACGGGCAATGCCATGTGGTTCTCGAAATGAACATCCTTGTATTTTTCAAGAATGGCTTTGCTGTGGTCGTTCAGTTCGATTATCAGGCTGTCCGCAGTCTTGACTGTGGTGACTTCAATGTGGTCGGGCTTAATATCACTTCTTTTCAAGTTACGGACATCCGAATATCGTAAGCTCGTGAAGCAACAGAACAGAAAGACATCCCTGACACGTTCCAAATACTGCTTGTCATGCGGTATTTGATAATCTTTCAGCTTGTTCAGTTCATCCCATGTCAGGAATATTACCTTTTTAGGGATTGTTTTCAATTTGGGCTTGAATGCGTCGTATGCAATGTTCTGATGATGCCCTTTTTTGAAGCTCCAACGCAGGAACCATTTGAGAAACCCCATCTGTTTGCCAATAGTGCTGTTTCTCATGTCCTTTTTATCACGCAAGAAATTAACATACTCGTTCAGCCCGAACTCGTTGAAGTATTCAAAGGTTACATCTTCCTTGAATTCTTTGAGGTGATTTCTTACCGCTGCAAATTTCTCATAGGTGGATGTCGTCCAATTATTCTGGTTGCCACACTCTTTTACAAACTCATCAAACACTTCCCAAAAACTAATCTGTACTTCTTCCTGTTGTTCTTCACTGCTGTCTTTCATCCGCAGATTGAATGCATCCTTTAGCTGCTGGGTGGTAGGTATGGTTTCCTGCACCTCAAACTCCTTGAATACGTTTTGCATTTCGGCATAGTATTTCAGCAAGTCTGCATTGATTTCGGATGCGCTTTGTTTCAGCTTGTTGGTGCATCCGTTCTTTACCCGTTGTTTGTCGGCATCCCATTTGGCTACGTCAATCCGGTAGCCTGTTGTAAACTCGATGCGTTGGCTTGCGTATATGACACGCATACGGATAGGCACGTTCTCTACGATTGGCACACCGTTCTTCTTCCGGCTCTCCAATGCAAAAATGATGTTACGTTTGATATTCATAATTGGGTACGTTTGAAATTCTACACCCAAATATACACCCAAAAATTGAAATAGCAAAAGGCATTTAGAAAGATTTAGATTTACTCTTCATTGTAGATAATATATGATTATCAGTGATTTGCAATTTTATGATATTTTCTGAAAGCGTAGGTTCTGGAGCCTCCCTCTCCGCTGAACTTACTGGACAGAAATGGTCAGTAAGCGGACAAAAAGCTACAAATCAATGATTTGTGGCTTTTTTTATTGCCCGAAAGTCCAGCTTCCAAGACTTCAAAAGTACGGTAAAAGACAAAGTTTCGTTTCTAAATCGTTACCTACTAAACTGCAAAAATTCGTAAACACTTGTGTTTTAGTGAGAAAGAAAATATGCTATGTCTTGCAAGGTGGAATGTCAGGTTCTTTTTAATTCCGCATACATCGGCAATCTCTTTCAAGTAGGCATTTAGCTTCTGATTGCTGATTATGGGAAGTATCTTGCCGTTCGGTAACTTGCCCTTGTACTTCTTCAAAATCATCTTGGGAATATCCAGCAATGGTACATTAACGTCCGTATTCGTCTTTTGCCGCTTTGTCATTATCCAAAGGTTGCCGTCAAAGGATTTGCGAATGTTGTCTTGGGTAAGCCCGGCTACATCTATATAGGCAAGTCCGGTGAAGCAGGCAAAGATGAACAAGTCCCTGACTTGTTCCAGCCGTTCGGAAACCATTTTCTTTTTAAGGATAATTTTAATCTCGTCTTCTGTCAGATAGCCCCTGTCCACTTTTTCCAACCGGATTTTATAATTGGCAAACGGGTCGTTCACCAGTATGCCATTGTTGCGGGCAATGATGATGATGCGCTTGAAGAACTGCATGAACTTGGCGGTGGTGTTATAACCACACTTGCAAGCAGTACGCAAGTATAACTCAAAATCGGTAATGAACATCGGGGTAATCTCCTTAATGGATATGTCCGATACGTTGTACTTGCTTTGAATGAACTCGGCAAGGTGTCGGCGAGTGACTTCATACTTACGGTAGGTCGCTATCGTCTTGGATATGCCGACCAATTGCTTCACATCGTCATTGTGCTTTTGGAACAGGGTAAGGATTGTTTCGTGGCTCTCGCTATGACCTAAAAACTCGTTCTTCACTTTCTCGGCGGTCACGTAGTTGTCACGCCGCTGCATTTCGTGGTAAATGGTGTTCAAGGATGCGTTTATATCATCCAGCATACGGTTTATGCGGCTGGCTTCCGCAGTACGTCCGGTAGCCTTGCCCATTTTGCCGTCCCAAATAGAGGGCAGCACGTCCAACTTGGTGTTAAAACGGCTCGCCACGCCGTCCACTGTAATACGGGCAAAAAGGGGGTACGCACCGTTGGCTTTCTGCTTGTCTTTCTTTGCGTAAAAGCAAATGTTGAATGTCGATTTCATAACTCACTTTTTAAGTTGCAAAACTATTGTAATTCTCTAAAAATGAGTTCTATGCAGGCAAGCCAAATAGCGACAGGACTTCGCCAATTTCGGACAATCTGTACCCCCTTTCCGTTTTTGTTTGTCGGGGGTACGAGTTAGGTTACGAACTTTGTCTTTTAGGGGCGAAAAGGTGTACTTTAAGGCAGACACAAGGGGATAAAAAAGTCCCACAAATCATTGAATTTGTGGGACTTGTCTGCTTACTGTCCGGTATTGTCCGGTTAGTTCAGCGGAGAGACAGGGATTCGAACCCAGGGAGCGGTTACCCGCTCACCGCATTTCGAGTGCGGCCCGTTCGACCACTCCGGCATCTTTCCTTGTGGTTGACGTGTACAAAAGTACATAAAATATAGTATCGTTATTCTCTTGAAAGGCTAAAATTACTTTATCAAATACAAAAAGGGCATTCTTCACAGAACGCCCCTCTTTAAAACATATAACTAATACCTCTAAATTACTTGAAATAACGATTATATAAACCTTCAAATCCTTTGCCATGACGTGCCTCGTCTTTGCACATCTCATGTACGGTATCATGGATCGCATCCAAATTCTGTTGTTTAGCCAATGTAGCGATACGTTTCTTGTCCTCGCATGCGCCAGCCTCAGCTTCCATACGCTTTTTCAAGTTAGTCTTCGTATCCCAAACAACGTCACCAAGAAGCTCCGCAAACTTAGCAGCGTGCTCAGCCTCTTCCCAAGCGTAACGCTTGAATGCCTCTGCTACCTCAGGATAACCCTCACGGTCCGCTTGACGGCTCATGGCCAAATACATACCAACTTCGGTACATTCTCCCATAAAGTGAGCGTTCAAACCTTCCAAAATCACAGGGTCTACACCTTTAGCAACACCTAGTACATGCTCGTCAACGAATTGCAACGCACCTTCTGTCTCTACTAATTCTTTAAATTTGCTTTTCGGTTGTTTACATTGAGGGCAGAACTCAGGAGCCTCATCACCTTCGTGTACATAACCACATACTGTGCAAATCCATTTCTTTTTCATATATCGCAAAATTTTTATTGGTTGTATGGCACAAAATTAACCAAACTATCCGATACTACCATAATTCATCAATAGATTAATTCTATGTATTAATCGATAAAAACTATGGAACTTATTTTTGACTGCGATTGTTTAGTTAGTAAATATTTATTTATATGGATACATCCAAGATTATTAGTTTATTAGGAGACAAAAGTGATTATTATTTAAATCACGTATGTAAAACTATTCATAAATCGCTGCTTCATCTTCCATCGCCAACTTACGTAGACGACGTATGGATCAATTCTGATAGAAATATACAGACTCTCAATAGCCTGCAAATCTTGTTGGGACACGGAAGATTAGCAAACACCGGATACGTCTCTATCCTCCCGGTAGATCAGGACATCGAACATACCGCAGGATCTTCCTTCGCCCCTAACCCCATTTACTTCGATCCGGAGAATATCGTAAAATTAGCGATCGAGGGGGGATGCAACGCTGTCGCTTCTACGTTCGGGATACTAGGGTCAGTCGCACGAAAATATGCCCATAAGATTCCATTCTTAGTTAAACTAAATCATAATGAGCTTCTTACTTATCCGAATTCTTACAATCAAATCGTATTCGGTACGGTGAAGGAAGCATGGAATATGGGTGCCGTAGCTGTCGGGGCCACGATCTATTTCGGTTCAGAACAAAGCCGACGTCAGCTAGTCGAGATTGCCGACGCATTCGAGTATGCCCATGAACTAGGTATGGCGACCGTATTATGGTGCTATTTACGAAACAACTCTTTTAAAAAGGATGGCATAGACTATTCCGCGGCAGCCGATTTGACCGGACAGGCTAATACCTTGGCGTCACGATCAAAGCCGATATCATCAAGCAGAAGCTCCCGGAGAACAACGGAGGTTTCACTGCCATTAATTTTGGAAAGATCAATCAAAAGATGTACACAGAGCTAACGACAGAACATCCGATCGACCTCTGCCGTTACCAAGTAGCCAATAATTATATGGGACGTGTCGGGCTCATCAACTCCGGCGGGGAATCTCACGGCGCCTCAGATCTTAAAGACGCTGTCATCACCGCTGTCATAAACAAACGTGCGGGTGGCATGGGGCTGATTAGCGGAAGAAAGGCGTTCCAATGTCCGATGAAAGACGGCGTGGAGTTACTTCATTCAATTCAAGATATCTATTTGAATAAGGATATTACTATCGCTTAGTTTGTTATTGCGTTTAGAAAAGAAGGCCGTCCATCAAAGCTATAACACCTTGGGGACGGCCTTCAAATTTTATTTCTTCAACCACATATCCAACCACTCAAAAAATGTACGTTGCCATAGAACACCATTCTGGGGCTTCAATACCCAATGGTTCTCATCCGGATAAATCAGCAACTCGGCCGGTACGCCCCGAAGAACCGCAGCGTTAAACGCTGCCATACCTTGATTAGCCAAGATCCGGTAATCCTTCTCTCCATGGATACAAAGGATAGGCGTATCCCATTTGTCCACGAACTTATGCGGAGAGTTCGCGAAAGTACGTTGAGCCGTAGCGTTCTGCTTTTCCCAGTACGCTCCACCCATATCCCAATTGGCGAACCACATCTCTTCCGTTTCCAAATACTGCATTTCCATATTAAAGATACCATCGTGGGCGATAAACGCCTTGAAACGTTTATCATGATGACCTGCCAACCAATATACGGAGAATCCACCGAAGCTGGCGCCTACACAGCCCAAGCGATCCTTATTCACATACGGTTCCTTGGCTACCTCATCAATAGCAGTGAAATAATCTCTCATGCATTGTCCGCCATAATCGCCGCTGACAGCCTCATTCCATTCCAAGCCAAATCCGGGAAGACCCCGACGGTTCGGTGCCACGATAATATAGTCATTAGCCGCCATGATCTGAAAATTCCAGCGGTAAGACCAGAACTGGCTCACAGGGCTTTGCGGACCACCCTCACAGAACAACAAGGTAGGATACTTCTTATTCGGATCGAACTGAGGCGGATAGATAACCCACGTTAGCATCTGCTTGCCATCCGTCGTCTTCATCCAACGCTCCTCTACCTTACCCATCGTAAGCTGGTCGTAAATATGTTTGTTCTCGAATGTAAGTTGAGTTACCGTATGATCCCCTGTCAAATCTATCGAATAGATCTCGTCTCCCATGCTCATGGAATGACGTTGAGCGATCAGCTTATCGCCCAAAAGAGCGACAGAGGCGTAATCGTACATACCTTCGGTCAGCGGGGTAATCTTATTGCCATTAACCAAATCAATCTGATAAACCTGAGACTCGCCATGCCAAACGCCCGTGAAATAAATACGCTTGCAATCAGCGCTCCAGCAGTAAGAGTCCACGTTGGAGTCAAAATCCTTGCTTACGAATGTTCTCTCACCCGTCTCCAGATTCATTACCATCAAGCGATTTTGATCCGCCTCGTAACCATCCCTTTCCATACTTAGCCAAGCGATACTCTTTCCGTCCGGAGAATAAGTGGGATTCGTATCATATCCCTTGTTTTCTTCCGTTATATTGGTCGTTTGCTTCGTATTCAGATCGTATACATAAATATCCGAATTCGTGGAGATCGCATATTCTTTACCCGTCTTTTTGCGACTGGTATAGGCAATCTTGTCCGAGGTAGTGTTCCAAGCCAATTGCTCGATACCGCCAAACGGCTTCATCGGGCTCTCAAACAACTCGCCCTCCATTACATCCACAGGATTGCTGATCGATTTGCCATCAAAATCGGCGACAAAAGGATGCGGAACGGTAGTCACCCACTCATCCCAATGCTTGTACATTAAATCCGTAATGATAACCCCTGTCGCCTTATCCAAATCCGGATATTTATCAGCGGTACTGTTCACGGTTTTCACTTGCGAGATAAACAAGACCTTTTTCTCATCGGGAGAGAAAGTGAAACCCTCGATATCCTTATCATAATCGGAAAGTCGCTTACGGTCTGTCCCATCCGGATTCATCTCCCAAAGCTGGCTGCTACCACTCTCGTTACATAAGAAAGCGATCTTGGTTCCTCCTTTGATCCATACGGCCTCGTTCTCAGCGAATCCGGTTTTCGTGATTTGCTTATTATCCGATCCGTCGGCGTTCATCACGAAGACCTCGCGATTGCTCTTGTTTTCCGGTACACTATAGTACGCCACCGTATACACCACTTTTTTCCCATCCGGAGATACGTTCATACCGCCGATGCGTCCCATGGCCCACAAAGCCTCCGGGGTCATGCGACCGTCTTTGACCCGGATGTCCGACTTCCCGATAAGGTTCTTATCGCCGGTCTCCTTCACGTTCACATCCGTAGCCGGATCGCAAGCACCTAACAGTAGGGATGTTGCCATAATCATTGTTCCGATAGATTTATTCATGCCGTTATAATATATTACAATTTGAGTGCGAAAGTACTAAATATAATTTATATCTTTGCGTTACTAATTATAAGAATTGAACAGTATGAATAAAATTTGGTTATTTGGAGCCGCTGTATGTATGGTATTAGCACTCGGCTCATGTAAACCTAAACAGAGCGCGTACAAGGCTGCTTACGAACAGGCCAAAGAAAAAGAGTCGACAGCTCCTGTTGAGGTTGTAGAACAAGAGGAAGAAGTTGTCGAGGTAGCTCCTGTCTCAAAGCCCAGAACCTCTACGGCTACCACTCGTACGGAAAAGATCAACGCCGCTCAAGGTGAGGACGCGAGCCGTCTGAAACGTTATAGTGTTGTTGTTGGTAGTTTCAAAAACAGGACAAATGCTTACGCATTAAAAGAACGTATGCAGAATGATGGTTACAACGCAGTGTTGGGCGAGAACGAGCAAGGTATGTTGCGTGTGATCGTCGCTAGCTTCGACAATAAAGCGGACGCTGCCGATAGCCGTAACGCCATCAAGGCGAAATACGCTCCTAATTTCCAAGACGCTTGGTTATTGGAGAGAGCTTATTAATTAAGCTATCAGAAAAGATAAAAAATGGAAGGTCTCGTTTAACCTGCAAGATTCTTTTTGCAGGTTATCGAGACTATTCTATTTAAAGAACACATATGATATAAACATTTCACCTCTTGGACTAAAAAGACCAAATCCATCTTAGTTTACCCGCACCCCCATCTTATTATTCTCTATCTTCCGGATATCCTTTCACAAATATTTCGTACATTCGTTCCTAAAAATAAAAGAGAGCGATGAAGATAATCAACGAACAATTACTCGACGAGACCCAAGCCAAGGCCTTGCAGTCTCCCCGCCTGCGAATGAACTATAATTTCCATGAGAGATTGGATGATCCGATCAATCGGTTACTGAATGCCATGGAGCTCGGTACGTATCTACGTCCGCACCGGCATTTGAATCCGGCGAAAGACGAGATCTTCTTGTTGCTACGTGGGAAGGTAGTGGTATTCTTGTTTGACGAGGAAGGAAATATCACGGAGAAAACGATACTGAATCCAAAGGAAGGTGCTTATGGAGCGGAGATCAAGGCCGGGACATGGCACGGCCTTCTGGTAGTGGAATCCGGATCGGTTATTTATGAGATAAAGCAAGGGCCGTTCGCACCGCTAGCACCAGAGAACCTAGCGCCTTGGAGCCCCGAGGCGGAAGATGCGGAGGGAGTAAAGAAGTATCTGGAATGGCTCGAGAGCCAAATATGATCGATGATACTTTCAGTATAACAAGCTAGCGATGAGCCTCGTATAACAAGAGTTATACGGTAGTTTTAACAATGCCCATTCTAAAGTGCTTACGATGCCCATTCTAAGGAGCTTACAATAGGCATCCGTATCACCTTAGAATGGGCATTGTTATTATTTCTGGAAAACCTTCGTCGATTTAATCATCACGTCGTGTAAAGGACGATCGTTCTTATCCGTCTTTACCTGGGAGATCTTCTCTACGATATCGAAACCTTCCACTACCTCGCCAAAGATCGTTACCGAGCCATCCAGATGCGGAACGCCACCGATCGTCTTATAAATCTCACGCCGTTCGGCCGGGATTATTACCGAGCCTAATACCGCCAACGTATCTTCCACTAAGATGGACGCACGGGCATGTAACTCATTCTCCAAGGAATCGGCGGCCAAGGAAGGATCTTGCTTTTTCAGCTCATCCCGGAATTTATAGTACAACCAGTTGCGGCGGATCTCGTTGATACGGGCCTCTTTCTCCGCAAGCTCCTTGTCGTCCAAGACTTTCCCTTGCACAAAACAGAACTGCGTACCGGCGGAAGCACGTGCCGGATTCACGGCATCGATCTCTTTCGCATCGATCAAAGCGCCTTTCTTATTAAAATGATTGGGCAATATCTCAGCGGGAACGGTATAGCCACCATCGCCATCCCCATACAAGGCACCCGGTTCATGCGCCTTACTCTCCGGATCACCTCCTTGCACGACAAACTCCTTGATAACACGGTGGAAAAGCATGCCCTCATACTCGTTCGACTGGCAGAGCTTTATGAAGTTATCCCGGTGAAGAGGCGTGTCGTCGTATAGCAGGACGGTGACGTCTCCCATCGTCGTCTTGATTTTCACATATACGGGTTTATTCGGGTCCAAAGGCTTATCCCCACAAGCTACCAACATGAGCAAGAGCAGGAACAGCGAGAAAATTTGTCGTTTCATACCTGTTTTATTTATCGGATTAAGTAGTTACAAAGCTGGTTGTTCCTCCGCATAGACCAACATCTGGCAATTCTTGCAGTCGAAGCGTAAACGCAAGAGCGTTTCCTTATAGCGCAGGAAGTAAGGCTCCTTATAAGGAGACTTCTGCTTCTGGTAAGTAGGACACCATCCCATACTGTACCGCAGGCAATGTTTCGTGAACATCAAAGGGACATCCTTCCGGGGAGACAACTCGAAAGCGTCTTCCACGGCAGTCACGCCATGCGCCTTATAAAAGGCACCAGCCTTGCTATTGGAGACATTCCCTAAATAGGTCAGACATTTCTCTGGGAAAGAGATTTCCAGAGTCTCACCTACACACGGCTTTACCGGACGAGCCTCTTCCCTGCGGTAACGAATCCGCCGGGTAGAGATAAGCCTCTCCACCCCTTGCCTACGCATCTTGGCCAATAAAGAAGAAGGGACAAACCAGTTATCGGACATAGCCACGTTGACCTCCGCCGCCTCAAAAGGCGTATTTCCCAACTTAGAGAGCTGGGTACGGATATTCTCTGCCTGATCCCGCCGGGCCGGTTCTTTCTCGAACGGCCGGGTAAGCATGATACGGGCTCCTGTCTCGTCCGTCATACCCAACGTGAAACCAAAGGCGTTATCTTGAAATTCCATCCGGACAGAGAGTTTCCGCTCGGCGGATGGCTTGGATAGCAGTTTATCAAATTCTTGATCGAAATTCCGGTACAAAGGCATCTTCGGACGGATCGCCGGACGATCCAGCGTAAAGATCCGGTTCGCCTCCACACGGTTTACCCGGAAACCCTCCAACTCCCCTTTCTCGTTGAAGAAGGTAAGCCCGTCGCCATTATTCAATTGTTTCAGTCCGGCGATCGTGAAAGAGTTTCCTTTCAGTTCTTTCACCGTACCCACCGGTTCCCCCAAGGACTTAGGCGTATCAAAGCTGGTGATATCCTTCGTGCGCTCTTTCCATAAAAAAGGCGTGAACCCTCGGTTGAAGCTTTTCTCCGCCACAGGCTGGAACGTGTAAGTACTATGCCCGGCCGAGGCACGACGGTATTCGGGCCGACGGGCCAAGATAGCGTCCAGTTTCTTCCGGTACCAAGCCGTTACGTTTTTCACGTAAGATACATCCTTCAAACGACCCTCGACCTTCAAGGAAGAGACACCGGCATCCAACAGCTCCTCCAAGTATTCCCCCCGGTTCATGTCCTTCAAGGATAAGAGATGCTTACCCGATACGATCTCCCTCCCATCCGCGTCGATCAAGCTATAAGGCAGGCGGCAATACTGGGCGCATTCCCCCCGATTGGCACTTCGTCCGCTCAAGGCGGCGCTCAGGTAACACTGGCCGCTATAGCTTACGCACAACGCCCCGTGCACGAAAACCTCCAGAGGCACGGTCGTTCGCTCGGCGATCTCCCGTATCTGGTTCAGCGATAGCTCCCTTGCCAATACGACTTGCGTGAAACCGACCTCTTGCAGGAATCTCACCTTCTCCGGCGTACGGTTATCCGTTTGCGTACTGGCATGCAAGGGGATGGGCGGAAGGTTCAACTGGGTGATACCCATGTCTTGAACGATCAAGGCATCCGCCCCGGCCTCGTAAAGCTGCCAGATCATTTGCTCGGCCTCGGCCAGCTCCTCTTCTTTCAAGATGGTATTCAAGGCCACGTAAATACGAGCCGAATAGAGATGGGCGTAATCGCAAAGCTGCCGTATATCGTCCAGCGTATTACCGGCGGCGGCACGGGCTCCAAACTTCGGGGCACCGATATACACGGCATCGGCACCATGGTTAATCGCCTCCCTGCCGCAAATCAGATCCTTAGCGGGAGATAACAGTTCTATCGAACGAGGTTCTTTTCTCATTTACAAGCTTCCTAGTTTTTTGATATCTTCCCGGCGGAACGGGGTCTCTTGGTATACGTAATAGTTCAGCCAATTGGTGAACAGCAGGTTCGCATGCCCCCGCCAACGTACCACCGGACCTTGCGCCGGATCGTTATTCCGGTAATAATTACGAGGCTTGTTGATGGGCAATCCCTTCCCCAAATCACGCATATACTCATCATTCAGCGTATAGGGCGAATACTCGGAATGGCCGGTGATGAAGAATTCCCGTCCGCCACGAGCCATCGCCATATAGACGCCGGACTCCTCGCTCTCGGACAATAAGGTGAGCTCAGGTACCTTCATGATATCCTCCCGGCGAATCTCGGTATGACGGCTATGAGGCACGAAGAACTCGTCATCGAACCCCCGGAAGATCGGGACAAACGGTTCCCGGAGCGAATGACGGAAGACACCAAACATCTTGGCCGGCAAATCATATTTAGGCACCCCATAGAAATGGTATAGCCCCGCTTGCGCCGCCCAACAGATATAGAGCGTGGAGGTAACATGCGTACGGGCCCAATCGAATATCTGCATGATCTCCTCCCAATAGCTTACCTCCTCGAAAGGCATCTGCTCCACGGGAGCGCCCGTCACGATCATCCCGTCGTAGAAATCATCTGCCATCTCATCGAAATCCTTATAAAATTCTTGCATATGCTCGATGGGCGTATTCTTCGGCGTATGTCCCTTGATCTTCATGAAATCAAGTTCCACTTGCAAGGGTGTATTACTGAGGAGGCGAACCAAGTCCGTCTCGGTCGTTATCTTAAGGGGCATCAAATTCAATACGACTACCCGAAGGGGGCGGATATCCTGCTCCGACGCGCGCAAGGAATCCATCACAAAGATATGTTCCTTCTTCAGCAGCTCGATAGCCGGTAAGTTCTTTTGTAAATTTAATGGCATTTTCTATCTCTGATTATTATATGAGCGCAAAGATAATGAGAATTTTCTCATTATTGCTTATACTTCGCCACCATGATCACCGGGTTGTCCTCCTCGTGCATACCTGCGGCGATCTCCTTTAACTTGCCTTTGAGGTGTCCTTCTTGATAGGCCTCGACAAGTTCGGGGGTATTTATCCGCCACGTGAAGGCAATCTCGTCGTTATTGAAGACCGTGAGGTCGAAAATCTCGTCCACGAGGTTGGCGATCGATACCTCTTTCGTGAAATCATCGTTATACAGAACATACTCGGACACTTCCTTTGTTTCCCTGTCGTACACCAAATCGGTTCTCATCAACCGATAGTAAGTATCCATCATCGCCAAGTTCAACTCTTTCTTTACGGTCTGCATAAAACAATAACGATCCGTAACCACACCCGGAAAAAGAAAGATCTCCGGGCTCATGGATTGAATAGAGGGAGTCCTTACGATAAAAGGCTTTAATCCCTCGGTGGACGAATAGGTGTAGACCGTATCGCAAGATGGCTCCGTAAGTAGCCAACGATCCCCGTAAGAAACGATACAAGGGTTATTAACCATACCTATGCCCTTTTCGTCGAACAATACTTGCGACACCTTTTTCTCGAAAGGAATCTTAATCTCCTCTACCACGCTCCCGTCTCGCTTGGATACTATCAAGAATCATTGATGTCCCATTAAAATCGGAAAGAGTACTTTGAAATTGTTGAAATTTAGTT
>NZ_SRYM01000038.1 GCF_004793765.1 Parabacteroides distasonis | reverse complement strand
AACTATATTTCAATAATTTCAAAGAACTTTTTCAGATTTTAATGGGACAGTAGTGTTCTCATGTGTTTTCTTGAAATGTTTTGTGAGTAGCTTTAAATAAGATTCTCTGCGATTTTCTTTGCCCTTTGGTTTATATGTGATACATTTGCGATGTATTGAAAATAACGTAGAAGCGTTAAGATATTATCCTATCTCTGGAAACTGGACATTTTCATCACACGGGATAATAGCCAAGATGCTCCTGCGCTTATGTTGTTATATACTACCCTGTAAAGGAGAACTATATACCTCATAAAGCGTGGGGCTATTGTATATTATCGTGTGATGGGCAGTCCAGAGCCTCAGAGATAATAATATCAATAGTCCTCACGCTTCTTTTATTTAGAAACCACCGAACGAAGGGGACAGGGAGGAATTATTTATGTAGTATTATGATAAACAACTATCGATTGTTAATGCTAACAACTTTCCTTTTAATTTGTGTCAATGTTTTTTCACAAACTCCTTTCGATAAAGGCTTTCGAGAAGGATATGTTGATGGATACATGTATGCGGCATTCGAAAACAATGATTTGAATGCAATCAAGCCAATACCACCTATACCTCCATTACCTTCAATTCATGAATCCATTAATAGTTGGAGAAATGGATATGATCGTGGATATATTGCTGGCTATAAATCTTATAATAGTGCAGGATCCTCTAAAAATCCTAGTGCTGCGGGGAATCAGATTCTTCGTACCTATCCTAAATATAATGCACCAGACTTGGATTTGCTTATGGCTATAGCTATGGCCCAAGCCCAGAATGAGTCCAGTAATGCTAGACGTTATTATTACCGTCCTAGAAATCGCTCTCAAAGTCGCCCTAAAAGGACCAAGAAAAGGATTTTTTATATTGATTTTGCGTATTCGGTAAGTGGTATTTCTGGACCGGCTTGTAATTTGATATTAGATGGGCAGGTAAAAGAAGACTATTTTCTTTTAGGTGTTGGTGTTGGTATGGTTTATCAGAAAGATTGGGAACCTAAAAAGAAAGATTGGGCATGGTATCCTTCGTATGCGGAAAATCCGGATGATTTGATTTCTTTACCACTTTTTGTGGATATGAGAAGTTACTTTTTGAAAAAACGTTTTTCTCCGTTTATAGCTCAAAAGGTTGGTTATGCTTTTGTTCTAGGAAGAGATTATAATATCTCGGGGTTCTATAGTGACACATCTGTTGGTTTTAGGTTTTTAACAAAAAGGTCTCGTGGTATAAGTTTATCTGCAGGATATACAATGCAAGGGACAAAAGACCAACGAAACATACAAGGATATGTACCTATGGAAGAAAGCTCAACATCGGGTATAAATATAAAACTTGGATTTGAGATATAGTAGAATAAAGAAATGCCTACTGCTTACACATTGAGCAAGAGTTCCGGTGTGTAAATGCTAATATATTTAACCCGTTGGCGGAATTAAGTAATAGAAGTGGAGATCCCCGGTTGAATTGAATCCTACTATATTCAAGGATGATCTTTAGGGGGTATTTTGGGTACGAATGGCTTTATATGGTGTGGATCGGGGCGGCACCAAAGAGGAGGCTGCGAGCGGATGCGGAAGGCGGCGGCGGGGACACCAGCCCCGTTTTCTCTTGTGGTGCTTGGCGATGAGATATGAACATGAGCCTATTCCTTGCGGATTAGGATGATAACATATCAAAGTTGTGTATGATTTACCGTATATCGTTCCTTGGAACGTAAAAGATAGCCATTTGTTTAAAATAGAATTTTGATGTTGTAGATTCTTCATAGTCATTGTTTGATTGACGATAGTTAAACTTGGGTGCATAGTTCCCATTTTGGTGCAGCCTTAATCATTTTGTATAATGGGACAATATCAATAGGTGGGGTGATTAGTTGAATACGTAATAGTTTCGTATGGCTGGATCAGAAACAATATTAAAAGAGAAGGCTGTGGTAAATCGGATGCTGTGGATTTTTGGACTTATATTTGTGGTGATGAAAACGGGTGAAGAAAAAAGAGTTGATAATGGATATTAGTTTGCTATGAAAACAAGTAAATGCTTTGATCATGCTTCTTGTAGCTGGGATTGTAAACCTCGGATCACGGGTCTAATACATGATCCGGTTGAGGAATCAGAAGCCTATTTATCCATAGAGAAGGAGTTGGAGGAAAAGTTACGATCTTACTTCTCTGATAAAAAAATTGATTCTGGTAACTGGTTTCGTACCCCGGTCTCATGTTTCGAGTATTGGCAAGTGATGAAACGTTTTTTATGGGAGGACTATCGAATAGAGTGGAGATCCCCGGTTGAGTTGAATCCTACTATATTCAAGGATGATCTTTAGGGGGGATTTGGGGTACGAATGGCTTTATATGGCGTGGATCGGGGCGGCACCAAAGGAGGAGGCTGCGAGCGGATGCGGACGGCGGCGGGGACACCTGCCCACATTTCTTTTATGGTGCTTTGGAGTTTACATATACTTTATTTCTTTTATTAACTATCTAGAAAGATAGAAGAAAGAATATAAAAGTGAAGACGGAAAGGAAAGAGAGTATCGGGAATGGTAGTGTGAATTTACTGTCAGGACTGTTGGCTCGAGTGGTACTTTAAATGCAAATGATTAAAAGAATAATGCGGTTTTACGGTATATACAGTGTGAATTAGTCAATATTTATATGTTTAACTAAAAAAATGAAAGTATGATAATAGATGCATCGATGTTGTTAAAATGTCCAAAGTGTAGTAGTGTTAAAAAAGTGAGGGGTTTGATAAGTGGTAACCTTTTGGTAGTGTGTATTGGTCGGATACTAAAAGAGAACATCCTATGCTACCAAGAATCTCTCCTATACAAAAATGTATGAATTGCGGAGCATATTTTTTTATTTCTGATGCCGATAAAAAACGTGGCACAGAATATTCATTTGATCTCGGATTATTATCGCTGGAAGAGTGTAAGGAAGCGATAGAGCAGTTAACGGCAGAAGGTATAACTAAAAAAAAAGAATTTACCTTATGTCGGGAAACCTTGCTTCGTTTTAATGATATATATTACCGAAGTGACGACGACAGCAAGCGGAATACTCCATGTGAAGAGGATTTGAACTTTTTTGAAGAGAATGCAGAACGGTTTTTGGAAATCATAGGGGACATAGAAGAATGGCAGCTTTTAAAGGCGGAGATACTAAGGGAAATTGGCAGATTTGATGAGTGTATAACCTTACTCACTGAAGCGTAAGGTAGTTTATCCAACTTATCACAAGAAAGGAGTAAGCATGTAAAGGAAGAAATTCTCAAACGCGCAAAAGAAAAAGACAATATAGTCTGCAAATTGTAGTATAGATAAGAGAGTTTTTGCACTGCCAAGTGTTTTCGTCAATAAATCTTATAAGATTCAAACAATATGGCTCATAGAACTCCAACGTACGAGATTCTAGATCATTCTTAGGGAATATTATGTTCAATGGGAACTATACCGAGGAGGCTGTGAGTGGGTATGGAAGACGGCGGCGGGGACACCAGCCCCGTTTTCTCTTGCGGTGCTTGGCGATGAGGATATGAAACATGAGCCTATTCCTTGCGAATAAGGGGTGATAACTGATAAAGGGGTTATTTATAGATCCGTCCTATATCGTGTCTTAGAGGGCAAAAGAAACGGCCTGAATGCAAATAACACTAATTAAAAGAAAGCGGTAAAGTTGTGAATATGGTAAAAACGAGGTTTTTGATCATCTATTCGATAGTGTGTACTATGGTATTGATACGTACTTGTACGAATGATGATATGTTGGCGGGATTTGACTTAAGGGAAATATCTGGCGTTGAATTTCCTCCTTATCGAGAGATACGTAGATGCAAGACACAATATCCTAGACTTTGTTGGATTGACATTACATATTCTTTATCAGCGGATAACAAGAGAGCCTTGCAAAAAAGACTTGAGGATATTACGGGGAAACCATGTTCTCGATGGGTCAAATACGAGGACAGATACGAGTTTCGAGATTTAAACTCCCCTTATGATATCTTTGTGATTGAGGTAAACAAGCGGGATACTTGTTTTCATGTGAGTTTTTGTTATTGACAGTGGTTTAAAATAAGTTGTTCTTAATTTGAGGTGTTATGGTGTTAGTTTGTATAAGTCTTATAATCTTTGAATTATCGGTTTTTATAATCCTTACATTCAAGGCAAGACCGGAGCGATGGACATTTAAGTCTTTTTGTCTTTGGCTAGCTTCTTTGGTCTTGTGGTGTTGTTTTCCACCATTGTACGTATGGATTGAGCGGAAGTGGCAGCAGGCTAGTCTAAGAAGGGCGCTATTTGTGCTGTTATCCCCAGTCTCTTTTCTTTTCTTGGTAGATGCCTGTACGTTCGATCCGCATCGCTTCATCCATACCTTGATAGCCTGATAATAGATTTCAATGCTATTAATAGAGACTGGACAGGGATTGATACGCTGTTATCTCTAATCTCTCTTGTTTACTTAGTATATATCTGTTCATTGGTATGTAAGTGCGTCAATAAGCCTTTCTATAACCGAAGAGATCTTTCAAGCAAGGTAGGGATAGGGGCAGCATACAAGATTGTAAATTCTCATGGCCGAAATGGGGATACGGATGAGGTTGACATTTGGTTTGATTCGGGTTGTGAAACGGAGAGTTCCAACAAAGGATGAAGACGAATCCCCCGGCTCATTGGAGTATATCGGAAGATGGTGATTTCCCATTCGATGAGAATTAGATGATGGAATTTACTTCTTTATGGATATAGATCCTAGAGAGAATAAGGCATATATGTGATATGGAGGGACTTCGATAATTGGAGTCGGAATGATTTTCGCCATACAAGATCCTTGGTGGTAGGTCGAAAATGAAACAAGTTACCGATGATAAATCGAGTTTTTTTGCAATCTTTGTGTTAAAGAATTTATGTATAGAGAGAAGTTAGCCATGATGAAAAATACTTACAGAACTATCTATGGAGCGATTGCTGGTGATATTATAGGTTCGATGTATGAGTTTCGTTCTGTCAAGAGCAAAGACTTCGAGTTGTTTCCGTATGGTGCCTGTTTTACAGACGATACGGTGATGACATTAGCTATCGCACGATGGCTAATGGAGGATGTCACCCGCTCAGAATACACGCTTGTAGACACTATGTGTGAATTTGGCAACCGTTATCCGGCTGTTGGCTACGGTGGCCTTTTCTGTAATTGGTTATGTAATGATCCAACCCCCTATAACTCATGGGGGAATGGTTCCGCTATGCGTGTTAGTGCGGTAGGTCTTGTTGCTAAGACTTTGGATGAATGCTTGCGCTTAGCGAAACAAACAGCCGCAGTATCACACAATCATCCGGAAGCTATAAAGGGAGCGCAGGCTGTAGCTGCAAGTATATTCATTGCGCTACATTGGACTGGGGAAATAGACGAATTAAAAGTACACATAAGAGATTTTGTTACCAATCAGTTCGAATATAACATGAACCGTACATTGAATGAGATTCGGCCCCGATATGAATTTGATGTATCTTGCCAAGGTAGCGTGCCTGAGGCTATCATCGCATTTTTAGAAGCCGATAGTTATGAAGATGCGATAAGAAATGCCGTGTCACTCGGTGGTGACGCTGATACGCAAGGTGCTATAGCTGGCGCAATAGCGGCTTGTGTTTATCCAATTCCTGAATACATTATTAAAGAGTGCCAGAAACGTTTATCCGATGATCTGTTGAAGGTCGTCATCCGTTTTGAGGATTATCTTGACAATGAATGGCAAAATAAGATTAGTTTGCCCTGTTCGTGCTTGCAACCCAAGCGTGAAACGGTTGAGCCTGAGAAATATGTAGATATTATACGAGACAATATTGATTTGATACACAAATCAATTAAAATCGCAGTGGTGATGGTTGCATTTATATTGGTCAAAATATTATGGGTTTACTGGTCGTGTACTGATAATGGTACATGGGAGGATGAGAAGGGGGAACTCATTCAACGTCGGGATTTCCTGATCGATCGTGTAGTAACTTCACCACGTGCGTTGTTGTGTGAAATGCCAGAAGGAATTGGAACACAATTTCAAGGTGAGTGGGCGTTGTATTCTTGTTCAATGCTGGCGGCAGCCTTATTCAATATGTCGAAACTTTATCCCGAAACAAAAACAGAGAATCTAGAGAACATAGATAATCTTATTGAGATGGTACTTTCCTTTGAGTTGAGAAAATATGATGCTGAGCGTTGGGGCGAGGATCCTCTGGAAACATTGGATGGTGACAGGAGTCATATTTCATATATCAGTCATCTTGCGTGGATGATAAGCGAGTATAAGATGGCCGGAGGAAATGATAAATATAATAACTTGTTTGATGATCTTTGCGGAACTATGAATCGTCGGCTTCTTCGAAGTAAAAGTCTAAACTTACCAACATATCCAAGCGAATGTATATATGTCCCTGATATGCTTGTTGCGATTGTCGCACTGAATAATTACTCGAAATTAAACAAGGGAAAATATATTTCTACGGTACGTAAATGGGTACGAAAGGCTAAATCTGAATGGCTTGACAAAGAAACAGGCCTACTTGTCTCATTTTTGAGTGAGGATGGCATACCGTTTAAAGCCGCCCCGGTGAAAGGCTCGTATTCCGCATTAAACTGTCTATACCTCACGCAGATAGATTCAGTATTTGCAAGAGAGCAATATCATAGGCTCAAATCCCATTTTTTGCAATCAGGTTTATTGTCTGGTATACGGGAATATCATGATTATTCGTGTTGGTTGGGATTTGACATTGATGCAGGCCCGGTACTGTTCAACCTCAGTCCATCCGGAACAGCATTCGCTGTGGGGGCAGCAACATATTTCAATGACGTGAGAGTACGTAATAATTTCTTACGTACGGCGGAAATTGCAGGACATAGTGTGATGTGGAACAATACTCGACATTATTTACTAGCGGAAATAGCACTTGTTGGGGAATGTATCATGTTGGCAATGCGAACAACAACTCCATAGGAAAGAAATGGAACTTTATATGACCATGTTTTAATTATAAGGGATAGCTGCCCTAAATAGAAATGTAAGTGTTATAGATCTATTTTATACAGAACCTTCGAGTGCAAAAGAATTGGATTGGATACGAGATTATGATAATTATAAAGAAGGAGTATGAATAAGGTAAAATAGTAGTTCTTAATTTGAGGCGTTATGATGTTTTTTTTATTAGTTAGTGTGATAGTTTGGGGTGGTGGGTTACTGGCTTTCATAATCCTTCTATTTTGGGCAAGGCCGGAGCGATGGACATTTAAGTCTTTTTGCCTTTGGTTGGCTACTTGGGTCTCATGGGGATGTTGTCCGCCTTTGTACGTGTGGATTGAGCGGAAATGGCGGCGGGCGAGTTGGAGAAGGTGTTCTTATGCGCTGTTATCCCCTATCTCTCTTATTAGCTTAATATATGTTTGCTCGTTTGTATCAGATATCGTCAATAAGCCGTATGGAGATCTCATACAAGGTAGGTGTAGGATTGCCAGCGTACGAGGTTATAGATCGCACCTATGGAAAAAAGTCGTTCACTTTGGACTATATTGATCGGATAGATATTAAGTTTGAACCGGGTCGTGAAACGGAGAGATTCTATTGGTGGATGAAGACGAATCCCCCGGCTCATTGGAGCATGTCGGAGGATGGTAGTTTTTACTTTAATGAGATTTCGGAAGATGGAACCTTCTTCACAATGCGTATAGATCCCCAGAAGGGTACGGCATGCATAGAATATGGAGCGTGGTAGATAACTGGGGTTCGATTGTTAGGGGGAGGCCTTGTACCTGTGGACGGCGGCGAGAGTCCTTTACCCCCCTTTGTTTTTCTTTTGGTGTTTGATTGTATAGGCTATAGTTACGTAATCGCTTAGCATCATATGTTGATTTATGTGTGTCTTTTGTATTATTGAGAATAATTCCTATCTTTGTACCAAAGAAAGCGATCATTTGAAGAATGAAGTTCTTTGATTTTGTTACCAGTTTGTTACCTATAACGGAAAATGTGTTCGCTTTCTTTTGATTTTTAATCAGTTATAAAACCATGGGGATGACCGGTTTTGACAGCGGGTAGAAGTGGTTTGTAAGCATGTAGTGCGTGGTTGGCTTGCACTTAAATCTCAGACAACGAACAATTAACTGGCGAAAATAATTACGCTCTCGCTGCTTAATCGAAGTATAGTAGATTGAAGCTTAATCCCTGCAAAAGTTGCGGGGACGTGACATCACCCGGATGCTGTGGCTCCGAAGCGTTCCGATCAGGTGGTGCAGCAATATCGGAGATAGTCTGAGATAAGCCTCGGGTCTCAGGCGAAACTTTAGAGGATAAGGGATGAGTGGGTGGCTTCGGTCTTGCTCTTCCCCGACAATGAAGGCGAAGATAAACATGTAGAAAGCAAATTAGTTCCTCGTTTGGACGAGAGTTCGAATCTCTCCATCTCCACGGAATGAAAAAAGGCCTTACGGATTATCCGTAAGGCCTTTTTTCATTCATTGTAAACCCATTTATAAGGAGGTGGCGGTACGTATGGGCCAGCCTTTTGATGGGGTAATGTATCAACCGATTTGACGATTATGTTATTACCTTTTTGGATACAAACCAGACATTTTGAACGTAATTTCCTTTTTGCCATGTTGAATACGATATTCGGATTGAAATGAACGCCGTTTATACGAGTCTCAAAATGTAAATGCTCGGTAGTAGCCCTGCCGGTACGTCCGGTTAAGGCGATCGGTTGTCCGGCGAGAACATGGTCGCCGGGTTTAACCAAGTTCTTGGAGTTATGACTATAGATCGTTTCCAGTCCATTATAATGGCGGACAACGATAACGTTGCCATAGGCGGCGTATGGTTTTGCCATCCTGACAATGCCATCGAAAGCAGACACGATCGTGTCGTTGGCACAAGTCTTGATATCTACTCCGGAATGATGTCTTCTTTTTCCCCTATAAGGAGAGATTACGTTTCCATTAGGAAGGGGAAATGCGTATTCCCCAGCAGGGATCAAGGATAGATCGATGATTTCCGTGTTATTCTCATCGAAGAGCTTGGGGTCTTTGATCGCTATTTGGCTTTTATCACGGGGCGTAAAGGCTGCCGTGATATCTTTTCTCGGAGAATGGCAAACCGCTAGCTCCGGAACTTCCGGCAACATGAAATTGAAATCCATGACAGGAAGAGGAATATTCGCTGTAGGGAAATCTACAGTCTCGGGAGGGGCCGGACGTGGAGTAGGCCTTTGCGTATAACAAGACGCAAATAAAATTAGCATAAGAATGGGTATTCCGTTGTGTATTTTAGATGCCATTAGATATTATTTTATTACAAAAGTATAAAAAAGCCTCTTTCAATGGCCTATATTTCCGATATGTTTATACTTCTTTTTATTCTTTGTGTTTTTTCTGATAGTTGAATTTGTCTACCTTTATAAAGGTAAAATAGAGATATTATGCGATGATTGAGGGAACAAGCTGGTCTCTTTGGCCAGGGAGGATGACGATATTGTATTTGCTGGCATTTCTTTAAATTAAGAATGATCAATTTAAAGTACGCAGAGAAATAGGTTAAGTCAAGGCCGTACTCTTCTTGTTCCGCATGTGACTATAGGCAGTAAGAAAGCGGTCACTTTTTTTTCTGTGTACGTGCACAATTCGATTATTTCCTTTATATTTGTCGATAAACAATGAATTGTTAACATTTCTAATATGAAAGTTCTAAAGACCGCCCTGCTATTCCTGATGTGCGTATCTTTCTCCTTCTCTTGTAAGGAGGGAGTAAAGGAAGTAAGGGTGCTGAAACTGGCGCACGGATTGCCCCCCAGCCATTCCGTCCATTTGGGATTGCTCTATATGAACGAGCGTCTGAAAGAGTTGTCCGGAGGAAAGATGAGCATGGACATTTATTCTTCCGCTCAATTGGGGTCCGAAAATCAATGTATAGAGTTGCTTCAAATAGGGAGTCTCGATATCACGAAGGTTTCCTCCGCTGCGTTGGAAGGATTTGCCGATCCGTTTAAGGTATTTGGCATACCTTATCTATTCCGTTCCCGTAATCAGTTTTTTGAGGTATTGGATGGCTCGGTGGGTAAACAGATCTTGGGATCAACGGAACCTTATTGGTTTAGGGGACTCGCTTATTTTGACTCGGGGGCACGTAGCTTTTATACGGTAAACAAACAGATTCGTACTCCGGAGGATCTGAAAGGACTGAAGATCCGTGTGCAAAAGAGCCCGATAGCCGTGGAGATGATGAAGACATTCGGAGGTTCGGCTACTCCGGTGGATTGGGGTGAATTGTATACGGCCTTACAAAGTAATGTCGTGGATGGGGCCGAGAATAATACGCCTTCCGTGACGACGGCGTTCCATCATGAGGTCGTAAAGTTCTATTCGGTCAATGAGCATACGATGTGTCCGGATGTGATCATTATTAGCTTGGCTACTTGGCAGAAGCTGACGGAACAAGAACGTGATTGGCTGCGGCAGGCCGCTGATGCCGCAGCTATTTATCAACGGAAACTTTGGGCGGAGCAAGAGAAGCAATCGCTTGAGGAGATGGAAGCGCATGGCGTAGAGATTATTTACCCGGATAAGCAGCCGTTTATGGATGCCGCCGCCCCGATGATCGAGCGGTTTAAGAATGATCCGGTTTTTCATGATTTAATTGATCAAATACAGAATACCCATGAGAAAGATAATTGATAAAGGATTGGAGCTATCGTTGATTTTTTTGATGGCTTTCTTGGTCGTGGATGTGTTATGGCAGGTATTAAGCCGGTATATTCTGGTTTCCCCGAGTTCCGTGACGGATGAATTGGCCGGATATTTATTGATCTGGGTGGGATTGCTGGGGGCCGCTTATGTATCCGGTAAAAATGAGCATCTCGCGATCGATTTATTACTTCAGCATATGCGTCCTTCCCGCAGGAAGTTCTTGCGATTGTTTATCTTCTTGATCGTATTTTTATTCGCTGTATTTGTTTTGATCGTAGGAGGGACTTGGTTGGTATACACTCGTTTTCATTTGGGAGTTACTTCGGCTTCCTTAGAGATTAATCTAGGATATGTGTATTTGGCATTGCCGCTAGGAGGATTGCTTACCGCTTATTATGCGATAGATAACACAATCGTCTTATTTCGTTCCTCTAATTCTTAAAAGAATGATGATATGGATATTATAGGTATACTCGTATTAGTGATAAGTTTCTTTTTCCTGCTGGTGGCCGGGGTTCCGGTAGCGTATAGCATTGGTGTGGCGGGTGTATTGACGATGTTCGTGAATATAGACTCGCTTCCCGCCTTTACGACTTATGCGATGCGTATGGCTTCGGGCTTGGACAGTTTCGCTCTGTTGGCGATCCCGTTTTTTATATTGGCGGGGAATATCATGAATAGCGGAGGCATCGCCTTGCGCTTGATCGATTTCGCTAAAGTTATGGTCGGACGGTTACCCGGAGGACTGGCGGTGGTCAATGTCGTGGCGAATATGTTATTCGGGGCGATCAGTGGCTCTGCCGCCGCCGCTGCCTCTGCTATCGGGAGTATCATGACGCCGGAGATGAAAAAGGCCGGTTACGATCCGAATTTCAGTGCCGCCGTAAATATCTCTTCCGCCACTACCGGCATGACGATACCTCCGAGTAATGTCTTGATCGTTTACTCCTTGGCGAGTGGCGGAGTCTCTGTATCCGCCTTGTTCATGGCTGGTTATCTACCGGGAATTCTTACGGGAGTGGCGATCATGATCGTAGCCGCTATGTTTGCCGCACGAAAGGGGTATCCGGTTGGCGTACGTGTTCCGTTCTCGGAGGCGACAAGGGTATTTTTCAGGGCGATCCCTAGTTTGATGCTATTGGTGATCGTGATCGGAGGAATCTTAGCGGGAATGTTTACGGCGACCGAGGCTTCGGCGATCGCTGTACTGTATGCGTTAATCCTCTCTTTTATCTATAAAGAACTTACTTGGGCTAAATTGCCGCAAGTGTTATTGCGATCGGCTAAGACTACGGCCATCGTCCTTTTTTTGGTGGCGACCTGTACGGGTTTGTCTTGGATCATGAGTTATGAGAATATTCCTCAGACGGTAAGTGACGCTTTGCTAAGCATAAGCGACAATCCGGTGGTCATCTTGATACTTATAAACGTGATCCTATTGATTGTCGGGATCTTTATGGACATGACGCCCGCTGTCTTGATCTTTACCCCGATCTTCCTGCCGATAGCAACGGGGCAATTGGGGATGGACCCGGTACATTTCGGGATCATGATGGTATTGAACCTTTGTGTGGGATTATGTACGCCACCGGTGGGTTCGGTATTGTTTATCGGATGTAGCGTGGCGGGGACAAAGATCGATCAGGTGATCCGTCCGTTGCTGCCGATGTTCGCGGCGATGGTTATTGTCTTGTTCTTGGTGGCCTTCTTGCCGGATTTAAGCCTATTGATTCCCCGGTTGTTCGGTTTGTGATGTTCCTCCATAGGGTCGAGGTAGCCTTGTGCTATGAATAGGGCAGTACTCTGTACGAAGTATTCCAGTACTTACGTGCTGAGTACCACGATACTTCGTACAGAGTACTGTAGTACTTTAGCCACAGTACTGCGGTACTTCGTACACAGTACTGTGCTAACTGTAAGACGCTGTCTTTTTAATGTCCTTTGAACAGGGATAAGGCGATACCCATCTCTAATCCCCGTAGCTCGGCCAGACCCCGTAAACGTCCGATGCAGGAGTAGCCCGGGTTGGTTTTCTTCTTTAGGTCGTCTATCATTTGATGTCCATGATCCGGTCGCATGGCGATGGAGCATTGGCGGCGTTGCTGCAATTCAAGGAAGGCTTTCATGACACCGTACATATCCACATCGCCCTCCAGATGGTTCGCCTCGAAGAAATTACCCTCCGAGTCTCGTTGCGTGCTGCGGAAATGAACGAAATCGATCCGATCCCCGTAACGTTCCATGATCCCGGCCAAGTCGTTATCACTTCTGACACCGAAAGAACCTGTGCATAGGCAAAGCCCGTTACTTGGATTCGGCACGGCCTCTATTAACTTCCGGAAATCATCTTCCGTGCTCAAGATACGGGGAAGCCCGAGAATGGAATAGGGGGGATCATCCGGATGGATAACGAGCTTGACACCGGCCTCGTCCGCCACGGGAGCTATTTCCCGTAAGAAATAGATCAGGTTCGAGCGAAGTCTCTCCGCGTCGATATCTTTATAACGGTCTAACGCTTCCCTAAACTGCTCGATCGTAAAAGTCTCTTCCGAGCCGGGTAGTCCGGCGATCATATTGCGAACCAACAGCAGGCGGTCTTCCTCGCTCATAGCGTCATAGCGTGCCTTGGCTTTCGCCTTGTCCGCCTCCGTATATTCGGCTTCCGCCTCTGGTCGTTTCAATATAAATAAGTCGAACGCCATAAAAGCCGCACGTTCAAAGCGCAAGGCTTTGGAACCATCTGGCATCGTATAAGCCAAATCGGTACGAGTCCAGTCCAATACCGGCATGAAGTTGTAAGTAACTACCCGGATATCGCAAGCTCCCAGATTACGGATGCTTTGTTTGTAGTTCTCTATATAGGTTTGAAAATCCCCGGTTTGCGTCTTAATATGCTCGTGTACGGGCACACTCTCAACCACACTCCACCGTAATCCGGCGGATTCGATCAAGGCTTTCCGCTTTTGAATCTCTTCCGTAGTCCAAACTTCCCCGTTCGGGATATGGTGCAACGCATTTACGATACCGGTGGCACCCGCCTGACGGATGTCCCAAAGGCTGACAGGATCATTCGGTCCGTACCAACGCCAAGTTTGCTCACATAGATACATAATGAATAATTTTTAAATTTATCAATGTGCCAATATGCCAATGCGGTTTGATGCATGGCTGGTTGGCACATTGGCACATTATTTAGATGGAGAAAGCGTCGAAACCTCCGTCTATGGGGATTACGGTACCGGTTACGAATGCGGAGGCGTCGCTCGCCAGCCATTGTAAAGTACCGAGTAACTCCTCCGGTTTTCCTAAGCGGCGGAACGGCGTGTGCGCGACGATCGTGTTGCAACGATCGCTGGGCGATCCATCCGGATTGCTCATCAATGCCCGGTTCTGCTCGGTAAGGAAGAATCCTGGTGCCATGGCGTTCACTCGCAGGCCCTCTCCGAATTTAATCGCCAGCTCCCCGGCCATGTATTGCGTGAAATTGTTGATAGCGGCTTTTGCGCATCCATAGCCAACCACACGAGTCAATGGGCGTAGGGACGATTCGGACGAGATGTTAATAATGCTTCCTTTCCCTTGTCCCACCATGACCTCGGCGAAGACCATTGTCGGCAGTACGGTTCCGAATAAGTTCAGGTCTACGACTGTCCGGAAAGCATCGATATCCAGATCAAAGATCGTCTTGTCGGGAGGAATCGTCGCTCCGGCTTGGTTGCCACCCGCCAAATTGACTAAAACATCAATCTTCCCATATGCTTTCAATATCTCTTGTTTGTTTTGCTCCAGCAAGGCTTTATCCAGTACGTTTGAAACCAAGAATAAGGCCTCGCCCCCTTCCGCTTTAATCTCATCGACCAAGGCAGATCCTTTTTGCTCGTTTCGTCCGAGGATTACGACATACGCACCTTCTTTCGCCAAGTGCTTGGCCATGCAGGCTCCTAATATACCATAGCCTCCGGTCAACAAAATCACTTTCTCTTTTACGCTAAATAAGGAGTTCATCAGATATAATTATTGTAGTATTGTATATTTTCCTTTACCAAGATATCGATCGGCATATAATTGACAGGCTCAATTTTCTCCTTAAGGATCAAATGCCTGAAGAGTGCCTTGATACAATGATATCCTTGTACCTCGGGTCGCTGGGCGATCAAATGCGTGATCAAGCCGTTTTTCAGATAACGGACGTTCGGTTCTATCACATCGTAGCCAAGAAGCTTGAAAGGATAGGCCGGCCGTTCGCTACTTAAATAATCTCCAAGGAAATGGGCCCTCGAATTAAAGATGATACCGATTCTTACTTGAGGATATTTCTCGAAGAAAGTATTTAGTAGCCTCTTATTCTCTTCCTTGTCATCCGCATGCACATGCAGCAAATGAATCTTTCCCTTGAATGGGGTGTTGGCGAGATAATCCCGGAATCCTTCCTCTCGTTTCTGCACTTGTGTGGAACATGAATCCCCTTTACGGGTGAAACGGAAAATCACAAGATCGTTCTCTTGACGGATTTGCTCGAATAAAAGACGTCCCGCTATATACCCCGAATCATATGAATGCGTTCCGTAGTAAGAGATGCAATTCGTGTGGTCGATAAAAGAGTCGATCAATATATAAGGAATGCCTTTCTGGTCTAACCGCTGGCCCAAGGTCAAAACACTTTGCTTGAATAATGTAGCGATGATAACCCCCTGGCAATCCGCTGCCTCTATCTTCGGGATTAATTCGTCGAAACTGTTACTGTCGTATTGGTCAAAATAGATTTGCTCTACATCGATATTATAGCTAAACAATTCCCGTTCCGCTTTCTCGATCCCTTGGCTTAGTTTCGCCCAGTATTCCCCTTCGTGGAAAGAAGGAATCAAAGCGATGAAATGATATTTTTTCTTCAACGCTAAAGAACGGGCTATCAGGTTTGGTTGATAGTCAATTTCTTTTAAGACTTTCTCTACCCTTTTCCGTGCCTCCTCCGATACCTTTCCCCGCTCATGCAAAATGCGGTCTACCGTACCGGTCGATACACCGGATAATTCGGCGATATCTTTTATCCTGTAATTTTTATTCATGGTATAGATAATTTCCGGAAAACGTAGCCATACATCATATAGATAAGAGGAACAGCGACGAAAATTCCGATACCGAACAAAATACATCCTAATATCATGATTCCGATCATTACCAGTGCCAGTATGAACAGAGGCAATACTTGTCCTCTCGTAATCTCCCAGCTTTTATGCAAGGACTCGATAATCCCGGCGTTTTCCTCGATAATAAAGGCTTGGAAGAACTGAAGGCGCAAAGCCAGATAAATACCGGGGATGATAAAAAATAAGAAACCCGCCAATACGACAAATCCTGTGATGAGACTCGCTAGAAAGTAGGTGATGATATTTTTTGTCTGTTGTCCATATGCGGAAAATTGAGGTTCTTCCCCATCCAATGCCTGAAATATATTTTTCATATATCCCAAGGAGAAAATAATGGAGAATAACGCACTGATCACGTTTACGATGATTTTGCCGATCATAGAACTTTGCATAGGCATGGCAAACCCGGCTAGCGTGAAAGACAAGATACAATATCCGATTAGTAATCCGGCTAATATCCATAGCTGCGACTTCGTTCCCTTCCATGCGGTACTGAATACTTCTGATATTATAAATTTAGGTTCCATAGTATATATTATTTGTTTATTGTGCGTGGACACAAATGTAAAATATATTGTTGAAAAAAACAATTATATTTTCGTTTGAAACCAAAAGATATGTATTTCAATAGGTACTTCCTTCTAAGTGCTATTAATTTAGGTGAAAAAGATAAGTAGGAGACAGAAAATCGTGTAAAAAGTTTCTACATTTGTAGGATGAAACAGCGAGTAAAGGCCCTATTGTGTGAATAGATGTAAAAGATCTCCACTTGGGTTAGAAAGAGAAGGTAACTGAAAAACAGCCTTGAATATATAATTATATACAAATATGGATAAACGAATGCTGAAAATTACGATTACTCAGTTAAGGCAGATCGCATTGTTTGCGGTTGGTATGTCTTTATTAACTGCCTGTGGAAACAGTCAGAGTGGTATGAAATTAGGGGATGCTGAGTTCGCTGTGATGGCGGTCAATTCAACGACTAGCGACCAAACAACATCCTATCCGGCTACCATCAAAGGTACGCAGGATATCGAAGTCCGTCCTCAAGTTTCTGGATTTATTGTGAAATTATGTGTGGATGAGGGAGCTACGGTCCGTAAAGGGCAAGCGTTGTTCCAAATTGATCCTACGCAGTACGCTGCTGCGGTAGGTCAGGCTAAGGCTGCGGTCGAGATGGCTAAGGCAAACGTAAGTACTTTAACATTGACCGAGAAGAATAAGAAAACTTTGTTTGATCAGAAAATCATCAGTGATTTCGAATATCAAACTGCCGTGAACCAGCTGATGGCGGCAAAAGCGAGCTTGGCGCAGGCAGAGGCTCAATTGGTGAGCGCTAACCAGAACTTGTCTTTCTGTACGGTTACGAGTCCCTCGAACGGTGTTGTCGGTACATTCCCGTATCGTGTAGGTAGCTTGGTAAGCGCTTCGATCGCTCAACCGTTGACTACCGTATCTGAGATCGGTGATATGTATGTGTATTTCTCTATGACGGAAAAGGAGTTATTGGCATTGACGAAAGCTGGTGGTACATTGAAAGAGCAATTAGAGAAGATGCCGGCCGTGAGATTGCAATTGGCGGATGGTTCTATTTACCAGAATGAGGGTAAAATTGATGCTGTAAGTGGTGTTATTGATCAATCTACAGGTTCTGTAAGTATGCGTGCTATATTCTCTAATGCGGAAAATATCTTGCGAAGCGGTGGTACTGGCAATATCATCTTCCCGTATACGATGAATGATATCATTACGATCCCTCAATCGGCTACAGTGGAGATCCAAGATAAGAAGTTCGTGTTTGTATTGCAGCCTGATAATACCGTGAAGAATACCGAGATCAAGGTTTCCAATTTGAATGATGGCAAAAATTATTTAGTGACGGGAGGCTTGAAGTCCGGTGATAAGATTGTCGTGGAAGGTGTACAGATCTTGAAAGACGGCCAGGAGATCCAGCCGATTACTCGTGAGCAGCAAAAGGCAAAATTCGAGCAGGCCTTGAAAGACCAGCATGACGGTAATTTGCAGACTGCTTTTAATTAAATAGGTATATAGAATAAGACAAATATTCGCTTTTGTCGAGTAAAAACGAAAGATATGAAATTAGATAGATTTATAAACCGCCCGGTGCTCTCCACGGTGATTTCCATCTTGATTGTCATCTTGGGTTTCCTAGGCTTGATTTCCTTGCCGGTTACCCAATATCCGGATATCGCCCCTCCAACCGTTTCGGTAAGGGCAACTTATACGGGTGCCAATGCGCAAACAGTATTAAATAGTGTGATTGCGCCTTTGGAAGACCAGATCAATGGTGTTGAGAACATGATGTATATGAGTTCCAATGCCTCTAATAATGGTTCTGCGGATATCTCCATTTATTTTAAGCAAGGAACAGACCCGGATATGGCGGCTGTCAATGTGCAGAACCGTGTATCTATGGCACAAGGTTTGTTGCCTGCCGAGGTAACGCAGATTGGTGTGACGACTCAGAAACGTCAGAACTCTATGTTGTTGGTTTTCTCCGTATACGCAGACGATGATCGTTATGACTCAGAGTTTCTTGAGAATTATGCGAAGATTAACTTGATCCCGGAAGTTCAGCGTGTGCCGGGTGTCGGTGATGCCAACGTGTTGGGTACGGACTACTCCATGCGTATTTGGTTGAAGCCGGATGTGATGGCCCAATATAAATTAAGTCCGAGCGACGTAACCGTAGCCTTGTCTGAGCAGAACGTAGAGGCCGCTCCGGGTTCGTTCGGCGAACAAGGAAATCAGTCTTTCCAATATACGATTCGCTATAAAGGACGTTTGCAAGAGGCGAATGAGTTTGAGCAGATCGTTGTAAAGGCTTTGCCGGATGGTGAGGTCTTGCGTTTGAAAGATATCGCTGATATTGAGTTGGGGCGTTTGACTTACAACTTTATCAACCGTGTAAATGGTCACGATGCCGTTACTTGTATTGTTTACCAGATGCCGGGAACCAACGCTACGGAGACGATTAGTAACATTGAGACCTTGTTGGAAGAAACCCAATTGACAATGCCTCCCGGAATGAAGGTGAATGTTTCCATGAATGCCAATGACTTCTTGTTCGCTTCTATCCATGAGGTAATCAAGACTTTGTTGGAGGCGTTCGTATTGGTGTTTATCGTGGTATATGTGTTCTTGCAGGATTTGCGTTCTACGTTGATTCCGGCTATCGCTATCCCGGTTGCTCTGATCGGTACTTTCTTTATGTTGTCTTTGATCGGATTTAGTATCAACTTGTTGACTCTTTGTGCTATGGTGCTTGCCATTGCGATTGTGGTCGATGATGCGATCGTTGTCGTCGAGGGTGTCCACGCCAAGTTAGACCAAGGATATAAGTCGGCGAAACTCGCTTCCATCGATGCCATGAGCGAGTTGGGTGGCGCTATCATCTCCATTACGTTGGTCATGATGTCCGTATTTATCCCCGTAAGTTTCATGGGAGGTACAGCCGGTACGTTCTACCGCCAGTTCGGTTTGACAATGGCGATCGCTATCGGTTTGTCTGCGTTGAACGCCTTGACATTGAGTCCCGCTTTGTGTGCGATCTTCTTGAAGCCGCATGATAAAGGACATGGCGAGAAGAAATCTACATTCGTCTCCCGTTTCCATACCTCATTCAATGCGGCTTACGATTCTTTGTTGGCTAAGTATAAGAAGCAGGTCGTGTTCTTTATCCAGAAGAAATGGCTTTCTTTCGGTATTGTCGCCGGTTGTATCGCCGTATTGGTATTCTTGATGCAGGTTACGCCTACTGGAATGGTGCCGAACGAGGATACGGGTACGATCATGGGTGCCGTTACATTGCCACCGGGAACTTCTCAGGAACGTACCTATGAGGTGATGAATAAGGTAGATAGTTTGATTGCGGCGGATCCGGCGGTAGAGTCGCGTACGGCGGTTGTTGGTTTCAGCTTTATCGGTGGTCAGGGACCTTCTTACGGTTCATTCATTATCAAGTTGAAAGATTGGGAGGAACGTTCCATGATGCAAAACTCCGATATTATATATAGTAGCTTGTTTATGCGTGCTCAAAAGATTGTGAAAGACGCTCAGGTATTGTTCTTTACGCCGCCTATGATTCCGGGTTACTCCGCATCTAGTGATATTGAGTTGAATATGCAGGATAAGACGGGTGGTAACTTGGATCGTTTCTTTGATATCTCCAAGGAATACATGGCCGCTCTGACGGCACGTCCGGAGATCAAGTCTGCTCAATCTACGTTTAACCCGAACTTCCCGCAATATGAGATCGATATCGATGCTGCCGCTTGTAAGAAAGCCGGTATCAGTCCAAAGGATATCTTGTCTACCTTGCAGGGATATTATGGTGGTTTGTATGCTTCTAACTTCAACCGTTTCGGTAAGATGTACCGTGTAATGGTGCAAGCGGATCCCGATTTGCGTAAGAATATGGAGTCCATGAAGAACATCAAGGTAAAGAGCGGTAACGATATGGCCCCGATCTCCCAATTTATTACGATGAAGAAGGTATACGGTCCGGATATTATCAGCCGTTTTAATATGTATACCGCTATCAAGGTCATGGTTGCTCCGGCAGATGGTTATACCAGTGGACAGGCGTTGAAGGCGATCGATGAGGTGGCAAAAACAACGCTTCCAGCAGGTTTCGACTATGAGCTGGGTGGTATGGCACGTGAGGAGGCAAGTACGAGTGGCAGTACGACGGCCTTGATCTTCTTGTTGTGTTTCGTATTCGTTTACCTATTGTTGAGTGCCCAGTATGAAAGTTATATTCTTCCTTTGTCCGTATTGCTCTCCGTGCCGTTCGGTTTGATGGGTAGTTTCTTGTTCGTTCAAGGTTGGGCTGCATTAGGAAATATCCCTGCGTTGAAGATGATCGTGGGAACCATGTCTAACAATATCTATATGCAGATCGCCTTGATCATGTTGGTAGGTTTGTTGGCAAAGAATGCCATCTTGATCGTAGAGTTCGCTTTGGAACGCCGTCGTATGGGCATGAGCATCACATGGGCTGCCGTATTAGGTGCTGCCGCCCGTTTGCGTCCGATCTTGATGACCTCATTGGCGATGGTTGTCGGATTGTTGCCTATGATGTTCGCATTCGGAGTGGGAGCACATGGTAACCGTACATTGGGTACGGCGGCTATCGGTGGTATGTTCATCGGTATGATCTTCCAGATCTTTATCGTTCCGGTTTTGTTCGTAGTGTTCCAGTACTTACAGGAGAAATTCAAGCCGATCGAATGGGAAGATTTGGATAACAGCGATATGAGTACGGAAATAGAACAGTACGCTAAAATAAAATAAGAGATGACAATGAAGAAACAAATTATATATATGGTATGTGCGACTGCTTTGTTAAGCAGTTGCCATATCTATAAGGCATACGAGCGTCCGGATTCCATTGATGCGACGGGAATTTATCGTGATCCGGTTTCCGAGACGGATACATTAGCTTCTGCGGATACGACTAATATGGGAAACCTGCCTTGGAAGGAAGTTTTCCGTGATCTGAAGTTACAGGCGTTAATTGAGGAGGGATTAGCTAATAACGTAGATATGCAGGCAGCCGTTCTTCGGGTAGAGGAAGCGAAAGTGTTGTTGACTTCCGCACGTCTGTCTTTCCTGCCTTCTATAAACCTTGCTCCCCAAGGTACGATTACGAAGATGGAAAGCAGTGAGTATGTAAAAGCTTACACGGTTCCTGCGGTCGCTAGTTGGGAGGTGGACCTGTTCGGAAAGCTTTTGAATGCGAGCCGTGGCCAAAATGCCTCTTATTTACAGAGCCAATATTCAAGACAGGCCGTGCGCTCTCAATTGATCGGTGGTATAGCGAATACATATTATACCTTGTTGATGCTTGACCGGCAGGTGGAAATTACCGCTAAGACGGTTGATATCTATAAAGAGAATGTCCGTGTCATGGAGGCTATGAAGATAGCGGGTATGGCTACCGAGGCTGCAGTGACACAAATGCGTGCCGCTTACCATCAGGTTTCCGCCTCGTTGATCGGGTTGGAGAGCCAGGTGCGTAGCGTGGAAAACTCATTGTCCGTGTTATTGGCTAAGGCCCCTCAACAGATTGATCGGGGTACTTTGGAGGAACAAGTAATGCCGGAGGATATCATGGTGGGTGTGCCTTTACAATTGTTGGAGAATCGTCCGGACGTAAAGATTGCGGAGATGACACTTGCCAATGCCTATTATACGACGAACAAAGCCCGTGCTGCTTTTTATCCGGGATTGAATATCACGGCTACGGCAGGTTGGACGAATGGTTCAGGCATACAGGTTGCTAATCCGGGTCAGTTCATGTTTCAAGCTTTGGCTTCGTTGGCTCAGCCGATCTTCAATAATGGTAAGTTGGTCGCTAACTTGAAGGTATCGAAGGCAGAAGAGAAGATCGCTCAGATGAATTATCAGCAAACGATTCTGGAAGCCGGTAAGGAGGTTAGTGATGCTTTACATGAGTATGATGCCATGAGCAAGAAGCTTGTTCAAGATAGAGCGCAGATCGAGCAGCTAGAGAAAGCGGTAGCTTATACCAGTGCCTTGTTCCAGTCGGCTCAATCTACTTATTTGGAAATCCTTTCTGCCCAGCAGAGCCTCTTGAGTGCTCAGTTGACGGAGGTGGCCGACAATGTGCAACGTATGCAAGCGGTTGTCAGTTTATACAGTGCCATCGGTGGTGGTAGAGAATAATAACCTTTAAATGTAGTAAAGTTATGATTAGTCCATTAGCATATGTAGATTCAAGCGCAAAGATCGGGAAGAACGTTACGATTCATCCTTTTGCGTACATTGATAAGAACGTGGAGATCGGGGATGATTGCGAGATCATGCCTCATGCCAGCTTGATGAGCGGTACACGCATGGGAAACCGCAACCGTGTATTTAATGGGGCTGTTATCGCCGCTGAGCCTCAGGATTTCCTTTATAAGGGAGGTGATACGATCACCGTGATCGGAGATGACAACGTGATCCGTGAGAATGTGGTGATTAACCGTTCCTCGACAGCGGAAGGACGTACTAGTATCGGAAATGGCAATTTCTTGCATGAGGGGGTACATGTTTCTCATGATACGCAGATTGGAAACCATAGTGTATTTGGCTATGGTAGTAAGATTTCCGGAAATTGTATCTTGGAAGATTATGTGATCTTCGGGGGTAATGTATTGATGAGCCAAGGATCCCGGGTTGGGGCTTGGGCGATGATTCAAACTGGTTGTCGTTTCCGTAAGGATATACCTCCTTTTATCGTAGCGGCTCAAGAACCTACCACGTATTATGGCGTAAATTCTTTCATCATGTCTCATGAGGGATTCAGTGAAAAAGTTATCAAGCATATCGGTCATGCGTACCGGATCATTTTCCAAGGAAATAGTAGTCTTACAGATGCCTTGTTAATGATCAAGGATCAGGTTCCGATGAGTAAGGAGATCCAACATATTATCGATTTTGTTGGTGAGTCTAAATTAGGTATTATCAAATAAATACCAATAACAAACAATAAGTAAAAGCCGAAGGAAATCATTTCCTCCGGCTTTTTTTGTAATGGAAGGAGTATCTTACATTTGCTGAGATTTAAATTTAAGTAAATGTGATGAGTATGAGAAAGAACGATTTAGTATCGGGTATGTGGACGTACATAACCGAGTTATGTGAGAGGGGACATCATTCTACGGCGAAGAGTTATCAAGATGCCTTGAATTCATTCAAGCGGTTTAGTGGTCGGGAGGAAATCCCTTATACCTATATTAATAAGGAGAACCTTTTATTTTATCAAAATTACCTAGAGAAGAGAGGGTGCGCCCGAAATACGGTGTCTACTTATATGCGTCGGCTCCGTTGTATGTATAATAGAGCGGTGGATGCCGGAGAAGCTCCCTACATCCCTCATTTGTTCAAGGGAGTATTTACGGGAGTGGAGAGCAAACGTAAGAAGGCCTTGAGTTTAGAGAAGTTACATGTGCTAATGATGACTCCGGTAGAAGATATCAAGATGAGGAAGACACAAGGAGTTTTGTGCTTGATGTTCCTGTTTTGTGGGATGGCGTTCGTGGATCTTGCCCATCTGAAAAAAGAAAATATCAAGAATGGTCTTTTGGCGTATTACCGGCAGAAGACAGGTGCTTCTATACAGGTGGAGATCCCGGTCGAGGCTTTGTCTCTATTAGAGTCATTGGCAGAAAATATCACTTCCGGTTCACCTTTTTTGCTTCCTTTTTTGAGTGGAACGAAGAGTGGCGAGGCGGCTTATCGTGAGTATACCTCAGCCTTGTCCCGTTTCAACCGGAACTTGAAGTCACTAGCGAAAATCTTAGGCATAACTTGTCCGGTCACTTCGTACTCTATCCGTCATTCCTTCGCCACGACCTTGAAAGAGCAGGATGTATCGATTGAGATGATTAGCGAATTGCTGGGACATAAATCAATTAAGACCACACAAATCTACCTGAAAAGTTTCTCACTTGAAAAGATCTCAGCGGTGAACAAGGCTTGTTTTGAGAGACTGTATAATTATGTACCAAAAGTAGGGTAGGAGTGTGCGCTACTTGGGAAGTAGCCTAATTTCTCATCACGAAAGGGGTCATGGGTTCAAGTATTGAACCTTCCTTTTGACAATAGTCAACGAGATGCGTACGAATGTCTCAAAACCGGTCTTGGATTCGGTACCTCCAAAGGGTATCGACGCCGTAGGCGTTGGGGGAACGATCCCGACAATACCTTCCCAAGGTGGTAAACCGGAGCGTAAACGTTGGTACATCGCCATCGTCAACAATAAATCGGAGAAACTTTGTGTCGACAGATTGGAGAAACGTGTGGCGAGTCAGCCGGAAGGGGAGAAGGATTATGAGGTCTATGTCGCTTCCCAAAAGGAGATGACTCTCACTGCTGCAGGCAAGCGGAAGTGGGTGGAACGAATCCTGTTTCGCTCCATAGTTTTCATCCGCTGTACCGATACCTTACGTAAAAAGGAGATCGTACGTCTTCCATACATCAAACGTTTCATGGTGAATATCGCCGGGGAGAGACGAGGCGGCATACGTCCCGTGGCCTTCATCCCGGACGATCAGATGGTCAAGCTTCGCCGGATGGTGAACGACTCGGACGAGCCTGTCACGATCGATCCCCGTCCCATTCCTCTAGGCTCTAAGGTGCGGATCAATGGTGGAAACCTGCGTGGTTTGGAGGGGAACGTGTTGGAAGCTCCGGATGGTGGGACTAGTTTCGTGATTCGCATAGACTTGCTTGGCTGCGCCAAGGTCAATATTTCCCGGGATCTGTTGGACATACTACCTTGAATATATATGAGAACATCTTATAAGAAAGAGGAGGAGCGATCCGGTGTACGTCTGATCGCTCTGCTGGAAAATCAATTACAAGATATTTTGAGTCGTGAGGCGGATAACCACACGTTCATCCATCTTTATTGCACGGGTCCGTATTGGGTGGCGTTCGAGAGATCCGCTTACTTGTTGCAACGTGTATCTCCCCGTGCGATGGTGACCCCGATGCGCCTCACCACCTATCCGTTCCCTATCGTGATGGTCGCATGGACGGACAAGGAATTGCGGGCTTACAGCCGGACACATCTTTTCCTTCAGGAAGGTGATGATTATGGCCGACTATCCGCCCCGTCCTATTCGCTTGATGGTTATCGGAAGTGGCATACGGAAGAAGTGGGAGATTTTCCTGTGCCGCAAACAAGTTTTCTGTTGAAGAATTAAGAAAATGCAAATAATATTGTTTTTATTGTTCGGTTTCTTTCTATCCATACTGTTCGGTATGGTTATCATTCCGAGGATCTTGGTGATCTCGCATAAGAAACGCCTGTATGATATCCCGGACATCCGGAAGGTGCATACGACCCCTGTTCCCCGTCTGGGCGGGTTATCCTTTTTCCCGGTGATCCTGATGTCGATGTTCTTGGTGATAGGCTTTCGGCTTTATACAGGGTCGGAAGATTTGTCAGGCCTGTCGTTTAATGTGCTTTATGAGTATCTTTTCTTGTTCGTGGGCATGACCTTACTTTATTTAATGGGAGTTTGCGATGATTTGGTGGGTGTCGGTTACCGCTATAAGTTCGCCGTGCAGATCGTTGCGGCTTTGTTATTGATATTGTCCGGCAATTGGTTTGATTCGCTGGGCGGTTTGTTTGGTATTTACTCCGTGCCGTTTTGGATAGGTATCCCGTTTACGATCTTTATTGTGGTATATGTTACGAACGCTATCAATTTGATAGACGGTATCGACGGCTTGGCCTCGGGCTTGTGCTGCATTTCTTTGTCGGTCTTGAGTGTCGCATTCTTTGTTTGCCGGCAACCTGTTTATGCTTTACTGGCGGTTTGTACGCTGGGTGTCTTGATGCCCTTCTGGTGTTATAACGTGTTCGGCAATGCGAATCGTGGTCATAAGCTATTCATGGGAGACGCAGGTAGTCTAACGTTGGGTTACGTGATCAGTTTTTTGATCATCCACATGAGCGTTTCGAACGAGGTCTCTTTATCGATGTCGAATCCTTATATGGTGGTTGCTTTCTCCACGGTGGTCGTTCCTTTGTTGGACGTGATCCGTGTGGTGTTTCATCGTTTGCGTGAGCGTAAAAATCCGTTTTTACCGGATAAGAATCATTTTCATCATAAGCTATTGCGCACCGGCATGCGTGTGCGGATGGTGATGGTTTGCATCATTTCGGTCTCCGCTTTTTTCATTGTACTTAACGGCTTGTTGGCTTGGAGTGTCAATATCACCTATTTGTTTCTCTTGAATCTTTTTTGTTGGAGTATCTTGCATATGGGTTTGAATGGTCTGATCAAGCGAAATAAGGAACAATAAAAAAGTAGCCCGAATATCCTGTTACAGATACTCGGGCGATTTTCAACGGATCTAAGTCCCGAAATGTTAAAAGAGTAGATCTACCTTGTGATCCGTTAGATCTCCTCGGGACTCTCAGAGTCGGAGCCTCCTCCCGAGGAAGGCTTTTTCTTTGCGGCTTCCAAATCGACCGTGGTTTCTCCCGCACGTTCAGCCTTGTAAGTGGCTTGTTGTGCGGCACGGCTGCTCACGGGGTTGAATGTGGCCCGGGAACGCAGGTTCTCGAAATCCTCGCCCGGAGTGAAGAGGATGTTTACGTCGGTGATGTTGTCGGAGGTGAACTTCTTGATGTTTTCCGCCCCCTCGCTTTTTAGGGAGAGGCTGAAGATCCCCAGTTCACCGAATTTGATCTTGTTTCCATTGAGTAATTGCTCCACGAGGCATTCGCAGGTGTCCGACACTACGCCTTTGACCGTACCCCGGGAGAATACCCCGTTATGGTCGGCTATGTGTTTGACGAATTGGCTGAACTCGATCACCTCGTTCACTTGGGCCTTGGCATAAGCCTTCTCGGGCATCTCTGGCTTGATGGGATTTCCCATCATGTAAACACTGTAATTAATCATACGATAAATGGTTTTAAAGAGTTAAACATGAATGATTTTCGTCAACCCTTATCGTTGGTTGACAATGCGAATATAGTATCGGGGATGAGGCGAATGCAAATCGATTGATAACGGTTTACTGGTGGTGGACAAACCATTCATAAATTGAGGATCTGATCGACTGAGTATGGGAGAAAGACTGACAACCTAACTCCACCCAAGCCGTCCAAAACTTCAATGGAGCGGATTTCCACCGGGATACCACCCGGGAGGAGGCATTGGGCAGGCTGGAACTTTTATCGGAGGCCAAGCGTCTGTCCGCCTATACAAATAATGTAGGGGAGTTGATGGTATACTTGACCCGGCTGTCCGGATGTGCTACGGGCCTTTTGCGCAAGATGCTTCCCTAGCCTTATCACAAGGCGATAGCGGATTTGCGTGAGAATCAAGATCCGTCGATCATCTATAACATATTCGGGGGAGTCCATCAACATGCCCCAATGCGACGAGGGCTAAGCAAAAAAAGTATCTTAGGTAACTTGTGCCACGCACCTAGGATACTTTGCCGATGCACCTAAGATACTTGGGGGATGAACGTAAGATACATTAGCGTTGATAGAAGAATTTCTTTCTAGGTTGGCTTCTGGGACAAGTTCGGAACTGAAAGATATCGTGATTTCCGATAAGGTCAAGGAATTGGTTGGTATCCTGTATCTTCAACAGGCGATGAGGATTGGAAAAAGGACAAAACTGATTATTTAACTGAAAAATACAAAAGGCCATGAAGTTATTCTTGGATACAAATATCGTATTAGATTTACTGGAGAAGAGAGAACCGTTTGTGAAAGAGGCAATGATCTTGTTTCAACTTCAATTAAACGGGTTAGTTGAGTTATTTGTATCAGATTTGACTTTTGTGAATATTGCTTATATAACAAGAAAGACATATCGAGAAGTTGGCTGTCTGTAATAAGGGGAAGTATGGGAGGATACGATAAACTATGTGGTTTTGTGCGTAGTCCATGATTGTGACCCATATCGAGTGGACGTGAGATGATTCCAGGGTACACTCATGACGGATGCCTACGAGGCATATGCGTACTTTACTACTTGATCTGATTGACAACCATCAGGTATCCATTTCAACGAAACTTCACCAAGCCCTGACTTACATGCTCAGGGCCATTGGATAGAATTGAAAGGATATGTGGATATCGGGAATGTGCTTATCGATAACAATTGTTGTGAACGGGCAGTCCGATGGAAGAACGGACAACTAACTCATAACACAATACTTATGAAATCCCATACCCCTGTCCTTCAGGGGCTATGGCTTATTGCCATAGGGGTTGGATGCTTACACTGTACAGTACCCTTTTGAAGGGGGCTGATTTGAATCTTATCTAACAATTTATAATATGTAGTACATAAAATGGTTATACCTGCCAACCGGCTTGATGTGGCACTTTATGTGTTAGGTTTCTCCACGCTGAGCTTTTTTATTAATTTGTTGAGTGTCCCGTATAATGCGTTGATTATCGCCCACGAGCAGATGAAAGCGTTCGCCTATATTAGTATTGTGGAAGTGACTTTGAAATTGGTGGTAGCTTATTTATTGATAATTTTCCCTTTAGATAAATTGTGGTTGTACGCTTTAAGCATGGTATTGGTGGCTTTAGTTGTGCGCTTTATGTACGCTGTCTATTGCAAGCATCTTTTTGAGGAGTGTCGTTTTGTATGGGGATTTGACAGGCGTTTGCTTTCCAAAATGTTTGTCTTTTCCGGTTGGGCGTTTTTGGGCAATGGCTCGTTTGTGCTGAAAGAGCATGGCGTAAATATCTTGTTGAATATGTTTTGCGGTCCGGCGGTAAATGCGGCGCAGGGGATTACGTCTCAAATGACAGGTGCTGTGACCTTGTTTGTCAGCAATTTTATGCAGGCTGTAAATCCACAAATTACTAAATTGTATTCATCGGGTAACTTGCGGGATATGCACCGATTGATATTTAATAGTTCTCGTTTATCATTTTATCTGATGCTTATGTTAGGCATTCCATTGATGAAAGGTGTTGATTACGTTCTAGCTCTTTGGCTTATGTCTGTTCCGGAGCATACTGCTGTGTTTATTCGATTGTTGATGGTGTTTTGCTTGATGGATTGCCTTGTGCAACCTTTGATGACTGGTCTTTTGGCAGAAGGCAATATACGTGTTTATGAAATAGCATTGTTGGCGTTGAATGTAGGTAATGTGACCCTTTCTTACGCCGCTTTGAAGCACGGTTATGTACCGGAGTGCGTCTATTGGGTATCCATCATGGTAGAGGTGGTTATTATCTTTAGTCGTGTATGGTTGTCGGGCAGAGCGTATCAGTTGCCTGTTAAACAATACTGTATGGAGGTATTGGGGAATGCCCTTTTAGTGGCGAGCGTAGCGGGCGTGTTTGCTTGGTGGATTGATCTGCCCTTAACCAATACTTTGGCTAATTTTATAGTATCCATATTACTTATATTGTTGTTCACCGGCTTAGTGGTCTATGGCTTAGGATTGACCGGCAATGAGCGTGAATTCTTGCGATCTGTGGTGAGGAACAGGTTGCGTTTATTAAGAAAATAAAAAAACAGTTATCCAATGAGAATATTACTGTTGGGAGGAACGGGTGCCATGGGGACCCATTTGTCCACACTCTTATCAAGACAGGGAAATGACGTATTTGTTACTACCCGTAAGGAGCGGATGGATAATACTAGTGTTATCTATCTGAAAGGAGATGCGCATGATCGATCTTTCATAGAAGAGATTCTTCGGGAGGGCTGGGATGCGATTGTGGATTTTATGGTGTATCATACGGATGAGTTTGTGGGGCGTGTCAATTTGCTTTTGAGACATACCGATCAATATGTCTACCTGAGTTCTGCGAGAGTATTCGCTAATGAGGACACGTGTATAACGGAAAGATCTCCTCGCTTATTGGATGTGTCATCGGATACGGATTACTTGAAAACCGATGAGTATGCGTTGGCTAAGGCGCGGCAAGAGGATATATTGCGGGCTTCTGGATGTAAGAATTGGACGATTGTCAGGCCCTACATCACGTTTAGCGAAATCCGTTTGCAATTAGGGGTTTATGAGAAGGAACACTGGCTGTATAGAGCGTTGCGAGGTCGTTCGATCGTATTTTCAAAAGACATAGCGAGGCATTATACGACATTGACTTACAGCGAGGAGGTGGCTCAGGGGATTGCCGGACTTATCGGTAATAAAAAAGCCTTGGTCGAAGACTTTAACATAATGACGGCGGAGTCGCTTACTTGGCAGGAGGTGTTAGATATTTATGTTCGGGTGATAGAGGAATGCGCAGGGAAGCGTCCCAAAGTGGTTTATACGGATGCCTGCTTGAATTTGTCGTTCAAGCGTAGACAATATCAAGTGAGGTATTGTCGCTTGTTTGATAGGCGATTTGATAACAGTAAGATTCTCTCGGTGGTTCCAGACTTGAGATTTATGGATGTTCGGGTGTCACTTCGACTATGTTTGCGTACCTTGATAAACAGCCGGGAGTTCAAGCTCATTGGTTGGCATGACGAGGCCTTATTGGATAGGGTAAGCGCAGAGTTTACGCCGATGCGTGAAATAGGAACCACCAAGCGGTATATGGTATATCTCTTGTTGAGAAAACTGCCTTTTGATTGTGTGAAATATATGCTGAATCATAGATAAAGTAAAATATGGAAGGAAAGTATTATAGTTCAGAAAGGAGCGTTCAGCTTCTCATCTCGTTACTAAAACAGCACAATATAAAAAAGTGTGTCTTGTCTCCTGGTGCCACGAATTTGACATTTGTGGCCAGTCTCCAGCAAGACCCGTATTTTGAATGCTATTCATCTGTGGACGAGCGTAGTGCGGCTTATATCGCTTGTGGTTTGGCGGCCGAAAGTGGTGAGCCTGTGGTGTTGAGTTGTACCGGGGCTACCGCTTCCCGTAATTATATTCCGGGCTTGACAGAGGCTTATTATCGTAAATTGCCGGTATTGGCTGTCACGAGTACGCAAGATATTTCCCGGATCGGCCATCATATTGCACAAGTGATAGACCGTCGTGTTATACAAAATGATATAGCCCTTTTAAGCGAGTATATACCCGTGACCGATAGTAATACGAATGCGTGGAGTAACACGGTGAAGATAAACCGTGCCTTGTTGGAATTGCGTCATCGTGGTGGTGGCCCTGTACATCTCAATGTGGAAACTGCTTATAGCCGGGATTATTCGGTAAAGGAGTTGCCACAGGCACGGATGATTCGCCGCGTCATGCCGCAAGACGTTTTTCCTGAGCTTCCTAAAGGGCGTATCGCTGTCGTCATTGGTGCTCATCAAAAATTTACCGATACGGAAACTGCATTCCTTGATGCTTTTTGCGCCACATACGATGCGGTGGTATTCACGGATCATACCAGTGGTTATAAGGGTAAATACCGTGTTCTGATCTCCATCCTTTCTTCGCAAGCGAAAGATTATTGTAGCTTGACGAGCATGGATTTGTTGATACATATCGGTGATGTATCTGGGGGGAATATCGGAATGCGTCCCCATGCGGTATGGCGTGTCAATCCAGATGGTGAACTTCGTGATACTTATCGTAAATTGACTTATGTTTTTGAGATGGAGGAACAGGCGTTTTTTGAGCATTATGCGGATACAGCGTCTCTTGAACGTCATGGTTATTTGGACGCTTGCCGGAAGGAATTGAAAGCCATTTGGGCGAAAGTGCTGGAAAATGTTCTGCCGTTCTCGAACGTATGGATAGCCCATGAGACGGCTCATCGTATCCCTGCTGATAGCGTGCTCTTTTTAGGTATCCTCAACACCCTGCGTACATGGAACTATTTCGATATACCCGAATCTGTGTATGGATACGCCAATACCGGAGGTTTTGGCATAGACGGCTATATCTCTTCGTTCATGGGTGCTTCTTTGGCGCATCCGGGCAAGCTTTATTTCTGTGTTGCGGGTGACCTCGCTTTCTTTTACGACATGAACGTGCTTGGAAACCGTCATGTAGGGCGTAATATCCGCATCTTGCTGATCAATAATGGCAAGGGGACGGAGTTCCGTAATTATAATCATCCCGGTGCAGCTTTTGGCGAGGAGACGGACAAGTATATCGCCGCAGCCGGACATTTTGGCAATAAGTCGCATCAATTAGTGCGACACTATGCGGAGGATTTGGGATATGAATACCTGTCTGCCAATAATAAAGAGGAATATTTGGAATATCTCGACCGTTTTCTTACTCCCGGCCTCACTGATCGCCCCATGCTGTTTGAGGTATTTACCGACAATAAGGACGAGAGCGATGCCATACGCATGGTACGTAATTTGAATGTGTCGATCAAAGGCATATTGGTAGATACGGTGAAGAGTATGGTAGGAGAGAAGGGGAAAGAGGTGATTAAGGGGCTTCTTGGAAAGTAAGCGCAAATGAAGATAAAAAAATGAGAATAGGAATATTGACCCAGCCTCTTCGAGATAATTATGGAGGAGTGTTACAGAATTGGGCTTTACAAAGGATTCTGAAAGATATGGGGCATGAGCCGATAACAATTGATATCCAACCTCATCCGGAAATATGGAGATTTGTGTTTTCTACAATTAAATCTTCAGTACTTTTTTTTATTCCTTCACGTAAACGGAGTTTTTGGAAATGGAGTTATCATCCTAATCCCTTATTTTCTGATTTTGTTAAAAAACAAATAACAAAAACTCATATTTGTAAACATTATTCAATGGATTTGGTGAAGGAATATGCCTTGGAGGCTCTTGTGGTTGGCAGTGATCAAACGTGGAGGGCAAAGTATAATAGAGGTAGACTGTTCGATATGTTTTTGCGTTTTGCACGTGACTTTACGGGAAAAAAAATTGCTTATGCTGCCTCTTTTGGGGTGGATAATTGGGAGTATTCAAAAAAACAGACTGCTATCTGTACTTCTTTGTTGCAACAGTTTAATGCCATATCAGTACGAGAAACAAGTGGTGTAACACTTTGTAAGGAGTATTTGAGGCTGAATGCTATCGCAGTTCTTGATCCTACGTTATTGATCGAGAGGGAAGTTTATGAGAATTTATGTGTGAATATTCCTTTGAACAAAGAAAAATTTCTTGTGGCGTATGTGTTAGACCATAGGTAAGTTATTTAATAAGAGGGTTCTGCTACATATACATGGCAGTTTGTTCGATGAGTTTTATAATACATATCCTCGTTATGTAACAAGGATGTGTAGATCGGCAGACGCATTGGTAACAGTGTCTTCTTCTTTTGTGAATATGTTGCGAAAATATGAATTAAATAAGTTTATATATTGTTTGCCTAATTGTGTGGAGTATCCTAAATCGTTTCGTAAAGATCTATATCATGACAAATTGCGTTTAGTTTTCATAGGGCGAATAGATGAGGTGAAAGGTATGTATGATATACTTGATTGCTTGTATAGATACAAAGATGTATTACAAGATAAGGTAGAATTACATATAGGTGGTGTTGGTGATGAGATACGTTTTCGAAGAGTGATAAAAGATTATGACCTTTCTGCAATGATTGTTCGACATGGTTGGGTAAAAGGAGATGAAAAGGTTGATTTGTTCTGTTCGTCGGATGTCTTTATCCATCCCTCGCATTTTGAATCATTCGGTATAGCTATTTTAGAAGCGATGTCTTATGGATTGCCTGTCATCACGACAATGATAGGGGGAATTCCTGATTTTTTTGAAGATATGAAAAGTGGAATAGCTGTAACCCCTGGAAATGTGGATGAAATATATAATGCGATCCTTTTGTTCGTGAACAATCGTTTCCTTATATCTCAGTTTGGAAATCATGGAAGAGAAATAGCCAAACGATTCACACCTGCACATGTGGAGCAATATTTGCAAGAAATTTATAATAATTGCAATTGTAAGCAGTTAAAAAATGGCTATTAATAGAAAGGAATATCTTCGCAGCCAACCAATTTATAGAATCATGTATAGCAGTGAAGATCTTGAAAGGTTTTATTTTCAGTACCAGACGGAGGATTTGCTTTATGGAGAATCCCTCCAATCGTTTTGTGTTAAAAACAAAGTTCCTTATAACATTTTTCAGAAATAGTTCAAGGATACTCGGAAAAAAGCAGTTGTAGTTCAGATTGATGGTGCTCCAGCGATTAGCCATTCGGAAAAAACAAAGAATAGTGATCAATCTCAGCCGGTATCAAAAAGCTGTAATGATGCTCCTGTTCGTATATGGATTGACATCCGTGTCAGCAATGGCCTACATTTATCCCAAAAGAATTTAAGCTACCAGGATTTAGTTCGTATGGTAGAGAAATTGGAGGGTTTATGTTGAGTGTTACCTCAAGAGATAAAAGATCCATCCAAAAAAGAACGTAATTTATCCAATCATCCTGATGGGTATAAAACGATGGGAGTATCCGGAGAAGCGATAGAGCATCCTTCTGATTTGACAAAGGTTTCCGGTCGTATTTAAAAAACACATTACGTAACTGGCTTAGGAAAGGTAAAAAATGTCTGGATGAGCTGGTTTGTGTATTGAAGTAAGTCTATAGCCTTGGAAAAGGATTCGATTGTGAACAGCGATGAGACCAGGTGCAAGGTGCGTAAATACGACCACTATAAGAAGTGTATCTGGGTGCTGGTCAACAAGGCTCAGAAAACAGCTATTTTCTTCTATGAGAATGGCTCTTGCGGTCGTGATGTGCTTACAGACTTTTTGGGTAATTCAGAATTGAAGAGTATCATGTCTGACGGATACAATGCTTATATATTTATCGATGATGAGTTAAAATCTGCCCAGTTTAAAGATACTGTACATCAAGTTTGTATGTCTTATGCAAAAAACAAATTCGTTAAGGCTTTCAATCAAGGTTCTGAACCGGTCTCCGAGCGCTTTTCGGATATTTTAAAGGATTTCTTTATTAAAGAGCGTAAATGTGATGAGGCCGGATTCACTTCATTATGGCAGTGATGCCGGCGCAGAGATGGCTGCAACATATCACAGTGTGATAGGAACAGTAAAGCTTCATGTCAGTTCTATCTGGAACTTCATCGGAACTTTTTTCAAAAAAATCTTTAACGGGTGCAGGGATTATGTTAACATGGTTCCTGACAAAATCACATTGGCTACCAGCCAATGTTAAATTCAAAACTAATTAACAAAACTCACTTTAGGGCACTGAAAAGTGCCCTTTTAAAGGGGTATGTCCTAAATTGAGTGCTTACATACAAAGATAAGCATTCGAAGACTAAACTATTAACCTGAAACAGGGTATGTATCTTTGAGAGTGAAATATAGCGATTACATACTGAACAATCAAAAACTTAGTTTTCATTTGCTGCTATGTTTGCCTTTCGTTATCTTTACTGACAATAAATAGCAAGTTTTCAAGTAATATGGGAGAAAAAAGCATATATATCCATTCCTTTTCTGTAGATAATATGTGGAACAGGGTGAAGTTGGTTTGGAATGACATCCGTCCGAATGTGAACATCATAGTAGGCATCAATGGTAGCGGGAAAACAACTTTGCTGAACTGTATCAATGATTATTACAATTCCAAAAAGTCCCTTTACAAATGTAACGGTACTCCTTTGGGGATACCTGTTCAATTCATCCGTTCCTTCGATGTCCCTCTGGCGAATCGGAAAAAGAAAGATTCTCCACTCTATCAAGAACTTGAAAAATCGTATTTCAGTCTTCCAATAATAAGCTCAATTTTTTTAATTACCGGATGAGGGCTATCAATTATCCGGAAGAGAGGGAACGAATAGAATGTCGGATTAACAGACTGTTCCAAGTGGTAAATGAGATATTTAAAGAAACCGGGAAATCCCTTGAGATAGATAAGGACACTAATGGACTGGTATTTGCAATGGATAAAGGAACTGTGAAAATCGAATTGTCCCAACTCTCTTCTGGTGAGAAACAATTGCTGTTACTGTTGTTGACCGTCTTTTTTCAAGATGAAAAGCCTTGTGTACTGTTACTTGACGAACCTGAAATCTCGTTGCACATCACTTGGTAGGATTGTCTGATAGAAAAACTACGGGAACTGAATCCTAATTGTCAGATCATCGTAACAACGCACTCTCAACCTTTGATTTTACCATTTTCTTGTCCATGTATTCCTCTGTCGTCTATTTGCCTTTCCTTTATTTACTGAATACGAAGCGGTTAAAGCGACGCGGTTTGAATCGTACAGATTTTCATACAGCGCTTTCTGAACATTTTGAAGTGAATGATGAAAAGGATAATGGAAAAGCGGCTGTCTGTCGTATTCAACAAAGATTGAACGCCTTGGTCGATCAGCTTCCTGCTCATTTCATGAATATTGATGAGGAAAAGGTCAGATATGAGGCGATGGGAGTAAAAGAAGATGTGGCCTATTTGTTTGTAAGAGGACATTGTCTTTATGATTATTTGCTTGTATTGGGTAACCACCTTTGCTTAGGAACTAACATAGACTTTGAATCACAGATTTTTAAACGTAGTTTATCGAGTTATTATGTCGAAATGAAAAAAATAGCGGTCGATATGAATAACTTGATACAATAGTCTTGGCCTCCTTTTACGCCATAGTTTTGATTATACACACAAGGAGGAATATCGTTCTTTGGTTGCACTGACAATCAAAGGTGAAAGAAACGAATTATAAAGATTCGCATTTACAGCAGTCTGCAGAGCGGGGCATAGAGAGGCGCAGGCCACGCAGATCGGGATGTTTTTCTATGTAGGTGTGGTACAATGTATGAGCCACTAATCTCATTTATTCGCACGAATAAGTTCAAAACGGTTATTTATCAAGCATCATATAAATGAATAAAGTTTCATTGAATGGGGTGGAAGTGTATCCTTTTACTTCGCATGAGGAATTGTTGGCTTTTGTGAGTCGGCACAAGAGGATATTGGTGGCTATCAATGCGGAAAAGATTTTGCATGCTACGGATCAGACCCGTTCTATCATCAACCGGAATATAGGTTATTGCGATGGCTTCGGGGCGGTCATGGCGTTGAAGAAGAAAGGGTATAAGGAAGTGATCAAGATCCCGGGATGCGAGTTGTGGTTACGTATCATCCATATGACCTATCAACAAGGAAAGAGTTATTACTTGATTGGAGGAAAACAAGAAGTAATAGAACAGACCGTAAAAAAGTTGAAGGAGGATTATCCCGGTATATGGATCGTTAACTTCCGGAATGGTTATATCAAGACAGAGGAGGAACGAAATGCTTTGTTGGATGATATCGTGACGAAACGGCCAGATGTGGTTTTTGTGGCGATGGGTTCTCCCAAACAGGAATTGCTAATGGAAGAGATGGCCGAACGACATACAGCTGTCTATCAAGGCTTAGGTGGTAGCTTTGATGTATATACAGGTAACGTGAAACGTGCTCCGCAGTGGTGGATACGGCATAATTTGGAGGGGCTTTATCGTCCGCTGGCCAGCTTCACATGGCCCAAGATGAGAAGACTGTTTAAGGCTATGCCTTTTTGGTGGAATGTATTAACTAATAAATATTAAATGCAATATGAAAGAGTTTTGTCGACGCCAAATGAAAAAGCTAAATAAAATCAGTTGAAAAAGCTAATTAAAAAGGCTTCATGACCAGTTGTGTTTTTTGTAATTGCTAAATAGATTACAATATTATTTTAGACAAAAAGATACGGCGCATCATACTTCAAGCAGATGCGCCGTTTATATCTTATATTTGAACTGAGAGGATAAAAGTGGAGAATATCATCTTCTTTTTTGTAGCTTTTGCTCGCTAGAGAACTTGTACGCTTTGTTGAGATAATTATAAAAGGTCTTTTCTGATATGCCGTATATCGGCCAGATATAACGCCTCCAAATCTCCCGGTTACTCAACCCGCTCCTTGAGTACTCATCATAGATGCCATTGACCTCTATCACGCGTTTCTCATAACTATTCCCATTCGGGATATTATTATCTGTTTTGCTGGACATTGTCTACTTCCATGTGTTTTTATGTGAAGAATAAAAGCAAACCGGGCTGATTTGAAGGATTCAAGCCAGCCCGATAAGGGAGGTCGGGGCGATCTTACGATCGCCCCCCAACCGATACGCAAATATACAAAATAAAGTTTGAATGCACTCAGATAATTGTACTTATTATCGCCCCTAAAGCCTTATCCCTTATAGGCAAGGCGATGAAACGCTTGTCGAACCCGACAATAGTCCC
>NZ_SRYM01000037.1 GCF_004793765.1 Parabacteroides distasonis | reverse complement strand
CAACTCATCAGCTACCAAGCCGTAGCGAGAGACTTGACGGGCAAAGTATTGTCCGAAAAACCTATCTCCGTGCAAGTGGAGATACTGCAAGGCAGTAACCAAGGCAGCGCAGTCTACACCGAGACCCACGAACTTACCACCACCAAGACGGGAACAATCAATTTGTTGATTGGTGGAGGCAACGCATCGGCAGGCACATTCGCCGAGATCGATTGGAGCAAAGCCCCCTATTTCCTACGCCTCGGCATGAAGCAAAAGAAAGAGACGAAATATACGGAGGTGTCGAATACGCAGATGGTATCCGTGCCGTATGCACTGTATGCGGAGAAGGCAGGGAGTGTAGACCATGGGAATTCTTCCGAAGATAATCCTTCGAATAATACGATTAAATATGGGCGGGATTTCGTTATCATACCGACAGATTGGGAATTATATAATGGACGATTCTATGCTGCATTTGGAGAGGATGGATTTCATGATACCTATGGAGAGAGAGAGTTCCAATTTAATATTGTATATCTTACTGGAACAAACTTGAATCTAGATGCAAAAATCGATGGCTTTCCCAAATATGATTATAATGATAATCATTATCAATCAACAGTATTAGGTCGTTTTTGTAGCTTTAGGATTGGTATATCCGAAGGAAAAAATAAAATAGAGACAACATTAACGATCGTGAATGAGAACGACGAAACACTTATCTCCTTTCCTGTAATGATCGATTACGTAGACATGAAATAAACATTCAACTATCTAAATGACACATAACATGAAACAACTTTTACTCACATTCATCCTCGTTTGCGTATGCGCCTTAGGCCAAGCGCAAACACCCCAACTCATCAGCTACCAAGCCGTAGCGAGAGACTTGACGGGCAAAGTATTGTCCGAGAAACCTATCTCCGTGCAAGTGGAGATCCTGCAAGGCAGTAACCAAGGCACCGCGGTCTACACCGAGACCCACGAACTTACCACCACCAAGACGGGAACAATCAATTTGTTGATTGGTGGAGGCAACGCATCGGCAGGCACATTCGCTGAGATCGATTGGAGCAAAGCCCCCTATTTCCTACGCCTCGGCATGAAGCAAGGGAAAGAGACGGGATATACGGAGGTATCGAATACGCAGATGGTGTCTGTGCCGTATGCGCTGTATGCGGAGAAGGCGGGAACGGTAGTGAACACAAGTAATCCTAACAAGGATTTTGTTTTAACATGTGCTGGAGATGCGAATGACAACATTAAACTATTTACGATACTTAATGGAGGAACCATTGAAGGATATATAGGAGGACATCCTGAAAGTTACTACATAGAATCCGATGTGAGTTTTACAATTGTTTATCTGAATGGTATAGATCTACAATTGACAGCCGAGATAGAAGGGGCAACCATAAATACAGAATATAGCTCTCCCTCTACACCAAGTGGCAGATGCTATACTTTTGATTTTGCTTATTATCCTTATCCAGAGAAGCATCCATTAACGTTAGTTATCAAAGATAAAGAAAATAATATTATAGCATCATACCCATTTACCATTCAATACAATGAGTCTTCAATACAACCCAATTAAACATCTCATGAGAAAGTATCTATTTATATCCCTCATCTTCACCCCCACCCTGCTCTTCGCGCAACAAGCGCAGCAATGGGAACCCGGCGCATTCTCCTGCGTAGCGGGAGAGAACGGGGAGAGCACATGGCAAGCCATCGCCGGGCAACCCCTCGACGGAACGGCTTCCGGCGGCGGTCTATTGTATGGAAACACGGAGATCGCCTCCTCCCTTTCCGAAGCGGAAGCGATACGGAGCATCCGCTTGAGCAAGAAAACGCTATCGCTAGAGATCGGGCAAAGCGAACAACTGTCCGTGACATTCGATGCGGATAAGAACGCCAACCGAACCATCACATGGCATTCCTCCAATGAGCATATTGCGAGCATCGATGAAACGGGCACGGTGAAAGCCCTCCAAGCCGGCGAGGCGATACTGACCGCCATCACCGCCTCGGGCAACTATGCGGACGCATGTACGTTGACCGTAACCCGCTCAGATCCACAGCCCGATCCCGCTCCGATCCCCGTAACGGACGTAACGCTCAACCTTACCTCCGCCACGCTGGAACGCAGGGAATCCTTACGACTGATAGCCACGGTAAGCCCGGCAGATGCCGATAACACCTCCGTCCGTTGGTCTACCTCCGATCCGGCCATAGCTGATGTAGATCAGACAGGCCTTGTATTGGCTTTATCAGCGGGAAACACCACCATCACGGCAACGACAAACGATGGGGGTAAGACGGCCTCTTGCGAAGTGACGGTCGGTGAGCTTCCCACCTCGATAGAATCCGCGGACGAGCATCGAATCATCTATCCCAGAGTCGTGAAAGATCGGTTCTACCTCAATCTCCCGGCTCCGCAAACCGTCTACCTTATCGACGCAAACGGCAGGATCGTCCGTATATTCCAAGCTCAAGCAGGAGAAACCGTCATTCTGATGAGCGGTTATCCCACTGGAATCTATTGGGTACGGCTTCCCAGCCAAGCTGTGAGCATAGTTAAAGAATAAGTTCAAGAACCCAAAAAGGGCGTGACAATCTGAAACATTTTGTCACGCCCTCCGCTATAATTCTATTTCAACTGCTTGACTTGCTCAACGGGGATGGCTAGCTTGCATGCGATTTGTTGTTCATCCAAACCATCTTGTTCCATGATCCGAATCATGTTTCGAATGAGTTGATCCTTCTGTTCTAATTGTTGTTCTTTTTGCTGAATGGTCTGTTCCTTCTGCTGAATTGCTTGATCCTTCTGCTGGATGGTCTGATTCTTCCGTTGAATCAACTGCTCTTTCTGCATGATCACCGTATCACGGGCTTCGATCTCGGAAAGAATCTCATCCTCCACATCCATGGAACGACGAATATCCGGAGCGACACCCGCCTTAAGTAAACGAGTCAAGACAGGAGCATCTTCCTCATGAAACAGACTCTCGTCTATTTCCAATAAATGATCATCTTCTTCCAAGCGACAATTTTGATCAAAGATATTTAGTAAACGCTCCAAGCGATTCCGAGTCCTTTTTTGCAAGAAAGGAATCTGTACGATAATACTGTCATGCGTCAAGCTTTCAATAAATTTATCCTTCCCCTCAATCACGTTATCCTCGTAGTCCAGATAACGGCGACGAACATAAATAACCGGCTCTCTCAACTCACCCAACGTATGCCCCAAGATATAAATAGAGATAATCGGCAGACCAAACTGCGAGTCCGGACTCTTACGTATGTTTTCCTTATTTAAATAATGAGTTCCTAAATACTGCCGGAAACGAAGCGTCTCAGTAGGCAACCACGTCTTTTGTAACTCGATAAGCACAAGATGCTCCTCGCCGTTATCATCCTGTATCTTTGCGGAAAAATCCATACGGAACAAGGAAATGTTCGTCCGTTGCGTATTGGCGTACTCATGCTGGCGTACTTGCAATTCCACGATCTTCTTCTTGAGCAGTGCGGATAACAAGATATTGGCCACTCGCTCGTCTTCCATCATATACTTGAAAACGGAGTCATAAATGGGATTCGCTATTAATGTCATATCGATTCGGTTTTTGATTCATATCAAAGATAGTCATTTCCTTTCTTATACAATACATATTCCCCAACAGAAATGCGCCCACCTTCCGATTTTAATCCAAAGTCAAATTAAACTCATCCCTCAAACGTCCCAAGGTAGGATTTATCTTCATCAACAACTCTAACTTCTCCATGGATGTATAAGCCAAATGTTTCTCATTCCCCTCTACGATCCGGACACGCATCTGGATACGGCTATTAGTAAGATGTTGACGGAGAAATGGCAAGATATGGATGGCGTTATTGATCAATTCCTCTTGCTGCCCCGGGTTATGTACGGCTACCTCGAAATAATAGTTCTCTTGCAAGGTAGGCTTGCAATTGATCATCGTATTCTTAAGATACACTTTCTTGTCAATCGTAGCGGCATAATGATCCCATTCACGAACCAAGGAATCATTGTCGAAGGGAGTTACTACCTCCTTTACGGTCGTTGTCGCTTGTTGAACGGTTTGTTGCTTAGGCTTCTCAACTCCGATCTCCTTCATGGAGATTCCCATCGGACGAGCCGTTCTCCGGGCCGGATTAGGCACTGTAGACGGAGGTGGCGTAGGAACCGAACTCGGCATATGCGTACTCATAACTTGTGGAGCACCGGTCGCTGCCGTAACTGGAGGAGCTTGAGGCGGCTGTTGGGACTGCCCGCTATTCACCGATTGAGAAGATGGGGTCGTCCCGGATATCGGCTCAATCAGCGCTTTTTTTTTATCCTCGGCGGCCACCTGTGTTAATTGACAGAGCTGAATCAACGTCAATTCCAATAAAAGCCGCTTATTGCGGCTGGCACGATAATTCAAATCGCACGTATTCGCTAGCTCTATCGCTTTGAACAGAAGTTGATCCGGACAACGTTTCGCCATCTCCTTATATCGTTCCCGTATAGAAGCTCCCACCTCAAATAACACCAAGGTGGACTCATCCCGGCATACCAATAAATCCCGGAAATGCCCGGCCAAACCGGTTATAATATTCTGCCCGTCAAACCCTTTACCTAATATCTCGTTCAAGATCAATAAAGATGCCCGCACATTACCGGATAAGATCGCATCCGTCAGACGAAAATAATACTCATAATCCAACACGTTCAAGTTATCGATAACCGCTTGATACGTGATATTTCCATTCGTAAAACTTACCACTTGGTCAAAGATAGACAAAGCGTCGCGCATACCTCCATCCGCTTTCTGGGCGATCACGTTCAAGGCTTCCGGTTCCGCTGTTACCCCCTCTTGCAAAGAGACATATTGCAGATGCTCCACCATGTCGGCGATGGATATACGGGAGAAATCATAGATCTGACAACGGGAAAGGATCGTGGGAAGCACCTTGTGCTTCTCGGTTGTAGCCAAGATAAAGAGAGCATGATGCGGAGGTTCCTCCAATGTCTTCAAGAATGCGTTGAAAGCGGCGGTTGTCAACATATGAACCTCGTCAATAATGAAGACTTTGGATTTACCGATTGGAGGCGGAATACGCACTTGGTCGATCAAGGTACGGATATCGTCCACCGAATTATTCGAGGCGGCATCCAGTTCATGAATATTGTAAGAACGCTGTTCATTGAAAGCCCGGCACGACTCGCACGCATTACAAGCCTCGCCATCCGCCGTCGGATTCAAGCAATTGATCGTCTTCGCAAAGATACGGGCACACGAGGTCTTTCCTACTCCACGAGGACCGCAAAACAGGTAAGCATGCGCTAATTTGTTACTTTGTATCGCATTTTTCAGCGTAGTGGTAAGAGACTTCTGCCCTACTACACTCCGGAAAGTGGATGGGCGATATTTTCTTGCCGATACAATATAATTATCCATTCTCTGCTTTTTATTGATAAGACAAAGATAAACAAAATAATTCATTATCTTCGCGAAAACGATGTTCCGATGTCACGCATAAAAGAGTTTTACATAAAGTATCTATCGTGGATCAACGCTTATTGGTTGGTTACCATCGTGTTCCTTATCGTCACCTTTACGGTGGGCGATAGCAGCCTGTATAAACGCTATACGTATGACGAGAAAATACGCAGTTTGGAGAAAGAGATCAAACATTACCAAAAAGAGATCGAGACCAACAGCAAGAAATTAAACGACCTTCATACGGACAAGGAGGGACTGGAACGTTTCGCCCGTGAAGAGTATTTTATGAAAAGGTCGAACGAGGATGTTTTTATTATCAAGGACAAATAAATGAATCAACAAATCAGATCGATTATTTTCGGCGTAGCGGGATTACTCGTATTAGCCGGTGCCGTATTGTTTCTTACTCATTGGGCTATCGCCCCTTATTTATTCGCTGTCGGTGCGGCGGGTATAGCGGTTTGCTATCTGACCCTTCCGGTTAAGGACTTGGACTTTCGTCGCCGTCGGCTCCACCGTTTCAACGTATTCGCCGGACTTCTAATGATCGTATCTTCCGGCTTTATGTTCAACAACCGTACCGAGTGGATCCTTTGCTTGAGCGTAGCCGCTATCTTACAAGTATATACCGCTTTCGTTACTCCTAAAGAGTAATTGGCCGCAAAACGCAGTGCTACTGACCCGACCGATGAATATATACTGACCAAGCCAACGCAGTATATATTACTTTGCAGATACAGTATATCTTCTATAAAATCCCCGGTAAGTACCGTTAAAAAGGGTGTATCAAACGTTCCTTTGATACACCCTTTCTTTTATAAATTCTATTAATAGCTTACTTGGCCGGAGAGGAATAATTCTTATTCAAGTATTCCAGCAATTCGCCCGTGATATCATAGGAATCGCCAGCCAAAAGGATATTATCTCCTACCGTATTGCTGAATACCACTTGATAGCCTCTACCCTGATTGAAAGCCTTCAATTGAGAAACAACCGTATCGCGTAATTGCTCGTTCAACTTCTGCTGCTCTTGCATCAACTCTTGAGCCAATTGGTTATCTAAGTTCTGCAACTCTTGTTGCTTATTCAATAAACGTTGTTGCTCTTGCTCCGCCCTCTCACGGGTAAGGAAAGCGTTATTTTCTACCTTACGCTGGAAATCTTGCATCTCGCCTTGTAAACTACGGGCTTTCTGGGTGATGTTAGCACGGGAATTCTCTTGTTTCTTCAAGATGATCTCGTTCAGATCCTTGGAATAATTGTAATTAAGTAACAGGGAATCCACATTTACATAAGCGATCGGAAGTAAGGCCGTTGTGTCTCCCGCTGACGCGAATGTTCTTGTTACGCTTGATTCTTTCTTGCCGGAAAATTGCATAATATACAAGATTACGACAGCCACCGCTAGCACACCGTTAATAACGTAGTTAATGTTCTTCATAAAGTGCAATTTAAATCTTATTTTTTTATTCTTTTATTTCGTTCATGATGTCATAGAGCCCCTTTTGCTTAACCGCCATACGATCCATGGTCTTTGCGCAAAATATACCTTTCTTACCTAACGCCCTGTTTCCTTCGATATGCGTATTCGGGAACCTTCCTCCCTTTTTCAACAGCACTTTTATCGATAGCAACACGACACTGATAACAAGAATTATGACCGTAAATAATAACGTTGTAAGCATTTTCTCTATATTTGTGGACGCAAATATAAGAGTTTAAGTGATTACTAAGTGTCTTTTTGGCATTTTATTCTACTTTTTTTCGAACTAAGCTCTTTCAGTTGCGGTTTTATTAACTTTAGAGTAACATCTATAATACATTGTAACATTATGAAGATTACTGATTTAAAGCCTACTATCGTATGGAAGTTCTTCCATCAAGTAACCCAAGTGCCTCGCCCCTCAAAAAAGGAAGGCAAAATGATTGAATTCCTAGAATCATTCGCGAAAGAGTACAAAATAGCTATCAAGAAAGATGAAGCCGGCAACCTTTTAATGTCAAAGCCTGCCACTCCGGGAATGGAGGATCGTCCGGTAGTCGTATTGCAATCTCACATGGATATGGTTTGCGAGAAAAATAACGGTACGAAGCACGATTTCGACAATGATCCGATCGAGACGATCGTCGATGGCGAATGGCTACGTGCCAACGGCACTACTTTGGGAGCCGATAACGGTATCGGCGTAGCGGCCGAATTGGCTTTGCTTGCTTCCGATGATATCCAACACGGTCCGATCGAATGTTTGTTCACGGTAGACGAAGAAACAGGTTTAACCGGAGCGAAAGCCTTGAAAGAAGGTTTCATGACCGGAGATATCTTATTAAATCTCGATAGCGAGGACGAGGGAGAGATCTTTATGGGTTGCGCCGGAGGTAAAGACACGCAAGCGACTTTCCATTACGAGCCAGTTCCTACGTCCGATAAGATGCAGTATTTCCGTATCGACGTGAAAGGGTTGAATGGCGGTCACTCCGGTGGCGAGATCCACAAAGGATTAGGCAATGCCAACAAGATCTTGGTTCGTTTCTTATTCTTATTGAAAAAGAAATATGATTTCGTTCTTTGCTCTATCGATGGAGGAAACTTACGTAACGCAATCGCTCGCGAGGCACACGCCGTGGTCGGCTTGCATCCGGAAAACAAAGAGGATGTACGTATCTTGCTGAACCATTTCGCCGCCGACGTTGAAAATGAGTTGAAACATGTAGATCCGAACGTTCAGTTAGCGATGGAGTCCACGGATCGTCCGGAGTATCATATCGACAATACCACCGCCGAGAAATTAATCTACGCCTTGCACGCTTGTCCGCACGGCGTAATCGGCATGAGCCACGATATAGAAGGTTTGGTAGAGACTTCTACCAACCTTGCTTCCGTAAAGATGAAAGAAGGCAATACGATCTTGGTCGGTACCAGCCAGCGTAGCTCTATCGAATCATGCAAGATCGCTATCGCCAATACGGTAGCCTCCACGTTCCTATTGGCTGGAGCAGATGTAAAACATGGCGATGGCTATCCGGGATGGGCCCCGAACCCCGACTCTAAGATCTTGAAGATCGCACAAGAGACTTACAAACGCCTATTCAACAAAGACGCCAAGATCATGGCCATCCACGCCGGATTAGAGTGCGGTTTGTTCTTGGAGAAATATCCGAAACTGGATATGATCTCTTTTGGACCGACTTTGCGTGACGTGCATTCACCCAACGAGCGTATCGAGATCGCTACAGTCGGTTTATGGTGGAACCACCTTCTTGAATTATTAAAGAGTATCCCCGCAAAATAAACCAACGTTTTTTGCGTTATAAGAAGAGGAAAGACACGATAGCCGTGTCTATCCTCTTTTTTTATGTTAATGTCTTGCAACTTTTTTATGATAATTTTGTTTATCTCCTAAAACAAGAATACAAGATATTTACAGTTAACATTTACGAAAATGAAAAGATTAACGATAACGCTATTTATACTCGCGACACTGCTGTTGAATATGCTTCCGGCATGTGACGGTTTGGACGATCATTATTCCACCAATCCGACTTACCGGCTAAGCTTCTCAACAGACACGCTCGCCTTTGACACGATTTTCAGTACGATCGGTTCTACCACCCGTCAATTTATGATCTACAATAAAAACAATGAACCTCTGAGTATTGAGTCCATCATGCTAGCTAGTGGAGAGGCTACCGGTTTCCGGATGAATGTGGATGGACGCAAAGGTAGTTCATTTAATAATGTAGGAATACTCGCCAACGACAGCATGTATGTATTCGTGGAAGTAACGGTCGATCCGAATGGGGGCAATCAACCTCTGTTGATACAGGATTCCGTACTTTTTACCGTGAATGGCATCCGTCAATCCGTATTATTGGAAGCCTACGGGCAAGATGTTAATCTTTACAAAGGCGGTGTTACGATTACAAAAGATTCTATCCTCACGGCGAATCGTCCTTATTTGATCTACGATAGTTTGGTTATCGCTAAAGGGGTTTCATTGAATATCGAGAAGGGGGCTACTTTCTATATGCATGATAAAGCGAGCTTGATCGTTCACGGCTCCATGAACGCTTTAGGTACCCTGGATGAGCCTATCACTTTCCGAGGCGACCGTTTGGATTATATACTAAATGATATATTACCGTATGACCGGACTCCCGGACAATGGGGAGGCATTACCTTTAAGGCGGATAGCTACGGGAATGTCTGGGATAATGTAATCGTACGTAATGGTACCTCCGGTGTATATTGCGAGCCTTCCACCCCGGACCGGCCAAAGATCAAGATAAACAACTCACAGATCACGAATATGGGGAGCGATCTATTCTTCGCCATCAATTGTGATGTTATCGCTACAAATACGGAATTCAGCAATGCCGGAGGAAGTGTACTCACTTTAGTCGGTGGTAAATATTACTTCGCCCACTGCACGATGGCTAATTACATGAGTTTAACCAAAAGAGAAATGGCCAACGAGACCGTTCCTTTGGATAGTAAATGCCTGTACTTGCTCAATAACGTAACGATAGACGGAAATGGCCCGTATCCTATCACGCAAGCTTATTTTGACAATTGTATTATCGATGGAAGTTATGACGCTGAATTATCCACAAAAGCAGATAGCAGTACGGATTTCGATTATCGGTTCAATCATTGTGTACTTAAAGCCAAAGAAACCTCAAGCGATCACTTCAAGGAAGTATTGTTTATCACAAAGACTCCTTCTTACCGAAAAGTAGGAGGCAAGCAAAATAAATACACCTATGATTTCCGACCTGATTCCGTATCGACTACTGGAGTCGGAAAAGCAGATCCCGAGATAACAAAAAATTATCCGATCGATCGCTACGGTGTCAACCGACTAACCAGCTCGGACGGCCCGACCATAGGAGCCTACGAATTCGTTCAGGAAGAGACCGAAGATTCACACGAATAAGAATACATTACATAGTAACAATTAATCAAAGCTTTAATCATGAAGATTTTTATGTTTTTTCTTTTCTTCTTTGCCTCCCCTCCATTATGTGCCCAAGCAACCTTCAAGGTCATGATCTATAATGTGGAGAACTTTTTCGATACAAGGGATAATCCAACTAAGAACGACGATGAGTTTCTACCTTCCGGCAACCGGCACTGGACACCAAACCGCTACTATCACAAACTACAACAAATAGCGAAAGTGATAAGCGCCGCCGGGGAATGGAATACACCGGCCTTAATAGCTCTTTGCGAAGTCGAGAATGACTCCGTCCTATCTCATCTTACCCGTCGCACCCCGCTTCGCTGGCGGGATTACCGATATATTATCACTCAAAGCCCTGATCCCAGAGGTAGTAATGTCGCTCTTCTTTATCAACGAGATCAATTCTGTTATTTGCAACATGAATCCATTCCAATTCGTTTTTCCGGGAATAAACACAAATTAACCCGGGATATCCTACACGTATATGGAAAAATCGTAACAGGCGATACCCTAGATGTTTTCGTTTGCCATTTCCCCTCCCGCTACGGAGGAGAAAAGGAAAGCGAGAAGGACCGTTTTGACGCTGCCCGCACTTTACGGAAATCTAGCGATTCCCTGTTCCTAATACGAGAAAAGCCACAGATACTCATTATGGGAGACTTCAACGATACTCCTCAAGATAGAAGCATTTCCGAGATATTCGCTGCCCAAGCCTTTCCAGGAAATACACAGATCACAGATTCCACATCTTGTACCTATTATAATTTGTTCGCAAGCCCCCATATAACTCAATTTCCGGGTAGTCATAAATACCAAGGCGAATGGAGCCAACTCGACCAAATAATCGTAAATCGGAATCTCATCACGCAAGAGTCTTCCTTGTGTATCATCCCGGAAAGCATTCACATATTCGCCCCTGATTTTTTATTGACCAAGGATAAAACATGGCGGGGCGTACGCCCTTTCCGAACCTATTATGGCTTTAAATACGAGGGCGGTTTTAGCGACCACTTGCCACTAGTCATCGATTTCCAAATACGCCCATAAAAACACGTACGTGTTTTCCATAGACACAAAAAACACTATCTTTGTCTGTCAAAATACGTAATTCCTATGAATATTAGATCCATATATCTAGCCGGTCTATTTGCGATCATCGGTTCCCACATAATTAATACAAACGCCCAGCAACTTAGGAATCCCTTCGATTTCCCAATCTTGTTGAGTGGAAACTTCGGTGAGTTAAGAAGCAATCATTTCCATTCCGGAATAGATTTCAAGACCCAAGGGGTAGAAGGTAAACCCGTACATACGGTACAAGAAGGATATGTATCACGTATATCCGTAAGTCCATGGGGCTACGGTAACGGGCTTTACATCACGCATCCGGATGGAACGACTACCGTATACGGCCATCTACAAAAATTCTCGAAGAAAATAGCGGATTATGTAAAGGAGCAACAATATGCGCAAGAAAGTTTCAATGTAAATCTTTTCCTTACACCAGATTTGCTTCCTGTAGAGAAAAATGAAGTCGTAGCGTTAAGCGGCAATACCGGAAGCTCTGGCGGGCCTCATCTCCATTTTGAGGTACGAGACACAGAGACAGAGGAAGTCATGGACCCCTTGGATTATTTCTTGGATCGGATCACCGACACACGTCCTCCTAAAATCCAAGGAATACAGATCGTCCCCATCGAAGGAAAAGGCGTAGTAAACGGCAAAAGCAGGAAGCTTGAGATAAAACCCGTCACGGCGAAAAACAGGAAACAAACAATCACCGGAAAAATCGAGGCATGGGGAGAAATAGGGCTCGCCGTAAAAGCCTATGATTATATGGATAATACGACTAATATTTATGGTGTACGAGAAATCACGCTCACGGCAGACAGCCAAGTGATCTTCCATAGTAATCTCGATAAGTTCGCATTTGATGAGACCCGTTACCTGAACACCTTCACAGACTACGAAGAATGGAAAGATCATCGCTCTTTCTATATGCGTAGTTTCATCGAGCCGGGAAACCGTCTACGCTTCCTTGAAAGCGTAAACCGGGGAATCTTGCGTATAGATGAACCTCGTACCTATCATTTGGCGTATACACTCGCTGACGCTTTCGGCAACACAACCCGGTTATCCTTCTGCATCGAGGGAAAGGAACAAGAGATCCCCCAGATCGATACAGCTTATACAGAATTATTCCATTGGGGTAGCGAGAATAGGTTCGGCGCTAAAGGTATCCGTCTCGTCCTACCTAAAGGTAATCTATATAATGACCTCTACTTCCGCTATTCAGTGAGAGAAGACAGTACCGCATTATCAGCCACCCACCTATTACACGATAAACCAATCCCTTTGCATGGAACGGCCCAGTTATCGCTATTCTTGCAAAGCGATACGCTTGAGAATAAGCAACAATATGGTGTGGTTCGCTTACAAAACGGACGTACCTCTTGGATGGGCGGTACCTACCGTAATGGCTGGATCGACGCAAATATCAAGGAATTGGGCAGTTATAAGATACAACAAGACACAAAGACTCCGGCTATCACGCCGATCAACCAACAGACGTGGATCAGCAAACAGAACTTCGTATTCCGTTTGTCCGATAACCTAAGCGGAGTACAAACCTACCGGGGAGAAATAGACGGACAGTTTGTCTTATTCGAGATGAATAATAAATCGGTTATTACCTATCGCTTCGATAAAGAAAAACTGCAAAAAGGTAATCACGAACTTAAATTAATCGTAACGGATGCTTGCGGAAATGAATCGATTTATACACATTCGTTTACGTGGTAGAACGATTTATCGCATTTTTTAGGCAAAATATAAGTCCTTTGATTGCTTTACTTTAAGAAATTCGTATATTTGTTTCTCGTATATTTATCGTATTGAGTAGATTGCTCAACAATAAACACAATAATATTATAAACATGGAAAACAACGACTTATTAGAAATGGTAAGAAGTAAGGCACAAGGATGGCTTACGAAAAGTTATGATGCGGAAACTCGTGCTCAAGTCCAAGCGTTACTTGACAACGAAGATCCTACTGAGTTAATCGAGTGTTTTTATAAAGACCTAGAATTCGGCACAGGAGGATTGCGAGGAATCATGGGCGTAGGTTCAAATCGTATGAATATATATACGGTTGGTGCGGCTACCCAAGGCTTATCCAACTATCTGAAAAAAGAATTCGGGGATTTAGAACAGATAAAGGTTGTCATCGGTCACGATTGCCGTAACAACAGCCGTAAGTTTGCGGAAATATCTGCCGATATCTTCTCCGCTAACGGCATCAAGGTTTATTTATTCGAAGATTTGCGTCCGACTCCGGAAATGTCATTCGCTATCCGTAAACTGGGATGCCAAAGCGGTATCATCTTGACGGCTTCTCACAATCCGAAAGAATACAACGGCTACAAGGCGTATTGGGATGATGGCGCACAAATGATCGCCCCGCACGATAAGAATACGATCGCCGAGGTGAACAAGATCCGTAACGCTAGCGAGATTAAATTCAATGGAAATAAAGATTTGATCGAGATTATCGGACAGGCGATCGATGATGAATACATTAAGGAGTTAACAGCGATTTCTTTGTCTCCGGAGGCTATTTCCCGCCATAAGGATATGAAGATCGTATACACTCCGATCCACGGAACTGGTGTTAAATTGGTTCCTGCCGCTTTGAAAGCTTACGGATTCACGAACATCATCCATGTACCGGAACAAGATGTTGTCAGTGGTGATTTCCCGACGGTTATCTCTCCGAACCCGGAAGAGCCGGCCGCTTTAGCTATGGCCGTAGAGAAAGCAAAAGAGACCGACGCTGAATTGGTTATGGCTTCCGATCCGGACGCAGACCGTGTAGGTGCCGCCGTTAAGAATAACGAAGGCGAATGGGTACTTTTGAATGGTAACCAAACCGCTTTGATGTTCGTTTACTATTTGATCACTCGCTGGAAAGAGTTGGGCAAGATCAACGGTAAAGAATATATCGTAAAGACAATCGTTACGACAGAGACGATCAAGACGATCGCCGAACGTAATGGCGTGGAGATATACGATGTTTACACAGGCTTCAAATGGATCGCTAACGTAATGCGTGAGAACGAAGGTAAGAAAAACTATATTGGTGGTGGCGAGGAAAGCTACGGATTCCTTTGCGAGGACTTCGTTCGCGATAAAGACGCTGTTTCCGCTTGTGTTATCTTAGCCGAGATCGCTGCTTGGGCAAAAGATCAAGGTCTGAGCTTGTATCAATTGCTTCAAAAGATTTACGTAGAATATGGCTTCTCTAAGGAGAAAGGTATCTCTGTCGTCAAGAAAGGTAAGAGTGGAGCGGAAGAGATCGAGGCTATGATGAAGAAGTTCCGTGAAAACCCGTTGACTGAGATCGCTGGTTCTAAGGTTACTTATTTCTACGATTACTCCACATTGAAAGGCAAGGACTATGCGGAGAACGAAACCGTTACATTGGATATGCCTACTACCTCTAATGTGCTTCAATACTTCACGGAAGATAATACAAAAGTATCTATCCGTCCTTCCGGTACGGAACCGAAGATCAAATTCTATTGCGAGGTTCACTCCAAGGTAAAGAGTATCGATGAATTGCCGGAGGCAGAGAAAGCGGCAGAAGAAAAGATCAATCAGATCAAGGCTTCTTTAGGAATCTAATCGAACTTAATTATTACATATAGAGGCAAGGGCAAGAATCGTCCTTGCCTCTTTTTATTCTATCAGATCAAATCAGACTTACTGAAGCAAAACGGCAACAAGGTCGTCGCGCTCGGAATGAGATACGCTTCCTCTTTTCCACAAAGTAGGACTTTCATAGGTTTGTCATAACGTTGCTCGGTTTCCAACATCACTTGCCGGCAAGCACCACAAGGCGTGACAAGATCCACACGTTCCCCATCCTTCAGAGCAGCGATCGCCAAAATCCGAACTGCCGCATCCGGATAACGTGCCCCCGCATAGAACAAGGTAGTCCGTTCCGCGCAAAGACCGGACGGATAGGCAGCGTTTTCCTGATTATTCCCGGAAAGGATCTCGCCATTCTCCAATAGAACCGCCGCTCCCACATGAAACTTGGAATAAGGAGCATAGGCTTTCTTCGAGGCTTCAAAAGCGGCCTCGTACAATCGCTTGTATATATCGTCCAATTCTCCTACCGCAAAGACCTCTACCCGGGTCTCTAATTTCAATTCTTTCATTCTCTTGATCGCTTTAATGTTTTGAAAGGAACCTAACTATAATTCTTATAGGCTATAAATATAAAAAGAATATATTAATTTCGCACCCACATCATAGAATATACCTTATATATAAAACAAAGATCTATGCATTCAATGCTTCTTACATCCGATAAAGACCCGATGGGCGCCGCTATCATCGATTATCTCGCATATGGGAAAGCGAGCAAACTCCGTGTATTCTCCTCCATGTTCGATGAAGATGAGATTCCCGTGAATCAATTATTCCGGACTTTCCAAGAAATGCCCTCCTTGGAACAGAAAGCCCTTCAGCTCTGTACAGGCAAGATACTGGATGTAGGTGCCGGAAGTGGATGTCACACCTTGGCCTTGCAGGAAATGGGTAAAGAGGTTACCGCTATCGACATATCCCCTCTTTCCGTAGAAGCGATGAACAAACGGGGTGTGAAAGACGCTCGCTTACAGAATTTTTTTAACAAAAGCTTAACCGGGCCTTTCGATACCATTCTTCTCTTGATGAACGGTTCCGGGATCGTAGGCAAACTGGAGAATCTCCCGGCTTTCTTTCACCGCTTGAAAGAGGTTCTAGCCCGAGACGGACAGCTTTTACTTGACTCTAGCGACTTAAGTTATTTATTTGAGGATGAGGATGGGAATCTGGATATCGCCCCCGAGGATGATTATTTCGGAGAGATCGATTTCCGTATGCAGTATAAGAGTATCAAGGGGGATTCATTTGATTGGTTATACATCGATTTCAACACGCTCAATCTATACGCAAGGCAAGCCGGCTTCAAAGCCGAGAAGATAGAGGAAGGAGAACATTACGACTATTTGGCACGTATCACCCACCTTTAAGAATATAGAGGTACCGAAAATCATCTTTCGGTACCACTCTAGCAAACACCGGATTACGATTTATTGCCTTTATTGCATCAACCCTCCTTCTATGAAGAAAAGCACCTCATTTAATCGGCTTTTATTCGCTTCTTCATTCTTAAAAATGGAAGGAATAGCTATTATCTGGTCTTGAATCAATTTGTCTACCAAGTTCCACATCACCTCATGGTATAAGATCACCATAGCCACTTTTTCATCTTTAATTCCGTATCGGGTAGCCAAAGAGTTGCAATTGCTCTTTAGTTCCGCGCTAATAGCATCCACCAGTTTATCTGTTATTTGATGAAAACGGTCTTGTTTTCTCTTGATGATAGGAATTAATACATCTCCCTTGTCATCTACCAACCCATAGGGTTTTAACCTTGAGACAAGTTGGGTATCCGTTATTTTTCCGAATTCAGCTATTTCCTCCGCATACCGCTCCATTATTGAGTCATTGGGGACGATACCACTATTGACATAAGTCAGAATCAGATCCTGTTCTCCATAACTATTCGTACCACAGGCAAGGTCTGTTCTTGGCTCATACAATACCCAATAACAACCACTCCACCCGAAATGACTGTCTATATCCTCAAGATAAGGCAAAAGTTGAACCAATCCTAATAAAAACATTCATCCCCGCACATATAAAGTCTCCTGCGATCCCGTATATTCCATATTCGCCGTCGTCGAACGATCGTTCGACGCCATTGAATGATCATTCGACGACAGCGAACGATCGTTCAATGACAGCGAATGAAGAATACAGTCTTATCTTACGAAGAATAAGATGGTTACAAAAGAAGAATATAAGCAAGTACGGATTACTTTCATGCAAGGTTTTGACCATGTACGTTCTTTTCCTTATATTTGCCTCCCAATCGAATCATTACATATTAAATATAAGACATGCGGTTATCTTTTCGTATCCTAAGCATATTGCTTTTGTCCCTCGTCTGTTTAAGCGCGGGTGCGGAAAGCCAGCGGAAGCTGACTTCCTATCAAAAATACATCAGTAAATACAGTGATTTGGCGGTTCAACATCAAAAGAGATATCGCATTCCGGCAAGTATCACCCTAGCGCAAGGATTACTGGAGTCCGGAGCCGGGCAAAGCGACTTGGCCAGACGTTCCAACAATCACTTCGGTATCAAATGCCATTCGGACTGGCGGGGTGGCAAGGTCTATCACAACGACGACCTGCGAGGAGAGTGCTTCAGGAAATACAAACGAGTAGAGGATTCTTATGACGACCATTCCCGCTTCCTCGCCGAACGCTCCCGCTACGAACGCCTGTTCAAATTAAACATCAAGGATTACAAAGGCTGGGCCAAAGGGCTGCAAAAATGCGGTTACGCGACCGACCGTGCTTACGCGAATAAATTAATCAAGGTTATCGAAGATTATGAGTTATATCGCTTTGACTCCGGCAAGGGAATAAAGAAAACCTCTACCAAGAAGCAAAACCTTCCGGTGTTCAATTATCAAGTCTATCGTACCCACGGCCTGATCTATGTATACGCTAAGGACAACGACAGTTTAGACCAGATCGCCCGAAGCATGGGATTCAAGGCCAAGCAGTTAATAAAATTCAACGAGGTGCCCGAGGACTTCCCGTTACAGGCAGGCGATATCGTATATCTGGAAAAGAAAAAGAAGAAAGCGGACAAGCCGAATTACGACCATGTAGTACAAGTCGGAGAGTCTATGCACAGTATCGCACAGATGTACGGAATCCAGATCAAGAGTCTGTATAAAATGAATAAAAAAGACAAAGATTACATCCCGGAGGAAGGAGATGTCTTAAAACTTAGATAAGTAACATAAAAAAGTATTACCTTTGCGATTCAAATAATATAGTACAATGAGTGATCAACGTTATAACCTGCGAGGCGTTTCCGCTTCAAAAGAAGATGTTCACAACGCGATAAAGAACATCGATAAGGGAATTTTTCCGAAAGCGTTCTGTAAGATCATCCCCGATATCTTAGGCGGTGATCCTGAATATTGTAATATTATGCACGCGGATGGCGCCGGTACCAAATCGTCCTTGGCGTATATGTACTGGAAAGAGACCGGAGATCTTTCGGTGTGGAAAGGTATCGCCCAAGACGCTCTTATCATGAATATCGACGACCTGCTCTGCGTAGGTGCGGTAAACAATATCTTGGTCTCTTCCACGATTGGACGTAACAAGCTGTTGGTTCCGGGCGAGGTGATCTCGGCGATCATCAACGGAACGGACGAATTATTAGCGGAATTACGCGAGATGGGCGTTGGTTGCTACGCGACAGGTGGCGAGACTGCGGATGTCGGCGACTTGGTTCGTACCATCATCGTAGACAGTACGGTTACTTGCCGCATGAAACGTTCGGACGTAATCGATAACAAGAATATCCAAGGAGGAGACGTGATCGTAGGTCTGGCATCTTCCGGACAAGCCACTTACGAGAAAGAATACAATGGAGGTATGGGTAGCAACGGTCTGACCTCCGCCCGCCATGATGTCTTCTCCAAGTATTTAGCGCAGAAATATCCGGAAAGCTACGATGCCGCCGTTCCCGAAGAATTGGTTTACTCCGGAGGATTGAAACTTACGGATAAGATCGAGGAATTAGGGATCGACGCCGGAAAGATGGTGCTTTCGCCGACACGTACCTACGCACCGGTAATTAAGGTATTGCTTGATAAACTACGCTCCCAGATCCATGGCATGGTACATTGTTCGGGAGGGGCCCAGACAAAAGTTATGCATTTCGTAGAGAACAAACGTGTAACCAAGAATAACCTCTTCCCTATCCCACCGCTATTCCGCACGATTCAGGAACAGAGCGGTACGGACTGGAGCGAGATGTACAAGGTATTCAATATGGGACACCGGATGGAGATATACATCGCTCCCGAGTATGCGGAAGAAGTAATCGGTATCTCAAAAAGCTTTGGTATTGATGCGCAAATCGTGGGCTTCGTAGAGGAAGCCGATAAAAATGAATTGATTATCGAAAGCGAGAAAGGTCGCTTCACCTATTAATAAAGATAAATGGCCGAAAATAGTTTACTTGGTAAATTAGACGGATTAGTGAGCCGTTTCGAGGAAGTCGGTACCCTTATTACCGACCCGGCGGTAATCGCCGACATGAAACGGTTCGTAAAACTGAACAAAGAGTACCGTGATCTGGAGAAAATCGTGGGAGCTCGTTCGGAATACGTGAAAATCTTGAACGGGATAGAGGAAGCGAAAGCCTTGCTTGATTCCGAGCAAGATCCGGAAATGCGGGAAATGGCCCGTGAAGAGCTGGATACCTGCAACGAACGTATTCCCTCTTTGGAAGAAGAGATAAAATTATTGCTCGTCCCCGCTGATCCGCAAGACGACAAGAACGCAATCGTTGAGATACGAGGAGGAACGGGAGGTGACGAAGCCGCCCTTTTCGCCGGTGATCTATATCGTATGTATGTGAAGTATTGTGAACTGAAGGGATGGAAAATAAGCGTGTCTAGCTTTAGCGAAGGTTCGTCCGGCGGCTTTAAGGAAATCATCTTCACGGTATCGGGCGAGAAAGTATACGGTACGTTGAAGTATGAGTCCGGTGTACATCGCGTACAGCGCGTACCGGCTACGGAAACGCAAGGACGTGTACATACCTCCGCCGCCACGGTCGCCGTATTGCCTGAAGCGGATGAATTTGATGTTGAGATTAATGAAGGAGAGATAAAATGGGATACCTTTCGCTCCGGTGGTGCCGGTGGTCAGAACGTAAACAAGGTGGAATCAGGTGTTCGCCTACGTTATGTCTGGAAGAACCCTATTACAGGAGTGAGTGAGGAAATCTTGATCGAATGTACGGAGACACGAGACCAGCCGAAGAACAAAGAAAGGGCGCTTACCCGTCTTCGTTCGTTTATTTATGACAAGGAACACCAGAAATACCTAGATGATATCGCCAGCAAGCGTAAGACCATGGTATCTACCGGTGACCGTTCCGCAAAGATCCGTACGTACAATTACCCGCAAGGACGTATTACGGATCACCGTATCAATTACACGATCTATAATCTTTCAGCCTTTATGGACGGTGAAATTCAAGATTGCTTGGACCACCTGATCGTAGCGGAGAACGCAGAGCGATTGAAAGAGTCTGAATTGTAAACACATCCAATCATTTCATACAGAATAAGAAAATGAACAAACAACAACTATTCGAGAATATAAAAAAGAAACAATCCTTCCTTTGTGTCGGATTAGATACAGATATAAAAAAGATCCCGCAACATCTATTGTCGGAAGAAGATCCTATTTTCGCGTTCAATAAAGCGATCATCGACGCTACCGCCGATTATTGCGTCGCTTACAAGCCGAATCTGGCTTTTTACGAGAGCCTCGGCACAAAGGGTATGATGGCTTTTGAGAAAACAGTGGCTTACTTACGGGAGAATTATCCCGATCAATTTATCATCGCCGACGCAAAACGCGGTGATATCGGAAATACCTCTGAGATGTATGCCCGTTCTTTCTTCGATCATATCAAGGTAGACGCCGTAACGGTCGCTCCCTATATGGGCGAGGATAGCGTAAAACCTTTCTTGATCTACCCGGAGGCTTGGGTAATCTTATTGGCCTTGACCTCCAATAAAGGCTCACATGACTTTCAAATGACGGAAGACGCAAATGGTGAACGTCTTTTCGAGAAAGTATTAAAGAAATCGCAAGAGTGGGCTACCGACGAGCAAATGATGTATGTAGTGGGCGCTACCCAAGGCAAGATGTTCCTTGATATCCGCAAACAGGCCCCGAATCATTTCTTGTTAGTTCCGGGCGTGGGCGCTCAAGGCGGAAGCTTGGCGGAAGTAGCCCAATACGGGATGAACGACCAATGCGGTCTTTTGGTAAATTCTTCCCGTGCGATTATTTATGCGGATAAGACGGAGGCTTTCGCCAACGTAGCCCGTGAGGCGGCACATGCCGTACAGAAAGAAATGGCCGGTTATCTACACGATAAGGGAATTATTCCCTGCAAAGCATAGGCTATATAAAGAATTTTTACCATTTTTGCAAACTAACTGTCCATAAACAGCGGACGGTCAACGAAGATACATATATAATTGAATAAGTAATGGAGTTTTCAGCCCAACAAATTGCCGGCTTCCTGAACGGAACGGTCGAAGGAGATCCGAACGTTAAAGTCAGCAACTTCTCTAAAATAGAAGAAGGAAAGCCTGGTACATTGACTTTTTTGGCGAATCTTAAATATGCGCATCATATTTATAATACCGAGGCAAGCATTGTTTTGGTGAATAATGATTTTAAACCGGAACAACCAATAAAAGCCACACTTGTAAAAGTAGAGAACGCTTATGCGGCGCTCGCAATGTTATTAAATTTGGTAGAGCAATCGAAGAGCAAAAAAAAGGGGGTTGATTCTACCGCTTTTATCGCCGCTTCCGCAACCGTAGGCGACGATTGTTATGTCGGAAACTTCGCCTATATCGGAGAAGGCGTGATAATGGGTAAGAACTGTATGGTATACCCGCACGCTTATATCGGTGACCATGTGACGGTAGGAGATAACTGCATATTCTATCCGCATGCCACCGTTTACGAGAATTGCATGATCGGTAATAATTGTATCCTGCATGCTGGTAGCGTAGTCGGAGCCGACGGTTTCGGATTCGCTCCCGAAGGTGAGACTTATAAGAAAATCCCCCAATTAGGCAACGTCATTATCGAGGATGATGTAGAGATCGGAGCCAATACGACAATTGACCGTGCGGTGATGGATTCTACGATCATTCGCCGAGGTGTCAAGCTAGACAATCTCGTACAAATCGCTCATAACGTAGAGGTAGGCGAGAATACCGTGATGGCGGCGCAAGTAGGTATCGCTGGTTCCGTAAAAATAGGAAAACATTGCATGTTTGGGGGGCAAGTGGGCCTGGCCGGACATATTCATGTGGCGGATCATGTCGTATTCGGAGCTCAGGCCGGCGTTATCAGCGACGTAAAGGAAGCTACGACATTGTTGGGGGCGCCGGCGATCAACGCTAAGAACTTCATGCGTTCCAGCGCAATCTTCAACCGTCTTCCGGATATATACCGTTCGCTGGGGCAAATGCAACGGGAGATCGAACAACTCAAGAAAGAAATTAATAAACAATAAAGACCTATGCAAAAACAGAAAACGCTCGCGGCAAGTTTCTCTTTGAAAGGAAAAGGGTTGCATACCGGATTAGATATAGAGATTACGTTTAATCCCGCACCCGAGAACCATGGATACAAGATCAAACGTGTCGATATAGAAGGCCAACCGACGATTGATGCCTTGGCTGAGAACGTGGTTAATACACAACGGGGTACGGTACTTAGCAAAAATGGCGTTCAAGTAAGTACGATCGAGCATGCGATGGCTGCTTTATACGCTTATGAGATCGATAACTGCTTGATCGAGGTAAACGCACCCGAGTTTCCGATCCTAGACGGAAGTTCTCGCTTCTTCTCCGAGGAAATCCAAAAGACAGGGGTTGTTGAGCAAAACGCTCCGAAGGATTATTATATCGTAAAGCACAAGATCGAGGTAAAAGATGAGGAAACCGGTTCTTCGTTGATTATCCTTCCGGATGATAAGTTCAGCGTAAACGTATTGATCTCATTTGATTCGCCTGTGCTTTCTAACCAATTCGCCACATTGAACGATCTTAGCGAATTCCCCACGGAATTGGCGGCCTCACGTACGTTCGTATTCGTTCGCGAGGTTGAGATGTTGTTGAACAACAACTTAATCAAAGGTGGAGACCTGGATAACGCCATTGTCATCTACGACCAGAAAATCCCTCAAGAGTCTTTGGACAAATTGGCGGATATGCTGAACATCCCTCACAAGAACGTGCAGGAGTTAGGCTATATCAATAACAAACCGCTTGTATTCGATAACGAACCGGCACGTCATAAATTGATCGACGTGATCGGAGATATCGCCTTAATCGGTAAGCCGATCCGCGGACGTGTAATCGCTACCCGTCCGGGACATAAGATCAATAACCAGTTAGCTCGTATGATCCGCAAGGATATCAAGCTAAACGAGGTACAAGCCCCTGTATATGATCCGAACCGTGAGCCGGTGATGGATATCAACCGCATCCGTGAGTTGTTGCCACACCGCTATCCGTTCTTATTGGTCGACAAAATCATTGAGATCGGAGGGAACTACATCGTAGGCGTAAAGAATATCACGACCAACGAGCCGTTCTTCCAAGGGCATTTCCCGCAGGAGCCGGTCATGCCGGGAGTCTTGCAGGTGGAAGCTATGGCACAAACAGGAGGTTTGCTAGTCTTGAATTCCGTAGATGAGCCGGAGCGTTATTCTACTTACTTCATGAAAATAGATGGTGTGAAATTCCGTCAAAAAGTAGTTCCGGGTGATACATTAATCTTACGTCTGGAATTATTGGCACCGATTCGTCGCGGCATCTCTACCATGAAAGGGTATGTATTCGTTGGTGATAAACTGGTTAGTGAAGCCGAATTCATGGCTCAGATTGTAAAAAACAAATAATAAGATAAAGTACGATAATGAATATATCTCCTCTAGCAGTCGTTCATCCAGAGGCCCAGATCGGGCAGAATGTAACTATCGATCCGTTTGCCGTGATTGAGAAAGATGTCGTAATCGGTGATAATTGCCATATATATTCTCACGCCGTTATCTTGGATGGCGCACGGATTGGCAAGAATTGCAATATTTTCCCGGGAGCGGTCGTTGCCGGTATCCCTCAAGACATGAAATTCGCGGGGGAAACCACGACAGCGGAAATCGGAGATAACACGACGCTTCGCGAATGCGTGACGATCAACCGGGGTACTGCTTCCAAAGGTAAGACCGTGGTAGGTCGCAATTGTTTAATCATGGCTTATTCGCACGTGGCCCATGATTGCGTCTTAAAAGATCATATTATTATTGGGAACGCTTCGCAAATCGCCGGGGAGGTAGAGATTGATGATTTCGCCATCGTAAGCGGAGGTTCCTTAGTACATCAGTTCTCGCGTATATCCAAGCACGTGATGATACAAGGCGGTTCTCGTATCGGAAAAGATATTCCTCCTTATACCTTGATCGGCCGAGATCCGATCGTTTATTGCGGTATCAATATCGTAGGTTTACGTCGCCGGGGATTCACGAATCAGCAGGTATTCTTGATTCAAGACATCTATCGCACGCTGTATACCCGAGGCTTGAACAATACGGAGGCGCTGAAAGCGATCGAGACGGAATACGAACCTAGCGAGGAAAGAGATTTGATCCTTAATTTCATCAAGTCTTCCAGCCGGGGTATCGTAAGAGGTTCGATCGACGAATAATGAAAATAGATCTCATTAACAGGCATAAAGGCTGGGGTTTACATGGATAAACCCCAGCCTTTACAATTTATAGCGTTATTATATAGGGATATTAATATTTTTACTACTTTTGAACCAACAAAAAACTAAACGACTATGCTATTTAGATTTCTAATCCTATCAGATGAAGCAGATGACTTCAAGCGCGAGATCAAGATTGATTCCGAGGCTACTTTCTTGGATTTGCAAAACGCCATCCTCGACTCTGTTGGTTATACAAAGGATCAAATGACCTCTTTCTTCATATGTGACGATGACTGGAGTAAAAAGACCGAGATCACGTTAGTGGAGATGGATACCTCTTCCGAGGAAGACAGTTATGTCATGGCCGATACCCAATTGGAAGAATTATTGGAAGACGAACACCAAAAACTACTTTTCGTTTTCGATTATATGACCGAACGTGCGTTCTTCATGGAACTTCGTGAGATCGTTCCGGGAAAAGACTTGGATGCTCCTATTTGTAGTAAATCGGTAGGTATGCCTCCCGCACAGATAGTTTCTTTCGATGAGTTCGAGGCTAAGAACAGTAGCACGGATGTAGGAGAAGATTTTTACGGTGACTCCGAATACGATATGGACGAATTAGACAAAAGCGGCTTCGACGGTTTAGGCGAAGGTCCGATGGATAATCCTTACGACGACGAGCGCTTTTGATGAATTCCCTCGTTATATTACTTGGGCCGACAGGAGTCGGAAAGACCGAGTTAAGCCTCCAAGTGGCGGAACGTTTCGGCTCTCCGATTATCTCTTCCGACTCCCGTCAGCTCTATAAAGAGCTTCCGATCGGCACGGCTGCCCCTACACCGGAACAAATGGCTCGCATCAAGCATTATATGGTAGGCACTCTCTCGCTTACCGATTATTACAGTGCCAGCAACTTCGAGGAAGACGTGGTCTCTCTTTTATCCGAATTACATAAAACGATCCCGACCGTCGTAATGACCGGAGGCTCTATGATGTACATTGACGCCGTATGCAAAGGCATTGATGATATCCCGACGGTCACACCGGAAATCCGGGATGCCCTATACAAACAATTTGAAACCGAGGGACTAGCCCCTATCCTCGCTGAATTAAAAGAAGCAGACCCTGTTCATTACGAGGAAGTGGACCGCAATAATTATAAACGAGTGATCCATGCCGTAGAAATTTGCAGGATGACAGGCAAGCCTTACTCCTCCTTCCGCACGAACATTAAGAAAGAGCGTCCGTTCCGGATCATCAAAGTAGGGCTTAATAGAGATCGAGAAGAACTATGCGACCGTATCAACCGACGTGTAGATCAAATGATGAACGAAGGATTATTGGAAGAGGCACGCCGGGCTTATCCCTTCCGTCATTTGAATTCCTTGAACACGGTCGGTTATAAAGAATTATTCAATTATTTCAGCGGAGAATGGACATTGAACCTCGCCGTAGAGAAAATCAAACGAAACTCCCGGGTCTACGCCCGGAAGCAAATGACTTGGTTTAAACGGGACCCGGAAATAACATGGTTCCATCCGGAGGATACCGAAGCTATATTTACACATCTGAGCCAACAGATCATATAGCGTTTTAACAATGCCTATTATAAGGTGTTTACAATGGGCATTATAAACATGCTTGAATAGGCATTGTAAACACCTTACAATAGGCATCAATGTTTTGCGCTGATTATCAATATCAAACGTAATGACTTTATTTCTTGAAAACCAGATAGACCGCCGCTACCAAGAATACGAAAGCAAGCGCATGGTTCCATTTAAACGACTCCCCCTTAAAAGCGATGGTACTGAAGGCCACGAATACCACCAACGTAATCACCTCTTGGATCACTTTCAATTGAATCAAGTTGAACGGCCCCCCGTTATCCCGGAAACCGATGCGATTCGCCGGTACTTGGAAACAATACTCAAAAAAAGCCAGAAACCAACTAAACAGGATTACGCCCAACAAAGGAAGATGCTCGAACCAGCTAAACTGTTGCTTCATCTTCAAATGACCATACCAAGCGCATGTCATAAAAATATTAGACACGATCAACAATAAAATCGTATAAACACTTTGCATATTATCTTATTTTTCGAGGTAAATAATCTTCTTGTATATTCGTCATGCTCCCCCAAAGACTGTAACGAGCTTCCGGATTGATAGCTTCCAGACTTCTCAGCAGCTCTTTCATATCTGAGCGACTGGAACCCGACTCATAAGGACAGTTCTTCAATTGTTTCCGGTACCCTTTCCATGCGGCAAGCTGAATCAACTCCCTCTCTTCCACCAGACACATCGGACGGATGATCTCCATATCAAACTTATCCATTCTCAACCGGGGAGGCATTGTTCCGAAAGCCCCTTGGTGGGTCAAGTTCATCAACAGTGTCTCTAGGATATCATCTTGATGATGCCCTAGCGCAATCTTATTGCATTTATGAGCCTTAGCGATCTCAAACAAAGCTTTCCGACGAGTCCAGGAACATAAGAAGCAGGGGGATTTGCGAGTATCCGTAGAAGGATCGAAACTTGTATCATGGACAATGAAAGGCAAGTCATGCTCCTCCGCACAACTTCTCAGATATTCCAGATCCGAACAATAAGGGATATTCGTCATCACGATATGCGCTACCACGACCTCAAACCGGGGACAATAGATTTTCGACCTGCGCCCCAGTAAATCCATCAAGGCCAAGGAATCTTTTCCTCCGGACAACCCGACCAAGATCCGGTCACCATCATTGATCAAGCCATAGTCGAAAATCGCTTTCTTTACCTTATCCTCTATCTTACGAAACAAACGTTCGTTCTCTGTCAATTTTGCCATATACTTTCTTTACGGGCGCAAAATTATATATTTATCTTTTCGATTTGCATGCCTCTACAAAAATATTCTTATCTTTGAAACTGCATAACTATATAATCTAGAATAGACAAAATGAAACGGTTATCCAAAAAGCTGCTTTATACGCTAGGAGTTACACTCCTATGCGGAGGAATGCAACTACATGCGCAAAGTCTTGATCAGGCAAAAAAATTATATAACGACGGGAAATACGCAGAAGCCAAACCTGTGTTTGAGAAACTAGTGAAACAAGCGCCAAGCAATGCCTCTTATAATCAATGGTATGGTGTTTGCTGTTTCGAGACCGGAGATTTAGCAGGAGCGGAGAAACATCTTAAGGTCGCCGTAAAGCGTAAGGTACAAGACGCTTATCGATACCTTGGAGAAGTATACTACCAGACCTATCGTTTTGATGAAGCCGAGGAGATGTTCGATGAATACATCGCCCTTCTAACGAAAAAGAAACAAGATGTGGAGCCATACCAAATCCGTATGGATTTGGCGAGCAAAGCAAGCCGTATGCTTGATAAGGTAGAGAACGTCCAGATTATCGATAGCTTAGTCGTTGACAAAGATGATTTCTTATCAGCCTATACCTTAAGCGAAGAAAACGGTACGTTGACCACTTACCAAGATTTCTTCCAGACAAACGATCCGGACAACTCGTCGGTATACATGAACCAGAAGGGGGATAAGATTTATTACGCCCACTCGACAGACGGTAACCACAATTGTCTTTTTACCCAATCCAAGCTCATGGATCAATGGGGAGACGAAAAGCAGTTACCAATGAATATCAATAGTGACGCCGACGATGGGTATCCATTCGTACTATCCGATGGCGTAACGATTTATTACGCATCCAAAGGGAACGGCTCTTTGGGCGGATATGATTTATTCGTCACTCGTTACAACATCAATTCCGATACTTATCTTACACCGGAGCAATTGGGCATGCCCTATAACTCCCCGTTTAACGATTATATGATGGTGATCGACGAAGCCAAGCAATTGGGATGGTTCGTTTCCGACCGCTATCAACCGGAAGGAAAAGTCTGTGTATACCTATTCATTCCGAATGACAACCGCGAGCGAGTAGATAGCGAGGATATCGAACTAAAACGTGCCTGGGCTTCTATTGCCTCGATCAAGGATTCATGGAAACCTGGATCGAACTACGAGGAGCTTATTCATTTAGCCCATACCGAGATCCCTTATGGACGTATAGAGATAAAGAAGGATTTCACGTTCCCGATCTATAATGATATCGTTTATTACACCTTGGACGATATCCAAAGTCCAGAAGCGAAGAACTATTATGAGAAAGTGGTTTCCATCCATAAACAGATCAAGGAGTTAAATGAGAAACTAGAAAGTTTACGAGCCAGCTACATCAAAGGGAACAAGGCGAAGCGAGAGCAACTGAAGCCTACGATTCTTGATGCGGAAGAAGAGTTAAACAACCTGCTCGACCAACCGGACGAATGGGAGAAGAAGGCACGTAACGCAGAGATCGTGTACCTAAGAAACAACCATAAATAAGAAAAACTATGCTACTGGACATAGCCATCATCGTATTCCTCATGGTAGCGGCCATCCTACTGATACTGGCGGAGATATTCCTTCTTCCGGGAATAACACTCGCAGGCATAGGCGGGGCTATTTTCGCTATCGGCGGAGTCGTTTTCGCTTATACGGTAGGTATGTGGGTAGGGCATCTGACTTTATCCTTATCAATCATTACATTCGGAGTAATCTTTGCTTGGTTATTGCGTTCCCAGTCTTTCAACAAGATCGCTTTAAAGACAGATATCGATTCCAAGCTGACCTCCAGCAAGGATCTCGGTATAGAACCCGGAGACGAGGGGATCACGCTCTCACGCTTGGCTCCTATCGGCAAGGCCAAGATTAAAGGTATTAACGTGGAAGCGAAATCTCAAGACGAGTTAATCGATGAGAATACGCCGATCGTAGTTATCAGGGTAGACAGTTACAACGTAATTGTTCGCCCTAAAGAAGAAATAAATATTCACGCTTAATTTTTTATATATGGAAATAACCTTTTTGCCACTCATCTTATTGGGAGCCGCAGTGCTTCTGCTGGCAATCTTTTTCTATTATGTGCCGTTCCTCTTATGGATCTCGGCCAAAGTATCAGGAGTCAATATCTCCTTGATCCAGTTATTCTTGATGCGTATCCGAAAGGTTCCTCCCTACATCATCACTCGTGCGATGATCGAAGCGCATAAGGCAGGAATAAAGACGCTTACACGCGACGAGCTGGAAGCGCACTATTTAGCGGGCGGGCATGTCGAGAAAGTTGTGCATGCGCTGGTCTCCGCTTCGAAGGCGAATATCGACCTTCCCTTCCAGATGGCTACCGCTATCGACTTGGCCGGACGTGACGTATTCGAAGCGGTACAAATGTCGGTAAATCCGAAAGTGATCGATACCCCTCCGGTAACAGCGGTAGCGAAAGACGGTATCCAGCTGATCGCCAAGGCACGTGTTACCGTCCGTGCGAATATCAAGCAATTAGTGGGTGGTGCCGGAGAAGAGACGATTTTAGCCCGTGTAGGTGAAGGTATCGTATCTTCCATTGGTTCGTCCGAAAGCCATAAGACCGTATTGGAAAATCCGGATTCTATCTCGAAGTTAGTGCTTCGCAAAGGACTTGACGCAGGAACAGCTTTCGAAATCCTTTCCATCGATATCGCCGATATCGATATAGGTAAGAACATCGGTGCTTTCTTGCAAATGGACCAAGCGCAAGCGGATAAGAATATCGCTCAGGCGAAAGCCGAGGAACGGCGTGCGATGGCTGTCGCCCTTGAGCAAGAGATGAAGGCGAAAGCACAAGAAGCCCGTGCTAAGGTAATCGAGGCAGAAGCGGAAGTTCCCAAGGCAATGGCAGACGCTTTCCGCACAGGAAACCTAGGCGTAATGGACTATTATAAGATGAAGAACATCGAGGCGGATACTTCTATGCGTGAAGCGATAGCTAAACCGACCGGTACTCCATCCAAACCATTGAAGGACTAAAATAGTTATATACATGGAACTATCTCCAAGGGCAGGGTTCGCACCTTGCCCTTTTATGATTAAAACAAACTTAATTAACTGATCGAATATGAGAACAATCCCCGCTTCAGAATTAGCGATCCATTCAGATGGTAGTGTTTTCCACCTGCATTTAAAACCGGAACAACTTGCGGATCGTGTGGTACTTGTTGGTGATCCCGCACGGGTTACAACCGTTGCTTCCTATTTTGATTCTCAGGAATGTGAGGTTTCCAGCCGAGAGTTTCATACCATCACGGGCCGGTACAAGGGAAAACGTATCACGGTTGTATCCCATGGCATCGGTACAGATAATATCGATATCGTATTAAATGAGCTGGACGCTCTCGCTAATATTGACTTCTCAACCCGTACGGTCAAGCCGGAATTCAAGCAACTTTCCCTAGTCCGTATCGGGACTTCCGGAGGATTACAGCCATTTGTCCCGATCGGGACTTATGTGGCAGCGGAGAAATCAATCGGGTTTGATGGAGTCATTTATTTCTACGCAAATAGTAATTCCGTTCGTGACGCAGACTTGGAATCCGAATTAATAAAACAGCTTGATTGGCGGCTTAGCGGCATATGGCCTTATGTCGTATCGGCAGACCCATCGTTGATCGAGCAAATCACCCGTAATGATATTATCCGAGGAACGACCATCGCAGCCAATGGCTTCTATGGGCCGCAAGGACGTGAACTCCGATTGCCCTTGACCGATCCGGAATTGAACCGGAAAATAGAGGCTTTCGATTATAACGGGCGAAAGATTACGAACTTCGAGATGGAGAGCTCCTCTTTAGCTGGTCTGGCCGCTCTTATGGGACACCGGGCAATGACCGTATGCTGTATTATCGCCGGACGTGTGGATAACCGGATGAACACGGAATATAAAGGCTCGCTAGAAGAATTGATCGAAAAAGTATTAGAGCGCATCTGACAGAATCGGGTTCAAAACACCAGCGGAACGCATGGCGAGAGGTACCGCACGTTCCGCAAGCCTTTCCAATCCCACGGCGAGCCCCCGGAAGCCTATTCCTCGGGCAAGAATCCCTGTCGCCTCAACACGCCAAGCAATACACCGGAGAAATGCTCGTTATTCTTCTTCGTATAGCGTACGTCCGTAAAGACCTGCGCCAGTGTCTCCTTATTATTCTCCTTTACAAACTGCTTATTCACCTCTAATGCCTCTTTCTCACTATACAAGGCATCGATGGAAGCCGGAGTGAAGTCCGTATAAGTCTCGTTTTGTACCACAGCCGCCAATGGTAAACGTTCTACTTGAGCGGGTATAGGCTCTGCCGGATAACCCACCGTAACCGTAACGATCGGGACAACCAGACGGGGAAGAGAAAGCGCCTCAATGATCTGGTCCGCATTATAAGCCGTCGTACCCAGATAGCAAATGCCTAAGCCTTTTTCCTCAGCGGCATTGCAGAAACTCTGGGCGAACAACATCGCATCTATCGTCGAAGCGATAAACGTTTGTAAATTATCGAATCCGGCCTCCGCTTTCCTGCACTCCGCCCATTTCACGAAACGGTTCGCATCCGCACAAAAAGTAAGTACCACCGGGGCTCCCGTAATCATTGGTTGGTTAAAATGAGCCGGAGCCAGTTTCTCCTTGTTCGCAGGGTCGCGGGTAACCACGACACTATATAATTGCATATTCCCAGTATTCGAGGCACGAGTAGCCACTTCCAATAATTCATTCAGCAAAGACTCCGGGATATCCTGATCCGTATATTTACGGATACTTCTTCTATTCTTCATGCATTCTAACATAGCAATCCTATTTTTAAATTCTCAATAACTAAATCCTAATATCCATGCCGGCATACGGTTAAACACGCTTTTCGGTAACCCGTAGATAGCCGCATAAGCGTCGGGTACGAAGCGGAGACGATCATATCCCCTTAAGGGATCACCTACGGCGAAGATATATTTACCGCCAATCAAGAAATCTCCGTTCTCCATGAATTCCACGTTCGCCACGGAACGCATCTGGCTTAAGAAATAGGTTTCACACATCAATTGCCGATTTTCCTTATCTCCGAAAAAAGAGATCAGCAAGTTGGTATCCCCCATAAAGACTTTCTGCTTGGCCGGAGTGGTTCCCAGTTGGTCTGCCGAGTAATAAATAAGCCTCACATCATGAAAGAAACGCAACAGGCTATCGCTTTGCTGACGAAGCATATTTGTCTTACGGGTTACATCAATCGATTTCGGACGTAAAGGAGCCGACTCAGCCACCATCATAAAATATTTTTGAGCTCGTTCCAGATTACTCATCGAAATAGAAACCACCGAAGGCAAATCCCGGCAAATCTCTTTTCTCACTAATTCTTGCAGACGGAAATAATACATATCCGGGTCCTGCCAATAAAAAGGATAACATCCATGTTCCAGATAGTTCCGGTAAATCGGCACAATATTCATCTCCGCATTGATCTCCTTCACCAAATCATGATGGTTCGCTAAGATATCCTCCAACGGAATGGGATCTTTATCCAGAATGCTTTCGTAAGAAAGGAATTCACGGAACGACATCGGATGCATGGTATAAAAAGCAGCCTCATGCCTTAACCCGTTCCGCACCTCTGTCTGCGAGTACAAAGAAGTGGTAGCGAAAACAATCTTTAAGGCGGGGTTGGCATCCAATAAAGCTGAGACCTCTTCCATCCAGCCCGAATAGAAATGGATCTCATCCAAAAACAAATAATGCCCCCCGGCTTGCAGGAACTCCTTAACCGCATCGGTCAATGAATGTGTCTCAAACCAGAAATCATCCAGATTCACATACAGGGCTTCCCGTGAATCTTCAAATTTCAACTTAATATGCTGTAACAACAAGGTAGTCTTACCAACCCCTCGAGAGCTGAAGATGCCGATTAACCGATCCTCCCACTCTATCCGTGCATGCAAATAACGCAGGAATGTACAATTTATTCCTTTCAACAATAGCTGATGATTCCGCTGAAGCAAGTCCATATACAAATCTGTTTTACGCGAATATAAAAAATGTTCCGTGTTTTTCGTACCTTTGTCAACACTAAACCAATAAAAAGATGAATACATCCAAAGTCTACTTTACTAATTTACGCACGACCCCCAGCAGCAACCTGCTGGATAAGATGGAACGTCTGGTAAAACGTGCCGGTATCGCCAATATCGACTTCAAAAATCAATTTGTAGCCATTAAGATCCACTTTGGCGAACCGGGGAATTTGGCATACATTCGTCCTAATTACGCCGCTCGCTTGGTAAGCCTGTTACGTGAATTAGGTGCGAAACCGTTCCTTACCGATTGTAACACCTTATACTCGGGCCGCCGCTCCAACGCTGTCGATCATCTTCAAAGCGCCATGGAAAATGGGTTCAATCCCATGTCCGCCGGTTGCAACGTTATCATCGCCGATGGCGTGAAAGGTACGGACTACCGGGAAATCGAGATTGACGGGCAATATTGCAAGGCCCCGAAAATAGGTGCCGCTATCGCCGATGCCGATATCATCATTTCCATGAACCATTTCAAAGGTCACGAGCAAGCCGGTTTCGGCGGTGCGCTGAAAAACCTCGGGATGGGATGCGCCAGCGTAGGCGGTAAACTGGAATTACATTGCGCCTCACAACCTCGTATCGATACGGAGGCTTGTAAAGGCTGTAACATCTGTGTAAAGCACTGTGCTCACGATGCCATCCATTTGAATAACAACCGAAAGGCCGAAATTGATTACGAGCGTTGTGTAGGTTGCGGGCAATGTGTGGCTCTTTGCCAATACGACGGTGCCGTAATGGGCGAAGGTGATACTTCCGAGCGATTGAATTACAAGATCGACGAGTACACCAAAGCCGTATTATCAGACAAGCCCCATTTCCATGTTAGTTTTATCATGAACGTATCTCCGGAGTGCGATTGCTGGAATCATAACGATGCCGCCATCATCCCTGATTTGGGGATCGCTGCGTCTTTCGATCCGGTGGCCTTGGATAAGGCTTGCGCCGATATGGTTATCAACGCTCCTATCATCGGAGGTAATAAATTAGCCGAGGCTCATCCTCACGAACACCTTGAGGGAGAGGATAAATTCCATTTGATTCATCCGGATACGAACTGGCAAGCCGGCCTACGTTATGCGGAGGAAATCGGGCTGGGTTCTCAAGCGTATGAATTAATAACGGTTTAATAGACGGAATGAGTACAATTTGCGCTATATCTACAGCTCCGGGAGTAGGAGGAATCGCAGTGATTCGTGTCTCCGGGCCGGATACTTTCAAGATTTGTGATCGGATATTCCGGCCGAAGAAGGCAGGTAAAAGTTTATCTACCCAAAAGGCTTATACCTTAACGTATGGTTCCATCGTCAGTAACAATGACGAAACCATAGATGAGGTGATCGCCGCTGTTTTCCGTGCCCCCCATTCTTTCACGGGGGAAGATACGGTGGAAATCACCTGCCACGGCTCGACGTATATCCAACAACAAATCCTGCAATCCCTTATCTCCAGCGGATGCCGTATAGCGCAACCGGGTGAATATACGCAACGTGCTTTCATGAATGGCAAGATGGACCTTAGCCAAGCGGAGGCCGTTGCGGATTTAATCGCCTCCACTTCGGCTAGTCAACATCGTTTGGCTCTAAGCCAGATGCGAGGTGGTTTCAGTAGGGAACTCGCCGAACTTCGGAACCAACTGCTCCATTTCACCTCTCTCATGGAGCTGGAACTGGATTTCAGTGACCATGAGGAATTGGAGTTCGCTGATCGTAGCGAGCTTCGCACGCTTGCGGATCATATCGAACAGGTCATCTCCAAACTCGCCCAATCTTTCAGCGTAGGTAACGCTATCAAAAACGGTATTCCTGTCGCCATCATCGGTGAGACGAACGCCGGCAAATCTACTTTACTAAACGCCTTGTTGAACGAGGATAAAGCGATCGTCAGCGACATCCACGGAACGACCCGTGACGTTATCGAGGATACGATCAATATCAACGGCCAGCTCTTCCGTTTCATCGACACCGCTGGTATCCGTGAAACAAGCGATGCGATCGAAGCTCTCGGTATTGAACGTAGTTTCAAGGCTCTAGACCAAGCGCAAATCGTCATCCTCATGTACGACTTAACCCGTGACCTCAAGGATTTCGAGGCTTTCTATCAAGAAATAGCTCCGAGATTAACGAATAAGTCTGTTATCTTAGCGATGAACAAATGCGATGTATTACCCGCATCCTCTCTCCCGACCTTCTCTTTCCCCACCGAAGGCTGGCATCAAATCGCTATTTCCGCCAAAGGCAAGCTGCATATCGCAGAGCTACAACAACTCCTCACGGAAGTATCTTCCATCCCCACCCTCCACCAAAGCGACATCATCGTAACGAATGCCCGCCACTTCGAGGCACTTACGCATGCGCTGGAAGCTATACATAGGATACAAGAAGGTTTGAACTCCAGCCTTTCCGGGGATTTCATCTCGCAAGATTTACGGGAGTGTATATTCCATTTATCGGATATCGTAGGAGAGGTTACGACGGATCAGGTGTTACAGAATATATTTCAGCATTTTTGCATCGGAAAATAGGTAGTAATTACCAACGATTAGCATATATCATCAATGATTATCAAGGCGTTCATTTTGAACGCCTTTCTTTTTAGCCTTATAAGCGATGGTTATCGTTTATAGGGCTTTTTCAGCTCATTTTTGTACCGTATTTGTTGCTCGCTTGTTACTCTCCGATTTTGGGTCGGAAAGATCGTGGACACACTGGTACGTCATGGTACGTGGTGGTACGCGATGAAACAGATTTGGCGAAATAAACGGATAAATAATGAGTAGTAAAATCGACATTCAGAAAAGATGTAAGTGGTGCAATGCTGTTTTCACAGCCCATAAGAGCACCACGGAGTATTGTTCTCACCGATGTGCCAACCTTGCCTATAAAGACAGGGTTAGGAAACAGCGTATTGAAAGTTTGCAACACGAATTAGGGAAAATCATAAAGACACCTCCTAATTTGAACAAGGAGTATCTTACTCCGTCAGAAGTAGCCGTGTTATTAAACATTGGGCGTACTTCTATATATCGCTATATCCGCAATGGAGTAATCAAGGTAATCCGATTTGAAAGAAAAACCCTTGTTCGTAGAGCTGACATAGAAGATATGACAGACTTTATTGTTCCAGAAACAGAGAACAAACAGTTAAAAGAAAAAGCCCCTATCACCGACTTCTACACCACAGCAGAAGTGAAAGAGAAATACCATGTAAACGAGTCATGGATATTTGTGGTAGCCAAGAAGAACAATATCCCTCGAACTTTCAATCGTGGCAAGACCTACTGGAGCAAGAAGCACATGGACGCTTACTTTGCCAAGAAAGCCCCAAATCCTGACATTACCGAATGGTATAGCACACAGGAAATGCAGGAAAAATTCAGTATGACCTTATCCGCCATCTACTGTTTCGCTTCTAAGAATGCCATTCCGAAGAAGAAAGAGGGAATCATAGTGTACTATTCCAAGAAGCATGTAGATATAGCTAAGGGCATTGCAGCACCCGAAGAACCACAATATTATACGGTGGCCGAAGCAATGGAAAAGTTCAATCTTACTCGTGACCAGCTCTATCATTATGCGAAGTACCATAATATCCACAAGGTCAAGAAAGGCAAATACACGCTTATCTCCAAACTTGAATTGGATAAACTACTTGCCGCCCCAAAGATTGAATAAGTTATTTATCGGTGAATGTACCCACCATTGAATCACTCTATTCCTTTGCACCAAACAAATGTAAAACTCTAAATATTAAACAGTATGTCACACACGTGTACAAAAGTAACAGTTCGACAAAGAGCGATTAGGAATAATCGTATTTCCTTGTATCTGGATTATTATCCGGCAGTCCGTAACCCCGAAACGATGCAGATGAGCCGCAGGGAATACCTCGGTATCTACATCTATGCCCACCCCAAAAACGAAATGGAACGGGAGTTCAACAACGATATGTTGAACAAAGCAGAAGCAATCCGTTGCATCCGGGTACAATCACTCATCAATGAAGAATTTGGTTTCTTGGATAAGACCAAGCAAAAAGCCGATTTCCTCGCCTATTTCAAGAAGATGTGTCGGAACAAAGACCAGAAATGGCAATTCGTCTATCAGCATTTCTACAACTTCGTCAAGGGACAATGTACCTTTGGCGATGTAAATGTAGACTTATGCAAAAAATTCCGTGAATACTTGCTGAATGCCAAGCAACTCAAACATAGCAACCGACCCATATCCCTCAATTCGGCATCCGGCTACTACTCTACTTTCAGAGGATTATTGAAGATTGCCTATCGGGACAAATGGTTTCGTGAGAACATCAATGACTATCTTGATAAGATTGAGCCACAAGATGTGAAGAAAGAGTATCTGACTCTGAACGAAGTGAAGCAACTCGCAGCCACTCCTTGCGACATCCCCGTATTGAAAGCAGCCTCTTTGTTTGCTTGTCTGACAGGTTTACGCATCAGTGATATTCTAAACCTGCAATGGGAAGACTTCACTATCGCCCCCGACCAAGGCTATTGTTTACGTATCAGAACACAGAAAACCCAGACGGAAGCGACACTCCCCATCAGTTACGAAGCCTACGAACTATGCGGCACACCCGGAACAGGCAAGGTTTTCAAGGATTTGAAGCGAAGTATGATTAATTACCCACTGAAAAGCTGGCTCAAAAAGGCAGGAATAACGAAACCGATAACCTTCCACGGATTTCGTCACTCGTATGCCGTCATACAAATATCCTTAGGTACAGATATTTACACAGTATCAAAGATGCTAACGCATAAGAACGTGTCCACAACTCAAATATATGCCGATTTGGTCAATTCCAAGAAGCGAGAAACAGCCAATAAAATATCACTCAAGTAAATTGTAACTATGAAACGAGGAATCATAACCAACAAAGGGCTAGGCATCCATATTTCTGATGGCGAAGTATGGATGACCACTTGGGAACTTGCAGACTTGTTTTATACAACGGCTGGAGCTATCCATGCAGCAATCAAGAGAATCTTGAAAACCAATATTTTGAAGAGCCACGAAGTTTGTAAGTACATCAAATTGGAGAATGGGAACAATGCCGATGTGTATAATCTCGATATGG
>NZ_SRYM01000036.1 GCF_004793765.1 Parabacteroides distasonis | reverse complement strand
AACTAAATTTCAACAATTTCAAAGTACTCTTTCCGATTTTAATGGGACATCAATGATCATATCTAATCCCCCATTTCCGTTAATTCCAATTTATTACGTACCTTTGTATTGGTTTTAAGAAGATAATAACATGATTCAAGAAGCGATTATCCAATATCTCCGTAAGCATAGGCAGGAATCCCTTTCTCCTAAAGCTGTTCTTTTTGATATGGATGGTGTATTATATGACTCTATGCGTTTTCATGCACAAGCATGGTATGAGGTAGCCACCCTCCATCAGCTAACCTCTCGGCCGGAAGACTTTTATATGTTTGAAGGACGTACCGGGGAAAGTACGATCAACGAGCTATATCAACGCACGTTCCAACGAGACGCTACCGCCGAGGAGAAACAAACGATCTATAAAGAGAAAGCGGATCTATTCAATACCTATAATGACGGTGCCCCTATGACCGGTGCCGCAGAGGTGCTAAAAGAAGTGGAAGCATCCCAACTGCAACGATTGGTCGTGACCGGTTCCGGCCAGCATAGCTTGATCGATAAGTTAAACCATACCTATCCGGGACATTTCAACCGGGAAAAAATGGTTACAGCTTTCGACGTAAAATACGGTAAGCCCCATCCCGAACCTTATTTAATGGGACTTCAAAAAGCAGATGCGAAGCCTAACGAAGCTTTTGTAGTAGAGAACGCTCCCATGGGAGTAGAAGCTGCCGTGGCAGCCAATATCTTTACAATAGCAGTAAACACCGGACCTCTCCCCAATCAAGTATTATTAGATGCCGGAGCGGATCTCCTATATCCAGATATGGTTAGTTTGGCTAAAGAATGGAAACAAATTATAGAGCTTTCCCAATCTTTGAAATTACCTTGATATGAAATACGAGCCTAAAAGAAGGTGTCCGAAATGAACTGCACCCAAAAAATTGGACATAAAACTTTTGGGGTACAGTTCAAAAGTGTGACAGCCTCTTTTTTGTGCCAGACCTAGCTATGCTTTACAGCGACTAAAACCTGTGTTATGAGCCGTAAAGCATAGGCTCATAAGTCCGCTTACCCATGAATCAAAAAAAGGAAACCGCACGACAGGCAGCTTCCTTTTTCAGGATGATACGAATATTTTCAAGCTTAGAAAGCGTAGTCCAAACTTAATCCGAACACCTTGTTGGTGCGGCTATACACATTCTGCCCAGGAAGTCCCGTGCCGCAGTAGTTGCCCATCTTCTTGGTATAATCGTGGTAAGTTGTCCACATATATCCCACGTTCAAAGCCATTTTTTCGCTCAACATCACTTTTGCACCAAAGCCCAGCGAATAAGAATCGCAGGAGAAACTAACATCACTTTGGAAATTATCAGATAAACCATAATCTGTAATCTGAGCGCCACCACTAATGGTCAATCTCTTGACAATATCCCACTCTATACCAAACAGATACTCATTCGTACCTCTTTCCAGTTCTTTCTGTTTTTCACCAGCCATTCCCGCCTTCTTATCATCGAAGAAGTGATACTCCACAGAAGCCTTCAACATGGGCAAAAACTGATAAGAGGCCGCTACCGAAAGCATGGAAGGGATATCGTTCGGCGTATTCACACCATGCTTGTAAGGGCCAACCAAACCTTCTGCACTGTCGGGATAATCCAACTTCTTGGTATTGTTTTCGATGTTCAGGTTCGTCTTAAACTCATATTTAGCCCCGAAATTGAATTTACCATATTTGACATCGATTCCCAAAACCGGTGTCAGTCCCCAACCTGTCTGGTCGCAATCCAAAGCCAATGCCATCAATTCCAATCCTCCTAGATTTTGTTTGAGTTTCGCATTCAGATACCCGTCATAGTTTCCTGAAAAATAGTTCATCCGGCCACCGGCAAAAGCAGAAAGCCAATCCGTGATCTTGTATCCCAAACCAAGTTGCAAAGAATAAATAAACTGCTGACCGTCCATCGCACTGTTAATAGTATACATATCCGGCGTGACGATGGGACTTTGACCGCCAGTCTTTATATAGTTCGCCACACTTTCCTGGAAGATACCAGCCATAGCAGCCGATTCGAACATTGGCAGGCCATCGTCAAACGAAGCCTTACCACCTCCACCCGTAATGGCAAAGAAACCGGAGATAGTCCAATCACCTTTTTTGTAAGCCGCAAAAACACTCGGAATCACAGGAGCGGCAGCCTTTCCTTTGTAATATTTTTTATAGGGAACGTCACTCACTGTCGGTACCTTATTCACTGGGTCGAAACCATTGTATGTACTGAAAGAGGCATCGATATCCCGGGTCTGGAAAGCACTTTGGATACTCACACCAATGCGGAAACCGTCTGTCGGCAAAAAAGAAAGACCTGCCGGGTTTGACAAAGCACCGTCTATATCAATTGCAGCACCTCGCGAAAGTGACCTTAAAAAGGCTGCATGCTGATTCGTATTCGTCAAATATCCTCCAGCGAAAGAAACCAAAGGCATCATCATCAATGCCGCACCTAATACTACTTTTTTCTTCATGTTTTACTTTTCTTGATTACAAAACGGTCGCAAAGATAAATACTTTTTTCATATATTGCACACTTTTAATAAAAATGTGCCGCACAAAACAGCGAATACTGTGCAAACACATAAGACTAATTAACAATAGAAGATCGCAAAAGTAGTAACGTGAAATCGGGTATTCGTTATAATCAACAAGAATCATCCCGATCTGAAAAGAATATATACAACAAATACTAAAGAAGATATACCTATTTCACCAAAGAAGATATACTACAAGAGCCTAGTAAGTATAACTTCTATTTTTTCCGAAATAAATCGTATATTTGTCTTTACAACTTAATTCTTTAAACTGTATAGATAAAATGAAAAGACTAGCATTACTTGCGGCTCTCTTACTGCCGCTATCCATGGCTTTTGCCCAACAGAACGTAGGATTCAAGGCAGATAAGGTAGAACCACTCGTCATCAACCCTGACAATAGCGTCACCTTCAACGTAGAAGCCCCAAAAGCAAAGTCTGTCTCCGTGAAAGGCGACTGGGAAACCAACGAGGGCAATGGCCAGATGACGAAAGGAAAAAACGGAATATGGAGCTATACGACTCCCCCACTGCCATCCGAAATGTACACCTATCGTTTAAACATAGATGGTATTTACAATATCGCCCCAAACAACCCATTCTCTTGTCGGGACGTAGGCACCTTGTTTAGCCTGTTCTATGTCAACGGGGGAAATGGGGATTATTATCAAGTACATGACGTACCTCATGGCAATGTTACAACCACTTGGTATCACTCGGATATCCTCGGGAGCGAACGAAGACTTAGTGTTTATACGCCTCCTTTTTACGATAAGAATATCCAGTCCTATCCCGTTCTGTACCTGTTACATGGCAGTGGCGGCGATGAGAACGCTTGGCTGGAACTTGGCCGTACCGCCCGTATCATGGACAATTTAATAGCCGAAGGCAAGATACAGCCAATGCTTGTCGTTATGCCAAACGGTAACCCCAGTAAGCAGGCCGCTCCCGGCGAAACGCCGGATAACCTGAATTACAAGCCGGCCATGAGCAACAGCTTCCCCGGTTATAAGGATGGCTCGTACGAGAAGAGTTTCACCGAGATCATTCATTTCATCGATACCCGTTACCGTACGATCCCGAATAAGCAACACCGAGCCATAGCCGGACTTTCTATGGGCGGTTTCCATACATTATATATATCATTGAATTATCCGGACTATTTTAACTATATCGGACTTTTCTCCGCCGGACTCAGCGCAAATGGCGTAGACCCGAATAGCCCGATGTACACGAACCTCGACGAGAAGTTAGGAAACCTCAAGAGATCCGGCTATCAATTGTTCTGGATCGGTATCGGAAAGACCGATTTCTTATACGAAGCAAACCTACAATTCCGCCAGCGAATGGATAGCCTAGGTATGAAATACCAGTACGTAGAATCCACCCGAGGGCATATCTGGGCCAATTGGCGGTCTTATCTCCTCCAATTCGCTCCTATGCTTTTCAAATAAAAGGCTGGCGATCCATCAGACGAGAAAGATAAGCAACACGTCCAAATTGACAATTTGACAATATGTAATCTGAAGTCCCGGAGAATCATTTTTTCCGGGCAAAGCTACATGCTATCACCAAATACGAGAAAAAATATCAGCAATCAATTGTATTGTAGCACTTTGCTTAAATATACCCTTTCATTCTAGCGAAATTAATTCGTCCTATCTCATATTTATGCAGAAGAAATGGGCTTTTCATACGGATGCATCGCCCATTTCCATAGGTTGCGCACCCAATTACTACTGTATATATCGCTAAATACATACGGAAGCGTAGCTAAACACATAGGGAAGTGTAGCCTAATCCCATTACTTTTGCCTCCCAATAGAGATATTTATGTAAAAAAACAGGGCAAAAGGGGTAATTTAACCATAAAGTATCCCCTATTTCTTCTATTCGTAAAAATGCCTCGTCATCATAATCCCGGATTTTCAATCAAAACGTTAAGGTTATCGCATTTTCGCTTACAACATCGTTGAAGTCTACCGCAAAACAGATTGTCGTCCTCCTCCCCTGCTTTTGCGAGTGTCTTATAAACATGGCGTTTTATTGGTGAGTCGTCATTCTTGATACGTAAGGAAAAAGAAAAAGCTCTGTAACCTAAATTACAGAGCTTCATTTTTCTTTCTTTAAAAGCGGTCCGGACGGGACTCGAACCCGCGACCCCATGCGTGACAGGCATGTATTCTAACCAGCTGAACTACCGAACCTCTTTCTTTTATCGCTATCTCTCTCGATTGCGGTGCAAAGGTAAGTATTATTTTTAAATCTGCAATAGCTGACGCAAAAAAATATCATATTTGATAGCAAAAATATCTGGAGAGACCTCAGAAGCCACATAATTATGCCGCCACTCCCCCCCTCCTATCACACCAGTTTATCACAAATACATTTCATTTTGGAACTTTTCATTCGCCATTCATAATTATGTAATGATAATTTGTTACTTTTGCGACTCAATATAAATGCTTAACAACAATGGACGTTGCCATTATTAAATATAATGCCGGAAACATCTACTCGGTAGATTACGCTTTGAAGCGGTTGGGCGTTACCCCGGTCATCACGGCTGATCCGGAATTATTAAATAAAGCGGATAAGGTGATCTTTCCCGGAGTAGGTGAAGCTTTCACGACCATGGAGTATTTAAGGGAGCATAAGTTGGATCAGGTGATCTTGAACCTTAAGCAACCGATACTCGGGATATGCCTCGGCATGCAATTGATGTGCATGCGTTCGGAGGAGGGAAACGCTGATTGCTTGGGGATCTTCCCTACGGAAGTGAAACGTTTCATTCCGAGAAAGCATGAGGACAAGGTTCCTCACATGGGTTGGAATACCTTGACAAACGTTAAAAGCGACCTATTCAATGAGCGATTGGAGAAGGAATTTGTTTATTTCGTACATAGTTATTATGTACCCGTAAATGAATACACGGCGGCTACGACCGATTACATCCTTCCGTTCAGTGCCGCATTACATAAGGACAACTTCTACGCCACACAGTTCCATCCGGAAAAAAGCGGGTCGGTAGGAGAAGTTATATTGAAAAACTTTTTAAAGATATGATTGAGCTTATTCCCGCTATAGATATAATAGAAGGCAAATGTGTCCGGTTGACGCAAGGAGATTATGCGACCAAGAAGGTTTACAACGAAGATCCTCTGGAAGTGGCCAAAATGTTCGAGGGTAACGGCATCCGGCGTTTGCATGTGGTAGATTTGGATGGAGCCCGCGAAGGACGCATCATCAACTACCGTATCCTTGAGCGGATAGCGACCCGAACTTCCTTGATCATCGATTTCGGAGGGGGCTTGAAGCAAGAGGATGATCTGGAGATCGCATTCGAAAGCGGCGCCCAGATGGTAACCGGAGGCAGTATCGCCGTGAAGAATCCGGAAATGTTCACCTCTTGGATCAACAAGTTCGGTAGCGAGAAAATCATATTAGGGGCCGATGCCAAAGATAAGAAGATCGCCATCAGCGGTTGGGAGGAAACGACCAGCGAAGAACTGAGTCCTTTTATCAAAGGATACTACGACAAGGGGATTACCAAGGTGATCTGCACGGATATCGCGCGGGATGGCATGCTTCAAGGTCCGGCTATCGATTTATATAAAGAGATACGGGACGAGATCCCCTTTCTTTATATCATAGCAAGCGGTGGCGTAAGCTCGATCGAAGACATTGAGAAATTATCTGAGGCTGGGATTCCCGCCGTCATTTTTGGCAAGGCCATTTATGAGGGGAAGATCCAGTTGAAAGATTTACTTCGTTTTACTTGAAATAATAAAATAGATATATGCTAGCCAAGAGAATTGTTCCCTGTCTGGATATAAAGGATGGAAAGACTGTAAAAGGCATTAACTTCGTGAACTTTCGCGACGCTGGAGACCCCGTAGAACTGGGAGCCCAGTACAGTCGTGAAGGGGCCGACGAATTAGTGTACTTGGATATTACCGCCTCACACGAGGGGCGAAAGACTTTCACCGAACTGGTAAAGCAAGTGGCGGCCCATATCAGCATCCCTTTTACCGTGGGTGGAGGCATCAATGAGTTGAAGGACGTGGATCGTTTGCTTAGCGCTGGCGCTGATAAGGTCTCGATCAACTCGGCTGCTTTACGGAACCCTGCATTAATCGAGGAAATCGCCAAGAACTTCGGCAGTCAGGTATGCGTAGTCGCTATCGACGCTAATTTTGAGGACAATGGCTGGCTTTGCTACCTAAACGGAGGACGTGTCCCGACAGATAAGTATTTATTTCAATGGGCCTCGGAAGCGGAAAGCCGTGGTGCCGGCGAGATCCTTTTCACTAGCATGACACACGATGGCGTAAAAGACGGATATGCGAACAACGCTCTGGCTACCTTGGCCGAGACGTTGCATATTCCGGTCATCGCCTCCGGTGGAGCGGGAAAGATGGAACATTTCCGGGATACATTCGCCAACGGGAAGGCGGACGCAGCTTTAGCGGCCAGCGTTTTCCATTTCGGAGATATACGGATTGGCGACTTGAAGCAATACCTCAAGGACGAGGGGATCAATGTAAGGATATAACACATTATATGAAGATGAAATTAGATTTCGAGAAAATGGGCGGATTAATCCCCGCTATCGTACAAGACAACAACACGAGCAAAGTATTAATGTTGGGCTTCATGAACCAAGAAGCTTATGATGAGACAGTAAGTACGGGTAAGGTTACATTCTTTAGTCGCACGAAAAACCGTTTGTGGATGAAGGGAGAGAGTAGCGGCAATACGTTGCAGGTGGTTAGCATCACGGCAGATTGCGACAATGATACCTTATTGATCAAGGCGATTCCCGCCGGACCGGTTTGTCATACGGGAGCGGATACTTGTTTCGGCGAGAAAAACGTAGAGGACATCATGTTCTTGAAATACTTGCAGAACTTCATCGAACGTCGCCGTCAAGAAATGCCGGAAGGTTCCTATACGACGACCTTATTCCAGAAAGGCGTGAATCGCATGGCACAGAAAGTCGGTGAAGAAGCGGTAGAGACCGTTATTGAGGCGACCAACGGAACCGAGGACGGATTCATCTATGAGGCATCCGATTTGGTTTATCACTTAATCGTATTATTGACAAGCAAGGGACTTCGTCTGGAAGACCTCGCCCGCGAATTAATGAAAAGACATAAAGGTTGATAAATTCCATGGAAGAAGATATTCTACTCAAATTAGAGAACGTGGAGATATGCCGTGAGGAAAACAGAGTACTACACGATGCATGCCTCACGCTTCGTAACGGGGAGTTCGTATATGTGATCGGAAAGGTAGGCTCCGGTAAAAGCAGCCTGCTCAAGTCCTTGTATTGCGAGATACCGATCCTGCAAGGTGAGGCACGTATCATGGATTACAATCTCACCAAGATGAAGCGAAAGGATATCCCTTATTTGCGTAGGAAACTAGGCATCGTCTTCCAAGATTTTCAATTGTTGACCGACCGTTCCGTCTTCAAGAATCTGGAATTCGTACTGAAAGCCACCGGATGGAAAAAGAAAAGCGAGATCAAGGAACGGATAGACAACGTGCTCCGTCAGGTAGGCATGCAAGACAAAGGCTATAAAATGCCGCATGAGCTATCCGGTGGGGAACAACAGCGTATCGTTATTGCCCGTGCCCTCTTGAACAATCCCAAGTTGATACTGGCAGACGAACCGACCGGCAACCTAGACCCGGAGACGAGTGGACAAATCGTACAACTCTTACACGACATCTGCCAGCAGGGAACAGCGGTGATTATGACCACGCATAACTATACGATCGTGCATAATTATCCTGCCCGCATAGTAAAATGCGAGAATGCCTGTCTAAGTGATGTCAGAGAATAATTTTTTTGTAACTTTGCGGTCGCATTCGATTGAAAAAGAAAACAATTTAATATAGAACAAAAGAAAATGAAAGTTTTAAAGTTTGGCGGTACTTCTGTGGGATCTTCACAGAGAATGAAAGATGTAGCGAAACTGATCACGGGAGACCGTAAGATCGTTGTATTGTCAGCCATGTCGGGTACAACCAACTCGTTAGTCGAGATTTCCGACTACCTGTACAAAAAGAACCCGGACGGAGCGAATGAGATCATCAACAAGCTTGCCATGAAATACATGGGCCATGTTGAGGAACTATACAGCACCGAGGAATATAAACAGAAGGCCAAAGAACTGATAAAATCTCATTTCGAATATATCCGTACGTTCACGAAGGATCTGTTTACCTTATTCGAGGAAAAGGTTGTCTTGGCGCAAGGAGAGTTGATATCTACGGGTATGATGAATCTTTATTTGAACGAATGCGGCGTGAAATCCGTATTGATCCCGGCTTTGGATTATATGCGTACGGATAAGAACGCAGAACCGGACCCTGTCTATATCAAAGAGAAATTGGTTAAATTACTCGCTGATAATAAGGACGCCGACCTATACATCACGCAAGGTTATATCTGTCGCAACGCTTACGGCGAGATCGATAACTTGCAACGGGGTGGTAGCGACTATAGCGCATCTTTGATCGGCGCGGCTATCGGTGCGGAAGAGATCCAGATCTGGACAGACATCGACGGTATGCACAATAACGACCCTCGTATCGTACAGGGAACATCTCCAGTCCGTCAATTGCATTTCGAGGAAGCAGCCGAATTAGCTTATTTCGGAGCCAAGATCCTTCACCCGACTTGTATATTACCGGCTAAATTGAATAACATCCCGGTCCGTTTGCTAAATACAATGCAACCGGATGCTCCGGGTACATTGATCTCAAACGCTATCGAAAAAGGAAAGATCAAAGCGGTCGCCGCCAAAGACAATATTACCTCTATCAAGATCAAGAGCGGACGTATGTTGCTAGCTACAGGTTTCTTGCGTAAGGTATTCGAGATTTTCGAGAACTACCAGACTCCGATTGATATGGTTACGACCTCCGAGGTGGGTGTCTCCGTTACGATCGATAACCGCAAGCATTTGGAAGAGATCGTTGACGATTTGAAGAAGTACGGAACCGTGACCGTAGATGAGGATATGGTTATCGTTTGTGTGGTGGGCGACCTGGAATGGGATAACATCGGCTTCGAGGCTCGTATCGTACAAGCCATGAAAGATGTCCCAGTCCGCATGATCTCCTACGGAGGAAGCAACTACAACGTCTCCTTGCTGGTTAAGGCATCAGACAAGCAAAGAGCGCTGCAAGCTCTAAGCGATCATTTATTTAACAACAAATAAAAACAAACGAGGGCGGCCTTTTACAGACTGCCCTTATTTATCTTTATATAATTTCATATAATATGCTCAAAGGAACATTTCCTGTAGAAAAGTTCAAGCAGCTTTCTACGCCTTTTTATTATTATGATGTCAAGCTATTACAAGACACATTAGACGTAGTAAAAACCGAATCCGGGAAATATGGTTACCACGTGCATTATGCCGTGAAAGCGAATGCCAATCCCCGTATCCTTTCCATTATAGCGGCAAATGGCCTTGGTGCTGACTGCGTAAGTGGTGGCGAGGTACAGGCGGCATTAGATGCCGGTTTTCCTGCAGATAAAATTGTCTTTGCCGGTGTGGGCAAAGCGGACTGGGAGATCAATCTAGGACTGGACAATGATATTTTCTGCTTTAACGTAGAATCTGCCGTTGAACTGACAATCATCAATGAGCTGGCGGCCGCTAAGCATAAAGTGGCCTCTATCGCCCTTCGTATCAACCCAGAAGTGGATGCCCATACGCATGCCAAGATCACAACGGGTATGAAGGAGAATAAATTCGGTATCAACCTGAGCCAATTAGGGGACGTACTGGATAAATTAAAGGAGATGAAAAATGTGAAGTTGATCGGTATCCATAGCCATATCGGTTCACAGATCACGGATATGTCTAGCTTCCGCAATTTGGTAATCCGTTTCAACGAGATACAGGAGGAATTGGAAGCTCATGGGATTACAGTAGAGAACCTGAACTTCGGAGGTGGATTAGGTATCGATTACTATCACCCGAATCATTTATCGATCCCGGCTTTTGATAACTATTTCGCAGCTATTCATAAACTACTTCAAGTACGTCCAGGTCAACAGGTACATTTTGAGCCGGGACGTTCGATCGTCGCCCAATGCGGTACATTGATCGCTAAGGTATTATATGTCAAGGAAGGAGAGACGAAAAAATTCGCTATCCTTGATGCAGGTTTCACTGAATTGATTCGCCCTGCTATGTACGACGCCTATCACCGTATCGAGAACATCAGCAGCGATGAGGCAGTAGAGGCCTACGATGTAGTAGGTCCGATCTGCGAGTCATCGGATGTATTCGGCAAGGATGTAGAGTTGAACAAGGCGCATCGTAGCGACTTAATCGCCCTTCGTTCCGCCGGCGCTTATGGCGAGGTCATGGCCTCCCAATACAACTGCCGTCATTTACCGAAAGCCTATTATTCCGATACGATATAATAATGAGCCAATTGATCAATGTGCCAATATAAATGCTTTGAGTTGTTTATTGGCACATTGACATATTAATTATATTGGCTCATTCATGATATTGGCATATTAATCACATTGGTACATCATTATGTTTCTACTCAATACTACAGAGCTTTTCCTTTTGGGGATCTCCTTGATAGGGTTCGTTATCTTATCTCTTTATTATTTGATCGCTTATGGTCGCCCTTTACGTGCGTTAAGGCGAACGGATGATACCTTGGAAAGTAATAAACTCCCCGTATCTATCATCATATACGCTAAAAATGACTCTGAGAACCTCAAGAAACATCTTCCTGCATTACTTACACAAGATTACCCTGAATACCAGGTAGTCGTTATCAACGATGGCTCGAGCGACGATACCGATGATACGCTAAAGTTCTTTCAAAATGAGTATAAACATTTGTATCATACTTATATGCCATCGAACGCCCGGTATCTGAGCCGCCGCAAGCTAGCGTTTACTTTAGGAGCCAAAGCCGCCCGATATAACATACTTCTATTTACCGAAGCGAATTGCCAGCCACTCTCCGACCAATGGCTATCCGCCATGGTTGGCAAATACACACCCGAGACCAGTATCGTCCTAGGCTACTGTAAATATGGTAATTATAAGGGAATCTTCCATAAGTTGGTCGCCTATGATAACTTGTTAACGGGTTTACGCTATCTATCTTCCGCCCTCTCCCATTACCCATATACCGGAAACGGACGGAATTTATCGTATCGCAAAGAGTTATTCTTCAAGCATAAAGGCTATTACCAATCCTTGAACCTGCACGCAGGCGACGATGACTTATTCATCAACGAAGCCTCGACCAAAGAAAATACGAAAGTAATCTATACCTCGGACAGCCTAACGGAAATGGATCAAATCGAACGTTTTGGAATTTGGAAAGAGATGAAGGTGTCCCGTGCTGCTACTCAACGATATTACAAAAAAAGCGCCTTGACATTCTATCATCTTGAATCCACTTGTTTCTTCCTTTTCCAAGTATCGGTTATCGCTACGGTTATGATCGGATTACAGGGTAACTGGCTAATCTCCTTGATCGCCGTATTATTATATTTGATACGTTTTATTATCAAAGCAATCGTTTTCAGCAAATCAGCCCGAATGCTTCAGCAAAACCCGACTACCGGTTGGTTATTCCTGTTGGAGTTTATTCAACCCCTGTTCAATGGATATGTCCGTATTTACCGGCTTTTCAGAAGCAGGAAGGATTATACGTTCCGGCTGGAGAATTAGGAAGAGACGAAAAACAACTTACTAAGCAGAGCGACATCTACTCCCTAAATAGGGCAACATCTACTTACTAAGTAAAGGGAGTGTCTACTTACTAAGTAGTTTTCAGCCCGCTTACCGAGTTGTCTTTTCTTCCCTCCCGCTCTTGACATCCACCCGCTTTCCTTTTGACAAATTGAAATCCAAACTCAAGGAGAATTGCTTTTTCCGGGCAAAGGTACAGGTCGCTTCCAAATCCACGTTAAAATATATTTAATTCACTCATCCTTAAGAATATATTGAAAAACGACCTTTCGTTCTAGCGAAAAAACAGTCGCCTAAGTGCCCTTAACAAGCACCTTCGGGCGATTCGACGGGCTTTCGATGGGGAAGTAAGCAGGTTACGATGCCCATTCAAGTGGGTTTACGATCCAATCCTTGTCGGTTTACAATGCCCAACGGCAGGATTTCAAGTCCCCAAACAGTGACTTTTCCGCATAAAAGCAGCCGTTTTTGAGCCGAAACGACCACTTCTCCCCTTCTTTTACTCGCTATTTCGTGCTCGTTTCAAAAGATCCGTGTCACGATACCAGCCCTTAAAAGATCAAATAGCCAGCAAAACCTAAAAAGCAAGAACACTTCGTCCATTTACATCAATGTATGGTAAACAACTATCTCCACAAAGGTTCGCTTTCCCAATCAGCAGGGAAGCCCATATTATGTAGATTGATTTGAGAATACTCGTTTAACAAACTTTTAATCTGATTCTTAAAGTCATTATCAGGGTGTATGCTATCTTGCAAATAAGCAAGGCAACATAATTGAGCATAAAGTTTATTTGGACGAATCCGAGAACAATCAATCCATGCACCTCTTAACCTTAAAGATGCCATCTGGGACATTTGAGGGAAACGACGATTCCATATTCGGGCATGGCGAGCAAGACAATTCCGAAGAATAACAATACACTTTACCCAACTTTCTAAGACCTGATGCTGTGGCAGATTATATTGTCGGGTTATTTGTTTCTTGACACGGTTATCGCTTAGATTGCAAAACAATTTGGATAACGTACCGAAAGATGTAACCTCCAACGAAGTGCCTCCGAAATATATCTTCTCTAAACAGGTAAGTAGTACTGCCCAAACAGTCCTCCCCTTTCCGTTGTTTCTTCGGGTAGAATGGATTACCTTTGAATCCAAGGATACGAACTGAAACGTATGGAGGAAGTTTAATACGACTCCCGATCTTCCGCTACTTGAGGAAGTTCCTCTTCCTCTAAAAGCGGATAGGCCGGGGTAAACTTCGCATGATAGGTAGACTCCACATACGTCTTTTCCAACAGGCGGACGACATTCTCCAAAGTCGCTTGGCGTTCTTTGGGTTTCAGTTGACATTCCCAGATCACCATCGTATTCCAACCCATCGCCCGTAATTCCTCACGCACACGGGCATCCCGGGCTTTATTCCGGTTTAGTTTCTCAGTCCACCACTCTACCCGGGTACGGGGAGGACGAAACTCCGGGCAACCTTCATGCCCATGCCAGAAGCAGCCGTTCACGAAGATAGCCGTCTTATATTTGCGCAATACGATATCAGGGGTACCGGGCAGGCGCTTTACATTCACACGGAATCGGAAGCCGCAATGAAACAAGTATTTACGGACTATGATCTCAGGCTTCGTATTCTTGCCCTTAATCATAGACATGATGTAGCTACGCTTTTCTTTAGAGATCAAATCTGTCATATCAACCCGGCTATGCAAAAACGTAGGCCAAAGATACGGCTTTTATTCAAAACGGATACTCTTGGCCGGATCAATCTTCGTAATCAGATAAGAAGGGCCTAACATCATCAGCATGGAAGCGACAAGCGTTCCTATATTTAAAAGAAGCAGGGAGAATACGTTAAGATCAACCGGCACGGCGTCTAAATAATAAATGGAAGGGTCCAACTTGATCACATGGAAATAGGATTGAATCAGACAAAGGGCTATCCCGATCATGTTCCCCCAAAGCATTCCTTTCCCGATCAAGAAGAAAGAAACGTACAAGAAGATCTTCCGGATACTGTTATTATTTTGCCCTAAGGCTTTTAAGATTCCGATCATATTGGTACGCTCCAAGATGATAATCAATAATCCGGAGATCATGGTAAACCCCGCAACCGAAAGCATCAGCGCCAAGATAACCACCACATTGATGTCCAGCACATCCAACCAATTAAAGATCATCGGGTTCAACTCCTTGATCGAGCGGGCGTAAAACGTATTGCCATTTCGGTCTTGCCGTTCCGTCAGATCGAAATAAATATCCTCGGCTATTTGGTCCAAACGATCATAGTCGTCCACCTGCAACTCCAGTCCGCTTACTTGATCTTTATCCCAACCGTTCAAACGACGTATCTGCTTAATATCAGCGATTACGAACATCTTGTCATAATCAAGGAAGCCTGTCTCATAAATCCCCGTGATCGTGAACTTACGGGCACGCACGTCATCTTGCACAAAATAAGTCAGGAAAGAATCCCCTACCTTTAGTCCTAGCAGATCTGACAAATACTTGGAAATAATAACATCCGTAGAGTTCTTATCCGGCCGGATCGTAAAGATCTCGCCTTCTTTTAAATTATCCTTGAAGAAAGTCCAGTCATAATCCGTATCCACGCCTTTCAAGACAATCCCTTGAAAATCTTGGTCTGTCTTCAAGATGCCGAGCTTCGTCGCAAATTTCTCGACATGACGAATCCCCGGGAATGCATCGAGCACATTCAATAAAGTATCGCTAACCGCTATCGGCTGCGATTCATAGGAAGAATTACTATCGAAATTCGTGATCTGAATATGCGAGCCGAAACCGATCACCTTGTTCCGGACCTCTTTCTTAAAGCCTATCACGATCGCTACCGAGAGGATCATCACCGCCAATCCCAAGGCGATCCCGATCATGGCAATACGAACAGCAGGAGGAGTAACCTCACGATCCCCCTCCTTGCCGAAATGTATCTTTTTGGCGATAAATAGCTCTAAATTCATTTATAACGTTCTTCCCGGATAAGCGTCCAACGCTTTTGATAACACCATCAAAGCTTTCACAAGGTCTTCCTTTTTCAAAACATAGGCCATACGAACCTCATTCTTGCCAAGTCCCGGTGTCGTGTAAAAACCCGATGCCGGTGCCATCATGACCGTCTGACCCTCGTATTCGAACTCTTCCAGACACCAAGCGCAGAACTTATCGGCATCATCCACCGGAAGTTTAGCCACCGTATAAAAAGCGCCCATCGGTATGGGAGAATAAACGCCGGGAATACGGTTCAAGCCATCGATCAAACATTTACGCCGTTCCACATACTCGTCATAAGTCTCACGGGCATACTCCTCGGAAGCATCCAAAGAGGCCTCGGCAGCGATCTGTCCGATCAAAGGCGGGCTTAAGCGAGCTTGGCAGAATTTCATGACGGCACTACGCACTTCAGCATTTTTCGTAATCAACGCACCAATACGGATACCACATTCCGAATAGCGTTTGGAGACAGAATCGATCAATACCACGTTCTGCTCGATACCTTCCAGATGACAAGCCGAGATATACGGAGAACCGGTATAGATAAACTCTCGGTACACCTCATCCGAGAAAAGATAAAGATCATATTTCTTTACGATATCCCGGATTTGATTCATCTCGCGACGTGTATACAAATAACCGGTAGGATTGTTCGGGTTACAGATAAGGATCGCTTTGGTACGCTCATTGATCAACTCCTCGAATTTCTCTACTTTCGGAAGAGAAAATCCCTCCTCTATCGTAGTCGTCACAGTCCGTATCACGGCTCCTGCCGAGATAGCGAATGCCATATAATTGGCATAAGCAGGTTCCGGTACGATAATCTCATCACCCGGATTCAAGCAACTCAAGAAGGCAAACAATACAGCCTCCGAACCGCCGGTAGTGATGATAATATCGTCAGCCATAAGATTGATATCATACTTTTTATAATATCCAACCAACTTCTCGCGATAACTGCGATATCCCTGACTAGGGCTATATTCCAACACCGTACGATCGACGTTGCGGATCGCGTCGAGTGCCGCTCGCGGAGTGGGAAGGTCGGGCTGACCGATATTCAGGTGATACACATGAACTCCTCTCTGTTTGGCCGCATCGGCCAATGGAGCCAGCTTCCGGATCGGGGAAGCAGGCATTTCGACTCCTCTTTGTGAGATGTTGGGCATTATTATTCTATATTTATTCGTTTTTGAATGGCAAAGATAGGTATTTTAGTTGACAGTTGACACCAAATTCAAGCCGTTTATGACTTGAACCGCATCACGCTCTTTACAGTCATCGACTCATCATCGGCAGTGAGGTAAGTAACCGAATAGTCCTTGCCTCCCTCCTCGACATTGACAATCACATGACCGGCATCAAACGACGAGGGGTTAAGTATATCAAGCCACGGCTGTCCGGCATCCTCGGCACGACGCTCCGCAGGAAACACGGAAGGACACACGATGCGCTCGCCGGGATAAAGATTCCGGTTATAAAAACGCTCCATGACCGAGGGCAGCGTATGAAGCTGATCCCACACGTTGTTGACAACTACACGCGGACGCAACGCAGCCACGAGCTTATCAGTCATTGACTTGTGTCCGTGATGATTGATTTTCGCCACACTCACCGGCTCAACCACGTCGGCTATCGCATCCTCTATCTCGAATCTCTTTCCATTAGGCAACTCCCAGCCATCCGAGAAGTCTCCCGCCGTATAAAACTTGAAATCACCGTAGGTAAAGATCACACCCAGGCTCATCCCGTTTTCACTGAACTTAACCGGATTGGATTTCTTGCGCTCCGCATAGAGGTCACGTATATTCCCCTCCTTATCGGCAATGCGGCCGTTGGCACAGATATTTCTTACCGAGAATCCCGGATATGCCGTAGCGTCTTTCTTCAAGGCGATCTGGTTGGTTTCGCCAAGACGGAACTTCTCAATCTCCATCTTCTTATGAGCCAACATATAGTCGTAAAAATCCTTCATGTGCTCAAAAGCATCGGCTGCCTCCTGGGTCAAAGGAAGAGGATCGTTGTAGTCGGGCCAGCAACGGTCAAAAGCCTTACCAAACGTAAGGTACTCGGCAGCCTGAGAGAATCCGCTCAGGTAGTAATCCTTACCGTCTCTCGTCTCCTTACGAGCGTAGAATTTATTGTTGCCACCATGATCTGAGTGATAGTGCGTCAACATCATGTAATCCACATAATCCTTCTGGGGGTTCACTCTCAAGACATAACGAGAGATCCACTCCCCGGCATGCCGATCGGGATTGGGAAGCACCGGCACAGCCAATTTACCGCGCCCAATAGCATTATGATCACCACAATCAAGCAGCATCGTTGTACCGTCGGGGAAAATCAAGAACATCGATTCCGACACCCCGGTATAAATCAGATGAATCTGGAACTGCCCCTTTTTCCATCCTTTCCATGCTTTTCCTACTTCAGCATCCTTAGCGCCCCACGCCAAAGCCTCCCTGAAATCCATCAAACAAGCAGCGCTCACAAGCGTAGCATTCTTCAAAAAACCTCTTCTATCCATCATTCAAAAACCGATATTAATATTAGCCTACCCACAAATATACGGAATAATTCTTAATTCTATTAAATGCCCGGCCGTGGCGAATCCTTGCTAGCGTGCATCGTAGAAACAAAAGCATTCGGATCGATCTCTTTCACCTCATCTTTCAAGCGGGGCATATCTTTCCGTTCAGCGATCGTGAATATAATCTCAGTCTCATTTCCCTGATACATTCCCTTACCGTGGATAAATGTACCTCTCATACCCATCTTATCAACTATCAAGGTTTTTAATTCCTGGGTCTTACGAGAGACAATGAAGACAGCACGGTTCGGATTCTCTGTCTGGAACATCTCCACGATCTTTCCATATACGAAAATAGTAAACCAAGAATACAAAGGTACCGCCCAATCCTTAAACACGATCAAGCCCAACAATACGACCGCAGAATCCAATACGATGATCATATTGCTGACCTTCAAGTTGGAGTCATTAGCGATCACACGTGCCAATACATCCGTACCGGCACTCGTACTCTGCGCCCGGAAAATACAAGTTACACCCAATCCTAAAATAGCTCCTCCATAAAAGGCGGCGATAAAGGCATCATTCTCCACCAATGGATCAGTAAGGAAATAAGACAATGAGTCGGTAAATATAGAGATCAGCAAGAAAGTGACGATCGTCTTCGGTCCGGAAGATAATCCGATCTTTTTCATCGCCAAAATCATCAACGGGATATTGAAACAAAGCGCCGTCGTACCCATCGGCAAACCATCCGGAAAGAACGGAAACAAATTCTTTGTCACATAGTGGATTACGATAGATATACCGTACACACCTCCCGGTACGATTTTGTAAGGAGCTAGGAAAAGCACGTAACTAAGTGCCTGCAAAAATGAACCTACCACGATTAAGGAGTAGTCCTTTACATTTCTCTTCAAAGCGACATTAGAAGGAACTAAAAGTTTTTGTGTTGTCATGACTCGAATTAAGCGTTATTTGTAAAACGCCGCAAACTTACACAATCTTCTTCGATTTATACACAAGCCTTAAAAAAAAGTACCCCCACTATTTACCTTTTGACAGGAAATAGTGGGGAGGACACACTCTTATATAGTATAAATTACTTACTTGCGTTATCAGCCAAGTACACTTCCGGGAACGTATTAACACCCATCGTACGGTTATTATTGTTCGTGATGTTCAATAAAGTAACATACTTACGATATTGATCCGGGTTCAAAGCCCTCTTCATCAATTTCAAGTTACCGTAAACCGCTTGATACATTTTCTTATCCTGCAATTTAGCGCTAGCTTTTACACTTGCGTTCTGCATATCGATAAAATATTCATTGATATTAGCGACCTCATCCAACTGGCTCGGAGTCAATTGCAAATAGTTTGCTAACTTCTCTGTACTTACCACAAACGGTTCTCTACTCAAACTCGGTTTCTGAGCGAAGCTCATTGTCGCACACATCAATAAGGCTGCGACTGCCATTCCAAAACGTTTCATAATACCTAAAAACCTTAAATTACTAAACCTAAACAAAAACCTTAAAAACACATAGTCCAATCACATTGGCTTTATTATTTCTCAGCCAAATAGCTGTCCAAAAGCGGATTAGAAACCTTATCTTCCTGATTAGCGCGAGTCACGTTAATCAACGCTACATATTTACGATATTGATCTTTTGTCAATGCACGTTTCATCAGTTTCAAATTACACAACAATGCGTTGCGAGTTTCTTCCGGTCTTGCATTATTGCAAAGCGCTTCCGCAGACAGGGGTTGACCTAATTGATTCTCGAAGTAAGTATTAATCTCTGACACCTCAGCGATCTGGTTTGCGTCAAGCTGCAAATATCTGCTTAGCTTATCGAAACTCATACTCTTTGAATCACTAACCTTTTGAGCGAAGCTCATTGTCGCTACCATCATTAAAGCGACTACCATCATACCTAAACGTCTCATAATACCTAAAAATTTAAACCTAAACTAAGACCTTAACTAATAAATGCGGCGTTTCCGCATCTTCCATCTTTCTCTTTTTGTTACTGCAAATATAACAGTATGTTTTATAACATTGTTCTTTAATGCGGTTAATTTTTGCAAACAATTGACGTTATTGATGTATATCAAGGTATATATCAATCATTTTGTAACACATATTACAATAAACGCTATCTATTTCATCATAGACACCGTTTATAAACAAGCAAAAGCCTAGATATATTCTTATACAAGCCTAGCTGTATTCTTATACGATACCATATCTATTCTATAATCTCCGTCGTGGATTATACAAACCACAGCGTGATCTATAAAAACCACGACATGATCTATACAGACCACGACGTGGTTTATAGAATAGATACAGTCACAAGATACTTTTTATGCAATAGCTTGATACTTTATATCTATCCTCTACCTATTTATCGGCTAGATAAACATCGGGGAAGGAAAGCCTGCTCGTCATCCGGTTATTATTGTTCGTTACGTTGATCATCGCTACCTCATTAATCTGGCTGGGACGTAATTCCAGATAGCTTACCAATTGGCCCACATTGACTACAAACGGCTCTTTATGTAAGCTCGATTCCTGTGCGAAACTCATTGTCACACTTACCAACAAGGCTGACATAGCCATTACTAAACGTTTCATACTACCTATTCCTTTCATTTGTTAAATCTTAAAAACCTATTTCTCTATGATCTTTGATACAAATATAAGGGTGAGGTTTCCCGCTAGAAAAGGAAGAATCGACAAAGTACGCCATGGGGTTAGACGAAACCGGGAATCAAGCGGATCAAGAAATCAGCTTATTCCTCTCGTACGAGGCTTTTACCAAGCGGATATAGACGAATAAGGAAAGAAGGCAACAAACCGCCCCGACTCCGTAGGCGGTAGCCAGATTGGCACGGGTAGCGATAAAGCCGGCGGATAACATCCCGATCCCCATCCCGAAATCGAAAGAGGTCAAGTAGGTGGAGGTAGCCGTACCGCGCATATGGTGCGGAGCGACATTCACGAAAAGACATTGAAAAGCCGGTACGCTCACGCCAAAACCGATACCGATCGCCAAGGCGCAAGCGAAAAAGACAAACGATGTATGTACGGTAGCGAACACGGAAAACGAGATCGCCAAAGAAACCAAGGATACGATGGACACGACATGGATCTTACCATGGTCCACCAACCGCCCGGAAATCAAACGGGCCGTCCCTACACCGATCGCCATAAAGATAAAGAAATAGCCGGGGTCTGGCACCTCGATCTCTTTACCATATAATACCACAAACGAGAGCAACATCCCATAAGGTATAGCGACCAGCAAATAAGCCAAGGCCGCAGGAAGCGCTTTTACCAAGATAAAACGATCCAACGAGAAGGCCGGACGAGGCACTTTCTCCCGTTTCGGATAACGGATCAGCCCGACGGAGCCGATCCCGACCAATGCGATCACCAAAGCAACCCCTATGATCCAGAAGAAACCATGCCGATCGTACAGCCCGACCGCCACCAAAGGAGCCAAAGACATGGCGAGATTGATCGTCAATCCGTAAAAGCCCATGCCTTCTCCCCTTCGCTTGGAAGGGATTACGTCTATCGTAATCGTATTGCCGGAAACAGAGGTCAGTCCCATGAACCCGCCTTGGATGAAACGAACCGCCATGATCGTATAGACCGTCATCGCAAACCAATAACCGGCAAACAGACAGGCGAATATCGTGAAGGCGAATACATATAACGGTTTGCGGGAGAAACAATCTACCAGATACCCCGAGAACGGGCGCACGCACAACAAGCCGATCGTATAGCTAGACAAGACCATCCCCACCTCGGACGTGCTGATGCCCAACTCTTCCACCAGATAGACTGGCATGGTAGGCATCAACATATAAAAGGCGAAATTCATCAAGAAGTAAGAGATACAACATTGGACGAAATTCCGGTTCCAAAGTACAGGTTTAGTCTCGCTCATTCCTCTTTATTACTTATGCCAGCTCGCTCAACTCCAGCCAGCGCATCGTTTTCTCGTCGATTTCCTCCATGACTTGGGTGATCCGTTGAGATTTAGCCATAAGCTCGTCCGGAGACAAAGTGCCACTGCTCATCGCAGTCTCCAACTCCGCTTTCTCTACCTCCAATGCCGGTATCTCCTCCTCTAGGGCCTCGAACTCTTTCCGTTCCTTGAAAGTGAGTTTCTTCTTTTGCTCACCCACCGGACGAGACGGTTTCTCCGGAGCCGGGTTTTGCTTCGCTTGCAAAGCGGCCTCCGCCTCTTTTTCCAGTTGGTCTTGCACATCTTTCCAATCCCGATACTGCGTATAGTTGCCAGGGAAATCCTTGATATCGGCGTTACCCCGGAAAACCAGCAGGTGATCTACCACCTTATCCATAAAGTAACGGTCATGGGAAACGACGATAGCACACCCCTTGAAGTTACGAAGGTATTCCTCCAATACGTTCAAGGTTACGATATCCAAATCATTGGTCGGTTCATCGAGCACCAAGAAGTTCGGGCTACGCATCAATACCGTACATAAATACAGGCGACGCTTCTCGCCACCGCTCAACTTATAAACGTAATTATGCTGTTTCTCCGGCGTGAACAGGAAATAGTTCAAAAACTGGGAGACTCCCATCTTCTGTCCGTTACCCAAATCCACGTATTCGGCGATCGCCTGCACCACGTCGATCACTTTCATTTGCTCATCGAACTTCAAGCCATCTTGACTGTAATAACCGAAACGAACGGTCTCGCCCACATCGAAATGACCGCTATCGGGAGCCACCTCCCCCATCAGCATCTTGATAAAGGTAGATTTACCCGTACCGTTATTTCCGACAATACCCATCTTCTCGTAACGGGCGAAAATATAATTGAAATCCTCCGTAATCTTCAAGTCACCAAAACGTTTGCTCACATTCACCGCCTCGAAAATCTTCGAACCGATGTAAGAAGCCTTCACGTCCAAGTTCACTTTTCCGGTATCCCGTTGTTGCTTCGCTTTCTTTTCCAGCTCATAAAAGGCATCAATACGGTACTTCGCTTTCGTGCCCCGTGCCTGCGGTTGGCGACGCATCCAATCCAGTTCCGTACGGAGAAGATTCTTCGCACGCTCCACGTCGGCGTTCATCGCCTCGATACGCTCTTGGCGTTTCTCCAGATAATAACTATAATTACCTTTATACGAATAGATTTGCTTATTATCGATCTCGATGATCTCACTACAAACACGATCCAAGAAGTAACGGTCGTGCGTCACCATCAAGATACTGATATTGGCCCGGCTCAGATAATCTTCCAGCCATTCGGTCATTTCCAGATCCAAATGGTTCGTCGGCTCATCCAAGATAATCAATTCAGGGTCCGTGATCAAGACATTCGCCAAGGCAACCCGTTTCAACTGCCCTCCGGACAATTCCCCGATCTTCTGATTGAAGTTATGAATCTTCAACTGCCCGAGGATTTGTTTCGCTCTCTGCTCATAATCCCACGCCTTGAAGCTATCCATACGGGTAAGGATGTCCTCCAGGTTCGAGTGATCCTCTTTCGCCATCGCCTCCTCGTACTCGGCGATCAAGCGGACAGTCTCGTTCTTCGAGTGGAAGCAAGCCTGTAGCACGGTAAGTTCTTCCGGGTAGGAAGGTGATTGCTCCAAATACCCGACCCGCAAGTCTTTCCGGAAAACCACCTCACCCGAGTCGTAATCCTCCTTGCCACCGATAATATTCAACAAGGTAGTCTTACCCGTCCCGTTTTTGGCGATCAACCCGATCTTCTGTCCTTGCGCGACTCCGAACGTTATATCCTCGAAAAGAACCAAATCACCGAAGCTCTTGGTCAGCTTATCTATCTGAAGGTAACTTATCATGTTTTCTTATTTAAATTCAAATCGGAAGGCAAACTTACACAAAATCCTCGAATTTTAAGCTTTTCTCCGTACCTTTGGTGGAAGAATAAGAACTACTAAAAAATTTCTCATACATTGTTATCAGTTCACGTACCGTAGTGTCGGTAAATGTATGCCAAATCTTCAATTCTATTGGCTTATAGTCATCAAACAATTGATCTACATACTCTATTTCAAAAACCAATCGAAAGTCGTTCTTGTCCTCACCTAATTGGCCTTCCTTTCGGCAACCAACACGAGCAATTTTTATAAGATAAAGATCACGGATACCCTTGCCTTTCATGTAAGGCATGAAATAGTATAACTTATTCAATGCAACAGTTGATGGAAACCTAGAGCCTGTATAATAAATCTCAGCAGATTGTTCCAAATACTGTTCAAAGTTATCTTTCTTCACATTGCCTATCAAGACATTTTTAGTTATGTTAATGAAGCGGCTACGAGGAATAGCATATGCTCCTAAATCTTCTCGAATCATGTGGTTCTCAACAATACAGCTGTCTTTATATTGTTTGAAAAGATCAAGAAAATTGAGTTGATGATATTGTACAGAAGGTTTAGGTTTCGTCTGTTCAACAACAGACTTATGTTCATCCATCTTATTCTTGTCGAAGTTATAAAAAATGAACTGACCGCCTCCCTTCCAATCAACGCTACTCGAAATTCCACCCGATTCACCATCTATTACTTTGCGCATACGTCTTGTAACCAATTCAGTCATCTGGTCGCCAATCTCTATACCAATATAATTACGTTTCAATTTATGTGCAGTTGCTATCGTTGTACCAGAACCGATGTAGCAATCTAATACATACTCGCCCTCATTGCTAGCAATCTCTATAATTTGCTTTATAAGTTCCTCAGGTTTAGGCGTATCGAACACTTGTTCCATTTCGGGAAAAAGTGAAAGAAGATGTTTCTTGGCACTATCCGTTGTACCATAGTTATCACCTGTCCAAAGAGTTTCCGGTGTCAAGCCAATCTTAGCATTCGCAAGAAACTTCTTTATGCGAGGTGTGTTCTTACCATCAAATCCGAACCAAATATTATTGTTGGCGATCTCCTTAAGCATCCGTTCCTGATTATAGGCCCAACAACGCCCTTTAGGTGGATTAAACTCAATTCCAGCAGGTGATATAATTGTATAGAACTGGCTCGCCACAGCATGACCAGCTTGAACACTTGCGGTAATTGATTGCCAAGGCCCTCGTGGATCATTGTCGGGATTCTTGTATTTACTATCAATAAAGCCTTCTTCTACAGGAAGTAGGTTTCTCGACTTCTTGAAGGCCTTGATATCCTTCGCATAAACAAGTACATATTCATGATTACAAGAAAATACGGCCCTGTTCTCACGAGTCTTTCGCTGTTGCCAAATTATTGTACCGGCGAAGTTCTCACGACCGAATATCTTATCAGCCTCAATCTTCAAGTATGCCATTTCCTTATCATCAATAGAAATCCAAATACTACCATCTCTTTTCAACAACTGTTTAAGCCAAATAAAAACAGTTCTCATATCCTTTAGCCAAGCAGATGTTGAAATATTGTCATTATAATAATGATAAGTGTCTCCATTGTTGTAAGGAGGGTCAATGTAGATACACTTTATTTTTTCCCCATACACAGATGCCAATTCTGGAAGAATCGCCTTGTTATCACCTTTAATAAGGATATTCTTACAATCCTCTCCACCAACGGACACTTGAGGGTTATAGATAAATTTTATATTGTCTTTAAATCGCATAAGTACGTCAAGATCAACTATTGTTAGTACAGACAATCAGTAATTCCGCTTCATCGGACGCTTCAAGAAAATGCTCAGTAGAATTGAGCTTGTTATGTTTGAAACTACCAGCAGACACCGTCTCCACATTATCAAAATACTCTTTCGCCAAAGTAATAATCTGCTGCATAGTTACTACACGTGGATGAGATTTCTTCGTTTCGTCATACGGGGAATATGACAAGAGGAGATTCCTATTTGTAGCAGAAGTTAATTTAAACATCTTTCGAAAAGCATCGAGAGCTTTGCTCTTTATACAGAATGGCGACTGATGTCTGTCTTCTCGATAGATACCATTACTTACATGAGTAGAGCCATGAATTGTAACTGTTGAAATCTTAGGAATATCCCTAAGTGTCAATGTCTCCAATACATGATAATAACGACTATAGTGGTCACGAGTGTAAGGAGGATCTGCATAAACTGTTCTTACGTTATCAGGAAGATTCCTTAAACAGTTTTCAAAGTCTCCCTGCATAGTTGAATGGCATAAGTCATTCTTGGTCAAGCTCTTGTATTTTAGCAACCAATCCTTGTAGAGTGCTATAACATCAATTGTCTTATCCTTGACCGCCTTATTATAAACAGTACTTTTGATTTTGCCTTTAGCATCTCTTGCTTTAATTGGTTGAGCAAAGTGCTTGCCTACCGTATCAACAATATCACTCGCTGTACCGAGCAATGCAGCAAGATACAAATCGCGATGGTTCGATGGAAAAGATTTGTGAATAGTCTCCAGTATGATATCAATCTCAACGGCTTGCTTGTATGAGAAATATACTCCACCATAATATCGGCTAATAAGCGACAACTCATTACTCAATCCTGTTTTTATGAGTTTATTATTTACCATACGAAGTTGATCAGACAAGCATGATAGATTATGTTCGAGATTGAATACTTCAACTGATCCATATTCGAGAATACAAGCCAATACTTCAAGGTTCTTATTCTTAATGGCTTCATGTTCCATTTGTATGAGTGGCGCAAAAGCCTCTCTAAGTTTCTCCGCTGATTCCGTATACAATAATTCAAAGAATTTGTTTACATTTTCATCGGTAACGTCAAACTTGTTGAGCAGCGCATTGTCAATCACTTTTGAATAACCTTGAATATCACATGCTGTTACCGCAAAATTACGCGACAGCCTACGAGATACACAACCCGAACCGGCAAACAAATCACAAACCCCAGCACCAACAGGAGTCACGTCGAGTATCTTATCCTCGATGAAATCCAACAAACGCAGTTTACTACCAAGGTAGTTCAGTGTTCTGAAATTATATTCCATATTAAACTATTAATTCTGGATAAAGAGCATGAATTGCCTCAATATGAACAATGTATCTTCTTAGTTCGTCCTTACGTTTGACCTTACTCTCTCTATAAAGGAACTTTCTAATATTGTTGTATGCTGGATAATTTGATAACAGAATCTGATAAAGGAATTTATTATTGTCTAGTTTTACAAACAAACCGATAGGACGTTTGCTGTCACCAGGATATGCGCCTTCTGTTTCTGTACAGCGTATTTCAAAACGGTAGTTATGGCTCTTCACAGAAACAGCCTGACGAATTTCAATATCGCCAAGTGAGCCGTTTTGGGCAATGTTTATAAGCTCAATGTTGTATGAATTGTTACCACGCTCAGCACCAAAGAAGTTTTCAAAGATCTCTACAGGAAAGTTGACCTGCTTCCAACGAGGGCCACCACCAATTTCCGCAATTAACACCTCTTCTCCATTGACAGAAAGAGACTCGTTAGAAACTGAAATAATCGGTTGATCAGGATTTGTTGGATTCGCTGTTTGAGTTATACGCTTAGCTTTAACTTGTCGTCTTTTGGGCGAATAACCAGACGGATTTCTTTGTAGTTTTGCTCCATTGAAAGTGATAGATTTTTTACTTGCAGAGGTTATTTGGTCTCTTCCGTTATCATATCTATCGGCTCTTTCTGATTCAGTAACAATTATCTTATCAGCAAAGAGAAGGTCGATCAATTCCTGCGTTATGGTATAAAGGTTACTCTCTGTACCATCAAGAATTGATTTCCAATAAATGTAAAAATCATTATGCACGGAATGCGCACCCTTAGCATCTTTTATCAGTAATGCACATTCGATGTTCTTAACCAATCCCATTGTTGTGAGATTATTTGAACCTATGATGAGTGTAAAGATGTCTGTATTCTCAAACAAATAGATTTTAGGATGGAATATATTTACGGATTGAGTGTGAAAAATTTTTGACTCTACCCCCCATGATAGAACTTCTTCTAAAGCTTCTTTGGAAGTCCCTTTCTGGTCAACACCTAATATCACCTTAATTTTCACACCACGTTCTTTCTCCCGCATGATGTAGGGAGTTAGCGCCGAAATACCTCCATAACTTGCAAATGCCACAAGGCAAGTGAACGTATCGTATCTCTTGCTGTTGAACAATTCTATCAGTTCCTTCCCTACTGACGTGTCTGCATCGAGATTATATCCTTGTCCAATAATCTTAGTATCCATAGTGTTTGCTACAATAATTCCAGAATGAAGTTTATGTGCAAAGTTACGATAAAATCCTCGAATTTTAAGCTTTTCTCCGTACCTTTGGTGGAAGAATAAGAAAAACACCATGAATGTTAGAATAGATGAAAGTTGGAGAAAACGTCTGCAAGAAGAATTTGACAAGCCTTATTTCGAGCAATTGGTGACATTTGTCAAAAACGAATATAAGCAAGCGCACGTACTTCCTCCCGGGCCCCAGATATTCCATATATTTAACGCATGCCCGTTTGAGAAGATAAAAGTCGTTATCTTGGGACAAGACCCCTATCCAAATCCGGGGCAATACTACGGGGTCTGTTTCTCGGTACCCGATGGCGTGGCGATTCCTGGCTCCTTGATGAATATATTCAAAGAGATCCACGATGATCTCGGGAAACCGATCCCTTCCTCCGGGAATTTGGATCGTTGGGTAAGCCAAGGCGTATTTCCGATGAATTCCGTCCTCACGGTACGTGCCCACCAAACAGGTTCGCACCGGAACATGGGATGGGAAACATTCACCGACGCTGTTATCAAGAATTTAAGCGACGAACGGGAAAACCTGGTATTCATGTTATGGGGAAGTTACGCTAAAGCCAAGATCTCCCTTATCGATACAAGCCGACATTTGGTCTTGACAACCGTACATCCATCTCCCCGCTCTGCCGAATATGGTTTCTTCGGTTGTAAGCATTTCAGTAAGGCTAATGATTTCTTACGGGGTAAAGGCATCCCGGAAATCGATTGGTAAGTATAAATCAACCTAAATCAATCGCATATGGATATTCAAACGTTTATCGACAACTATCAGGAGACATTCTCCGGCAAAGCGGAATTACCGATCGCCTTTTGGTATTCCGATACGCTATCGGGAGAATTAAGGAAGACGCAAGGTTGCCTGTTTAAAGCGCTTCCCGCCATAAGGAACGGGGAGATTATCAGCATGAGCGGAGAAAGCATCGGTTGCGGAGGTGGGAAATTCTATACCGGATTCACTCCCATGCCGGAACATGTACCTAACTTCGTTTCCTTGAAAGAACGATATAAGCAAACACCGGAGATGGTTCTGGAAGGCATCAAGAAGATAGATGTACAAAGGGCGACCAAGCAATATATCCATTTCGCGAGAATCGACCGGCTTACTTCCTTCGAGGATGTGGAAGGGCTTTTGTTCCTCGCTACCCCGGATATCCTGTCCGGCTTGGTCACGTGGGCGTTTTTCGACAATAACTCGCCCGAGGCCATCTCCACGCCTTTTGGCTCGGGATGTAGCGCAACCATTACGCAAGCCGTCAATGAGAACCGGCGTGGCGGGCACCGTGCTTTCCTTGGCTTCTTCGATCCCTCGACCCGCCCTTATGTGGAAAGCAACGTATTGAGTTTCACGATCCCGATGTCTCGCTTCAAGGAGATGTGCGAGACGATGCGTATGTGTAGCCTCGATACGCACGCATGGGGCAAGATAAAAGCGAGAATCGATGAAGGCTGATTTTTATGCGGAAGTTTACAACATCGTAAAGGAAATACCGGAGGGAAATGTGGTTACCTACGGGCAGTTAGCCAAACTCGCCCGGAGACCACAATGTTCCCGCATGGTAGGGCAAGCCATGTTCAACGCCCCGAGAGAGCTGAACTTGCCTTGCCACAGGGTAGTAAACAGCCAAGGGAGATTGGCTCTCAATTGGACGGAACAAAGGGAACTGCTAGAAAAAGAAGGCATCGCTTTCAAAAAGAACGGGTGCGTGGATTTAAAGAAGCATATTTGGGCGGAGATATTGCCCATTATTTAAGATACCTCACGCCATCACAAAGCTCATTATCCCCAAAAAGCATATCAACGCCATTATCAATATAGATAACAAGGTGATTATTCTCCTGTGAGCATATTTTATCGAGACATGCAATATCCCGATAAACAACAACACGTATAGTATCGCCTCCGGATAACCCAGCATTTGATACATATAGGGTATTTTCGTATATATGTATCCTTCAAAGGATCCCATTGTCGGTCCAATGGTTGATAGCAAGGACAATCCTAGGATTATTACGCCTAATTTCATTAAGCCGTTCTTTTCCTCAAAAAACACCTTCCGTAAAGGCAATAACACCAAAGCCAACAGTATCCCGCGAAATATCTGCAGAACAGGCCCTAACGCCACGATTGGCTCATCGACCGGCTTCATAAATGAGGATATCACATCGGTAGCGAACAAATCCCGATAGTTCATCACCAAAAGGGCAAATACCCCCGCGACAAAATATGCGATCGTGTGGGCATATATGATTTGCCAAAAATACTGAATCATGCCAATTCTCTTTTCCATTGTCCTAAGCCTCCATATACTTTTATCCCATTAATGTAATCTCAGCTACAAATATACAATTAAGAAAAACAATACGTTCAATCATGAATTAGTTATTTACGCAACAAATCTTGTCAGTTTTTCTCATAACGACAGACTAAATTATCAAAGAACAAAAATTACGGATTATAGATTAAACATTAAGATGAACAAGAACATGAAATCAATTATCAGTTTCTTTAAATTCACCCCGACCGAGGCCGCCGGGATCAAGCCTTTGGTGGAGAACCATTTCCTGCCATTCTGGTTATATAATATAATGGATCTCATCCCTTTACGATAATAAAGAAAAAGTATATGAAACATCTAATTTTATTTATAGCTTTGCTAGTATCAAACGGACTAGCAATCGCGAGAACGACAATGAGTGATCAACTTTCAAAAACAACAAGAATGAATACCCAAAGTGAAATTTATTTTGCCGGTGGATGTTTCTGGGGAACAGAACATTTCATGAAGCAAATCGATGGCGTTACGAATACCCGAGTAGGTTACGCAAACGGGAAGATGAGTATCAAAAAACCGACTTACGAACAAGTGTGTAACGATAATACCGGATTCGCCGAGACAGTGGAAGTTAACTACGATCCGCAACAAGCCGATTTGAAGTTATTGATCGAACTATTCTTCAAGACGATAGATCCGACAAGTATCAACCGGCAAGGCAACGATATCGGATCACAGTATCGTACCGGCATCTATTATACGAATACGGACGATCTGCCGATCATCAAAGAGACCGTGGAGGCATTGGCCAAGAATTATTCCAAGCCCATCGTCGTAGAGATTCAGCCATTAAGTAATTTCTATCCGGCAGAAGACTATCATCAGGATTATTTAGATAAACACCCGGACGGTTATTGCCACATAAACCCGGATCTATTCGATTTCGCCCGAAAGGCTAATAAGGGGAAAGCCTCGAACAAGCCTGTATCGCAAAAGAAATTCCAGAAACCGGATGATCAGACATTGCGCTCTAAACTCACCGCCGAGCAATATGCGGTAACACAGCAAAACGCTACGGAAAGAGCTTTCAAGAATGAATATTGGAATGAAAAGCGTGAAGGCATCTACGTAGATATCACGACCGGGGAACCTTTGTTCATCTCTACCGATAAGTTTGATTCGGGTTGCGGATGGCCTAGTTTCTCCAAGCCGATAGACAAGAGCTTGGTGATGGAAAAAACGGATCTCTCCCACGGGATGAAACGGATTGAGATACGCAGCAAAACAGGAGATGCACATCTAGGGCACGTTTTTAATGATGGCCCAGCCGACAAAGGTGGGTTACGATACTGCATCAACAGCGCATCATTAAGATTTATCCCTAAAGCAAAGATGGAAGAAGAGGGATATGCCGACTATCTCCCACTCCTATAAAAACAAATAAAAAAACATAGTTATGATTTGTTCAACTCATAACTATGTTTTGAAAATTTCATAACTATGATTTTTTAATAGTATCTTCGCCGTATAAAACAAGCGAAAGAAGCACTATGTATCACGAATTTACCCCCTGCGCAGCCTTAGCGCCCTTGATCGACAAGATTTGCATTTGCCAGCGGCATTTCCAACGTAAGTTCAAGGATGCCACCGGATATACTCCCAAAGTTTAGGACAAGCTGAAGGAGCAACTTCCATACAAATATCGGTACGCAGCTTATCCGGCGAGAATACCATAGAACTGGCGAAAAACCTTAGACAAAGAAGAGGGTAAGTCATATCCTACTTTATAAGCGATCTCCTTGACAGGTATTTCCGTGTAACGCAAAAGCCGAGCGGCCGTCTCGACCCGCATCCTAACGATAAACGTACCAACCGGTTCCCCTAAGAACTCCGCAAAGATCCGATGAAAATGCCAACGAGAGAATCCGGATATCTCCGCCAGCTTATTTAGATCGATATCCTCGCCTAAGTGATTATTTATGTATTCAACCAATACATTGATACGTTGTTGATACTCTGTTTTTGTCGTTGTCTTTATTCGCATGATTCTTAGGATTTCAAGGCTAAAATAGAAGAATTATCCCGAACACACTTTTCCGATATTGCTAAAATGAACTATAAAGTAAAGATATCGTTTATTTAGCCCAAATTTGTTATCTTTACCATCCAAATTTAAATAGGAAACAATAAGATGTTGAAAATAACAGCGCCTAGATTGGTAAAAAACTTACGGGAGGATATGGACTGGATGGATTGTATATCCAGACAAGCGGATGATTTTACGGAATGTTCTTTCAATGGATTATGCGTCGAAGACGTATCTAAACAGAACCTATCCGTTAATTCCTGCTTATTCACCAATTGTGGTTTCATTGCTTGCAATTATCGTAAATCTCAGTTTAGCGATGTGGTATTTAAGAACTGTGATCTATCAAATATAAATTTATCCGGATGTGGCTTTTACCGGGTAGAGTTCATTGGGTGTAAACTTACCGGAACAAATTTCTCCGAATCGATCTTTAATCATACTACCATCCGGGATTGCAAAGGAGATTATGTAATCTTCTCCATGAGCAAACTCCGGAACGTATCTTTTAATCAATGCTTTTTACGAGGAGGCGGATTGGACAATTGCCAATTTACGAACGTAGAATTCGAACATTGTAATTTAGTAGAGGCCGAGTTTCACCGGACCTCTTTGAAAGGGATCGATCTCACTTCCTCCGAGATCGCCGGTATACGTATTGGCTCGATTCCCGGAGGAGAGTTGAAAGGTGCTACCGTAACCTCCTTACAAGCACTGGACATCGCTAGGATGTTAGGTATTACGATCAAGGATTAAAACTCCGGATGGCGTTTTAACCACACAACCGCATAGGAACAGGTAGCTAAAGGGCGCAACCCCTGTTCCTTCGCATATTTATAAGCTGTTTCAACAAGAGTCGCCGCAATCCCACGCCCTTCCAAGGGTTTTGGGACAATGGTATGGATAATGTCCAAGGCATCTCCTCTTAAACGATATTCCACATAGGCTGTCAAGCCGTCTTCTACTACCTCGAAACGATGTTTATCCGGATAGTGATTTACTATATATTCCATTATTTATTCTTTTAAAGATTCTATTTCCTTATTATTTGTATCAATCTCCTCCCGCTTATCTTTCTTTTTATCGAGACCGAAAAAGCGCTTTACCTTCGTGAAGAAACCTGCCACTTTCAAGGCCGCATCCTGTTCTTTTTTCGAGACTCCTACGGATTCCACCAAGGCTGGTCTTAGCATCTGCCATAGATAGTTGAACGTGGAATGATAGGGATCTCGCACAATTTCCATATCGACCTTATGCAATTTACTATCTTTTCGCTCCGGATGAGCCGGATTATTATCCCGTAAGACCAAGTTCGCCAATCTCGACAAGAAACCTTTTTGTGTGGTCTCTCCGTCTTTCTCTTTCAATAGGGCCACTTTCAGTTTCCGATACGGGAAGTCTAACCGTATCCGTCCTTTCCGGCTTGAGGCATCCATATGAAAGACCACATCCTGTGCCCAACCGCTCACTACTTCCGCCGGCGCCAGAGGTTTTACGATCTCATTTAAGGAAAGCAAGTCTAGGCTATCCAAACGGGCATCCAATAGAAAGCGGTCATATAATGAATCCACGGGAAGTTGCCATGTAGCCGTAAAATGCCCCGATCCCATCAGGTTCCCATCCGCATGCAATCTGATGAATTGCTCCGGATAGGAAACGATATTGGTCAAACCTGAAAATTGGCCGTTCATATCGGTAAAATAAAGCTTACCGGGCTTATCACCTTTAACGGGTAATTCCTCATAAACCACGGAGAAATTGGCAACGGAAGCGGTATCTATCTTGAAACGGACCGGAGCCTTTTGTAAACCTTCATAAATCATCGGAACGATATGAGGCTCCACCGGGATCTTCCGGTTCTTTAAGTTTTGTAGTAAGACATCGTTTATCCAGAGTCCCCCCACACGTAATTCCTTGGTTGAGAAATATCCGGGAATATCCACGTCGTTCAATCTTACGTTCCCAACCTTCACGTCAAACCAATCTTGATGCTTAGGCTGTTTATAAGCGAACTCCATTTTGGAATAAGGCGAGACTAAATGTACGTGATCCAACCTCAAACCTGACTTTCTCAAATCCAGATCCCCGATCTTCAACCGGTAGAAGCCGTTATCCAACGGTATATCGATATCCTTCGTCTGTAGCTGAAGATCACCTAATTGAAACGTCTTCTTCTTCAAATCCACAAACACATTCTCCAAAGCCAATTGGATATCCTTTTGGCTCTCAGTCCGCAATATTGTCGTATCCGATCCCCAAGACATAGAAAAATCGCCATCGGATAAATCAAATCTATCGAATCCGATCTGATAGATACTATTCTTGAAAATCCGAATTCCCGCTAATGAAATCAATGGGGTTGAAAAACGTATCGAATCTTTTTTAGCGGCCAATGTCACATTTGCGTTCTGAATCTGGATTTTACGGATGGAAAGATACTGAAGGAAAGGATTTAACAAATTTTCCACATCCACACGGCTATTTACAGATGTGCTTTTCCCTTTATCCGAAGATTCAACGGAGGGCGTTTTATAATAAACCAAGCGAGGCGACCGAATCATCAGTAAATCCGCACTAATACCTTTGTCATACGCCAACCCGTCTATCCGCACCGTATCGATACATCCCGACAAATAATCATTACGGGAGCGGACCGACAACGGACGCAGCCATATACTATCCATATGAAACGAGCCTGAGGCCGTATTCATCGCCAAGCGCTTGATATCGAACCGGTGATTACGGGCTCTCATGATCCCCTGTATATCATTCGCCTCAAACGCAATGGAACGAAAATAATTCAGTTCCTCGCCCGGAGCTACCAAGGAGTCGATCAGAAGACCTTCCGCATGGAAATTGAACTCAGGGATCGAGAAATCCTCTATCTGCCCTTTCAAGGCCAAGGAATAGTGAAGGGAAGTCCGCTCTATCCGTATCTGATCCACGGATATACTGTGTAGTACCGGGGAGATCACATCATACAACGACAAGGCTTGCACCAAAGAATCCGCATCGGCATTCGCCAGCTTTTTCTCCCTAGTTAAGTCATACACCTTAATATCCGAAGATTGTATCTCAAAATTGCGGGCAGACAAATGGTTCAAGGCATCTTCCCGTCTAAAGTGAATCCCTTGTATCTCTACGGTTTGCACTTTACCTTCCAGATAATTCGTAGGTTTCCGATTGGTCTCTCCCCACAATAATTCTTGCGGAAGCAATTGGATTTTTTGGATATAGATAATGGAATCTTGGGTACTGAGGCATATACTATCCGTCTCCAGCCTAAAATCATTATTTACCAACAAGGTTTGCGGCTGATTCGTGACAAAATCGAAGTTATCACAATACAACAGCTTCCCGCTCCGTGAAGAGGTAGAATCCAACATAAAACCATACGCATGGAAACTTACGTTATTCAACGTATAGATAATCGGCGAGACTTGTTTTTCCACATTATAAGAGATACTGGCATTCTCCAAGTTCAAGGTCTTTACGCTCAAGGCGTCTATATATGGAGAAATCACTTCGTACAACGTCTTCGATTCGGTATGTTCTACCGTATCTACCGCCAGTCCGGAAGCTAATGGGTTTGATTCGGAAGAACCGTATATGCGAACTTCCGGAGAGCGGATCTCAAAAGTATTGAAATGAAGTTGCCGGTAATTCCATCGCCATACCAAATTGATCCCCTTAAAATCGATCCCCTCAATCCGGGTACTTACATAGGTATCGGGCAAACTATCCAAGGCGGCCAAATGTTCGAAGACCATAGAATCCGGCTCCAACGAAATACCCTCTAGCCTTAGTTCTCCCTTGAAGAAGCTAATAGAAAGCTTATCAAAAGAGAGACGATAAAAACCATCCGTAGCCTTCGCCGTGCGTTCTATCAGTTCTTTTTTCAAGTACCGTTCCAAACGACCTGTCAGGAAAAGATTCAAAACAAGGAACAATACGACCAGCGATAAAATAGCGATCACCGTATGTTTCAATATCTTCCTTATCTTAGAACTCATCTTTTCCTTGATTTTTGCGATATAAACTTCTTTTTATAAAAACAAAATAGACCCGTTTATGTTGCCTTACAGCTAAAAAAAAAAGCCCCGGAGTCTATTAACCCCGAGGCTTACGATCTATCGATTGTTACTTTATTTTACAAAAGGAGCCTTGATCAAATAGTCGGCGCAATCCTTCACACCCGCAAATTGAGTACGCCCGTCCTGCATCCGTTCCAACTCTACGAAATAATCCTTGATTCCGTTCGCATACATTTGCTTGAAGATCATCTCAAAGTTCATCATACCACTTTGGCCGAATACGGCACGATCCTTGATATGTAATACCTTGATACGATCCGGATGTTTCTGCATATACTCGACAGGATCGTTCTGCCCCATGACAGTCCAATAAACATCCATCTCGAAGTAAACCTTGCTCGGATCCGTATCTTTCAGCATCAAGTCATAAATCTGGTCTCCGACTTTCATGAAGGCAGCGAAAGGATTTCCCTTCACCTTCTCCTGTTGCTCTTTCGTCGCGACACGATTGAACTCCATATTATGATTATGATAGCCAAAACCAGTGGCGATACCCTCTGCCTTGATAACATCCGAGGCCTGATTGAAAACATCGCAAACAAGTTTAGCCTCATCGTGCGTAGTAATCGTCGGCATCATCGGCTGGATCAAATATTTACAACCCAGTTTCGCATGATCGGCTGCCGTAGATTTCCAATACTCCATTATTTTCGGTGTAATCTCCTTAGAGTATTCACGAATCATAGCCCTACGAGGATCAGAGGCCGAGGCGTCAACTGGATTTACATGCGAGCTGACAATCTTCAAACCGGCATCCTCTACCATCTTCTTAAATTCCATCATAGGAACTCCTCCGACAGCACCTTTACCATAACCCGCCAACTCTAGTTTGGAGTATCCCATATCCTTCACTTTCCGAAGATTAGCGGCCACATCGCCCTTATACAACTCTTGAGACAATGAATAGATTTGCAAGCCAAGCTCCTTACCTGCATGAGCCTCTCCAATAGTCCCCGGCACATGGTTCACCGCACTTGCGGAGAGCCCTTTGCCCGCCAGCAATCCGCTGGCGGTAAAAAGGCCTATGTTTTTCAAGAAATCCCGTCTGTTACCCATAACGATATCTTGTTTATGTCAGATTTACTTACAGAAATAAGGCAATGTGTACGGATTGCGATATTGATACCAATACAGACGATGAGCGGCAGCTTCCTTATCATCACCAAAGCTCAATGTAGCCGGATTCCATTTAACCGGACGGCCTAACTCACGAGCGATGTTCTGCAAGCAGCAAAGCGTATTCGTGCTGCAACCAACCTCTACCGGAGCGATCGGGTTCTTACGAGAACGAACGCAATCCACGAAGTCCTGCATATGAGGAGCACTGGTCTCATAGTTACCATTGTTGCCACCCTTCTTGTTCTTGCTATCTTTCAATCTCTTCATATACTCGGCATACGCTTTCTTGCGCTCCTCATCGGTCATCATTCTCGGACGTTTCTCAATCAAGTCCTTCAAATCAGCCGGGATCTTGGATTGGTCAGAGCAATTGATATATCCACGGGCTACCTCGATCCAGCCCTTATCGCCAATAAACTTAATACCCTGCGCATTTGGATTATCTTCCAAATAAGGTTGCTCTGTCATCACGATACCATTCGCATAACGCATGGTTGAATATTGCGTGCCATTGTATCCCTTAGGAGTAAACTCAACCGGACCAGAACCATCCATACCAATAGCAGCTTGAGCGATATCAAACATATGAGCACCCCAGTCAGCGGTATAACCGTTACCGGTCTCTTGATACCAACGCCATGCACCCCATAGCTTCTCGTTCTCATCCGGATCCAAAGAGATAGGAGGACACAAATCTGGATGATAATGAATCTTCGGATCATTCAACGGGCCCATCCACTGATTGAAGTTCAAATTAGCGGGAACCGGCATTTCCGGCAAGCTCAGCGGCGTAGGAGGTTCGCCGACACGAGCGTATATCTTCTCGATATGACCGATGGCCCCTTTCTGAACCATATCGATCGCAGCCTGGAACTCCTTGCTAGAACGTTGCTGGCTTCCTACTTGAAGTACGCGTTTGTTATTACGCACGGCCTTCACCATTGCTAGACCCTCAGAGATCGTATAGGCCAATGGCTTTTGGCAATATACGTCTTTCCCGGATTGGCAAGCGTGAATCGTGGCCAAAGCATGCCAATGGTCTGGGGTAGCGACCTCGATAGCATCGATATCCTTACGCTCCAGCATTTCCTCATAGAACTCATACTTATCGCAACGCTGGGTCATACCTTTCGCTGCTTGCCACTCTGCGACACGTCTTCTGAAACGCTCTGTTTTCATCGTATCCACATCACAACATGCGGCAACCTGAACACCCGGACATGCGGCAAATCCCTTAAAATCCGATAACGCTTGCTGGCCTAGGCCGATAAAACCCAAGACTACCCGATCGCTCGGAGCGATACGAACGCCATTCATGGCCCAACTGGGAAGAATTGTTAAACTCGCCAATCCTAGAGCGGAAAGGCCCAAAAACTCTCTACGGCTTACGCCCTTCTTAGTGTTTTCTTTCATGGTAATTTTGTTAATAATATAAGATAAAACATTAGTGTCCCATAAAAAATAGGGACTAGTTAAACATTAAATAAATTTGGCCCA
>NZ_SRYM01000035.1 GCF_004793765.1 Parabacteroides distasonis | reverse complement strand
CTAAATTTCAACAATTTCAAAGTACTCTTTCCGATTTTAATGGGACATCAATGTAGAGGAATAGATTATCAATTAAATCTTCGCTCTATCAATCCAATTCTCTATTTTAAGATGAGGAATACGTTCTAGGTGCTTTACATTTTCTGTAACTAAAATCAAATCATTTGCTACGGCAGAAGCTCCAATCAACAAATCAAAATCATCTATTAAAAGTCCTTGAGATCGCAATGTGCTTTTTAGTTCAGCGAACATAAGCAAAGAACCGTAAATTGGTAAAACTGTAAACTGCGAGATAAAAGATTCTACCTCTTTCAACATTTTATCCTTTCGATTTGAGCAAGTAGCTCCATATAGAAGTTCGGCAATAGTAATTTCAGAAATAAAGCAATATCGCTTCATTTTATCATCAATCTTCTCATTTAAATGAAATTTCCCTTTCATATAGAAGATACATATGTTGGTATCTAAAAGATAACGCCTCATTCGTCAAAAGATTCAATAGATCGCGTTCCCAAAACACGTGCTTTATTAATTTCAGCAATAATCTCTTCTGCACTTTTGTCATCATCCCAAGCGCCAAACGAATCTTGTATGGATGTCTCTTTCTTTTTACCCCTCAAAAGGCTCTCTGAAAGCTTACGAATGACACGCAACTTTATCTCATCGCTAAACGAAGACAATAAATTTATATAACTATCCGCTATTTTCACCGTTGTATCCATAATCTTTTTCTTTTACAGAAACAAATATAATCATTATTGATTATAATACAGTATTTAGTCTACTTTTTTTGCAAGCGTGAACCACCAATACAGCGTACCCAGTATTTATCAACAGGTTAACCATACCAGTTTTTCTGAACAAAATTCAGATTTCTTATTCTTTAACAATTAAGTGGCTGTTTGAGACGGCTTTGTTATCTCAGCATCCTTGCCGTCTCCATAACGACGAACATAGTCACATGGCAAGAACAAAGCGTCCACATTGTTCAACTTGCAACTTTCTACCAAACACAAAAAAAGGTGCATCAAAATGACACACCCTCCTCGTAACAAAAATAAAATCTTTATGATTAGCCTTTACTTAGGCCTACACAGAAAAACGAATTTAGCTCATGAAAGCTATTAAAATCAACGCTCAATCAAGCCCCTTATACCTCCAACGATATACTCAATATCCCGATCCGTCACATAGGGGCCGGAAGGCAAGCACAACCCGACCTTAAACAAAGATTCGCTCACCCCATTCACGTAAGCCGGACAATCCTTATAAACAGGTTGCTTATGCATCGGTTTCCACAAAGGACGGGACTCTATACCCATCGCATCAAGTCCCATACGCATCGCCTCGACATTGGCATTCGGCTCGCAATCCGTATGGGTGTTAACCGCCGCATGAGTCACACCGCCCGCACCACCAACAGCACCTTGTACCGTCGCTTGATAAGCATCCTCCTGCCCTTTAACCCTCAATAAAGGATCCAAGACAATCGTATTCAACCAATAATTACTATCAAAACGACCGGAAGGATTCTCATGCAAGGTGATCCCTCTCACATCCTTCAACAGCTCCCGATACAAATCACACGTACGCTTATGATGAGCCACATGAGCGTCAGCCACCGTCATCTGACCACGCCCGATACCCGCACAAATATTCGACATCCGATAATTATACCCGATCCGCTCATGCTGGTAATACGGATAAGCCTCCCGAGCCTGCGTAGCGTAGAACATGATCTCCCGCTTAGCCTCCCCGTCCGGACAAATCAACGCACCCCCGCCACTGGTCGTAATCATCTTATTCCCATTGAACGACAGCACCCCATATTCTCCAAACGTACCCAACATACGTCCATCATAGCGAGAGCCAAAACCCTCCGCCGCATCCTCAATGACCGGAATCCCATACCGATCAGCGACCGCCATAATCTCATCCACCTTATAAGGCATCCCATATAAGGCCACCGGTACAATCGCTTTCGGTGTTTTTCCCGTCTTCTCGATACGATCTTGAATCGCCTCTTCCAATAACACAGGGTCCATATTCCAAGTATCCGCCTCCGAATCCACAAACACAGGCGTAGCCCCCAAATAAGTGATCGGATGCGAGGAAGCACAGAAAGTAAAGCTCTGTACCAGCACCTCATCCCCCGGCTTCACGCCACAGGCAAGCAACGCCAAATGTACTGCGGCAGTACCGGCAGACAGAGCCACCACATGTTTACCTTCACCCACGAATTCCTCCAGATCTTTCTCAAATCCATTCACGTTCGGACCTAAAGGCACGACCCAGTTCGTATCAAAGGCTTCTTTGATATACATTTGTTCTTTGCCGCTCATGTGAGCAAGGCAAAGATAGATTCGTTTGTTCATGATTTATTTTATGATTAAAGATCCTTTCCAAGCACTGTATAAACAATTATTTTGACATCTTTCCCAAAAGACCAATGATCCATATAATCAATATTTATCCGCACTTTATCTGGAAACAGTACCTCATCATTATATTTCTGAGGGTTTTCCTGTTCTGCCAATAGCTCTTCTTCGTTCCGATATTTCAAACTAGCAGGGCCTGTTATTCCAGGTTTCAAGAGTAACATTCTCCTATCATCCCCTTCCAGCTTGTCCGCATAACCCGGTACATCCGGACGAGGTCCCACAAAACTCATGTCACCTATCAACACATTCCACAACTCCGGTAATTCATCCAGCTTGTATTTCCGCAATTTCACCCCCAAAGGAGTGATACGGCTCTCACCTTTCACAGAGACAGAACTTCCCGAATGGCTAACCGTCATCGAACGGAATTTGTACATGGTAAACAACCTCCCATACTGCCCCACCCTCTTCTGCTTGAAAATGATAGGACCTCCCGGCATCTTAATGCAAATCAGGAGAGCTACAAATAATAAGACTGGAGACAAAAAAAGCAGGCCGAATAGAGAGGATACTCGGTCAAAAAGAAATTTAAAAAACATAACGGAATACTATCAATACTTGTTTCTACGCATTGCTTCCATATTCAAAATCGCTTTTACTGATTGAACAGGAACTAACTTACGAAAAGGGAATAATATATTTACAGCTATTTTCATCCACCATTGATAAACAATCTGCAATTGGCAATAAGCTTTTCTAAAATGAAATTTCTCTATCAAAAAAGGCTGAATGCCTGAATGCTCTGTAATACTTCGAGCACCATCACTTACATATTTCAAACATAACTCCTGCAAATAATAACGGTTCATTTCATAAATAAGCCCATAATAAGGATAAGTGGAATTTCTTAAATAAGCAGGGTCGGCTTTCATTGTATTATACTCGCAGCAATCCTTATGAAGGGTATTAATAGCTAATGCAACCACTTTATGGGTTTTCTTTTCATATACACACCAAAAATCAACATTACCCGTTATTTCACTTTGTTGTATCCGGTTTCTAAAAGACTCCATAGTTATCGGAGAAGCTTTTACACGATAACTTTCTACAGCTGCTTGAAAAATGGGAAATCCTACCCGAAGCATTTCACTTGCAGGCACACGGTATACATCGTATGTCTTTAATGATTTCTTCACTTGATTTCTCATTTTTGAAGACAATTCTTCCATTCCTACAAAAGAATCCTTTATGACATACCAAAATGAAGTTTCATGTCCACAGTCCCAGCTATATACATTCCTTAACAAATACCCCCACATATTTAACAATTTTACACATTGATTCGTTGGCAGATTACAACTATAATGCGGAGGGCGTTTACTCAACCAGCAACCTTTATATAAAGCAAAGCTATCTTCCATTCTTCAAAACACTAATTATACCATTTAAAGATCCCCATCCATATGACACATGAAGGACAAAGAAACTAATCAATAAATAACCAAAGCTCAAACGTTTACTTATTGTCAACTTCATTCCGATGCCACCCAAGGTCAATAAATAAGCCAACAAAGAAACTATAGTAACAAAAACAAACGACGACCAAATCAAACTGCAAAACAAAGGAACTATCAATGAAAGAAGAAACAGCAGGGGGATAAAATGACGTAATGAAAGTGAACCCATTTGTTTTGTATAGTACACCGTCAATACGTTCCATTTCCCATTCCCGTAATTATTCTTCGCCAGTCCTTTAAATGTCTCACGAGCTAGATAAACACAATATGTATCAGGCACAATATAAATATGCCCTCCCCCTCGTACTATACGCTTGTTCAATTCTATATCCTGATTCCGGATCAGGCGTTCATCATACACTCCATATTTGTCAAAGACTTCTCTTTTCCAACAGCCAAAAGGAACCGTATCCACCTCCATCACTTTGTCAACTCCTAAACGAAAAGTTGAATTTCCGACACCGAACTTATTGCTTAAAACTTCCCTAATAGCTAAAGTTTTAGGTGTCTTATTAAGCACATCCGTTCTGCAAGCAGCCCCAACATTGTCAGCATCAATAGTTTCCAAAGCTTTCACTAATACCGAGAAATAATTTGCTGGATATTGCGCATGAGCATCCAAACGCATAATGACATCCCCTTTTGACACCCTTATCCCGATATTCATAGCTATCGGTACTATACGCTTTTCATTATTCAACAAATGGATAAAAGGGTATTGCCTTGCATAGTTTTCCACTATATCACGAGTGCCATCCTTGCTCATACCGTCCACAAACAGCACTTCCAAGCAATCCTTGGGATAATCTTGAAACAAAATAGACTGAATGCACACATCAATATATTTCGCTTCATTATATATAGGACAAATAACAGAAAGCATCATTACAGTCTTCCGTCTATTACTTCTCTATCCAACATACCTTTCACATCATAGATGACCCCGTTCTCATTTTTCAGGAACGATCGAATATCCTCTTTTTTAAAGGCATCATGAGCAACACCTAACACTACGGCATCAAATTGTCCACGTAGCTCTTCCAAAGAACAATCTGTCAAAGCAATGCCGTATTCATGGTTAACTTTAGCTGCATTTGCCCAAGGGTCATATACCGCAATATTTTCAGTATATTCAGACAATGTACTATAAATATCCACAATTTTTGTATTTCTGATATCCGGACAATTCTCTTTGAATGTAATACCAAGTAACAAGATTTTGGCATCTTTCACCAGTACGCCCTTTTTGTTCATTAATTTAATCACTTGGTTAGCCACATAATCCCCCATACCATCATTCAAACGACGAGCAGCCGACATAATACGTGGCAACACCCCGTAAACCTGCGCCTTCTGTATCAAATAATAAGGATCCACACTGATACAATGGCCACCCACCAAGCCGGGTTTTAATTTAATGAAGTTCCATTTAGAAGAAGCTGCTTCTATCACATCATTCGTATCTATTCCCATAGCATTGAATATCTTCGCCAATTCATTCATAAAGGCAATATTCACATCGCGCTGAGAGTTTTCAATGATCTTAGAGGCCTCCGCAACTTTAATACTAGGTGCTTTATGCGTACCATTCACTAAGATCGAATTATAGACCCCATCTACAATGTCTGCAACTTCAAGAGTTGACCCGGAAGTTACTTTTTTAATTTTTTCTACTGTATGCTCTTTATCGCCAGGATTGATGCGTTCCGGAGAATAACCTGCAAAGAAATCAACATTAAATTTCAAACCTGAAACTTTTTCTACAACTGGTAGACACTCTTCCTCTGTTACCCCCGGATAAACCGTAGATTCATAAACCACAATATCCCCCCTTGAAATTACTTTTCCAACAGTTTCACTAGCACCCCATAACGGCTTCAAATCCGGACGATTATTTACATCTACAGGGGTGGGAACTGCAACGACATAGAAATTGCAATCTTTAATATCTTCCAACTTTGTAGTACAGATAAAACCATGATTTTGAATAGCGTCTTGAAGCAATTCATCTGAAACCTCAAATGTAGCATCATGTCCTGCCATCAAAGCATCTACACGCGGTTGGCTCATGTCAAAACCCACTGTTTTATACTTCGTCGAGAAAAGGCGGGCTAAAGGAAGCCCTACGTAACCGAGACCGATTACGGCAATTTTAATCTGATCCATGAAATATTCTGCTAAAAGTTAAATTCTTTTTTTTGTAAATTTTGCAGGAATACCAGTATAAATAGCATCTTCACACAACTCCTGTAAATGTATTGTCAATACAGCACCTGCAGCCAATATAGAACGTGCTGGTAATACGGCACCTGGTAACACGACACAATGAGCTGCAATCCAACAGCCATCTTTAATTCTGACTTCTTTCTCTACAGATACACCGTAACGATATGAGCCATCCCCAAAAGTATGATTTCCAGTAGTTAGCAAACAACCTGGACCAAACATTACATTATTACCAATAATAGCTTTCCCATGAGCATATATAATATTCCCCATTGCCAGATAGACATTATTTCCAACTGTAAGTCCCTCAATAGAATTCAATGTTACGTTATGAGCTACTTGAAAATTACTTCCACATGAAGGCATTCCTAAACTATATAAAAATCCCCGGAATCTCATAATTAACGGAATGTCAGGAAAAAAAAACAGCATAGTTTTAATCAGCCAAGAATATAATAACAGTAAACGATGCTTCATACAGTCTTTATCTTGTTATATAGGAGATCTAATCTGTTTTTATCTGATTTACCCCAAAAAGCATGTAGTATACGTTTTTTATCTCTATCATCAATCTCTAGAACATCGTTTGATGCAATCACTGATAAAAAGTCAGTCATAGAATAAACTCTTTTTCCTGGGGTATATTCGTCGTAATCAAAGGCCAAATCATTACTATTTTCTACGAAACGTTCTTTATCAAATGGATATAATAAGATGCCTTTATTTAATAACAAGAAATCATAATATATGGATGAGTAATCTGTTATAAGGACATCAACAAAAGGAAGAAGAGGATAAATATCTAATCTCTTATCCAAAAAACAAATATTAGAAAACTCCTTTTCATTTACATTCTGCAATACTCTTACCGCTGGATGAAGTTTCAATATAAATAATCTATTCTGTTTTACTAAAATATCATTCAGCTTCTCAAAATCAAAATTAGCTTCACGTATAAAATCATCATTCAAGTTGCCTCGCCAAGTTGGCATATAAAGATATACTTTATCATAATGAGACAGTTTAGCAACCATTTTCCTCATTGACTTGGACTCATATTTATCAATAAATGAAAGAATTTCATTCTGAGATTTACACATATAATGACAACGGGGATAAATTGCATCAAAAATAACCTTATCATCCAAAGAAAACATTTGCTTAAAATGCTTATCCATCATATCGGAGGTAGACAAAAACAGAGTATTCTTTTCATACATGTGCGGAAGAAGTATTTTTGTTAAATAACTACTATTCTTCTTCGAAGCAAAATTGTTATCTTTTTTACCTCCATTTCCTCCTTTAATCCCAACGCCATGCCACAAGTTAATCTTGCGTACATTACCAGAACTAAAGAAGTTTATATCTTTAGAATGATATGTAAAAACATAGACATGAGCTGTTAATGAGTGATATAATCCTTTTAGCGAATACTTAAGATATGCCTCAAATCCCATTTTATGAATTCTTTCTACAGTATCTCTGGAGGATGTTATCCAAATGGGACGAATCTCGTCTTTCTGTTCATTAGCATATATAAATAAATATTTAGCGTTATCTGTAAATTCTACATTGGTTCCAAATAGCCATTTATTTCTATTACGAATACACAAAAAAGAGAAAACATATAAAGGGTATCCCAATACGACTTCTAGCAATCGACTTAAAAGATATCGTTTGCTACGCATCTTCAAAAAGGTATTTAGCAATTTTAATGGCTTCATTTTATATCAATTTTAGCTTTATGTCTATTACTTGCCCGGTTAAATCAGAGACTAAGAGTTTAGCTGTTGCTACTGCCACATCCATTGATTTCAACAAAGTATCCTCAGGTTCTATTCCAAAATTTTTGGTACGCATAGGAGTCTTTGTACGCTCCGGATTCACGCAATTCACACGAATGCCCAAACTTCCCCATTCTTCGGCTAAAGCCTGTACAAAATTTACAGTGGCACATTTCGTAGATGAATAGATACTATAATTCATGCGACCACGGGTATAAGAACTGGAAGTATAGAATACTAATTGCCCACAGCTCTTTTCAAGATAAGGATATGCCTCTTTAGCCACATGTACCATCCCCTTATAATTAATGTCTATAGTCTCCTCTATCTGCTCATAACTCATGTAAGCCAACGGTTCTTTATAAAGAACAGATGCCGTATCAATAACATAATCTATCCTATTCACCTCTTTGGCAACTGAAGAGAAAGCAGAACGCACACTATCCAAATCCTGAATATCTACATGGTTCATACTTCTGCTGAAACCATATACAACAGCTCCGCAATCGCAACATAAATTCATTAAGTCAAAACCTATGCCAGATGATGCACCGAAAAGAACAATTACTTTTCCCTGCAATTTTTCTTTTTCATCATCAGTTAGTGCGTGCTCTTGGAAGTTAGTCATTCGTAATTGAAACAACTTCTCTATCAAATAGAAATCCTCTTTATAAGTCAACTTCATATTGCTATCTTCCCCTTCTACCACATATATTTTTGTTTCAGGAAGATACTTCAACACCACACCACAATCGTCTGTTGTGATGAAATCGGGATCTTTTAATGCTTCATCATAAGCGGCTTTTATGGTGTTCAAACGGAATCCTTGAGGAGTTTGTCCTCTTCTTAACACCCGACGGGGGGGAATCCCCATAATTGTATTGTCACTGTCAACCTGTATAATCGTATCAGCCGAAGGAATTGCAACATCTACCGCTTCATAGATCTGCAAAGCAACAATCACTCGGTCTATTATTTGAGAACTTATCAAAGGACGAACTGCATCATGAAATATCAAATTACACTCTTCCCCATTTTCATAAGCTTTAATAGCAGATAAAGAAGAGAAATGTCTTTCCGCACCACTCATCAATATCTTCTTCACTTTAGAAAATTTGTTTTTTACAACATATTCCCCTATTTTATGATGATACGCCTCATTGGCGACAATGGCTATCTCATCAATAAGACTATGACGCTGAAATGTTGATATCGTATGTTCAATTACTGTGAGGCCTGCAACCTTCAAAAATTGTTTGGGGATTCCTGCGTTCAAACGACTACCAATACCACCAGCTAAAATTATGGCTATATTCTTCATGCCTTCTATTTTACCAAATATTGTTTATACTTAAATATGCTAGTAATATACTCCCATTCTTTTCTGATATCTTTAATATTCAGCAACAGAGGAGCTTTTAAAAGGAAATAGGCTATCTGAAAAAAGAAAAATCCTACATAGCTATGCTCCTTTTGTATACAATACATCAAAGAAGCGGTATTGTATACTCGTGAAAATTGTGATGTAGAACTAGATTTCACAAAATGAATAATTTCCGGTCCTGGAATAAGATAGGAATGATAGCCAGCATCGTAAAGGCGTTTACACAACTCCACATCTTCAAAATACATAAAGATGTGTTTGCTAAACATCCCTATTTGTTCAAACAGTTCTTTCCTAATAAATAAATCTGCTCCTATCACGTAGTCTACTTTGCGGGAAGTATTCGATAGTGGGATTTCCTCGTTGGAAGGAACCAAAAAAAGTCTTTTTACTCCCATCATAAGATATTTTCTCATCGAATAAAAATTGCCACCGCTTTTAGTGTAAATACCATTACCATCTTTCAAATAAGTACCTAATGCACCTAAATTTTCTCTTGCATGAAGAAATTCCAAGAAATAGGGAAAAGGATCATTTCTTAATACCGTATCTGAATTCAATAAAAACAGATATTGTCCAGAGGCATGCTTTGTTCCCCAATTATTGGCCCGTCCAAAGCCTAAATTATAATCACTCGCAACTAATTTAACAGACGATTCGTATCTTCTTTTTATTTCAACTACTGAATTATCTGAAGAAGCATTATCCACCAAAATAACCTCAAATTTACAAGAGTGAACGTTCTGAAAAATTGAATCTATACACGCACATGTCAAAGCGCATGTATTATAGTTTACTATAATTATGGATACTAATATATCATTCATCTTTTAAGAAAAATTGGTACAATCCTTTAGGAGCACAAGAAATTATTAGAGATTTACCCCAAAATGCACCTCCTTCTGGCTCATTATTCAAAATATCCTGTACATCTATTATTCTTTTTATTTTTTTCTCCTTTAAATCTATTATAACAATAGCCTTTTCTTTACCATATTGGACCTGACTATCAGCAGACGCACCTGATGGCAAATAAAGAGTATGATTATGTATTACCCCTCCTTGCAAAATATGAGGAAAAAAAACTTCAAAAGAATCTTCTATATCAACATCACTCAATATTACTTGTGGGATATTAATAGACGGTAAGTTAAATTTTACAATTTGAGTAGCGAATCCATTCCGTTCTTTATTAAATGGATATAACTGAGTAACAGCATAAATATGGTTAGTTTCTCTGTCTACAATCCAATCATGTACTGCTTGAGGTTTATTTTCTATCCGAAATTGTATTATCTGAATTAAACGAGATCCATATTCTGTAATATTCTCTACATAACATCTATGTGGAGCTTCACATTCAGAAATATATAATGCAGGAAATTTATTATTATCTTTTGGATACTCAACACCAAAACAAGCATTGTTTGCATGATTTTTTGCATGAGCAGATGCTAATATTAAGGAGGCTACAAACAAATCTTTTCTCATATCATAAATTCTACATAGTCCTGTATTAGTCAGCAGAAAAGCATATTGTTCATAGATCGCCATTCCTTGTCCCCATTTCTTTTGATAATTGGTTTCTACAGGAAGGTATTTTACATTTTGCGAAGCTTTACAAGTACAAAATAGAAATAATGAAATAATAAAAAAGGTACTTAGGAAATACACTTTCACTATTCTGAATAACATATCAAACAAAACCGGACGTTAACGATACTTATTATCATTGGCTATTTCAATGCAATTTTCTTAAATTCTATTCTTACATGTATTCTTACTAAAAAACAGAAACAATGCAAATAGAATCGTTTGAAATGTCACCCAAAAGTATTGAAAAAAGAAATCTGCAAAAAATTGGAATACAAGCATATAAAAGAAAGAAGAATAAATAACCAATGCGACTTTATATCCTTTTTCCATCCCTTTCCAAATTCCTCCCCAGAAAGTACCTAATAATATAGAAAATACTATTATTCCCCAATACCCCCAATCAACATAATAACTAAACATTATTGTATAGACGTTTACTGGTAGTGGAGTGTATGTCCAATTATGCAAATTAAAAGGATCTGGATTCCCTTCCACAGAGAAACCTAATGTCTGTAAAAAGGGAATAATGAACCTTAAAGTATATTCCCCATGAAAATCTGAGATATAATCAATATGGGTGTTTAGTACATTATCAAAAGCTGGCAATGGTGCTAAAAAATAAACAGATATAAATTTCACAAAATCAAATTCATAACCATCGCCTGCTCTAAGCAAATGAACTGTTAACATCAATCCTAAAAAACAAACCAAATAAACAAAGAATTTTCTTTTAGAAAGCGTATTATTATAAGATGAAATAGCCAAAAAAGCTAATAGTAACTGCGCCATAGCATATTTATTACTTCGCATCACAAAAAACAATAAAACTAAACATGCATATATAATAACAAATAGATTTTTTTTCTTTCCTACATACAATAAACTTATCAAGACTGCTACACTTTGCCCCACTACAGCCATTGCAAAAGTTACATACATCGGATACTGGAAATCATCTTCCCCTTCCATTGCTAAAACACTTGATTCACGTATGCCTCTAAATATATTATCAGAATTATAATAATTTCCTTTTATATATAAACCATAAATTGCAATTAATAAACTAATAATAAATATAGGAAGTAGAACCTTCATTGCACTATTATATCTTTCATAACGCCAATTAACAAATATAGGGAAACGTACATAACAAATAGCAAGTGAAGAAAAGCAAAAACCAATATTCCATAGTAATAATACTCCATATAATTTATCAGATAAAGCATATAAACCATGGTCTACTGTTTGATAAATCAATAGAATACAAAACCACAAAAAACTTGTTATAAAAGCTGGATGTGATATTGTTTTAAAAATCCCATATGTTGCGCAAGCTAACAACAGCAATATTATAATTACTACAAAAGACATACTTGAAGTTACTACATTTTCCTTAAATAAAGCAGAAAGCACAAACCATATAAGATTCCATAAGAGAATATCGCAAGGCACATTTCCAATAAAGACAAAATGTCTCCTAATACAATTACCAACAGTACATAAATAGACGTACAGATAGCAATGATTTTAAAAAGATAGTGTAATAACCATCTTAAGGAATAGATTGAACGTAAATAGTATAGTAACAATATATGTACTACCATCTCGGTTGCTAACAGACTGATAGCAGCTCCTATAGCTCCATAGTGGGGCATTAGTAAAATATTTAAAACTAAACTAACCAATGCCCCTATGGCGACACAATTCAAGAATGTCTTCATTTTATTCAGACTTACATAAATTACATACAAACTGAGGCCGGATGTAATCAAAGTAGGTGCAACTATTTTTATAACCATGTCAGCACCTTCAAATGTTTCAGAAAAAAATATATCGCACAATGGTAATGCTACTAACTCTAATAAAAAAAAGGCAGGAACACTGATTAATAATGAATATCTAAATAAATCCTTCGTTTTATTCTGATATTCCTGCTTCGACTGATTATGATGTAAATAGGCTAATCGGGGCATCATTACAGTCCCCAAAATTCCTATAAAAGTAATGCCAATGCGTACTAACCTATTGGGATAATCGTAAATTGCAACTTCGTCTATACTTGACAGATACCCCAGCATGACTTTATTTAAAGAGAGATACAAGGAGGTAAAAACACTTGGAATAAAAACGGATATCGCAGGATTAAATATATTTTTCAGAGAGAGAGTCAATGATGAAAATCGAGGAACAATCTCCAATTTATCCAACTCTAACCAAAAAACAACATTACTAATTAATAAAACCCCTTGCTGAATGATAATAAACAGAGATAAATCTTCGTGTTGCTTTACAAAAAGAAAAATGAGTAAAGTGCCTACAAATTTAATTACTAAATTGCGAACAGCAATTAGATCAAATCTTTCCATCCCGGTATATGCCCATGAAAGATCTGTCATAGAGGTAAGAATGATGATATTAAACAAGAAATATATATAATCTCCTTGAAAAATCACCCAACTATTGTATAAAAGAATAGCTATTACATTGAAAAAGAATTGATAAGTTACACATTCGGCAAATTTCTGTTGCTTTCTATTTTTATCATCCCTACATTCGGCTATTACTTTAGCACCATAAATTGTGATTCCTAAATTCCCTAACAATACGAAATAACCAACAATAGCCTGCCCAAACGAATTGATACCGAGTGCATCTTTGCCCAATATTCGAGTAATATAGGGCATTAACAGTAGATTCAACAATATACTTGAAGTCTGGACTGCACCATTATAAAAAACATTATTTAGAATACGAGCTTTTGCCAATGTACCGTAAACACTCAATTGTAAACCACCGTAAGCGGTCATTTTAGACCCGTAGCGATTAAAAACAAAAGATATTTATAATTTTTTAGAAAATTCCGTTCAAGATCCCAACAATAACGGTAACCGGTTGCCATTTGTGTAGCAGCAGGTTGACCAGTTATTAATACTCAATTTAGAGCATATCCTTTTTATAAGGCACCAGAACGGGGAGCCTTGTAAAAAAATGTCATCAAATTCGATTGGTTTTTAACTATTGGCATACAGCCAAGTCTATATTTTGAGGTGCCTGACTCAAAATATATCTGCAACCGTTAAGAATTCCGGTAAAAAATTTGCCAAGATAATCCCATGCGGATCTGCCTTGCAGTTCCACTGTGCTGATTATGCTATGATATACGGTGACAATCTCCGCTCTCTCGTCACTTCCGAAGCGCAGGGAGTTCTTTCGTTTAGTCGTAAAGGAACGGACTACCCTCTCCGCCAGATTATTCGAGATCGGATAACGACCGTCACTTTATATATAAGTGAAAGCCTCCTTCCAAAGCTTGTGAAGATAAGTCAGGGCCTCCCGCATACTCGATAGCCAAACTCTCAAACAAATCCTTTCGCCTCTCGAAATAACTATGGAGCGAAAAGTGAGCTACGACTTTCCGAAACGGTGGGGACGCTTAAGAATATATAACCAGACGCACCATGTGTCATTCTGCACACCAATTCCGTCTTATCTACATACACATAATTCCCCTCTTTCAATTTAGAGAATGTCTGCATCCCTATCGGATATAATCGCCGTCCTTCCATCTTCGTCTCTGTTTATTGGTTCGTCAAGACAAATATAACGAAATTCCTTGCTACCGAAAATATTTCTCCTGAAAATATTCCCCCTTAATCCAACTCCTCAAACCGGGAGTTCTGGCTCTTGAACTCAGGCACGAAGGCTTTCATCTCCTTTACCATCGGGAGGATCTGGACACGGAGAGACAATTCGGTTAATACATTAATATGTTCTACTACGTCCTTATAGTCGTACTTGCGTACAGCTGCCACCCGAATCTTCTCGTGAGGGGTCTCTTTCGTGTTCTCCTTGTTATTCAGTAGCTCTTCATACAATTTCTCGCCGGGACGAAGGCCAGTGTACTTGATCTCAATGTCCTTGTTTACCTGCAATCCGGACAGTTCAATCATGCGCTTCGCCAAATCCGCAATCTTCACCGGCTCTCCCATATCGAAGATAAAGATCTCACCGCCCTTGCCCATTGTACCGGCCTCTAATACCAGACGACAAGCCTCTGGAATGGTCATGAAGTAACGGATGATATCGGGATGGGTGACCGTCACTGGACCTCCCTGAGCGATTTGTTCCCGGAAACGGGGGATAACCGAACCGTTGCTACCCAATACGTTTCCAAAACGGGTCGTAATGAAACGCGTCTCGCCTTTCACCTCTCCTCGCTCGATCGCAAGGCTCAGACTCTGTACATAGATTTCGGCCAAGCGCTTGCTACAGCCCATGATGTTCGTGGGGTTCACCGCCTTATCCGTACTGATCATCACGAACCTCTCCACACCATAGCTTACGGCGGCATCCGCCATCACACGGGTACCGAACACGTTTGTATGGATCGCCTCGCAGGGGTTCTCTTCCATCAAGGGGACATGCTTGTAGGCCGCCGCGTGGAACACCACTTGGGGGTGCCAGTTGCGGAACACATAATCCACACGGTCCGGGCTGCGGACATCGCCGATCACCGGGACAAAGTTCAGTTCCTTGTATTTCTCTTCCAATTCCAGACGGAGATTATGCATCGGAGTCTCGGCGGAGTCGAAACAAACCAATTTCTTGATCGGGAAATGAGCCAGCTGACGACAGATCTCGCTGCCGATACTACCGGCGGCTCCCGTGACAAGCACGGTCTTCCCCTCCAACAGATTGCCGATCTCATCCAGGTTGATATGGATCTCATCACGACCCAGCAAATCCTCGATACGGATCTCCCGGACCGAACGTTTCGCCTCACCCCCACGTAGCTCCTCCATCTCCGGGACTACCAACGTTTTCAAGGAGGCCTGCTCGCAATAACGGATCAGGCGGTCACGCTCCTGCTGAACCACCTTTATATTCGGGAAAAGGATTCCGTCCAAGTTGTTGCGAGGGATCAAGCGATACAGATCCTCCACGTTCTCGATCCGGTAGACCGGCAACTCCGCGATACGGATGCTTTTCTTGGAACCGCCAAAGGAAAGGAAGCCCATAATGCTATAATTCTGCATGAATACCTGACGGTTAGCCGATGTGGCGATCATCACGCTTTCCTCCTCCGTGCCAAAGACCAGTACACGCTTGCGTTTCTTGCCGAGTTGCAGGAGGACGCTGTTATAGACATTGATCACGAAGACACGCAATGTGACCAACATCACGAACGTCAACGTACCGTCCATGATTCCACCCAGCCAATAGATAGAGGGACTGAAGCGAGCCTTTAGCAACCAAAGCAACCAGAACATCAAGATCGCTTTGGCTATCGCCGCACCACCGATCCGCCACAAGCCACGCAGCGTGGAATGGCGAATGACCCCATGATATGCCTTGAACAGCAAGAACGAAACGATACTGGCCACAAACGAGGAGAGGCCCACTTTCAGCACATCCGGCTCTCCGATACGTATACGCAGAATGGAGAACATTCCCAATACGCCCAGCAACGACACGGAGAGCGAGACGAAAAGATCCGCGCTAAAAATGACCCAACGGTTGATATACCGCAAATTCACCAGACGGCCTAAGGCCAACCGCCATCTGCCCTTATGAAAATCCATCATTTGTATTTTGTTTGTTTTATATTCAGTGTCCTAACTTTTCCCAACGGGGGTGCCTGTGACTCGTGGCGTCCCGAAGCGGCGGGCGTAATACAACTTTCCGTCCGTAAAATCATACCATTGCACTGATGGATGATTTGGATAGCATGAGTGGCATTGGGCAAGATCTGCACATAGCCACCATAGATATGGAAGACGGAACGTGCTTGTTCCGCCCGCCCATGTGTTTCTGTCATATCGTAATTTTTTCAATAAGGTTATTTATTCCAAAGTATCTTAGGTGTGTCGACCAAGTATCTTAAGTGAATCGGCAAAGTATCTTAGGTGCATGACGAAAGTCACCTAAGATACTTTTTTAGGTCTTCTCGCCCATGCGTCATTGATACGGGCACGGATGTTATCAATAGACCGGCCGCTCGTAATCCCCGGAGTAAGCGGCAGGAGTAGCCTGATAAAGCTCTCACGTACCATCAGCTCCTTGCTGACCCCCGTCCTGTTCTCTACCATGCTGACCACTACCAACGCCAGTTCCGAAGCCGTGATACAACCAGACAGCCGAGTCAGGTACACCCCCAACTCCTCTACATTATTTATATAGGCAGACAAACGCTTGGCCTCCGGTGAGAGTTCCTGTCTGCTCAACGCCCCTTCCCTGAAAACATCCCGGGAGATATCCGCTCCGTAGAAATGCTGGACGGCTTGCGTGGCATTAGGCAGTATCTGTTGGGTACCGCCATAGATATTTATCACCACATTTTTATCTTCCTTCATTTCCATGTCTTACCGTCTTATTGGACGCATTTTACTTGATTATATCCTCGGTTAATCAACCAACAATCAGCCACCAGTCAACCGATATCAATCGATTTGCATTCACCCGATCTCCGATGCTATCTTCGCATTGTCAGCTATTATTCAGCACATATAACACCAATGTATCTTATATGAAATTATTAATCATTTATTTAACAACAGGTATGAAAACAAACTGGAAAAAGCTATTACTCTACATCATCCGTATTGTCGAACTGGTCATCACCGGTGCCGCCGGTGGAGCCGCTAGCGGTTGGATCGGATGAGAACCATCACGCTGATTATCGTGCATTGCTCTGCCAATAGGCAGGGCAGCACTTTACGGATGATGGACATCGACCATCTGCATCGCTCTCTCGGCTGGAAAGGCTGCGGATATCACTTTGTCATCCCGACCGATGGTACGATCGAGACCGGTAGGCCCCTTGAACAAGTGGGCGCTCACTGTAAGAACCACAATCGGTACAGTATCGGGGTTTGCTATATCGGAGGACTCGCCAACGATGGAAAGACTCCCATGGATACCCGAACGGAAGCCCAACGAGAAGCCCTACAGGGTTTGCTTCGTGAATTGCATCAGCGATTCCCCAAAGCCCTAATCGTGGGACATCAAGACTTGGACCCATCGAAATCCTGTCCCTGTTTTAATGTCGTGAACGAGTTTTCCGATTAGTTTAACGCAGGGAGTCCCTTCACCTCCCTCGTATGCCACGCTTGGTAGGCGGGAGCGGAGAGTTCTGGTACAGTTAATAACTTGTAATCCGCCCCGTTCTGCTTAGCTATATGTTTTCGTTCATACAAACGAAGGGAACGATCCGTTACGGAAACCATGACAACCGGAAAAGGATAAGCGTACAGGCGCATCGGCGTAATCTCACTATCCGGAAAGGCACGACGCAATTGATAAGCGGAACGTTCGAACGCAACCCAATAAGATCCCGTACAATATAAATGGATCGAGGCCTGATTCGTACACTCACGATCCATGATCTCTCTCAAATGCTCTTTCAGCAATAGCATCAAACGGATACCGGAGGGAGTTTCGCTTTCCTTTCTCATGACAGTCTACTATTTAATGTTTTAGCCAAATATCGTAATCGTGTAAACGCTGTATCAACAAGGCTTTGCTTCTTTTAGGCGAAGGATCATCACGCCAGGGATCTACCAGCTCATGCGCCATACGGTAATACAGGTTGCTATTCGTGCAGCCGTAAAGCGTGACGAGCAGTAAGGCACGAGAATTCACTGCCTTAACCAATGGAAGCATATTACGTAGGGTGGAATGCAAGCGTTCAAACTCCTCTTCCTGCTCCAACAGCTTATAGGCCGGAAGGAGTAATGAGTAAACCTTACAACGCATCACGTCGGTCTCCACACGAAGGGAAGCATAGCCCTTCAGCACCTCACGAACCAGAAGCTCGTCTTCCTTTCCCAATTTGCCCGAGAGATAATAACGCCCCAACGCCTTGTGCATACCTTCCGATAAACGATCGTTATCCAAATGGGTATAAACGTGCTTGCCTTTCGTATTCAACTCGACCAGCTCATACTCGCCTTGCCTTACCTCAAATAGAGGAACCCACATACAATCAAGGATACGTACCATGACATCCTTATGACCTCCACCCGGTTGTACCACCACCTCAGCCTCCATCCCCATGAAAGAACCCGAGGTGATACGTACACGGTCACCTTTCAGCAAGCGACCGCTATCCGGTACGTACACCGGAAGCTCATTGGAATAAGATTCTGCCATCCAACGTAAGGTCTCCATCTCACGATCCGACAGGTAAGGGAAATAAGAGTGTTCGCCCACGGAAACCCGAGGAAGAAGATTATACAAGGGCATGATACGTTTCAAACGGAAAATCTCATTCTCCGAAGCATGAATAAACACATAGTTGTACAAAAGAGGCTTCCTCGTATTGACCATCTTGCCTCCCACCTTACGAGCTTCGACATATGAGGGAGCAAAGTACTCGAACAAGGGTTCCCCACAACGTTTACGACGAGAAAGCTCGGCATCTAATCCTTTTGACGAATAGATCCTGTCACGTCCCCCAACGGCAGTAGGAAGTGTCAGTACGTACCAGCGTACAGCCTCCTGACTACGGCGATTGCGTATATGCATCATAGCTCTATCTGAGCTATTACTTGTCACGATATCCATTGAGGAAGATAATTCAGGGCCTTATCAAGACACCTCTATAATATCCTGATAAACAAACAATTATATAAAAACAAAAAGGAATTACTGAAAATTTGCATCCCTTCAATATTCATGCTACTTGGCGAGTAGCCTTAACAAGAGGAGTTTAGTTGTAGAGACGGAGCATGCTCCGTCTCATTCCCTCAAAATGGTATTTTAAGTTACTATTAGGCGGTGGGAGATGGAGCATGCTCTGTCTCTACATGATATATGTAGAATTTACTTCGGATAACGCAATGATTTCGGAAACACGAAGCCATTTCGTTTCTATTGCCATGTCTATACATCAGAAATAAGAACGAAGATTTAAAGAGAATCAAGGTTGAAACACAAACAAAGCCTAATTTTTGCTTGTGTTATGCTATTTTTTACTACATTTGCAGCATAAAATGAACGCTACTCGCCAAGTAGCGTACTTTTTTTCACCCTACTTTCGGCGCATAATTATACACACTCTCGAAACAAAGTTTGTTTACAGTCGAGAGTTTTTCCAAAGAGAAACTCTTCAAATATATTTGCGTAGTCTTGATGGATTTATGCCCTAACAGTTCACTGATCATTTCAATCGGTACGTTTTGCTCCTTCAAGGTCGTGGCGAAAGAGTGACGAATCGTGTATGAGGTAACCCGAGTACGAATACCGATGGATTCCGACAGTGTTTTCAATCTGCGGTTAAAACCTCCTAATACGGTATTATATTCCTTGTAGGCATCCTCACCGGTCTTCATTCCCTTCAAAAACGGAAATAGATAGGGCGAATCCTCGATTGTATCGGCTGCCAACTCATTCAGTAGTCGTTGCGCCTCTGCTGGGATCTCCACCTGTATAAGGGATCCGCTTTTCTGCCTATAATAAGACAAGATCCCTTCCTTGATATCCTCCTTTCGCAAATGCGCCAAATCTACGAAAGCCATCCCGCAAAACAAAAACATCAAGCAAAAGGCTGATTGGGTCCTTTTCTGTTGCGGATCCGTCACCGGACTTGTCATCAGCAAACGCAAGCTTTCCGAAGGCAACGCCTTTTTACGTTTACTCTCAACTCCTGTAAACACATGCTTAAACAAATGAGGAATATAGGTAGCCTCACCCACCTCTACGGCTAAATTATAGATATGACGAATCCGACGCATATAAGTAGATACCGTGTTACGAGAACATCCCTTGGCCAACAACCAAGATTGATAACGCAAAAGTGTATCCCGATTAATATACGCATAAGGAATCTCTTCCCGGCCACAAAAACATTTAAACGACCTCAACGCATCTTGATAACTCTTCGCCGTGGAATAACGCTTTTTCTCACGTAGGTTGGTGATATACGTAAGTACACCCACTACAAAATCATTTTCATTCATACTTTATCTCCTTAAGAATTAACACATAAAAAAAAATCCTCTATCTCTCCGTTAACACGGGAAAGATAGAGGATCTTCATAAAATCCTTAAAGGAATATATCATTTTCCTGCTTTCTCAGCAGCAGCTTTCTTATTGATCTTCTTCTTCTGCAACTCGTAAGCGATCGGAGTAGCGACGAACAAGGTAGAATATGTACCGATAATGATACCTAATAAAATAGCGAACGTAAAGCTTCGAATCGTGCTACCACCCAAGATGAAGATACACAATACAACCACCAATGTCGTTAATGATGTATTAAATGTACGACATAAGGTAGAGTTCAACGCATCATTGATCACTTGATAACGATCACGCTTCGGATACAAAGCGATCGTCTCGCGGATACGGTCGAATACAACCACGGTATCATTGATAGAGTAACCGATAATCGTCAAGATAGCGGCGATAAACGTCTGGTCTACCTCCATTGAGAACGGAAGAACCTTCCATAACAAGGTATAGAAAGAGATGATACAGAACGTTGTCGTTGCCACGGAAGCGAACGCACCTACAGAGAACGATATATCACGGAAACGAAGCAGGATATAAGCGGCCATACAGATCATGGCGAAGATTACCGCCAAGATAGCGCTATTCTTAATATCGTCTGCCATACTAGGACCCACCTTCTGTGAACTTTGTATGAAAGTAGTCGTGAACTCATCCAATGTAGTTCCTTCCGGAAGTAAGGATTTCACGCCCTCAAACAATTTATTCTCGATCTCTTGATCTACCGTAGGATCGTTATCATCGATCTTATAGTTGGTGGACACACGTACTTGATCCGCCGTACCGATCTGGATAACACTAACAGAACCGTCTAACTGAGCGTCCAACATACTACGAACATCGTCTGTCTTCACCTCTTGATTGAAACGGATCACGTAGTTACGTCCACCCGTGAAATCGATACCATTATTCAAACCGATCGTCATAAAGGAGATAGCACCTAAGACGATGATTGCCACCGGAATCAAATAGCCGACTTTGCGAGCACCCAAGAAATTGATCTTCGGATTTGTCAATAAATCTTTCGTCAGAGAAGTAGTGAATGTCACGTTCTTCAATTTATCTTTCGCTAACAATGCCTCATAAACGATACGCGTCAAGAACACAGCTGTAAGGAAGGAAGCGAACAAACCGATGATCATCGTCGTAGCGAAACCACGGATTGGACCTGTACCGAAATAGAACAACACGATACCGGTAATGATAGATGTCAAGTTAGAGTCGAAGATAGCAGAAAACGCATTACCGTAACCATCGGCAATCGCCTTTCCTAAAGACTTACCGGCACGAAGTTCCTCTTTCGTACGCTCATAGATCAATACGTTCGCATCGACTGCCATACCTAGCGTCAACACCATACCGGCAATACCCGGCAAGGTAAGAACCGCTTGAAAAGAAGCAAGGATGCCCATCGTGAAGAAAATGTTCAATACCAAAGCACCATCGGCGATCAATCCCGGTACCAATCCATAGAACGCACACATATAGATCATCAACAGCACCAATGCCAACACGAAAGAGATCACACCAGCATTAATAGCCTCTTGGCCTAATGACGGACCAACAACGTCTTCCTGAACGATATGTACGGAAGCAGCCATCTTACCTGATTTCAATACGTTCGCTAAGTCTTTCGCTTCTTCCGGTGTAAAGTGACCGGTGATTTGTGAACGGCCTCCCGTGATCTCATCATTTACGTTCGGAGCAGAATAAACCATCTCATCCAAAACGATAGCGATCTGGCGACCAATATTCTCTTTCGTCAAACGAGCCCAAGCCTTAGAACCTTCGGCGTTCATAACCATGTTAACCATTTGCTCTGAACGACCGGCTTGTTGCATAAAGTCTGCGTTAGCATCTGTTACCACGTCACCACCTAAAGCAGGACTTCCGTCACGGTTCGTTACCTTCAAGGCATATAACTCATAAAACTGCTCCTTATCATCAATCGCCTTAACACCCCATTTCAAAGCCAAGTTACGAGGCAATACCTCTTTTACTTGTTTCATGTTCAGGTATTCGCTGATCTTATCCATATCTTTCGCATGAGCGATACCTACCGTAGAACCCGGAGACAACTGACCGTTGTACTGGCTGATCTGCAATAAGGCAAATAATGGATGTTGCTTAGCGAACTCTTCCATACTTTGGTTAGCCTCAGTCTCTTTACTATTTTGACCAAGCTCAGCCAATAAAGAATCAGCTTCGCTTACATTCGTTTCAGCGGCATCAGCGATTCTCTCAACATTATCGGTAACTACAGAATCAGCGGAAACCTCCTTACTTAGAATAGTAGCCAACACATTATCAGCGGCAACTAATTGTTGATAGATTTCCGGCAACTTATACGTTTCCCAAAATTCCAAGTTAGCGCTACCTTGAAGCAACTTACGAACACGTTCCGGTTCTTTCACACCCGGCAACTCAACCAAGATACGACCTGCGGTCTCCAAACGTTGGATGTTCGGAGAAACCACACCAAAACGGTCGATACGAGTACGCAATACGTTGAATGAGTTATCAATCGCACTCTGCAACTCTTGTTTCAAAACAGAGACAACCTGAGCGTCTGAACTCTGGGGCGTGATTTTATCTTTCAGCTCGAATGTACTGAAAATAGCGGAAAGACGTGCGCCGCTATCCAACTTCTTATACTCCTCAGCGAAAAGGTCGATGAAATCTTTTTGGCTGGTCGCTTGATGCGCATAAGCTAAATCCAACGCCTTGTTGAAATTCTCGTCTTGGTTGTTGTTAGACAACGAACGGATTACATCCGCCACATTCAACTCAAGGACAACGTTCATACCGCCCTTTAAGTCAAGACCTAAACTAATTTCCATTTCACGGCATTGCTTAAGCGTATAGCCTAACCACACCTTCTGAGTAGATAGTGAGTCTAAATAAGCACTCTCTTTCGCAGGATCTCCACCCGCATACTCAGCGGCTTTACTGTTGTAATGTTGCGTCACGAACGAGAACGACAAATAGAACAAACAGACAAGCGTAAGTAACACCGCGAAGACCTTTACAAATCCTTTGTTTTGCATCTGAATCTTAGGTTTATGTTATTACATTATTTATATTCGTTTTTTCACAGGGTGCAAATATAGACTTTTTTTCTTTGATAAAGAGCAATTAGTATAATTATTTGTCACGCTCATAGTTTATTTCAAACGCAAATGTATATCTTTGGGGCTAAAATAATAAGGAAAATATACCATGAAACAGTTATTATTCGCTCTGTTATTTATCCCCGCCCTGCTATTCGCACAAGAGGATCAACACTATCTGGCAGGGGCCGTTCCGGTTGTAGATGGTAAAGTCGTTTTTACCCGAGAGATTAACGCCCCCTCTTTAAGCAAGGCACAAATCTACCAACAACTAGTAAAGTGGGGACAAGAAAATTTTAACACAAAAGAAAGTAGAGTCGCTTATCAAAATGAGGCAAAAGGCGAGATCGCCATTATCGGGGAAGAGTATGTAGTATTCTCCAGCACAGCCTTATCCCTTGATAGGGCGATAATGAAATACCGTATCATCATTGAATGCAAGGAACATGCTTGTATCCTGCAACTTACAGGCATCCGATATGAATATAACGTGTCTTACCAAAACGAGCCGGAGAAATACCTAGCCGAGGAATGGATCACGGACGAGTATGCCTTGAATAAGAGCAAAACGAAATTAAACCGTATCAGCGGCAAATTCCGTAAGGCTACGATTGATTTCGCAAATAAGACATTCGATAGCGCAGCCAACGCATTAGGCGCACAGTCGCTGACAATTAAACCGGTAGAACCAATATCCGCTCCGCAGCGAGAAACACAACCTGTGACACCGATGGAAGGTTTCGTAGCGTTCCAAGCCGACAAGGTACCTGGTACGATCCTCCAGATGTTACCGGACAACACTTTACAGATCAAAACCGTAAATGGGAATACGACCGACGCAAACGTTGAATGGAAAGGCATAGGCAATATGTTCGGTAAGACGATCAGTACAATCTCCATATCCAAAGATAGTCCCGTATATAAAGCGATTGGTAATAACGACTTGTACAGATTATCCTTCTCAAAACCCGGCACATCTGCCGATGCGCCATGGATTATTATCGAGTGCCGCAAACAAGACGAGACCTCCGAAGGACAGCAAACGATGTTAATCGGCGAGATTACAAATGTATGGATCAAATAACGAAAAGAGAGTTGCATTTATGAAAAAGATTCTATTATTAATAAGTATGATATTCCCTGTGCTAGTCATGGCACAGGGGCATAAAGGCGAGGTAGACGAATGTGCCCCCATGAAAAACGGAAAGGTATGCTATAGCGATGATGTAGAGATCGAGAATACTTCTAAACTAGAAATATTCAACGCTATTAACGCATGGGCAAAAAAATCTTACGGAAAAGATGTCTTCTTATCTAATGTAAACTCGAATAAGAACAAAGGTACCATCTTCGTAAGTTCTAAGGTTGAATTGTTGCTGAATGATACGGACAAGACTATCATTAAATATAAAATGCGTATCACCTGCTTCGACAATCGATACACGATCGAAGCAAGCGATATCGTATACCAGTATGATCCGCTAAACGATAAAAAGTACAAGACTTATAAAGCGGAAGATGTGATCGCCAATAATGGAGATAGCAATACGATAGCACTGATCCAAGATCCTAAACTATTCTGTAACGCTACCTTTTTCTTTGTCGAGAACTTGTTCGCCGACGTATTCGACGCAGCGCAGGACGCAGAATCCGAATAATCAAACTCTCTTATTCAAGTTTCAGATAACACCATAACGGATAATGGTCTGAATAAGCAACCTTATCCACGGAACAATTCATAGAGGTCATGTTCGGGGAATGCAGGATATTATCGATACGGAACCAGAAGAAATTTTGATTATAGGTAATACCCATTCCCCGGCCAGACTCTGCAAAGGCATCCCTCAAATCCCCTTGGATCGTACGGTGAGCAAATGAAATAGGCGTATCATTAAAGTCGCCGCATACCAAGACATAATCTCCTTTCGCATTCTTAATCTCTTCTGATACCGCTTCCGCTTGCTTAGCCCGAATCCGGAAAGCAGGTCCTAGCTTTTGCTCGAACGCTCCTTTCAAATCGTCCAACCCATCTGAGCTAAAGCTCTTTATAAGGGATGAATAACGAGTCCGATCCTCCATCGTCAGCTTAAACGATTCCAAATGGTTATTAATCAAGGTTAACTTCTTTCCCTTGATGTTCACCTCATGTACGGAAGAACCATTATAATCCGAATCATATTTCACCATCCGGGAATTCGACAGCGGATATTTGGAAAACACAGCGATGCCGAAACGCTGGAATTTCGTGGAACTCTGATAAAAAACGGAACGATAAGGATACATGCTCAACGCATCATAGATCTTAGAGGGAGTAAGGCTTTTCTCTGACTTAGCCGTAGCATATTCCTGCAAACAAACAATATCCGCATCCGAATTAGCGATATATTGGATAATCTTGTTCGGAGAGATCTTCGTATGATTCTTGTATCCAAAAGCCATCACATTATAAGTCAGCACCTTCAACACCTCTTTCCGAGGGATATCTTTATGCGAGTGAAACGGGAAATAATGTTTCACAGGTCCCCAACATATCAAAAAAGAGAATATGCCAATCAATAAGAACTTCCATTCCCATAAGAACAACCAATAGATAACAAAGCAAAGATTGACCACACATAAGACAGGAAAGGCTAACCCCAGATAGGATAACATCATACTCGTCTCAGGAGACACCCGATCCGAATAAGCCGAGACTATCAACAATACGACAGCCACCACATTCGCTACGAGGAATAAGAATTGAAGAAAAATCCGTAGAATTTTCATAAATATTCGCTATTTCTTACTGGCGTCGAAAAGTCGCTTTTTCTCTTCAGCGGAAAGGCTCTCATAACCGGAACGTTTCAATTTATCCAGTATCGTATCCAGCTCCACCGACTCCTGATGTTTACGTGCATTATACTCATAATCCGTCTCGTTACGTTTATAAGTCACACGCATCTTCGGTTTCCGTTTGCCCAAATTCACAAACCAGTCGATCAACCGATTCATCGGAGCGGTCAAGTCCCTTCCATTACGAATACAAGAAGCAAACCAGATACCAAACAAAGCCCCGCCGATATGGGCGATATGTCCTCCCGCATTATCAGAAGTCATCGCCAACAAATCGATCACCAGCGTAAAGATAGCCAAATAAATTAGTTGGATCCTTCCGATCAAGAATAAATGAATCTCCAAATCCTTCCGGTAAAACGACACAGCGAAAACGATCGCCATAACAGATGCCGAAGCCCCCATCAAATAGCTAAAAGAAGCCACGTTCTGGAAATAAGGAAAAATATTATAAGCAAGGACAAACAAGGCCGCACCAGCGAGACCGCCCAATATGTATAAGCCTCCTAACTGCCGCTCACTGAAGAAATTCAAGAACAATCCCCCAAACCAGTATAACCAAAGCATATTGAACAAGATATGCAAGAAGTCAAAATGAGTGAACATATAAGTAAATAACGTCCACGGGCGGAAGAGCAACAGTTCCGGAGAAGCCGGCAACTGCAAATACAGCAAGAAAGGCGCCCCTTGCACATTAAAGAGCATAAACAATACGCTGGCCAAACGTATCAAGATAAACAAACCTACATTTATATAGATCAGTTTCGACAGGATATTACCCGACTGAAACGTACGCTTCAAATTAGTAAAAATACCGTCCATTGTCTGCATCTTTCTTTTTCCAATAACGAATTAGAAAATAACCGAATAACATTCCCCCCAAATGGGCGAAATGCGCTACCGTATCACCACCAAAACTAGCCACTCCCATAAATAGTTCGGCAAGACCATAAAATATCACAAAATATTTGGCTTTAATCGGAATCGGTATGAACATCAAATACAAAGGAACATTCGGGAAGATCATCGCAAACGCCAACAAGATTCCGAATACGGCACCCGAAGCGCCAATGGTCACGAAATAATTCAAGAACTCGCTCTTACTGATAATCTGGGCTCCATTCAAGTTTATCATGTCTTGACTAGCGAAGATCACATCCCGCAAATTAAAGAACCATACCGCCTCTTGTACCAAACCGGCACCTATACCCGTCACGAAGTAAAAAATCAAGAAGCGCTTTGGGCCCCATACGTTCTCCAATACCCGACCGAACATATAAACGGCGAACATATTAAAAAACACATGCGCAAACGACTGGGTATCGTGCATGAACATATAAGAAACGATCTGATAAGCCTTGAAGTCGGTAGCCCCCGGAAAGTGAAGCCCTAATAAATCCACTAAATCGATGCCGACTTTCGGCAGGGCAAGGCTGGCTACCCAAAATAGCAAGTTTATAATGATAAGATTTTTCGTTACCGGCGGGACACTATTCAAGAATCCCGAATTTGTCTGATTCATCATATACTACGTTAATTTAGCGGCAAAGGTAAATATATTTTAGCCGTTTTTGCCCATAATAATACTAAAACATATGTAAATCGGTAAAAAAAGTAGTTTTTTCTTTTGTGATATTTCAAAATAAAACTACATTTGGAGCCGTCTATCGGTTATCATAGTTTTGTTTAATATATTAATAGTCAAACCATCATGAACAAATCAGAGTTTATTAATGCAGTCGCTGAAAAATCAGGACTCAGCAAAGTGGATGCCAAAAAGGCAGTAGAAGCTTTTGTTGATACAGTTTCTAACGAATTAAAAGAAGGCGGTAAAGTCGCTCTACTTGGCTTCGGTTCATTCTCTGTATCAGAGAAAGCTGCTCGTAAAGGAGTTAACCCGAAAACTAAAGAAACCATTGAAATTGCAGCTAGAAAAGCCGTGAAATTCAAGGCTGGTGCTGAATTGAACGAACTAATCAAATAAGAAACACCATTATTCTCTATAGAAGAAGGATACAATGCAAATTGTATCCTTTTTTTGTGTACCTTCGCGTATAAAGTAAAATCCGAATTATATCTAGACGAATATGGTTATCGAACAACAGATTACCGGAGCTATTATAGCCGGCATCAAAGAGCTGTACGGAGCGGATGTCACCGCTAGCCAAGTGCAGTTGCAAAAAACGAAAAAAGAATTCAAGGGGCACTTAACCCTGGTCGTATTCCCATTCCTTCGCATGTCGAAGAAATCTCCGGAGCAGACCGCTCAGGAAATCGGTGAGTACTTGTTGAGAAACGAGCCCGCAGTAGCTGAATTTAATGTAATCAAAGGATTCCTTAACCTGACGGTCGCTTGCTCTTGCTGGATCGATTTACTGAACTCGATCAATGAGCAACCCACTTACGGTATCATTCCGGTTACCGAGCAATCGCCTTTGGTTATGATCGAATATTCCTCCCCCAATACAAATAAACCGCTTCACTTGGGCCATGTCCGCAATAACTTATTAGGATACAGCTTATCGAAGATCATGAAAGCGAACGGTAACCAGATCGTAAAGACGAATATCGTAAACGATCGTGGTATCCATATCTGTAAATCCATGTTAGCTTGGCAGAAATGGGGAAATGGAGCTACCCCAGAGTCTACCGGAAAGAAGGGCGATCATCTGATCGGTGACTTTTACGTATTATTCAGCAACAAATTAAAAGAGGAGACCCATGCTCTGGAGGCGAAAGGCCTTACCAAGGAAGAAGCCGAAGCTCAATCCACCTTGATGGCGGAAGCCCGTGAGATGCTTCGTAAATGGGAAGCCGGAGACAAAGAAGTGCGTGCGCTTTGGGAAATGATGAATAATTGGGTATACGCCGGGTTCAACGAGACCTATAAGATGATGGGCGTAGATTTCGATAAGATTTATTACGAGTCTCAAACGTATCTGGAAGGAAAAGGTAAGGTGATGGAAGGCCTAGAGAAAGGGATTTTCTATCGCCGTGAAGACGGCTCCGTATGGGCTGATTTGACAAAAGACGGGCTGGATGAGAAATTATTGCTTCGTGCGGATGGAACTTCCGTCTATATGACGCAGGATATCGGTACTGCCAAACTACGTTTCGATGATTACCCGATCAATAAGATGATCTATGTAGTAGGAAATGAGCAGAATTATCACTTCCAAGTATTATCGATCTTATTGGATAAGTTAGGCTTCGAGTTCGGTAAAGGATTGGTACACTTCTCCTACGGAATGGTAGAGCTGCCCGAAGGTAAGATGAAAAGCCGTGAAGGAACAGTCGTTGACGCCGATGATTTGATGGCCGAGATGATCAGTACCGCACGTGAGATTTCCCAAGAATTAGGAAAATTGGATGAGATGACTCCGGAAGAAGCTGAGAATATCGCCCGTATCGTGGGTCTCGGCTCTTTGAAATATTTCATATTAAAAGTAGACCCTCGCAAGAATATGACGTTCAACCCGAAAGAATCTATCGACTTTAACGGAAATACAGGACCGTTCATCCAATATACTTATGCCCGTATCCGTTCCGTATTGCGCAAAGCCGCAGAACAGGGTATCGTATTACCGGAACAGTTACCGCTTACTTTCGCCATTTCTGAGAAAGAAGAGAACCTGATCCAAATGATCGCCGATTATGCGCAGATCGTAAAAGAGGCAGGTAAACTATACAGTCCGGCTTGTGTAGCCAACTACATTTATGACCTGGTAAAAGAATACAATCAATTCTATCACGATTTCTCCATTCTTCGCGAAGAGAATCCGGAATTAAAGAGCTTCCGTTTAATCTTATCCGCTAATGTTGCTAAGATCGTGAAATCCGGTATGGATTTATTAGGCATTGAGGTTCCGGAAAGAATGTAAAGAGCTTTTTTCCAACTAGAAAAATGGGGAGATGACACACTCCCCTGTTTAGTTAATTAAAAAGAGCCACTCGTAATGAGCAGCTCTTTTTGCTTTTATACCCTTTCATTTAACCTCTCAAGCCTTTTTCCGTGTCGTACGTTTCTTCGTCACAGCAGGTTTTTCTCCTGCCTCGGCAATTATCTTCTGACATTCCTCCAAGGTCAAATTCTCCGGTTTCTCTATCGTCTTAGGGATTCGGTAATTCTTTTTCTTATAGGAGATATAAGGGCCGAAGCGACCATTCAAGATCTCCATATCCGGATTCTCATCAAACTTCTTGACAAATCGTTGCTCATCCTTTTGCTTTTTTGCCTCGATCAACTCGATAGCTTCCTCGGCTGTTATCGACAATGGATTCAAGTCCTTCGGAATGGAAACAAACTTTCCGTCATGACGGATAAACGGGCCAAAACGTCCGACAGCGGCCACCATGACCTTACCTTCATATTCACCGATCGTACGGGGCAAATCAAACAATTTCAAGGCTTCCTCCAAGGTAATCGTCTCGATAGACTGTCCCTTCATCAAGGTTGCGAACTGAGGTTTAGGAGCCTCTTTATCCTCTGGGTGCGCCTGCCCGATCTGCACGACTGGACCATAACGACCGATCTTCACGAAAACAGATTTACCGCTCTTCGGATCGATACCCAATTCACGCTCACCCACTTTATGCTCCGTACGGACAGAGGCTGCCTCTTCCACGATCGGATGGAATAGTTTATAGAATTTATCGATCGCATCCGTCCATACCATCTCGCCTTCTGCCACGGCATCGAATTCCTTCTCCACGCTCGCCGTGAAGTTATAATCCATAACGCCCGGGAAATACTCCATCAAGAAATCATTCACGACCGTACCAATATCGGTTGGCATCAACTTATTCCGGTCCGCTCCTACTATCTCTGTCTTTTGGATTTGCTTGACCGTATGCTGAGCCAAGGTTATAATATTATAAGTACGCTCCGTCCCTTCCTTATCCCCTTTCACGACATACTCTCGATTCTGGATCGTCTGGATCGTAGGCGCATAGGTAGAAGGACGACCGATACCTAATTCCTCCAAACGGCGAACTAAACTTGCTTCCGTATAACGGGGAGGACGTTGCGTGAAACGTTCGGTAGCGACGATATCCTTCATACTCAATACCTCGTTTAAGGTAACCGGAGGAAGGAGGCCGTTTTCCTGTTCCTTCTCATTCTCGTCATCAAAACTCTCGCGGTACACTTGAAGGAAACCGTCGAAAGTAATGACCTCACCGATAGCCACGAACTTCTCTTTCTTACCGCCGATGCCTACGGAGATAGTCGTACGCTCCAATTCAGCGTCCGCCATCTGGCAAGCGATCGTACGTTTGCGGATCAATTCGTATAATCTCTTTTCCTGAGCGGTTCCGCTTATCTCATCATTGCTGATATAGGTCGGACGAATCGCCTCGTGCGCTTCTTGCGCTCCCTTACTCTTGGTATGATATTGACGGAATTTATAATATTTCTCACCGTAGGTATCCAAGATAGCTTCTTTTGCCGTCCCCAAAGCCAAATCACTTAAGTTCACGGAGTCGGTACGCATGTAGGTAATCAATCCGGACTCATACAGGCGTTGGGCGATCATCATGGTCTGCGAGACCGAATAACCCAACTTACGGGCGGCCTCCTGCTGCAAGGTAGATGTCGTAAAAGGAGGGGCTGGTGTCTTGCGCACCGGCTTTTTCGAGATATCATCGATCGTGAAAGAAGCGTCCTTGCAAGATTCAAGGAATGCCTCCACCTCTTCCTTATCTTTCAAACGACGGTTCAGCTCCGCCTTGAGGATTGTCGTACCATCCGGCAAAATAAAACTAGCGATCACACGGTAAGCAGCCTCCGAGACAAACTCGTTGATCTCTCGTTCCCGCTCTACAATCAGGCGCACGGCGACTGATTGCACACGCCCCGCAGATAAAGCCGGTTTCACCTTACGCCAAAGAATGGGGGATAGCTCGAACCCCACGATACGGTCTAAGATACGACGGGCTTGCTGTGCGTTCACCAAATCGATATTGATATCTCTCGGTGTCTCGATCGCATGTAATATAGCGTTCTTGGTAATCTCATGAAAAACGATACGTTTCGTATTCTCAGGTTTCAATCCTAATACCTCATATAAATGCCAAGAAATGGCCTCTCCCTCCCGGTCCTCATCGGAAGCCAGCCAAACCTGCTCGGCTTTCTTCGCTTCGTTCTTCAATTCGGTCACGAGTTTCTTCTTGTCAGAGGGTATCACGTATTCCGGGGCATAATTGTGTTCGAGGTCTATACTGAAATCTTTCGTTTTCAAGTCGCGGATATGACCATAGCTAGACATAACCTTATAGTCCTTTCCGAGGAACTTCTCGATGGTTTTTGCCTTGGCGGGTGACTCCACTATTACCAAATTCTTTTGCATATCTATTTTTTGCTGGTTAGAAATCGGGTGCAAACTTACACAAATAATTAACGTACGCAGTATATCGATCACTAAAAAAGCGTTTTTTCCTATACATTATATATATAGTCATGCGTTTCTATTTACCTTCGCGGGACAAAATCAAAAAGCTATTCAAAAATATGGAAGAGATAAAGCGACTTATTTCAGAGAATAAACTAGAAGAAGCGATCCGGCTCTTGGACGCTTACCTCACGGAGCAACCGAGATCCGACGAGGCTTGGTTTCTCCTCGGAAAAGCTCATTATAAACTAGGCAACATACGCCTAGCCCTCAACAGCTACCTGCAAGCGATAGAGATCAATCCGGAAAGCCCGGCACAAGCGGCCTACGATATGGCGATCAAGGTGCTGGATTTTTATAATAAGGATATGTACAACCATTAAGAAGATGATGAACGGCCCCCGCCGCCGGAGTCGGAACGGTATCGAAGCACATGGCGACCCTAGCCGCATAACCCCAAAGCTAAGCGAAACGCACGGCGACCCCCGCCGCACGACTCCAAAGCAAAGCGAAACGTATGGCGCCCCTCGCCCCCCACTTCGCTACCGTTCCGACTCCGGCAGCGACTATTATTTACCAAATAAGCATAGTATCCAAATTAATTCCTACCTTTAGCCACTGAGGACAAACAATAAGTTAAACCTTAAATACAAAAAAAATGGGAACATACACGAAAATCAAACCCGCGGGCCTGACTAAATTGAACAACGCAGAGTACACAAACTTCATGAACGCCTTCTACCGGCTGGCGTTCGCTGCCGGAGGGGGAGGTGGTGACTCCGAAAGCCCCGACGAGATCAGTCTGGACAATAACCCGCTAGGCATCACCGACGCGCAAAAGGCGGCCTTCGAGAAGGATCAAGTCTTAATGACCGACCTCGTGAACCAATCCCACATCAGCGACGAGACCGCCCAGTTGCTAGACTTGGATAAACAACGCGACGACTTCTCGGTCTATCTCACTACCACGGTGTCACAAATGAGGAAAAGCCCCATCGAGGCGCAACGCACGGCGGCACAGACTGTCTACAATATTATCAAACCCTATATCGGCATCTATAAATCGGCCAACCAGCAAGAGACGGCGCAGATACAGGGTCTTTTGCTAGATCTCGACAAGGAGGGGGTTCCGGCGCTGATACAGACATTGGGGCTGAAAGAGATACTAGATAGCCTCCGTGCGGCGAACGACGAATACGCGAAACTGACCGCCCAGCGCACCGGCAACAGGGCAGCCTCCATCAAAGAGGCGAGCGCGGTCGTACGCCTACGTATGGACGACCTTTACGATGATATGACCACGATCGCCTTCGTGCAGAGCGTAGCGGCTCCCACCGCCGAGACCGCCCGCTTCGTCAACGAGCTGAACGCCCTTATCGACGAGACCACCGCCCTCTACAACCAGCGCGTCGGCGCGGCGAAGGCGGCAGCCAAGAGGAAAGAATAAACTCCATTTATGTAAAAGGCTATAAGATTAATCTTTTAAATTAAATCATCATGAAAAAAACATTATTAACCTTCACATTATTAGCAGGCTTATCTTCATGTACTAACTTATCGGAAGATTTGGACATGATCGGTACGCAAAATATTACTCAAACAAAATCCGGGAATTTATCCATAAGCGAAAATGAACCTGCAATTGTCAAAGATTTAAGAAATTATATTTCCCAAATTAAACTTCAAGGAAAGCAGGCCCGTGTCCTGACAAGTTATACATTGACTCCTTACATATACAAAGAGGATACTATCATGTATATTGCTAATTACGAGGATGGTTGGGAATTACTCTCCACCGATCATAGAGTTCCTTTAGTCATGGCCTCTTCCGACACAGGGCAATTTAATATAAGTGATACCACGAGCATGAATCCTGCGCTTCTTGCCTATCTCAATAGTTTAGAAAAAGAGCTATTTTTCATAAAACAAATAGAAAACACACAAGAAAACACATACAACCTATGGCAAGCCATCACTTTAAGCAACAAAGAGATAAACCCGGATTCAATCCAAATCAACCCAAAGGTTTTGGAAACGCTCCCGAAAGCCGCAGCACTAAGCCCGGGATCCGGTTATTGGGAATTAATTAGCACAAGCGCACCTAAAACAAGTACCACAAACATTGGTCACATAATAAAAACAAATTGGGGACAAGATTCGCCTTGGAACGAATATGTTCCTTACAAATATGGCACTTCCGGAAGCCACTGTCCCGCGGGATGTACAGCCATAGCCGGAGCGCAATATTTGTATTATCTACATTACAAAAATAACAAGCCCGTTTCTACAGTAACCACTGCCACTTATAACAGTAGCAATAATACCTACACCTACACAGGTAATAGTTCTACGGTATGGAATCAAATGGCAAAAAACCAAAGTGCTAGTTCAGGACAAGCGGCAGCAGCGATATTCATCGGATATGTAGGGCAGCAGATCAACACTAAATATGGAATAAATGAGAGTGGCTCAAACAGATATTATTTAGCTGATTTCTTAAACCAATTAGGATACAACTATACAGTCAAGGACATCGACTATTCATACATCATAACTCAGTTGTATAATAATATACCAACTGTTATCTCCATATTCAATAAAGATGCCGGACATACTCTCATTTGTGACCGATATAAGAAAATCACAACAACCACGACAAGCACCTTCGGTTGGGTCGGTACAGACAATCTAGGAAATGACTCTAACGAGCGTGACGAAGCTGGAAACATAATAGGATACACTTTCACTTATGAGAGAGAAAATCTAACAAATGCGACACATCAATTAGGAATGAACTGGGGATACGATGGCTCGTATGATTATTTATGGCTCGAGGCTAGCTCCTATAGCGATTGGGTATCAAATACCACTTATGACACAGAACGTTATATGTTAAAATAATCCTTTTAATTATGAATACATCACTATTTAAATACCTCATGCTATCTATGTTCTCCTTGGTCTTTTTCTGTACATGCGATAAAGACGATGAACTGAGTGGAGAAGAATTTCGAGTAACAATGGAAAACCGATTCTTCTCAATAAAGACATCCAAGACATTTACAAAGAAAGATGGCTCGACAGAAATAATGCAAGAAGGGAAATCCTATCTTACTGATTCGCCCTCAACTATTTGGTTCCATGACAGTAAGCTATATATTCCAATACAGATAAGTAGCAAAGACACTCTATGGCAGAAATGGAACGCTTATCAACGAGAGAAAGGACTAGGGAACATACTATTACTTGTCGGACATAAATACATGTATGAATCTCAAGGAAATGGATTAATCACCCCCGATCAGCTATTGGTACATGAGCAGCTAGGTGGTCGTTTTTATTTAAAAACGGATGGAGACAATCTATTACACGCAACGATCCTTTATCCGGATGATATCGCTGACGATGATACAATCTTCCCAAAAAGTGAGTTCTATTATCAAGAAGAGCTATCACCTGATAAAAACGTCAGCTTAGAATATCATGTTTACGACTCAGACGAGGAAGCAATAGCCTATATCATAGAACAAATGAAGGACTGGAAGCCTTCCGAATGATGCTAATCAGCCTCTCATCCGATGATCAGAACAAAAAGAGCCGTGTCATTACTCAAGAATAGAGTTTGACACGGCTCTCTTTTAAATTTAGTAATTACAATCAGTAACATTTCCGAATAGTCACTTCTAAATCCGTCACACCCTCGTTCTCATAAAATCTGCCCTTTATAAGTCAGCGCCAACATCGTAATATCATCGCTCTGCGTAGCGCCGTTCACGAATGATTGGACGGATTCGGATATACCTTCGATCATGGATTTGGGGGATTGGTTCTTCACGGAGCTACAAGCCTCTACCAAACGGATATCTCCATATTGCTCATTCCGCAGGTTCATCGCCTCACTGATTCCATCCGTATAGAGGAACAAGCTGTCTCCCGCTTCCAGTTTCAAGGATTGTTCTTTATAAGCTAATCCCGGCACGACTCCCAAGGCCATCCCACCAGTCATCGGCAAAAGAGATACCTTATCGTTCTTACGAATCCAAACCGGACGATTATGCCCCCCATTGCAATAAACCACGTCGCCCGTATGGATATTCAAGATCGCATAAAAAGTAGTGACAAACATCCCATTGACACTCTCACGGCACAATAGATCATTCGATTCCTTCATGCAAACCGCCGGGGAAAGCTGCCTAAGCGCCGTAGCACGGATCACCGTACGGCTGATCGCCATGAAAATAGCGGCCGGAATCCCTTTATCCGACACATCAGCGATCGTAAAACCCAGATGATTATCGTCCACCAAGAAGAAATCATAGAAATCACCCCCCACGGCTTTCGCCGCGTTCATGGTCGCATAAAGATCGAATTGCTTATATTGCGGGAACGGAGGGAACTGCTTCGGCAAGATCGATTGCTGTATCTCACGTGCCACGTTCAAGTCGTATTGTATCTCCTCTAGCTGATGATGTTCCTTTTGGGCCTCCTTGATAAAAGAAATCTGCTCGACCGCCTTCTCGATCGTACGTTCCAGATCCTCCATATCGATCGGCTTGGTAGCGAAGTCGAAAGCGCCATGGTTCATGGCGGTACGAATATTCTCCATATCCCCATAAGCCGATACGATGATACATTTCAAGGCCGGGTTACGCATCTCGTTAATCTTCGTCAGCAATGTCAAGCCATCCATCTCCGGCATATTGATATCGCTCAATATGATATCAAAGTCCGGATGGTCCAACATCATCCTCAACGCCTCCAAGCCATTATGGGCAAAGGAGAACTCATACTCTCCCTTACGGATCTTCCGACGGAAATATTGGGTTAGCAACGCTTCCAGATCCTGTTCGTCGTCTACGCTTAATATCTTGATCGCCATAATTCTTCTGTTTATTTCGTTAATGGAATAAGAAATATGAAACGGGTAAACTCGCCTTCTTTCGATTCCACCTCTATCTTCCCGTCATGCTTCTCCTCTATAATGGATCGAGTGATAGATAGCCCCAAGCCAGTTCCCTCTCCCACCGGTTTCGTAGTGAAAAACGCAGAGAATATCTGCTCCCGGATATTCTCCGGCATACCGATACCATTATCCTCGATACTTAATCTTAAAGAATCTCCCTCCTTCCGTAGATCCACGGATATAACCGGCTCATACCCGATCGGCGAGAGCTTGGATTTACTATAGACCGCGTAGCAAGCGTTATTCATGACATTCAATACCGCACGGCTCAAATCCTGCGGGATCACTTTCAGCATCGGAAGCCCCTCCTCGTAATGCTCCCGGATCGCGATATTGAAACCTTTATAATTCGCTCGCATCGAATGATAAGCCAACCAAACATATTCCTTCACCAGATTCTTGATATCCGTAGGGATGTACTCGTCATCCTTCCCTCTGGAATAAAGCAAGATACCCCGGATAATACTTGTCGCCCGGTTTCCATGTTCCTCGATCTTCTTCAAGTTACCATGCAAATCGTTAACGATCTCGCTAAACTCCTCATGCAAGGCGGTCAGCTTCTCCCAAGATTCCGGAGGCAAGACATCTTTCTCTTCTTCTAAAATATCTTCCAAGTCATCCACTAACTTAGAGGACAGCTTACTGAAATTGATGACAAAGTTGAGCGGATTCTGGATCTCATGCGCGATCCCGGCACTCAACATACCTAAAGAAGATAATTTCTCTAAGTTCTTCACTTGCAAACGTAGCCGTTCTATTTCCTTACTCTGGTCTTCCATATCTATTCCTCCTCTTTAGGCGGTGTAATTGTTTTCGGTTGATATACAGGGATCGTAATTAGAAACTGGGTATATTCTCCTTTCTTACTCTCCACCTCGATGGTTCCCCGATGGTTTTGCACGATCTCACGGCATAGGTAAAGCCCTACGCCGGCCGCTTCCCCCGTTGTCTTTGTCGTGAAGAAAGGAGAGAATATCTTATCTTTTATATTCTCGTCGATACCGGACCCATTATCCCGGATCGTTATTTCCAGCATATCCTTATTGACTTTCAATCCAAGGAATATCTCCGGACTAAAAGTCACAGTCTCCGATTTCTTCAACAGGGCATACATGGAATTTTTCAATATCCCGGCCAGAACCTTACTGAACTGCTCCACGTTTACCTCCATCATCAAAGACAGCGTCAAATTATCGAAAACAATCCGGATATTCTTCTCTTGAATATCCTGCTCATACGTTTTCTTCAATTTATCCAAGGCAATCCGGCATAATCCGTTTATGTTGGTAAGCGTAAGATTACCTCTTCGGTCTTTCAGCAATTCCTCCATCGCCTTAACGATACGGACCGTATTGAAACCATGCTCGGAGATCTTCTCCAAATTACTGGTCATCATCACTACTGTCCCATTAAAATCTGAAAAAGTTCTTTGAAATTATTGAAATATAGTT
>NZ_SRYM01000034.1 GCF_004793765.1 Parabacteroides distasonis | reverse complement strand
CATGAGTATGCTAATTATCGTTAACCGTATTCTGTTTTTATATTATAGTTCATATCTTTTTATTCTTGATTTATATCGTAGCCAAATAAAGCGAAATCCCCCAGACAAGGATCATCGGGGAAGACTTTCGCCAATGCGTCCGTTATCTCACGGGCCGTACGAAGGGTAGCGGTTTTTTGGCCTGTCAAGCCCAAGCGCAAGGAGATCTGGTGCACATGCGTATCCAACGGGATGATTAATTGGCGGGGATGCACGGCTGTTCTCCAGATACCGAGATCGACGATACCATCCGTACGCACCATCCAACGCAAGAACATCGCCAGACGCTTACAAGCGGAAGTCCCGTGCAAGACCGGAATGCCATTGAGATCAGCAAAAAGTTGTTGCAACCGCAAGATAGGATCTTCGCAAGGACCGGCGGCGGCCATAGCGTCTTCCATACAGTCATAGGTATCGTATATATCCTTTAGGCGACAACAAAGGAGATGCAGATCATGATAGGTATAAAAACGGTAAAAGGTATCCCGCCTGCGAACCGGGCGGTTCCGTAGGGGAGCGAAAGAAGTCTCTCCGGTACGGATAAACTCGTAAGGACTTTCGCCCATCAGCCGGTGTAGCTCTTCCGCTTTTTGGAGAATATGCGCCCTGCGACCGTAAGAGATCCACGCCGTCAGGAAAGCCGATATCTCAATATCCCGTTTCTCCGTAAACCGATGGGGGAATCGAACCGGATCATCCTTGATAAACGATTCCGTATTGTACGTTTTCGCCCATTCACGAAGTAAAGAGATGGTCTTTGTATCCATGTTATTTCTTCTTTAGAAAATATTGCCGCTCGGGTTCCGGATAATGCTCGATAGCGTAACGAAGCGCCGTACGAGGAAGACGAGTAGCGTTGCGTTCCAAGAAATCGGTAAGCGTCTGCCGCTCCTTTTTGCCGACCTCACGCAGCATCCACCCAACCGCCTTATGCATCAAATCGTGTTTATGCCCCATCAAACATTCGGATAACTTCAAGGTATCCCAAAAATCATTCCGACGGATAAACGCCGCTGTCATGGCCGGAGTACCCGTGATACGGGACGGTCGCCTTCCAAGAAACCAATCACGTTGTTGCATACCGTGCGAGCCATGATGATACGGGTTTCCATCGTCTGGGTGCCGATATGAGGGGTTAATACCACGTTGTCCATTTCCAATAACTCGGGGAGAGGATAGTCTCCAAACTCGAATACATCCAGACCGGCACCATGAATCGTACCTTCCCGCAAGGCTTTTACCAAGGCATGCTCGTCTACCAACGGACCGCGGGCCGTGTTGATCAAGATAGCGGAAGGTTTCATCTGCTTGAACTCCTCCTCGCCGATGATGTGATAGGTATCGGGAGTATAAGGAGCGTTCAAGGATACGAAATCGGCTTTCGCCAAAAGCTCTTCCTTGGAGACGTAGGTAACATTCAATTTGGTCTCGTCCTCGATGTAAAGTTGACGCCGATTGTGGTAGATCACCTCCATGCCCAAAGCATTCGCCCGCTTCGCCAAGGCCTTGCCGATACGCCCCATACCGATAATCCCCAAGGTCTGTCCGGTTACCGGCATACCGAGATTCTCCAGTACACCAACCTTCATATCCTTACCAAGCGTACGCAGCTTACGATCACATTCCGTGATACGCCGGGCAGTATCCAGCATCAAGCCTAAAGCGATATTAGCGGTAGGGGCCGTGACAGGATCAGGCGTATTCGCCACCGTCAAGCCTTTCTCGAGGGCATAGGCCACATCGATATTATTATAACCTACGGCGTAATTAGCAATCAGCCGCAACTTCGGCGCATGGTCGATCAATTCTTTGTTTACCGGGAAATCGAACATGGAGCAGAGCACGTCGTACTCCGGTATCATCTCGAAAACCTCTTCATACGTAAAATCTCTTCCCTCGGGAAAGGTAACCTCGTACTTACTTTCCAACTCGGCAAATCCCTCGCGGAACATGTCGTATGTCACTAGTATCTTCATCTTGGATCTATTTGTAATTCAAAAAGCAAAAATACAAATCAATTGGCAATTAATTCCTAAATTTGTGACCAATATATATTTATTATGGTACTAAACTATATTTGGATCGCTTTCTTCCTAATCGCTTTCGTCGTGGCCGTAGGTAAACTGGTTATCGGCGGGGATACCACCGTTTTTACCGAGATTATCAATGCTTCTTTCGCTTCGGCTAAGACAGGCTTCGAGATCTCCTTGGGACTTACCGGGATTTTGTCGCTTTGGCTGGGAATTATGAAGATCGGGGAGAAAGGAGGAGTGATCCAAGCGTTCGCACGGCTGGCCGCCCCGGTATTCAGCAAGCTATTCCCGGATATCCCGAAAGACCATCCGGTGACGGGATCGATCTTCATGAACCTTTCGGCGAACTTGCTGGGGCTGGATAACGCCGCCACGCCAATGGGACTGAAGGCTATGCAACAATTGCAGAAGTTGAACCCCAAGAAAGAGTCCGCAAGCAACTCGATGGTCATGTTCCTTTGCATCAACGCCTCGGGACTGACCTTGATCCCAATCACCATCATGATGTACCGAGCACAGATGGGAGCGGCGAATCCGTCGGATATATTCCTACCGATCATGCTGGCTACATTCACGTCCACCTTGGTAGCGATCTTGGCGGTTTGCGTACGACAAAAGATTAATATCTTGCAACGGAACCTCGTGTTGTTTTTCGGAGGATTGGGGTTATTTATCGGAGGATTGGTCTGGTTGTTCAATTCCATGGAGCAGGAGCAGGTTTCCTTGTACTCGACCTTGTTCGCCAATACGCTTCTTTTCACCATCATCTGCGGATTTATCATCAGCGGTACGCGGAAAAAGATCAACGTGTACGACGCTTTTATCGAAGGGGCGAAAGAGGGTTTCCAAACCGCTATAACGATCATTCCTTATCTCGTGGCGATCTTGGTCGGCATCGGTATTTTCCGGGCCTCGGGAGCGATGGATTTCATTATCGAGGGGGTTCGTATGGGAGTAGCGGCGATGGGCTTGAATACGGATTTCGTAGAGGCATTGCCGACGATGCTAATGAAACCGCTGAGCGGAAGCGGGGCTAGGGGCATGATGCTAGACGCGATGAATACCTACGGGGCGGATTCTTTCGTAGGCCGCCTGTCATCCATCGTACAGGGCTCTTGCGATACGACCTTCTATGTAGTCGCTCTTTATTACGGCAGCGTAGGCATCCGTAATACCCGTTATACGGTACAGTGCGCCTTATTAGCGGATCTGGCCGGAGCGATAGCGGCGATAGCGATGGCGTATCTATTCTTTTAACAGCCCGCGTAAATCCATAAAAAACACATTTATACCGGCAAACACGAACCTGTCATTTGTTTTTATCGTACTTTTGCCGCGTAACATAATCACATTTTCAAATTATCAAGAGTAACAATTTATGGCAATAGCATATTACGCCGAGGATATCCAACTCCCGGCAATCAAGAAAAGAGCGGTCAGCGGATGGATCAAGGCGGTGGCCGAGACCTACGGCAAGAAGACAGGCGATATCAGTTATATCTTCTGCTCGGACGAGAAGATTTTGGAGGTAAACCGCCAATACCTCCAACATGATTATTACACGGATATCATCACCTTCGATTATACGGAGGGAAACAAGATCTCGGGCGACCTGTTCATCAGCCTCGATACGGTCCGGACAAATGCGGAGACTTTCCACACGGACTACGACGAGGAGCTACACCGCACCATCATCCACGGCATCCTGCATCTTTGCGGTATCAACGACAAAGGCCCCGGCGAGCGGGAGATCATGGAGGAGAACGAGAACAGGGCGTTAGCGATCTTGCCGGAAGAATGTCGGGCACAAAACATCAATCAACCATAAAAACACAAATATGAAAGCAGAAGACATACCTTACGATTACACGTATTGTTACGCCACGGACGAACAATGTACACAAACCGGCCATTGCTTGCGCAGACATGCAGCCAAGATGAACGAGGAACAACCGGAACCTTACTCCGCCGTCTCTTGCGTCACCCCAACATACGTGGCGAAAGTAACCACTGGAAAACCTTGCAAACATTACCGCTCCGATACACCGTTACGCTATGCCCGGGGTATGAACCACTTATTCGATGACGTACCTCGCTCTCTCTATCCGCAAGTACGACAACGGGTGATGCAAGTGTTCAGTTGCGAACGTATTTTCTATTATGCCCAGAAAGGGGAGTACCTCACATCTCCCGAGGAGCAGAAACGAATCAATGCCATCTTTTCCAAAGCGGGCCTTCCCGATCCATCCTTCGACGAATATGTGACGCAACCTAATTGGAGAGTCTGAGCGATCCCATAACCTACTTTTACTGCAACCCGCCTTGCAGTAGTACTGCACGCCGGTTGCAGTGTCACTGCACGTGGGTTGCAGTAATGCTGCAAGGCTAGTTGCAGTCCTATAAGAACAGTTGTTTTACCAAAGGGAAAGTTACACCGCCTAAACTTTTCCTATAATTTCCCGCATATTTATCCCCCCGGAATCGTTCTTCATTCTTTTTTATTCCTATATTTGTCACAAATTCCTCAGCAGAAAGCCCTAGGGTGGAAGCCGGGGGAAAGGTTTATTTATAAGAAGACGTTTATTGGCGTTTGTCTTTCGTATTTCAAAACTTCGCAACTTTTGACTCCTCGAAATGACTAACAGCAACAAAGACGTCCTCGTGTGGTGTGTCCATACAAACACCGATATGTCCTTTACCAAAAGGGCGTATGGTTTGTTGTACATATCGGCGTGGGCTTTCTGCGTTGCTCGTTCTCGGGGAGTGGGCAATGCGAAGGCCTTGAAGTACGGGACGGGCAAAGGTAAGATTCCCACGCTTTCCTTGTATATAGGCTTCCTTTTTCCAACAATTAACCACCAAAGGGAATCGGGTATCATGAGAAATTAACCATGATCCACATCGGACAGCTGATTGAGCATACGCTCCGCGACCAAGGTCACACGATCACTTGGTTCGCTACGCAATTGTGCTGTACCCGACCGAACGTATATAAGATATTCGACAAAGAAAGCATTGACACTTACTTACTTTGGCGAATTTCTTGCATCTTGCGGCACGATTTCTTCCGAGACCTCTCCGAAGCTGTCAAGACAGATCTGACATCTTACTAACATGGCTAGTGTATCCATATAGGATACAATTATATAAATCATTTGGAATCACCAATTTACCCACTAACTCCTATATTTACCTCTATATTTGTACCGTAAAAACAAATTACAATTAACGATAATATGAGCTTATAAAAAGATGAAAAGACAAATTCTAACCACGGCACTGCTTGCGCTAATATGCACGGGGGCGTATGCTCAAAGAGACAAGGTAAAGATACAAGATACCCAGGCACGCTTGCTAGACGTGACATCCAACGCCTACGTAAAACCGCTAACCGTGGAACTGAAAGTAGATAAAACCAAGGGACGCATCCGGGATGAATGGACTTTGACCAAGGAACAAGCGGAAGGGGAGATGAAAGGAGATATCGTGAATATCCGCAGTTACGCAGTCTATATGTCTTCGCAAAAACATGACGCAGACGTGATCGTTGCCGCCACGTTCAACTTCAGGACAAACGATGAAGGTACGGGATATCTGATTACTGTCGTCGGCTATCCGGCAACCTTCGAGAACTGGAAAACAGCCGATAGCTCCGACTTAGAGTGGATCCGAATGGAAAAGACTCTTACCACCAACGACCGGGAAAAGATCTCGGCCGTAGTGAAATAAATACTGTAATGAAATAAAAGAAGAAGCATGAGAAGAATTTATCTTTTATGGCTGCTAGGCATCATAATGCTTATGCCCATCAGTCTCACGTCTTGTTCCGATGATAACATTGGTTCTTCCAATGACTTGATCGGCACATGGGAAAGTGTGTCTCTTTCCGGTTGGTATAAAGAAAACAAGGAAATTGTCGAACAATGGGAGGACGAACCAGACGATGACTTCAAGATTGTCTTCAACGAAGACGGAACTTTTGAATCGTATGAAAGGTATTATGGCCAGTGGCACGGAGGATTGGAAGGAACATGGACGTACAAAGGAGGTAAGATCTATATGCGTGACTACGAGTACGATGAAGAAGAGGTCGTAACAGTGAAGAAACTGACCTCTTCCCAATTGGTCACCGAGTACCATCATAAACATATGGATATGGAAGAGGGGATCGTCTACGAAGAATATCAGAGCACGGTCTATCGCAAGATCTCGGATTGACCGATCCTGTCTGTAAGCCCATAAACGGCTGGAAAGATAAAGATTACTAACTATAAATTGATTTCAAAGATGAGAAAGAGTTTACTTTTATTTGTAATGACGCTCCTCGTATGTTCCGGCATACAAGCGCAGATCGTATCATCCCGCAGCGTTGGGATTGAATCCACTCCACAACGCCCTTCCGAGACCATGTGGTATTTACGAGGCGGACTGAATATGGCTGGATTCGCCGGTGACGGCACGGAAGGCATGGGGAGAAAAGCGGCTTATAATTTCGCTGTCGGTTTTCAAAAGCCGATCACGAACATCGGCGCTTACTGGGGCATGGATTTCGGATTGGGATCGAGAGGCTGGAAAATAGATGAACTAAAAACCATGACGAACAACCTCCAAGTATCTCCATTCACTTTCGGCTGGAAATATGGGATAACGGATGACTTTTTCATCGACGGCCATATCGGAGGGTTCATCAGCTTTGACTATTTAGGCAAGATGAAATACGATGGCGAGAGCATCAGCATGGGCGACTGGGAAGATGAGTTGGATATAGAATGGAACCGGTTCGACGCAGGCATGAACATCGGATTCGGAATATGGTATGACCGTTTCAACCTTGACTTCACTTTCCAACGTGGATTCGTGGAGGCTGCTACCGATAGCGAGGCTTATACCAGCAATATCATGCTACGTTTAGGCGTTGCATTCTAAAAGTCACCCCAAAAAAGATGTCTATGACTTACCTAACGATAGAAGACAAGTCATAGACGTTTTTGCATGATCTTAAACATTTCAAGATATATGTCACGATTTTTATTCTCAATCACATTCCTATTCCAAATCTCCATGCTGGTAGCTCAGACATTCGTGGAGATCGGGAATACCTATCCGGTAAGTGTGGATGGTAATAAATATGTTGTCAATGGTTTCATCACCTTCGATAAGCTCTCCGATGAGGAGATTTACGCCAACACGTTATTATGGACGGTGGAAAACGTATGTCCGAAACTTCAAGAAGGGATAAACGACCGAAACGATAAAGGCAAGAGCTTTCGCTGCGATTGGATCATCGGGTCGCTGGCCGGCTCCGGATTTGAGAACACGTATTATTGCCGTGTCAATTTCCGTGTAGCGGATCAAAAATTGGTTTACTACATATCGGATGTACTGATCGAATCGCCGGCTTTCGTGATGAAGAAAGTGACCCCTCTCGAAAAGTTGACGCCAGACAAAAAGGCAGCGCATAAACAAACGATGGAAGACTTCACGCAAAGCGAATCGTCTGTGCTAAACAAACTATTCGATTTCATCTCGACCAACCAATTATCCGAGATCACGCATTGGGACGCAATCAGCATCCGTAAGCCCATAAAGGGCATGAACGAGGATGAGTGCAGATTGGCGTTTGGCAAACCTCAATCCATACTAGAAACCAATGGCGAGATACAATGGATGTACAGCAGTTCTTTTTACTTATTTTTCAAGAACGGGCAAGTCCAAACCATCATAAAGTAAACGATATCTTTTTACCCAGTTCATATAGCAAAAAAATGCGAACCAGCGTACTCGGATTGCTTCTTCTCTTAATCCCGAATCTTTTATGGGCAGATGGAAGAGAAGCAACGGATAGTCTTACTTATTCCTGCGAAGACAGGACTACACGATTCAAGATAAAGCAACTTATACTTCCGGCTTCCTTAATAGCGGTTGGATCATGGGGCATAAGCAATGGCTTTCTACGATCTGTCGACAATTCCGTGCGAGACGGCATGACCAACCTCCGGGGAGAACACTACTTCCATGCCGACGATTACATCCAATACCTGCCGGTCATCTCATACGTAGGGTTAGGATTAGTAGGTGTGAAAGCCAAACACTCGTTCAAAGAGCGGCTGATCGTCACAACCACCTCTTATTTGACCATGGGCATATTGGTGAATGGGACAAAGTACTTTGTCGATGAGAAACGACCCGATTCCTCAGCCCAAAACTCTTTCCCCTCGGGACACACCGCCACGGTTTTCATGGGAGCGGAATTGGTACGGTCGGAATATGGGATCGGATATGGAATCGGTGCCTATTTGGTAGCCGGAGGCGTAACTTTTCTACGGCTTTACAACGATCGGCATTGGTTGAACGATGTGGTAGCGGGAGCGGGTTTTGGCATATTGAGCGCACATATCGGTTACTGGCTATTGCCGGTCAACCGAAAATTATTCCGATTAGACAAGAAAAAGAGCGCCACTGTCATTGCGACCTCGCCGTTCTATCAACCGGATAACCATGCGTTCGGAGCGGCCTTGGCCATACGTTTTTAGCAATCAATCGGTGAACAACGGCTCCTGTTTTCCCGAATCATATACGACAAACAGAGAGCCGTCTTTCCCGATCATGACACCACGGCCTCGGCTCTTCTCCTTGTTTTCTTGATTATCGACATTCACGGCAATTACCTTGTAATGGTAGAAAGTCGTGATATCATCGAATATCGTATGCCCTACAAAGATACGGTTCACATTATATTTCTCTAATATTTTCCGCAAATCATCCCGATCTAACGGGTGATACTTATCCGCACTACGTACCATACCCCGATACCAGATCGGTCCATACGTAGCGAACATAAAAGAAAGATCGGAGCCTTTATCTGCATTACGTTCTTTTTTCGTTAAGAAGAGTCCATCGCTCACGATCTCATTCACGGTAGGGATATCGTAATTCCTGTCCAAAAATTCCTTGCTCAACCCGGCATGGACAAACAGGTTATCTCCGACCACTTGTATCGAGTTACGAGTTCTCAACCAGTGTCCCAACTCGCTTTTCTGCCAAAGCTCCGGATAGGTCATTCCTAAAGTATCCGCCAATTGAGTATATTTCTTCTTCACGTATCGCAAATCATTTCCCAAAACCATGGTCTCATGATTTCCGATTAAGAAAGTCACTTTTCCACCGGCATCTTCCGCTTCTCGCTCCAACTTGTAGATCAACCAATAGATAGGGAGTACGTCGACGCCTCGGTCAAAGACATCACCGATTATTACCAATTGGTTAGTCCCGAAAATCCAATTATAGTCCGCATCGATCACTCTTCCCGCCTTTAACAAGGAGGCGAAACAAGACCAGTTCGCATGTGGATCTGAAAGAACAAACGTCTTTTCCGATTGCACATCTTTCCATTCCGGACGGGAAACAGCGTGTATGGTTACCGGAAACAATCTTTCCCCAGCATCGGAAAACACCTCGAAGGAAAAGGAGGTAGGTATACTTTCATAATGCTTATCCAATAACCGGCCTTTCCCATCTACAGATATCGCACGCATACTACCATCATCCGCTTTCAATAGATAGGGACCATCGATCGATAACTTCTCGATCGCTTGACGAGGTTTCTTATCTTTCCCATAAACCGGACTGAAACAAGAGGTCAGTAGAATCAGAAAAACAAGGATACGGCACTGGATAAAATTCATAACAGTTTAAATCTTTAGTTCGTTAAACCTGAAAACAATGTATGTATTTATTATACAAATATAAACGAATTCTTTCACGAACACTCACTATCTTCGCGTAAAATAAAAGGAAATAAAAATGACTTTCAATTACGACGTAATAGTAGTAGGCGCAGGGCATGCCGGCTGTGAAGCCGCCGCTGCGGCGGCGAATCTAGGATCAAAGACGCTTTTGATCACGATGGACATGAACAAGATCGCCCAGATGAGTTGTAACCCGGCAGTCGGGGGAATCGCCAAAGGACAGATCGTACGAGAGATCGATGCGCTAGGTGGATATATGGGAATCGTGACCGACCAGACCGCTATTCAATTCCGTATGTTAAACCGTAGCAAAGGACCGGCCATGTGGAGCCCACGTGCCCAAAGCGACCGTGCCCGTTTTATCGATTGTTGGCGGAGCATACTGGAGAATATGCCGAATCTATCGATCTGGCAGGACATGGTTCAAGAGCTGATTATCGAGCACGGACAAGTCTGCGGTGTCCGTACGGGAATGAATGTCGTATTCCGTGCCGGAGCGGTGGTACTCACGAACGGAACCTTCCTTAACGGCCTGCTTCATATCGGAAGAACCCAAATACGGGGTGGACGTATCGCCGAGCCTGCGGCGACCGGGCTTACCGAGCAACTCATCTCTTTAGGCATCCAAACAGATCGTATGAAAACCGGAACACCGGTTCGTATCGATGGCCGAAGCGTTCACTTCGATGAAATGGAAGAACAACCAGGGGAGAACGATTTCCATAAATTCTCTTACTTAGATACCAGTCACCGTAAATTAAAACAATTGAGTTGCTGGACTACCTTTACGAACAAGGCCTGTCACGATATATTACGGGAAGGTCTCCCCGACTCTCCTCTTTATAATGGACAGATCAAAAGTATCGGTCCCCGTTATTGTCCCAGTATCGAAACGAAAATCGTGACGTTTGCTGACAAGACGCAGCATCAACTATTCCTAGAGCCGGAAGGCGAGACCACGCAGGAATACTACCTAAATGGATTCTCCTCTTCCCTACCCTTGGATATCCAGCTTCGTGCGCTCCAAGCGATCCCCGCTTTCCGTGACGTGCAAATCTATCGTCCCGGATATGCGATTGAATACGATTTCTTCGACCCAACTCAGCTAAGACATAATTTGGAGACCAAACAAATCCGAAATCTTTTTTTCGCCGGACAAATCAACGGGACTACAGGATACGAGGAAGCCGGTGGACAAGGTTTGGTAGCGGGTATCAACGCCCACATCAATTGCCACGGTGGGCAACCTTTTATCCTTGGAAGAGACGAGGCTTATATCGGTGTCCTTATCGACGATTTGGTAACAAAAGGCGTGGACGAGCCTTATCGTATGTTCACCTCTCGTGCGGAGTACCGCATCTTACTGCGCCAAGATGACGCAGATATGCGACTCACCGAGAAATCCTACCAAATGGGATTGGCCAAACAAGACCGCTACGATTTACTGCGAGAGAAAAAAGAGAGCCGTGATGCTATCATCCGTTTTGCGGAGACCTATTCCGTAAAGCCTCAATATATAAACAGCGGCTTGGAGAAACTGGGTACAGCCCCCCTATCCCATGGTTGCAAATTATTCGATGTCGTACTCCGTCCGCAGACAACATTGGAGAACCTAGCGGATCTGGTCCCCGCCCTTCGTGCCGAGCTAGACAAAGTTCCGGCCACCCGAAAGGAAGAGATCATCGAGGCCGCTGAGATACTGATTAAGTATAGCGGCTACATCAAGCGAGAACAAATCATAGCAGACAAGATAAACCGCTTAGAGAATATCCGGATCAAGGGTAAATTCGATTACAACTCGATCCAGTCTTTATCTACGGAAGCCCGCCAGAAATTGACTCGGATAGATCCCGACACGATCGCTCAAGCGAGCCGCATCCCAGGTATTTCCCCTAACGACATCAACATCCTTCTGGTACTACTCGGAAGATAAAACACGAAACGTTCCACGTGAAACACATTAAAGGAGATATTCAAATGAATGAAGCTAAAACACTGGCTATACGAGGAAATCTAGTAGATATAATCAACAGACGCACCTTTGGAGCAGAGATTTCAATTCAAAATGGGCGTATCAAGAAGATAATCCCTACCGGACAAGATGAGGCATCTTACCTCCTCCCCGGCTTTATCGATGCCCATGTCCATATAGAGAGTAGCATGGTAACCCCTGCAGCATTCATTCACGCTGCCGTCCGCCATGGCAGTATCGGTGCCGTGGCAGACCCTCATGAGATAGCGAATGTAATGGGTAGTGAAGGAGTCGAGTATATGCTCGACAACGCAAAAGGGATTCCTTTCTACACATGGCTCGGTGTACCGTCTTGTGTACCGGCCACGACCATGGAAACCTCCGGTGCGATCATAGACGCCGACGAAACCGCCCGTCTGTTGGAACGAGAGGATCTACACTTCTTGGCAGAGATGATGAATTACCCCGGAGTCTTGAATAGCGATCCAGAAGTTATGCGCAAAATAGAATCCGCAAAACAAGCGGATAAACCCATAGACGGACATTATCCCCTAGCGACAGGTTCCAATCTAAAAGCATATATAGAGGCGGGCATTTCCACCGATCATGAAACCATCTCTCTAGAAAAAGGCCGTGAGAAATGCCAGCTCGGAATGCATGTCCTTATCCGGGAAGGAAGTGCGGCGAAGAACTTTGACGCACTTCATCCGCTATTGAAAGAGTATCCAGAACAAATCATGTTCTGTACAGATGATGCGCATCCTTCCTTTTTAAACCAAGGACACATAAATAGGACGGTAAAAAAGTCACTGGATCTAGGATATGACCGATATGATGTATTACGGGCCGCTTCCTACAATCCGGCCATGCACTATAAAATCCCCATAGGTTTCTTACGGGAGGGAGACTCCGCCGATTTTATCCAAGTAAACAATTTAAAGGATCTAACCATACAGGCAACCTATATACAAGGAACCCGTGTATACGATGGAGAGAAATGCACGTTTCCACTCCAAAAGCCTATACATCGCAATAATTTCCACACGAAACCGATCACATTAGAAAAGCTAGCGGTAAAAGCGAAAGGAAAACAGATGCGTGTCATTGTTTGCGAAGACCGCGAATTAATCACGAAAGAAGAACTACATCCCGTACATACATTCGATGGATTTGTGGAATCAGATACGGAACGGGATATTCTGAAACTCGTCATCTTGAATCGTTATCAAACGGCTCCACCCACTATTGCCTTTATAAAAGGAACAGGGCTCAAGCTCGGTGCCATCGCTCAAAGTATCTCCCACGATAGCCATAACATCATCGCTATAGGTGTTACCGATTTCGAGCTTATGCAGGCGATCAATGCGGTCATAAAAGCAAAAGGAGGAATCGCCGTGAGCTGCATGGACGAAGTCACTCTCCTGCCCTTGCCAATAGCGGGATTGATGAATGACGAATCATTGGAAGAGACGAGCCGCCGTTACGAAGAGATTGAGGAAAAGATCAAACGGTTAAAGACCCCGATGGATTCATTACAAATGACACTTTCTTTTATGGGATTGCTGGTGATCCCATCCTTGAAACTTAGCAACAACGGTTTGTTCAATAGCGAGACATTCCAATTTACTTCCTTATTCGTATGATAGCCGATAAAGATGAACATATCAAGACGATCCTATCGGTCATCCCGGCTTCTCCGGGATGCTACCAGTATTTCGATGAAAACGGAACGATTATATACGTCGGCAAGGCGAAAAACCTGAAACGACGGGTTTCCTCTTATTTCAACAAGGTACATGATAGCAATAAGACCCGTGTGTTAGTCAAGCAAATCCGGGATATCAAATATATAGTCGTTGATACGGAAGAAGACGCATTACTACTGGAGAACAACCTCATCAAACAGTATCGTCCCCGCTATAACGTATTATTGAAGGACGACAAAACCTACCCTTCCATCGTGGTAAAGAACGAATACTTTCCCCGGGTTTTCCAAACCCGGAACATTGTTCGAGACGGATCGCAATATTACGGTCCTTATCCCTCTTTGTTCACGGCGAAAGTGATGCTACAGATGCTAAAGGAACTTTACCCTTTACGCACCTGCAAATATCCCCTCACTCCCGAATCCATCGCACAAGGACGCTATAAGGTTTGTCTGGAATACCATATCAAGCGTTGTAAAGGGCCTTGTGAAGGCTTGCAATCACTGGAAGAATACCAGCAAAATATTTCCGAGATCAAAGAGATCTTGCGAGGCAACATCTCGCAAATCAGCAAACACCTCTATGAGGAGATGCAATCGCTCGCTGCCGAGCTCAAGTTCGAGGAAGCACAAAAGATCAAGGAAAAATACGAAGTCATCGAGAACTATCGTTCTAAATCTACGGTCGTAACCCCGATGTTACATAATATAGATGTATTCACGATCATAGAGAATGACCATTCCGCTTATGTGAACTTTATGCATATCGGAAACGGAGCGATCGTACAAGCCTATACATTCGAGTATAAAAAACGACTGGACGAAAGCAAGGAGGAATTGTTAAGCCTAGGCATTATCGAGATGCGGAATCGTTTTAAAAGCACCGCCCGGGAGATTATCGTACCCTTCAAGCTAGACATGCAACTAGAGAATGTCACTTTCACCATTCCCCAAAGAGGGGATAAAAAGAAGCTGCTCGATTTATCCGAGATGAATGTCAAGCAGTTTAAGGTAGACCGCTTAAAGCAAGCGGAAAAGTTGAATCCGGAACAACGGAATACCCGTATCTTGAAAGAGATCCAAGAGGCCTTGCATCTGGAGAAACTGCCCGCTCATATCGAATGCTTCGATAATTCAAACATACAGGGGAGCGACGCAGTAGCGGCTTGCGTGGTATTCAAGATGGGGAAACCATCCAAGCAAGAGTATCGTAAATACAATATAAAAACCGTAGTTGGTCCGGATGATTACGCCTCCATGAAAGAAGTGGTTCGTAGGCGTTACGGGCGGGCAATCGAAGAGCGATCTCCCCTACCCGACTTAATTATAACAGATGGTGGAAAGGGACAAATGGAAGTGGTTCGCTCGGTGGTAGAAGATGAATTAAGCTTGTCCATTCCAATCGCCGGACTAGCGAAAGATGGCAAGCACCGGACCTCTGAATTATTATTCGGGTTCCCACCCGTAACCGTTGGCATGCGTTTGGACAGTCCGCTATTCCATCTGCTTACCCGGATGCAAGACGAGGTACACCGTTTCGCCATCACTTTCCACAAGGATAAGCGGAGTAAAACCCAGACAAAATCCGAATTAGATACCATAAAGGGTATCGGTGAGAAGACAAAAGTATTACTTTTACATCACTTTAAAAGCGTAAAACGAATCAAGGAAGCAAGCTTCGAGGAACTGAAATCCGTGATTGGCGAGGCGAAAGCCAAGACGCTACAAGAGGGACTGGGCGGAAAGCGAACAGAAAGCGAACAGAAATAGAACATAAGCGAACAAAAAGCGAACAAGATGAGAACAGTTACACAACGTGTGCAGCACGCTTCCGTCACGATAGACGGGCAGCTTAAATCCAAGATCGGAAAGGGGCTATTGGTATTAGTCGGTATCGAAGACAAGGATACGCAAGAAGATATTGAATGGTTGGCAAAAAAGATCACCAACCTACGCATATTCGACGATGAAAACGGGGTCATGAATCGCTCGGTTATCGAAGCGGGAGGCGAGATCATGGTTGTCAGCCAATTTACCTTGCACGCCTCTACGAAAAAAGGGAACCGTCCCTCCTACTTAAAAGCGTCTAAACCGGATATCGCCATTCCGATGTATGAGGCTTTTTGCGAAGAGGTAGGGCTTCAACTCGGAAAACCCGTACAAACCGGAACATTTGGAGCGGATATGAAAATTGAACTTTTAAACGACGGGCCGGTTACTATTATGATCGACTCTCAAAATAAAGAATAAGTATGGCAGATATAACCTTACAACAAGCCCAGCAAATGGTAGACGCTTGGATCAAGACCTACGGGGTCCGTTATTTCAACGAGCTTACCAATATGACTATCCTCACCGAGGAAGTGGGCGAGCTGGCACGTATCATGGCACGTACCTACGGCGAGCAGTCTTTCAAGGAAAGTGACAAACACCGGGATTTAGGCGATGAAATGGCAGATGTCTTATGGGTACTGCTTTGCCTCGCCAACCAGACCGGAGTAGACCTTACCGCCGCTTTCGAGAAGAATCTCCAAAAGAAAACAGACCGAGATAAAGAACGACATATAAACAATCAAAAACTATAAGCATATGGCACATCATCACGATTGCGAATGTGGACATGATCATCATCATGAACATGAACACGAATCAAATTCCGTACAGATAGACCGTTATCATGAAGCTTTCAATAAGTTTGAGCCGGCCCTGCCGGATACCCGGACTACCGAGGCTGTAAACGCTCTTTTAGAGAAACATTTCCAAGAGAACTTTACACCGGAAGTATTGAAAACGATTCATGGCTGCATCGACTTGACCTCATTGACCAGTCTAGACACCAAAGAAAGCATCTGGAAGATGGTAGACACGGTAAATGATTTTGAGGGAACTCGTCCGGATGTCCCGAACGTAGCCGCTATCTGCGTCTATCCCCTATTCGTGGAAACGGTTAAGCAGGCACTTACCGCACAAGAGGTCAAGATCGCATCCGTTGCCGGAGGTTTTCCCTCCTCACAGACATTTACGGAAGTCAAGATCGCCGAGACGGCCATGGCAGTCATGCAAGGAGCCGATGAAATCGACATTGTCATGAACCTAGGCTACTTCATGGAAGAGAATTTCGAGGAATTGACGGAGGAATTGCAAGAGATCAAGGAGAGCTGCCGCCACGCCCATCTAAAGGTAATCTTAGAGACCGGAGCTTTAGTCACAGCGGAGAACATCCAAAAGGCATCCATCCTAGCCATGTATTCCGGTGCGGACTTCATCAAGACCTCCACCGGCAAAGGGTATCCGGGAGCGACCTTCGAGGCCGCCTATACCATATGCAAGGCCATCAAGACCTATCATTCCATCACGGGAAATAAAGTAGGCATCAAGATTGCCGGCGGTGTTCGCACGGCCGAGGATGCTGTTCGATATTACACGATCGTCAAGGAAATATTGGGCGACGAATGGCTGAACAAGGATCTGTTCCGCATCGGGGCAAGCAGCCTGGTTGGCGACATCGAGAAGAGATTAAGTGCCTAAACAAACGCTTAAACCAAGTTCGGACACAATACGATCATACCCGATAAAAATGGGATTCCCTTCGGAGGCAGAACCAATCGCTTCCAAAGGGAATCTCGTATTTTAAAGACTATCATCAGAACAGCGAATATGTCAAAGTCAGCACAAAGTTACCTTGCCAACGGGTATAATGGTCTATCACCCCATCCCCTTTATAACAATGGATCAACCGCCCCTCGGCCGCCAAGCGTAGTTGAGGCGAGAAATAATAGTACAGATCCAAAGTAAGTGATGTATTCGTGCTCACATACGATTGAGGCTCTGCCGCCGGATCATCCCATTTAGACTTATCCCATCCTAGCACTTCCTCGATGCCGAGATTAATATTCGTCCGCGAGTTCGGATAATAACCGAAGGCGTAGCGACCGCCCAAACGTGCAGCGTAATCGTCTCGTTTATACTCTAATTCGTTGTACAAATGATCCTTTATTTGCTCATTCCTGCGCGAATAACAGCCAGACAGGTATGCACTGGCCGAGTTTTGCCAATACAAACTCAATGGTTTCTCATAATCGAAGGATATATCGGCCAAAATGGAAGCCTCCTTAAGACGATTCCTGTGGAAGCTTGGATCGGGGCTATCGCTTGCGTCGTACACGAATCCGGGCCTTACCCCCCCCACTGATCTCCGTGCCGGACTTCCGCTTGAAGAGGTCGCCATACATCCAATAGTCGTACAAGGTAGTAAAATAAGAGGCCCCACCGGAAGTCAACGCACCACTGCGAACCAGAAAAGAATCCACCGCCGTAACCTCATCAATCATGCGCAAACGAGCATCGAAGAAACGCTTGTTCTTCACCGTAGATATCAGCCTGGCAAATTCGTCAATCTCCTCATCGGTCAACTTACGGTTCAAGACTTTTCGCTTGGAGAGGTTCTCTAAGATATAGATCGCCTGCCGGGCATCCTCCACCCGCTCGATACGACCCTTTCCCACCCGTAAGGGGATCGATAGAGTCACCTTCTTAAAGGTATTCCTCTCCTCCTCCTCTACTGCGCCGAATATTTTGTCTCCAGCCATGGAAAACGAGGCGGCACCTCCGGTCTCAAAAAACAGTCCCTCGTAATCATCGCCATAGAAACGGCTGCTATTACTATAAAACAACCCGAGCGAATAGTCTCCCCGCTTCTCACCAAAAATAGTCTTATTATAATCGCCGGAAAAAGAAACAGCGGCATTATGCGTACCCCAGAAAGAACGAGCGTTTCGATAGCGATTAAAACTTACCTCAAAGTCTCCGCCAAGGAAGCTGCCAACCCCATCCGTCCCTGTATAATCATTGAAACTCCCCTCCGAATGCAGCGAGAAATCCAGTTCGTTCCTCGTGATGTCGGGCAAGCGGTAAGTGCCAATATCATACACCTTGTACTCCTGCGCCCAAGCGGAAGATACTCCCAAGGCCAGCAAGCCAATTCCTAGATTGATAAATCTTGTTTTCATAACAGATAGGTGTTTGTGTTAATAAATAAAATCGTGCGTAATATAAGGTATTTTTTTATTTTTCAAATTATTTACTTTAGTTTTTCCTTCTCTTTCCTCTATCTTGTTCAAGTCGCACATCTCTTGGTTGACATATGCTGTCATCGCGGCTCTACGTATAATTGTTCGTATCCTCAAGCAATAAACATTCTTTTCGCTATATACAAACCTACTTACCGCTTGATCTATTCTTAAATGATCGCCGTGGGATGTACATCCCACGGCGTGGTCTGTATATTCCATGACGTGATCTTTACAAACCACGACGTGGTTTGTAGAATTATACAGCATGCGAACAAGAATTCATACGCAACCAGACAAGAATTCATATGGGAACGGAGCGTTTTTCACTTAGGGAGAAAAGAAGATACGCTAAAGTAACAAATACTAATTACCAAGAAACTGTTGGGCGACTGATACAAAACTCATATCTTTAGCCGTAATTTAGATTCTTGCAAAAACATACTCTAAAATATTCATTATATGAATCATCTGCGTACTCTATTTACATCGCTTTTGGTCTCCGTCACCTGTTTGTCTGGCTCATTGAAAGCACACGCCCAAATCAATGAAGGAGGTTTACCTCTCAGTTTCAACCTTCCTACTTCCTTAAAGAGTACTCCATCCGTAGTAGAAATCCCCGTAAACTTTAGTGTGGAGGACCTGAAGATCGTGGATGCTTGGCGAGCTAGTCAAGGAGCCCCTTTAGCCGTCGCTAAATTAATACCGACGGAACACGAATCTAGCAATTACACCTACGTGCCAAAGGAGCCATCGCTCTTATCTTAATATTATAGTGATTTCCATATTCCCGATGGTGGCAGATTATTTGTCTATAACGCCGATAAGACCCACGTTCTAGGAGCTTTTACCGGACGGACAAACCCTCCTACCAAAGAATATGCCACCGGATTCGTGGCCGGTGATGACTTAATCCTCGAATACGCAGCCGCCCCTTCCGGGGAAATGCCCCGGCTGAAAATTAGCGGCATCGGATACGGATACAACCATTTATCCGTCGTATCCCCCGGCTCCGACTGGGACTGGAAGGAAGGTTACGAGCCTTCCGGCCCTTGCATGGTCAACATCAATTGCGAGGAAGGAACTCTTTGGCAAAAACAGAAAAAAGGGGTATGCCACATGGTTCAACTGATCGATGGAATGGCCTATATTTGCTCCGGTTCGTTAGTGAACAATACAGCCAAAGACAAGAAGCCCTATATATTGTCTGCCTTTCATTGCTCCCAAACCACAGACGGAAGCGCAACTGCCACAAGTGAGGAACTCAACCAGTGGGTATTCATATTCAATAAGGAACATATCGGTTATAGCAATGATTCTGAAATAGCGGACTACCATTCAACGACGATGGTTGGCTGTACACGAAAAGCGATCACACCGGCCATAGATGGCAAAGGAAATCTCATATCCATGGATGGTGTCAAATGGAAAACCTTACAGGCATCCGATGATCTTGATTTCAACTTTATATTATCCTTCATTGTCTCTTCGGAAGAGGGCGAGTTGCCAGCAGGAAAGCGATCGGCCTCCATCTCGAGCACCATCACGCTAGAACGATCCAGACGCATAGCCTCTGTTCTTCGCTCAGAACTGTCTGTTTCCAATGAGAATAACGTAGGCATACCTCAGGAATTCCCCGAGATAACCGGATACAATGTCTATCGGGATCAAGCGAAACTAGCGGATTTACCATCTTCGCAAACTCAATATACCGATAAAAACGCTATTTCTGACAGTTACCAGTATGCCGTAACCACACAATACAATAAGGAGGAAAGCCGGGCTATCGAAGCTTTCGCCGGAGGTACTGTAGATATCGAGGATGTGGAAGAAAACCCCATAGAGATCTTCCCTATCGTATTCCGTTCACAAATCCACATATCAAATAGTACACGGGTAGACCGATTGGACATTTATTCGGCAAACGGCAAATTGATGAATAGTATTCGCAAGCCCGGCGAGATCGTTGATACGGCTGCTTTACCGCAAGGAATGTATGTATTCTTGCTCTATACGGATAAGGGAGCGCAAACCATACAAGCCATCCGGGACAGCGACTGACATAAAAAACGAGAGGAATCACTCTCACAAGCAATTCCTCCCTAACCAAAACCTTAACTATGAAAAAATTTACGTTTTTCGAATACAAATATACGCCTTATTTTTATACTACCAAACGAAAACGCTTTTTTTTCGAAAAAAATATTTTATCCCCCAAAATGAAATCATTTCGAGCGAGTCATGATATAATCGGCCAGTTGGATCAAGGATGTCTGTGCCTCAGATTCGGGTAATCTCAAAAGAACATCGACCGCTTTATCATGATATTCCTTCATGCGAGCCTCGGCATATTCGATTCCACCATTCGCCTTAGCGAACTCGATCAAGGAATCGACATTCTCCGCCACAAAGTCTTTCCGAAAAATCATATCCAAATAACGGGCGGCCTCCTCTTCCCTACCCTGCCGCAAGGCATATAATAATGGAAGCGTAACCTTACCCTCACGAATGTCATTTCCCGTCGGCTTACCGATATTCGCCTCCTTGAAATAATCAAAGATATCATCCTTGATCTGGAAGCAATACCCCAGATACTCGCCAAACTCACGGCAAAGAGCAATCACCTCCGCAGAGGCGCCCGATGAAATGGCCCCAATCTCCGTGCAAGCGGAAAGCAAGGTAGCCGTCTTCTTCTTGATAACTTGCAGATAACAATTCTCGTCTAAGATACTCTCCTCGGCGGTCTCCAATTGCTTGATCTCACCTTCGGACAAGTCTCTGCCTAAATTAGAGATAATCCCGACAATCCGCAAATCGCCGGTTTGTATGGAACGGATCAAAGCGGTAGAAAGCACATAATCACCTACCAACACGGAAATACGGTTATCGAAGATAGCGTTCAATGAGGGAACGCCACGACGTTGCTTCGTCTCATCGATCACGTCATCGTGAATCAATGTAGCGGTATGCAAAAGCTCCAGCAAAACAGCGGAATTGATCGTGTTATCCGTAACCTGTCCACAGACCTTGGCGGTAAGGAGCACCAATAACGGACGCACATGCTTCCCGGTAGAATTCAGTATAACGTCGATAGCCGATTGTAATCGGGTTGTCTCGCTGCGTAGAGATGCCTCGAAATCCTTATTGAAACGTTCAAATTCAGCGGAAACCGGTTCTTCTATTTTCCTTCTTTCATCCATAATTCCATGCAAAGATTCGCAAAAGTAACAAAAACTATCGAGTAAGCGAGTTTTTTCGTACATTTACCCAGATTTTGTCCCACTAAAACGTGTTAAAAGTAATGAAGTTATTCCTTATAGATGCGTATGCGTTAATTTATCGCTCCTATTACGCCTTCATCAAGAATCCGCGTATCAACTCCAAGGGTGTGAATACCTCCGCCATTTTCGGTTTTATCAACAGCCTGGAGGATGTATTAAAACGTGAGAACCCGACTCATATAGCGGTGGCCTTTGACCCGAAGGGACCGACCTTCCGCCATGAGGCCTTCGAGCAATACAAGGCACAACGGGAAGAGACGCCGGAAGTGATCCGCCAATCCGTCCCTATCATCAAAGAAATCATAGAGGCTTATAATATCCCGATACTGGAAGTACCCCGCTACGAGGCGGACGATGTGATCGGCACCGTATCCAAGCAGGCAGAGAAGGAAGGCTTCGATGTTTTCATGATGACACCGGACAAGGATTACGGGCAGCTGGTATCCGAACATATATTTATGTACCGCCCGAAATTCGGAGGAGACTACGAGATCATGGGCATACCCGAGGTATTAAACAAATATGGTCTTACGAGTACGGAGCAAGTGATCGACTTGCTGGGACTGATGGGCGACGCTTCCGATAATATCCCCGGCTGTTCGGGTGTCGGCGAGAAGACCGCACAAAAGCTATTGACCGAATTCGGAAGCATCGAGAATCTATTAGCGAACACTGATAAGCTGAAAGGCGCACAAAAGAAGAAGGTGGAGGAGAACGCCGAGCAAATCCGTTTCTCCAAATTCTTGGCGACGATCAAGACAGATGTCCCTATCGAGTTCGATGCCGCCCGTTGCGTCCGTGAAAAGCCAAACGAAGAGCGGCTAACTGAGATTTACACAGAATTGGAATTTAGAACATTTATTAACAAACTAAGTTCTGAGCCGGTCAAAGCCGCTCCGAAAGGCCCCGTTCAAGGCGATCTGTTCGCGGTTTTTACGCCCGAGAGTACGGAAGCTTCCAAAAAATCGATTCTCACGGACTTAAAGTCCACCCCTCACAACTATTATTTAACTGATACAGAGGAAAAACAAGCCGATTTAGCCCGCTTTTTATTGGGTCAAGAATTTTTCGCTTTTGACACGGAAACCGATGGCATCGATCCCTTGAAAGCCGGATTGGTCGGAATGTCGTTCGCCGTGAAAGAAAACGAGGCTTGGTATGTTCCTGTTCCCGCCAACTCAGCAGAGGCGGCGAAAGTGGTGGAACGCTTCTCCCCTGCCCTGCAAAATCCGAAATCATTAAAGATCGGGCAAAACATCAAATTCGATATTTTGGTACTCCGTAAATACAACGTGAAGGTAGCCGGCCCTCTGTTCGATACGATGATCGCCCATTACCTGCTGAATCCGGAATTGCGGCACGGAATGGATTACTTAGCGGAGACCTATCTCAAGTACCAAACCGTTCCCATCGAGGAACTGATCGGTCCAAAAGGAAAGAGCCAGCTATCGATGCGAAACGTGCCCGTGGAGCAAATCGCCGAATATGCCGCCGAGGATGCGGACATCACGCTCAAGCTAAAGAATTATTTCGCGCCCGAGTTGAAGAAGGAAGGACTGGAATCCCTCTTCACCACGATCGAGATGCCATTAATATATGTATTAGCGGAAATGGAGGCCACCGGCGTCACGTTGGATACGGTAGCGTTGAAACAATCCTCCGTAGAACTTACCGCCTCCATGAACAAACTGGAGCAGGAGGTTTACGAGCTGGCCGGCACGGAATTCAACATCAACTCCACGAAACAGGTCGGCGAGATCCTTTTCGACCGCTTAAAGCTGGACGAGAAAGCGAAGAAGACCAAAACCGGCGGTTACAGTACCAGCGAGGATGTCTTGGAGAAACTTCGCAACAAGCATCCCATCATCGGCAAACTCCTCGAATACCGCGGACTTAAAAAATTATTAAGTACCTATATCGACGCCCTCCCCGAGTTGATCCATCCGCAGACTGGAAAGATACATACCTCTTTCAATCAAGCGGTGACATCTACCGGTCGCCTCAGCTCTACCAATCCGAACCTGCAAAACATTCCGGTACGGGACGATCTGGGCCGCGAGATCCGTAAGGCGTTTATCCCGGACAACGCGGATTGCCTCTTCTTCTCCGCCGACTACTCCCAGATCGAGCTTCGTATCATGGCCCACCTGAGCGGTGACCCGCATATGATCGAGGCTTTCCAAAGCGGAGCGGATATCCACGCCGCCACAGCCGCCAAGATCTACGGAATCCCAGTAGAGGAAGTAAGCAGCGATATGCGCCGGAAAGCGAAAACCGCCAACTTCGGTATCATCTACGGCATCTCCGTCTTCGGGCTCGCCGAACGTTTGGGCATCCCTCGTTCCGAGTCCAAGGAGTTGATAGACGGTTATTTCAACACCTACCCCCGTATCAAGGAATACATGGAGGAGAGCGTCAAGGTAGCCAAGGAAAAAGAATACGTAGAGACCATTTTCAAGCGCAAGCGTTTCCTGCCGGATATCAACTCACACAACGCTGTCGTACGCGGCTATGCCGAGCGAAACGCAATCAACGCCCCTATCCAAGGAAGCGCCGCCGATATCATCAAACTAGCGATGGTACGCATTTACGAACGCTTTGAGAAAGAGCGATTGAAAAGCAAGATGATCCTCCAAGTACACGATGAGTTAAACTTCAACGTTTACAAAGAGGAAGCCGAGGAGGTAAAGAAAATCGTGCTAGAGGAAATGGAAAACGTCATGAAACTACAAGTCCCCTTGATCGCCGATTGCGGCGAGGGACAGAACTGGCTAGAGGCACATTGACATTCGAAAATAAACCGGGACGCGCTTGCCATTCCGGTTTATTTTCCCTAATATTGTGACGTTATCTCCGCCAAGCACCGGCAAACGACTGCGGCTTTTCTTGTACTTTGCGACAAAAGCGCAACGCTACCCTCTCTGCATCCCCGACTCCAGCGTCACCTACGTAAGCCTGGGATCCGCTAAGATCGAAGAATTGAACTAATACTTAGTATTCACTTTAAATCTCATTGAGTATGGAATAATACAATCTAAAAACACCAAATGCAAGTAAACGACCTTACGAAGTGCTATTCTATTTCCAGCATAGCACATGGAAGCGACAAGAAACTCGATACCGCAATCAAGACATCGCGATATAGCCTCTCAGCTCCCTCGACTATAGCAAGATCCTATAGCCTGGGTACTACGGAATAAAAGAAACCTATCAAATACGTACAATCATGGAAAAAAAGAAAAACCGATGGAGCCTCGCCCTGGCACTGGGCCTCCTCCTCTCCCTCGCCACGGGATGCGGGGATGACGAGAAAGACGAGTGGCAGACTTTCCCCGGGAAATGGGAGGACGCGGAGCATCTGAAAGGCTGGTTACTAGGCATCCTTCCCGAGGAAGCGAACGTCATCGTAACCCAGACGGACTGCGACACGCCCGGCATATTCCTGAGAATCGAGGAAATGCCCACGAGAGAAAACTGGAAAGATTCACTCGTTTATTGCCACAACGACTGGCTTACCCCCTACAAGGATCAACCGGGGAAAAAGCTACGGATCCAAATGCTCTTCTATGTCGATTCCTATCGGCAATCACTTTGCTCAATGCCCGACTCCACGGTTCATTGCGTCTCGCTGAAAGCGGACTTTAAAGAATTGAATTGATAATTAATTTATAAGTGCTATGAAAAGAAATATTTTTATTTTAAGTGTTTTATTCGTTGTATTATCTTGGACAATAAATGCCCAACAACGGATTATTGGAGGTTCTAACGCAAATATATCAGAAGCCCCTTGGCAAGTTCTAATCCAAATAAGTAATGGAGAGTTTGGTGGAGGATCTATCATTGCTCCTAATGTAATTTTAACAGCAGCTCATGTAGTAGAAAAAGCTACAACCTCACAGATCCAAGTTGGAGCAGGTATTTCTAAACGTTCAGAATTAAATGCATCCAGCCGATATGGGGTTTCAAAAGTTATTTGTCATCCTACATTAGATGCTGCATTACTAATATTATCTCGAAATCTACCTATCGGTAATAATATTAAAACAATAGATATCCTTAATTCAAATAAATCCTCTTTATACAATGTAGGAAACACCGTTTTTATAACAGGTTGGGTATTAATGCATCAGGAGTAAATCCAGACCAATTACAAAAAACAAACATCACGATTGTTAATAATTCAGAAGCTCCATATCCTATTGAAAATGGAGAATTTCTTGGCCTTGCAAACGCAAAGCAAGTTTCATCAGGAGATAGTGGTGGACCATGGGCTATTTGGGATTCCTCTTTACAAAAATATATTTTAATAGGATTAACAAAAGCTAGTTCTCCTACCACTTATCATTCTTTGGCTGTAAAAACCTCCTACATCCTCGACTTCCTTCTCCCCCATTACCCGGTCTCCATCACCGGAGGCTCGGACCAAGTATGTACCGCCTCGACATTCTCCGTAAGTTATCCGAACTCCACGGTTACTTGGTCTTGCACGGGTCCTTTGCGAATAACCTCGCAAAGCAATCCCTCCTGTACGGTCTCCTCTACCGGGAACGGAACGGCCGTGCTGAAAGCCACGATCAAGAGTGGGAGCTACACGAAAACCGTGGAGCGGAAGCTCATCAGCGGAGGATATACCTCTTGCACGATCTCTTACGGAAATTCCGTGAACGGGAACAGCGACACGTGGTGTACGAGCCACTCCGGGAACTACTTCTCGATCGAGTCTGATTATGATCTGAACTCCTACGAGGTACGTCTCAAGAAATACCCGGGATTGCAAGTCGTGATGACTACAACCGCATCCAAAGGACAAAATACCTTGAATTATATGCTCTCGCAAGGCTGGTACACGATGGAGGCGCGCTTGCTGGGCTGCAAGAACGGGGATTGGGTAACTACCGGCGAGGTGGAGGCCGTGGATTGCTCCTCCAACTATAGCTTCTCGCTGACCCCGAATCCCGCCACCAACGTGGTGACCCTCACCTTGGACGACGTGAACACGCCGGATCCGCGCGTACCGGCCACCTTCACCGTAGCCGAGGGAGGAAAGTACGAGGTACAGATCTGGTCGGAAACCGCATTGATGAAGAAATACACCTTCGACTGGCCCACGGTAGACATACCCGTATCCGACCTTCGAAGCGGCCGCTACTTCGTCCTTGTCATCGTGAACGGCAAGAAACTCACGCAGCAGCTTATCATCCGATAAGGATCGAGAAGCCGGCTAAAGCTAACATCCCACACCATCCCCCGCAGGGACTAAGACCGACGAAATTTGACAAGCCCCCATAGGAAAGCGGGGGGAGCGAGACAAGACGCCTCCCCCCCGCTTCTCCCGAATCATCCATCCAATAAATTTTCATACCGAGCTTGATTCTCTAATGAAAGATCCACATCTATTCTTTTATCTTCAGGGCATAGTTCTTGTTTATATCGAAAAAATCAAATATATTTGGTACGAGAAAATGTATCGGCAATCTGCCTTGGGTAAGCTTCTTTCTCTAGGTTGGCATCTATCAATGTTCATACTTTTGGAACTACTATTTGCTTATTATCAAAATTAAAGCTATTGCTTATGTTATGAAACAACCGAAAAAATCCTACAAATTCGTTTTTGGTTACTCTTATACCTTATCGCATGCGCTTTGGGGAGTTGCGAATCTGATATGGTGGAGGAAATAGAATATTTGAAATCCTCGGATATCACAATCCACATAGAACCTCGTACGATGTTAAAGACTATATGTAAAGATGCGTTTGTTACCGTAAGTGGTGGAGGCGTTTCTTATAGCGTTTATAAAGGGACTACTTGCCGGACTTGCGCAGAATCAGAGCCTCTAGGTCAAGGCGAATATGAGGCCGGAGGATTCCCACAATATGGAAACGCTACCGATCGTGGCACCGGAGGTATGGGAAAACGTTATTATATTGGAGATCACTGGTATTTTGAGTTTCCTCATCTAAAAGATATATATGCCTCAACATCTAATTTAAATGTAATGGAGAAGTCTTCTCTTGAATACGCCTTGCAAACCATAACCAAAAGGCCTGCGGACTTTAGCAAGGTTTACCAAAAGTTATTGGCAACAAAGAAGCTTATAAAATTTCAGATAAATCCAAAAGCGATATCTAATGCCCAATACAATAAAGACAACATCTCCATTGAGTTTAAAGACTCTTACGCTATAGATGGCGACATGTTAATGGAAGAGTTACTTCACGCCGCTCAGCATCTGGTTTATTATGGTGAGGCAATGGATAATAAATATAAGGATTATGAGTTCGAGGTGAAGTGCTTTTGGGATTGCTCGTATTGGATCGCATATATATATGATGGGTTAGATTATCCAGCACCTATGTATTATGCGACAATAACTGATTCTTCCATTCTTTCTGATTATGAACCTTTTATTGAAAAGATATATCAGGCGGGATTTTTTTCTAGAACTAATCTTGCCACTTATAATTCTATAGCAGATAAATGGAAAGGGTATAATGGAATGCACATTTCCAATTTTACTCCCAAAATGATTTTAGATATATTAGGAAGAGCACGGCCTCCTTTGAAACAGTAAATAACACATAAACAGTAAAGAATATGAAAACAACTATCATCTTTATTCTTCTATCGCTCCTCTTTTCCGGCAACACACAGGGGCAAGGGTTGGACTCAACCGTTCGTGTCGAGACGGAGCATTTCATCATTGACCGCCATTTCGCCGGCGAGTACATGAGGGACTACCTAACCATCAAAAATGGCAATCCGCTTGCGGAATGGAAAACGGGCATGAATAATAGGTATTCCGTTCGGTTTGATGAGCACTTGACGCAAGAGGATTTTATAGGCACATTACGCGAAGAGTTGATCAAGCCCTATCTCGGAGCATTCCTAGACACTCTGCCGGCCAGCGAACTCAAAGAGATGAGAATGGTTATACTTAAATACCAATTTGATATCAATCAAAAACTCATAGGATGCTCTTTGCAGACACCTGGAAGATTGCTTGAACGCTACCCGCAGCTCGAACCCATGCTATACAAATGGGTGGAAGGCACAAAGCAATTCGATTTCACGAAATACAAGCTCAACATCTGGGATAAGGAAAAGTTCGGATACGGCGAACTTATCATCTTAGCCGGATATTATGTCAACTGGCTGAACCGGGAACGAAGAAAGCAGTCCGGCGATGAAAAGATCAGGTAGACATGCCCGTATCCCGGCCTTCAAGGCGAATATAACAAACTTTTTCCGTACTTTTGCGCCCGGGAAGCCGGGATACGGCCTCCCCCTCCTTTGGTCAAACAAATAAAAAACGACATACTATGGCATTACAATGTGGCATCGTAGGCCTCCCCAACGTGGGAAAGTCTACCCTTTTCAATTGCTTATCGAACGCGAAGGCGCAATCGGCCAACTTCCCGTTCTGCACCATCGAACCGAACGTGGGAGTGATCACCGTGCCCGACGAGCGGCTAAATAAATTAGCGGAAATCGAACATCCGCAACGAGTGATCCCCACCACCGTAGAGATCGTGGATATCGCCGGGCTGGTGAAAGGAGCGAGCAAGGGCGAGGGATTGGGCAATAAGTTCTTGGCTAATATCCGTGAGACAGACGCAATCTTACACGTATTGCGTTGCTTCGATGACGATAATATCGTGCACGTGGATGGACGTGTAGACCCGGTCCGTGATAAGGAGATCATTGACTATGAACTACAAATCAAAGATTTGGAAACGATAGACAGCCGTATCGCCAAGGTGCAGAAGCAAGCGCAAACCGGAGGCGACAAGCAAGCCAAGATCGCTTACGAGGTACTTTGTAAATATAAGGAGGCCTTGGAACAAGGGAAAAGCGCACGTACCGTTTCTTTTGACACGAAAGACGAGGAACGTATCGCCCACGACCTGTTCTTGCTGACGAACAAGCCTGTCATGTATGTTTGTAACGTGGATGAGGCCAGCGCCGTAAACGGCAATAAATATGTGGATGCCGTACGTGAGGCGGTCAAAGACGAGGATGCCCAGATACTGGTAGTCGCCGCTAAGATCGAGAGTGAGATCGCTGAGTTCGATACCTATGAGGAGCGCCAGATGTTCCTACAAGAGATCGGATTGGAAGAGTCCGGCGTAAGCCGTTTGATTAAATCGGCTTATAAATTATTGAACCTGCAAACCTTCTTGACCGCCGGACCGGACGAATGCCGCGCGTGGACGTTCCATAAAGGCTGGAAAGCGCCTCAATGCGCCGGTGTGATCCATACCGATTTCGAGAAAGGATTCATCCGCGCCGAGGTGATCAAGTACGAGGATTATATCGCTTATGGCTCCGAGGCTGCCGTTAAAGAGGCCGGAAAGATGAACGTTGAAGGTAAGGAATATGTTGTGCAAGATGGAGATATCATGCATTTCCGCTTCAACGTCTGATCCCCGCCAAAGAAACAGGGATGAACGCATAAGGGAAGGGGGATGTGTCGTAAACTCGACACATCCCCCTTCCTTTGTTAAAGTCTCAATAAATCATCCTGACAATTTGTGCGCAATTGAGCCGGCGATACCATACCCTGCCATCTCCATACCTTTCTCATGAGTCCTTCCTACTACATATTTAAGTAAGTTATACATTTACAAGACGCAGCAAGCCGCTCAAACGTTACATACTGCGAAATAAATAAAGAATTCCGCACGTTTGTCAGGATTAAACCATATATTTGGATTCGTTTAAAACCATATTACCATGAAACACTTATGGATCGCCGCATTAGCAGCCTGTAGCCTGCTCACGGGGTATGCGCAAAAGCAAAAAGTAACCAGCGTGCTGGAAGTGATGGACATTACGACCGGGCAACGCTCCGTCATCAAGGAATTCTCTTTCCTGATCGAGGCTCCGAACTGGACCCCGGACGGCCAATGGCTGGTTTACAACAGCGGAGGAAAACTCTATAAGCTCTCCACCGAATCCCCCAGCGAACCGCAGTTGATCCCTAGCGACTACGCCGCCCGTTGCAACAACGACCACGTGATCTCCACCGACGGTAAGCAAATCGCCATCAGCAACGGGACAAGAGAAGACGGCCGTTCGCGCATCTACATCCTGCCCTTCGAGGGAGGTATCCCTCGGCTGATCACCCCACTCGGACCCAGTTACCTGCACGGATGGAGCCCCGATGGGAAGCAGCTCGCCTATTGCGCCGAGCGGAAAGGCAATTTCGACGTATATGTCATCCCCGCCCTCGGAGGAGAGGAAATCCGCCTCACGACCGCCGAGGGACTGGACGACGGCCCCGAATATTCTCCCTGCGGCCAATACATCTGGTTCAACTCCGTACGCACCGGACTCATGCAGGTATGGCGCATGAGAGCGGACGGTTCCGAGCAGACCCAGATGACCTTCGACGAGACTCGCAACTCTTGGTTCCCGCACGTGTCGCCAAACGGCAAACTCGTTGTCTTCATCACCTATAAGAAAGGCGACCTGGAGCCCGGTCAGCACCTCGCCAACAAACACGTGGAATTGCGCCTCATGCCTGCCGAGGGCGGCGAGCCCAAGACGATCGTAAAGCTATTCGGCGGACAAGGGACGATCAACGTCAACTCCTGGGCCCCCGATAGCAAGCGATTCGCTTTCGTCAGCTACCGGATGGAATGATTTCGTCACCGAGCAACAACAAGACATGTTTCAATAACAAAACATTTTTCAATATGCTACATATCACGTTTTTCTTGATCGGCTTGGCCCTGACGGGAGTTCTCGCTTCCTGCGGCCAGGCCCCGCGAGAGGAAGGGCTCAAAAGAATTGATGTCGGGACGGCATACGCCAGCCAAGCCTCCTTGAAAGCCTCGGACTATTTCCGTAAAGTCCGCTACATCCCCTTGGAGACCACCGAGCAGTCATTGGTAGGAAATAACCCGGAGATTTGGATCGCCGATGATCATCTGATCGTCTCTACCGAACAAGGTTGCCTATCGTTCGATAAGGAAAGCGGGCGTTTCATCAGCTCGATCGGACATAAAGGCAACGACCCACAAGGCTGCCTATCGTTCTCCGGATGGCTGAACGCCGCCGCCCAGACGATCTATTTCCCTGCCGGCAACGGCCGGTCGGTCATCTACGATACCGAGGGAAACTTCGTGGGCGAGCAAAAAGATCTCGACCAAACAGATGGGTTGTTCGGCATCGACTCGTATGATTATTTGGACGCACATATCTTGGTGGAGCACCTGCCCGCCACGGCGACAAAGCCCGACCGGGTGATCCTCTTCCGGGATACGACCCTGATCGCCGCCTTCCCCTCGCACGGCGAGCCGCTCTTCCCCCTGGCGAAAGCCATGGCCGATATCGAGGGTATCAACGTGCAAAACGATAAAGACACCGGGCACAACATTATCTACATCACCTTCAAGGACGGACAACAAAATGGGTTCATCCCCACGGAACAACCCTTTTGGCACGTGAAAGACAGGCTCTTCTTCCGCGAGCAGTTCAACGATACCCTCTACCAAGTAAGCCCGGAAGGATTGAGTCCGGTGAGCTGCCTCGACTTCGGGACGATACGCTGGGACCGGAAAGACCGGTTCAATCCGGAAAAAGACAAGGCCGCCTATCCTTTCGCAATCTACGAGAATGAGCGTCTGCTTTGGCTCCGCTTCGCAGTAAACCTCTATCACCCGGAAGAGCTGAAATTCTACAATGCCGTGTACGACAAGAGCCGTGACGAGGTAAAAGTATCCCCTTTCAAGGAACAGGTGACAGACGACATAAACGGCTTCTTCCCGTTGCAACCGACGTTTATCACCCCTATGGGTGAGTTTGCCCAGCTGGTATCCGCTGCAACTCTCTTGGAATGGTTCGACACCCACGCCGACAACGAGGCATGGCCGGAAGAGATAAAAAACCTCCGCAAATTAACGGAAGAGGACAACCCGGTCGTGATCCTCATGGAATAAATAATAAAAAACAGCCGAAAACGCGTAACAATTCATACCCCTCTCCCGTCTTCCATACGAAAGCCTCTCCCAAGGCGCGCGAACGGAAGGCTACGAGATGTTTAACGAAAAAACAAATACCGCGATGAAACGATTACTTGTCATATTGACAATTGTCCTTATCAGCCAAGCTGGATACGGACAACAAAAGATGGATCAATTATTTAATGCTTTCCGAAGCGAGAGCGATGTTACTTCCGTAAATATCGGAAATATAACGATGAAACTAGCCAGTCTGTTTACCGAGACGATGGGCGTGAACGGCATCGAAGTCTTATCTTTCGATGAATGCGCCCAAGAGGTGAAAGAACGTTTCTCCAACGCCATCCGGAACCTGAAAGACCCGGATTACGAGACAATTGTCTCAGCCAACGAAAACGATAACCGTACGAAAATCCTTGTCAACATCCAGGAAGATATGATCCGGGAGTTGGTCATACTCACCACCGGAAGCGGCAATGCGTTGATCCGTATCAAAGGAAATATCAAGCCGGATGACTTAGACCGGGTGATCAACGAACACAAAGGAAAATACTAAAAGAAGCATAAGGATGGAGACCGCTATATTCAAGCAGCGATTCCTTCCTTTTCACCCCAAACTCTATCGGATCGCTTACGCCTTGGTTGGCGACAAGGCCGATGCGGAAGACATCCTTCAAGAGGCCTATTGCAAACTGTGGAATAAACGGGACGAGCTGGAGGACATCCAGAACCCGGAAGCCTTTTCCATCACATTGGTCAAGCATCTTTGCCTGGATTTCCTACGATCGCCCAAAGCAAGCCGAAAAGAGAACAAGGAGACGCTGGAAACCGTCCGTCTAACAACCAGCTCCTCTCCGGATAAGGAACTGGAAGAAAAGGAAGATATCAGGCAGGTACAGGCACTGATCGAACAACTCCCCGAAAACCAAAAGCAGGTAATCCGCCTGCGAGGAATCGAGGATTGTTCCTTCGAGGATATCGAACAGATCACGGGACTGAGTCCCTCTAATATACGAACATTACTTTCCCGGGCCCGCAAAACGATCCGGGAGAAACTAAAAAGCAAGTTGTCATGATGGATGAGAAAAGAATAGATAAACTGATAAACAAGGCACTCCAAGAGGACTTAGCCTTGCCGGAAGGACTTTCCGAACGACTGGAGCGGCAAATCAATCTCCTGGCCCATGACAAAAAGCTGGCTCGATCCGCACGTCTACATCCTTTCTATTGGATAAGCGGTGTCGCCGCCGCTATCTTCGGTACCCTGTTCCTGTTCTTCACGGAGACCAATCATCCGGCTTCCGCCATGGCCGATACCTTTACCGATCCGGAAGAGGCGGCAGTCGTAGCCCAAAACGCCTTGGCGTTCATGTCCAGGAACTTGAACATAGGCCTCGGGCAAGTCCATGAGACCAGCCAAGAGGTAGAGCGAATAAATAAGATCATACATAAACATTTAAATGATTAATACAATGAGACATAAATATCTATATCTACTATTGCTTCTCTGCTGCGTGAACATCGGTTTCGCCCAGAACAAGCTTTTCGACAAATATGCGGACATGGATGATGTTACTTCCGTGTATATCTCCAAGAAGATGTTCCAAATGATGCCGGTCATGGAAACTGCCGGGCTCAACCTGGCCAACCTGAAGGGAAAGATCGAATCCCTGCAAATACTGACTACCGAGAAAGCAGAATTAAAGAAAAAAATGCGAAGCGAGTTCAATGCCTTGATCGGTAAGGAACACGAGGAACTCATACGGGTGAAAGATGGGAAGACCAAGGCCAACTTCTACGTCAAGCAAAAAGGAGAGCTGATCCAAGAGTTGATCATGATAGCCGACATGGAGAACGGAGGTTTCAGCGTCATGCAATTGTTAGGACGTTTCACGCTCCAAGATGTGCAGGAAATTACCAGTGAGATCAACAAATAATGACAATGCCTATTGTAAGCCTCTTATAATGCCTATTATAAGGAGCTTACGATGGGCATTATAAGAGGTTTACAATAGGCATTGTAAGAAACATAGTATAATTCATTGTACCACAAGTTATTTCCCAGTAATAATCCGCTTAATCTCACTCAGCTTATTTAAGGCTTCCAAGGGAGTAAGATTATTCACGTCCAAGTTCTTGATCTCATCCCGTACTTGGCTCAACACCGGATCATCCAACTGGAAGAAACTCAGCTGATACCCCTCGGCGGCAGAGGCGATCGCATTTACAGGCTTACCCGTAATACCCTCCTGACGATTCTCGGACTCCAACTGCTTCAAGATCTCATTCGAACGCTTCACGATGCTTTTAGGCATACCGGCCATTTTCGCCACGTGGATACCAAAGCTATGCTCGCTTCCTCCCGGTATCAACTTACGCAAAAATATCACCTTATTCCCTACTTCCTTGACCGATACGTTATAGTTCTTGATCCGCTTAAAGGCACGCTCCATCTCGTTCAGCTCGTGGTAATGGGTAGCGAACAGCGTTTTCGCCTTCGCATTCGGGTGCTCATGAATATATTCCACGATCGCCCAAGCGATTGATATGCCATCGTAGGTACTGGTACCCCGCCCTAACTCGTCGAAAAGCACCAAGCTCCGGGAAGTCATATTATTTAATATATCGGAAGCCTCATTCATCTCGACCATAAAAGTAGACTCACCCACCGAGATATTATCCGAGGCGCCTACACGGGTAAATATCTTATCCACGATACCGATATGGGCGCTCTCGGCCGGAACAAAGCAACCGATTTGCGCCATGAGCGTAATCAAGGCTGTCTGACGCAATAAGGCAGACTTACCGGCCATATTCGGACCCGTGATAATGATGATCTGTTGTTTCTCGTCATCCAGATAGACATCATTGGCGATATAAGGTTCTCCCAAGGGCAGTTGTTTCTCGATTACCGGGTGGCGACCTCCCTTTATGTCGATCTTGTCGGAATCACTCACGACCGGACGGATATACTTATTCGCCTCCGCGGCCTTAGCGAAAGATAACAGGCAATCGATACGCCCGATCAAGTTCGCGTTCATCTGGATAGGCGGAATATACTCCGTCAAGGCCAATACCAGCTCATTGAAAAGGCGGGTCTCCAGAGCAAGGATCTTTTCTTCCGCCCCTAATATCTTCTCCTCGTATTCCTTCAACTCCTCGGTAATATAGCGCTCGGCGTTCACCAAGGTCTGTTTACGGATCCAATTCGCCGGGACTTTATCCTTATGGGTATTACGTACCTCTATATAATAGCCGAAGACGTTGTTGAAAGCGATCTTCAAGCTTGGGATACCCGTCAATTCGATCTCGCGCTGCTGTACCTTCAACAAATAATCCTTGCCGGAATAAGCGATGGCACGCAAGTCATCCAATTCCTCGTTGACACCCTTCGCTATAATTCCTCCCTTATTGACCAAAGAAGGGGGATCGTTATTAATCTCTTTCTCAATCCGGTCGCGGATCAAGGCGCAAGCGTTTAATTGCTCCCCGATCCGGCATAAGCTGGGTTCCCCGCTCGCCATACATGCCTCCTTGATCGGCTCGATCGCACGAAGCGCAACCTTTAGCTGAACCACCTCACGAGGAGATACACGGCCGACAGCCACCTTGGAGATAATACGTTCCAAATCGCCGATCTGCTCCAACTGCGTATCCAGCAACTCCTTTGTCTCCGGTTCACGGAAGAAATAATCCACGACCTCTTGGCGTTCTTGGATCGGTTTTACATCCTTTAGCGGGAATAGTATCCACCGGCGAAGCATACGAGAGCCCATCGGCGAGATCGTCTTATCGATCACGTCCAACAAGCTTGTTCCCTCATCGTTCATCGTACCCACCAGTTCCAAGCTGCGTACCGTAAACTTATCCAAGCGGACGTATCGATCCTCCTCGATACGGGATAAAGCGGTGATATGGGAAATATGCGTATGCTGGGTCTGGTCCAGATAATACAGAATCGCCCCGGAAGCGATAATACCTAATTTCAAGTGTTGTACGCCAAAACCCTTCAAGTTCTTCGTCTCGAAATGCTTCAACAGGCGATCCTCGGCAGCCGAGGTCGTAAAGATCCAGTCATCCAGCTCAAAGATAAAGAAACGAGGACCGAAAGCCTCCTCGAAACGCTTCTTGTTTCCCCGTTCGATCAACACTTCCTTCGGGGAAAAATTATTGAGTAATTTGTCGATATAATCGATGGAACCCTCCGCTGTCATGAACTCGCCGGTAGAGATATCCAAGAAAGAAATACCACATACCTCCTTGGCGAAATGGATAGAGGCCAAGAAATTATTCTCTTTATGATTCAGTATATTATCATTGATGGAAACACCGGGAGTCACCAATTCCGTAATACCCCGCTTCACCAGTTTCTTCGTCAACTTAGGGTCTTCCAGCTGGTCGCAAATAGCCACACGCTTTCCGGCCCGCACCAACTTCGGCAGATAAGAATCCAAGGCATGATGTGGAAATCCCGCCATCTCAACATGCTGCCCTACGCCATTCGCACGTTTGGTCTGTACGATACCCAGTATTTCCGCGCCAATCACGGCGTCCTCGCCATACATCTCGTAAAAGTCTCCAACCCGGAATAAAAGGATAGCGTCCGGATGTTTCGCTTTTATATCGAAATACTGCTTCATCAAAGGGGTTTCCACAACTTTTGCCACGATAGTAATCTTTTAAATGCGTTTACGAATTAATCCGCACAAAGGTACTATTTTTTTTCTATCCGTTTACTTTCTTATAATCCGCTAGAAAAGTAGCTAGCCCACTATCCGTTAACGGGTGTTTCAATAAGCCTTTAATGGCGGACAAAGGACAAGTAGCCACATCCGCCCCGGCCTCCACGCATTGGATGATATGCTGGGTGCTACGGATAGAAGCCGCTAAAACTTGGGTATCATAATCATAATAATCATACATTTCCACGATCTTACGTACCAGCTCTATCCCGTCGCTGGCAATATCATCCAAACGCCCGACAAAGGGCGATACATACGTAGCCCCGGCCTTAGCCGCCAATAACGCCTGACCGACAGAGAAAACCAGCGTACAATTCGTACGGATGCCTTTTCTGGTGAAATATTTTATCGCTTTAATCCCCGCTTCGATACAAGGTACTTTAACGACTATATTAGGATGTAAAGCTGCCAACTCCTCCCCTTCTTTTATCATGCCCTCTAAGTCGGTAGCGATTACCTCGGCGCTTACATCCCCGCCCACGATCTCGCAAATTTCCAAATAGTGTTTCCGTTGATTTTCCACCCCCCGGATTCCCTCTTTCGCCATTAAGGACGGATTAGTCGTCACGCCATCCAATACTCCCAATTCATTCGCTTCCCGGATCTGGTCCAGATTCGCCGTGTCAATAAAAAACTTCATAGCTTTAAACTTTAATGTTACGTAGTTGTATAACCCTTCTGATTCGCTATTAGTTCTAAATCAACCGTCTCAATCCCCTACTAATTCCATATACAAGTCGTTAAGCCGTTTGTGGAGATATAAAACAGCGTATTTTTCCGGGATAGGTATGCTTCTTGATACGATCTATGATCTTAGGGAGACGATCGAGAAGAAGATATATTTTATTTTACAGACAAAGTATATTTCCTATCGATCCATTCGGCCAATGAAATACCGCCCAATTCTTCGATAGTCTCTTTCCTTTTATAAGGTTTTAGTTGATGAATACGTTTCCAAATATCATTAAGCCAGACCTCATATCGGTTAGGCAACATAAGTTCTGGACGGAATTCCGATATATCTAAGTCTAAATCATCACTATTAAGAAGATAGTTCTTTATTAAAGTCGCAGATTCTAACAACTCACCAACCACATGCGGTAAAGGAAAAGGCAGAAGTTCATCATTCAGTTTCAATTGTTGGCCCCCTGCGGAAAAAGTGTCCCGCATATGAAAATTAACAACAGACCGGCGCGTACATAACCATAAGGCAGCATTCTCATAATTCCCACTCACTACTTCCGGGAATAAAATAAATATCTCCGCTTTTAGTCTCTTATTCCTTTCCGGATCCGCATATTCTCCATTATCCACCCACAGGCTTATATTCATATCCGTATGCTCCTCCAAACTTTCCTCAGCGGAAGTGCCCAACCACCAAGGCATAGCTTTCTTTTTGGCTTTAATGGCTTTTTCCCTATAATATTTTCGAACGATCTCTATAGAATCCGGAGCATTCCTTAATTGATCATAAGCAACTCCCATCTTACTAAAAATAGTCTGCTCTTTCGTTAATTCCATATTAATCAAATAACGGGGAGAATGGGTAACAGCTATATCGGAAAGACAATCCTCATAAGGACGGCACTTAAACTCCGCCGTCTTACCTCCCAGTTTGCCGAAGAGCATATAGATATTTTCTACATTCTTATCACGTGTAGACTCCACGATGCTACTTCCCGTAGATGTCCAATGATTCTCTTTTGTAGATTTTACCTCAACCCCATAATATTTCTCCGCGATAATATCTGGAAAATATTGGGCGGAAACCAAGCGTATCTCCTCCACACGGAAAGGAGTTCTACCGCAAAGTTCTTTCATCACGTTCACTACTACATTTTCCAGTTCCTTACTCTTACAATCGCAATACGTACCCGGAATAGCAGCTGCTTTTTCATTCAAGTATGATTCCAGCATAAACATAAAATCCGCAAAAGCCTCATCCGCTTTTTGAAGATTTCTATTACGCACAGTAATAATATTCTCCTCTTCCATATTATCTCTTTTTAAAATACAACGGCCATAAAGTCTGTATGCGATTCGCTATATGATACGCTAATACTGGAGGAACCGCGTTACCGATCACCTTATAAGCGCCTGAGGCACTTAACTCAAAACGTGTACTGTTCTTTTTATGGGAGACAAACGTATAATCCGGCGGAAACGTCTGTATCAAAGCACATTCTCGAGGAGTTAAGCGACGTTCTTGTAAACCGGCGTCTAATTCTTCCGTAATAATGCCCCCATGCTCCCGGGATAAACGACGGTATTCTATATTTCCATGATGCTCGGAACGAATCGTCGGGCCAATATTATCCAACGCGATCTCCTTTTGACCTTGACAATGAGCTCCCATATATTTCGCCTGTGAATAATACCGCTGGGACAGATCGTCTGTCCTATCCGGTTCCTCCAATCCTACAAATACATCCCGACAAACCACCGGTGGCAATAGTTTCTTATCTTCCACGGTGCAAGCATGTGTCGGACTCGGATAAGGATCGTAAGCTTTGGGTATCTTCTCCTCTTGAAGCGCTCTTAAAGCCTTAACCTTTAACGCGGACTTACGTATCCCGATAAAAATCACACGCTCTCTAGACTCCGGAACCCCATAATTGCCCGCATGTAAAACTTGAGGATCTAAAACAATATATCCATCCCCAGCCGCATGGGCGAAGTCTCTCTGAATAATACTTTTCACGTCTCCCAGATTCACCAGTCCCTTCACGTTCTCCGCGATAAATATCTTGGGTCTCGTAATATCGATCACCTGCTTCATCCAATAGTAAAGTTTACCCCTCGTCTCTTCCGAGGCCTCATCGTCCTCACGCAATTTCCCGGTATGATCCTTATTCGACTCAAATCCCAAACGTTTACCAGAGACACTGAAATCCTGGCAAGGAAAACCTCCCGTGACGACATCTATATTTTTAGGGAAAACTTTTTTCCCCGCTCGATGCTCTTTCACCAAGTCTACGATACTCTTTGTATTATAAACGTTTTTATCATATCCGAATCGATCCATATATTGAAGCCAAGCGGTTTGTGCCTCTTTCAATATATCATTCGCAAAGACCGTTCGAAAACGATTCTTCTGTAAACGAACCCAGTGTTCATCAATAACCTCTTGAATCCACGTACTTTGAGGAGATATAGACTTACGATGACATATAAAATCCCCCTCGAATCCTAAATCCATGCCCCCACATCCAGAGAACAGGGACAAGACCCGTAAGCTATCCAACGATTCAATATTCTTTCCACCTCTTTTCATTTCAGGTCCTTGCTATATACTATTTTTTATCAAAAGAATCGCAAATCTACAAAAATCACGGGAAAAGCACTAGAATTTATCAGTCTTTGCTCAAAACAATCTTATGCAGGAAATTGTCCTCATAATAATCTACCATATAGATTATCGAATTATCTTCTGTCGCACATCCAGTGTATAGGCCTCTTCCTTTGGGCAACGAATAACGAGCTACCGGATTCCCATCCCAATCGAATTGCTCCAGATACAAGGGATTCGTATCGTCCTTATCATTTTCTGATTCCCGGTAAGTGGCATAAACATACTTATCACTCGCAAAACAACTATAATAACAGATCGGATTATCCGGCGAAGAGGTAGTCCGTAAGGTTTTATCTCCGAATTGACACATCTTTACATGATTGCCGTCAAAGTCGAAGAAAGCGATCCGGTCATGATAGAGAAAAGCGAACGCCTCGCGCTTCCTAAAAAAACTATACCCCAACTGTCCCATATAAAAAAAGCCACTGGCATCTTTCGCAAAATGGAAAGGTACGGTTCCTTTCACCGTAGAATCATTCACGCTTACCCATCCTATTCCCATTCCATTATTTGAACCTAAAGTGACCTGCATCTTACCATCTCCTATATATAAAGGAGCACCGAATAAGACTCTGTTCCCTTGAATTTCATACAGTTGATCATACTCCTCCAACTCAAAAGCAGTAGATAAAGTAAAAAGCTGGTTATTATAGATATTCCATATATAACAAAGTTTATCTGTTTCCTTAGTAGGGATTACACGTATATCCATAAATTCATTTGGCCCTTCACCGAAAGGAGCCAACTGAGCTATCACCTTATAGTCGAGTAAAGAGACCACATGCAAAAGATAGGCTCCTTCTCTCATCTCAAGATGTTTAATAATAAGATAGTCTCCTTTGATAAACAATTCTATCTCCCTGTTCTCTATCATCAAATCAAGCGGAATTTTTTGGATAGAGCGGATCTCTCCTTTGGGGAAATCTGACTTTTTGAGTTGTATTACACTATTTTTAGGAAATTCAGGATACTCTATCCCACCTAGCTGAATGAAACGAGCAACAGGAGAATTATTTGATTTCTCATGTCCACATCCTGTCAATAGTAGAATAGTTACGACAATAGCACTAAAAAAGGCAACAATACGCATATCTCTAACTATTAAAATATTCAACTTTCAATCCGATTTCCCCCGGTTCAAGGCCTGTGACTTGCCCGATTATTCCAGCGTCAATACCTAAAGCTTTTACTTTTTTGGCATTAGCCTTAGTCAAAGATAGTTCTTAATCACGAGAGAGACAATATCGCAAACAAAAAATGCCTCAATAATTCTTGAGAATCTCTATACATTATACAAGCAAAAGCCATGCATAGAATTATTTCTCTACACATGGCTCTTTTCACGTACTCTTTTCTTATAGGCAGTTATTCATCTTTGTTTTGGTTCCAAATAAAACATTATGTGTTTCTATACTTTATTATTCTATCATTTCAAAACAAAAGGAACATATACAGAGAGCATCAAATCCGAAAGATGTCCACGACGGCCATTAGCCGGTCCGTTATTGAAATGCTTCAAGGTATTGAAACAGCCATACTGATAAGAAAGACCGAACTCACAATGCTTGCTTAAACGATATCCCACCTTCGCCATCACGGACAGATCAAACACGGCTTGTGGCTGTACATAAAGCGTAGGGGCGATACCGACACCTAAATGGAATTTCTTGGTAAAACGCCAATTCCAACTAGTGGCTACGGAGATAGGCATGACAAATTCATCAATCGTCTCAGTACCACCTTTGAATATATGTGAACCACCTTCCATACCTTCGTAAAAAAGATAACGAGAAGACTTGACAGTTTCCATCTTTTGAAATCCCATCGTAACATCCAAGTCATAGAAGAATTTCTGTTCCGGAAGGAATCGGAAGCGATAACCGATCATACTATTCAATTTATAATCGTTCCGATAATCCAAATTCGATTTATCCCCCCAAGTAGTCTCCTTCCAACCATCCTGCAAAGGAAATCCAACACCGGCACCTACTAATAACCCATGCTCTACTTGGGCAAAAACAAAAGCTGAAGTAGAAACAAGTAATAAGAATAATAAAATCTTTTTTCTCATAACAATTGTGTCGTGTATTTATATTTGAAAATCTGCTTCACCAACAAAAGCCTTTGTTTGTAATCCTGTCGTTTCAGCAACCTTAATCAATTCCGCATCATTACTACATGACATCATTAATAAAGTACATGCAGATGCTAAAAGCACTGTCTTTTTGTCCATACTTCTAAAATTTGAATTATTTATAAATTAAAAAAACCTTCTGCGTAGTTTTCTGAATCTGATATATAAAGTCCATAAGATCCAGAAATACATCCATCTAATGAGATAATACTAGAAGAAACATCTTGTGTATCCACTATCTCCTCATAAACGATATTTCCATTCGCATCCGCAACAGATACTCGTACCTCTCCTAAATATTCCAAAAACTCCAAAGACAAAACTTTTGAGGTTTCATCGATATCAGCTATTATAGGTACATCTAAATTAATAGACCGCTGTTTTTTATCACCTAGCGTACCTTTTCCATGTAAAGGTACACGACGTGCAAACGATGATACGCAAGTAGAGATAATAAATAAAGCTAGTAACAGCCATTTCAAATTTTTCATATACACTCTCTTTTTTCGTTATCGTTTATGACTGCAAAAATAGAGAGTTCATATGGCATAGAGAGTACAAAACCTTCAAGAACGTATGGACAAGCAAAAAATAGATAATTATCTAATAATCAAATAAGTAAACCAATACATATATGGCCAAAACTCTAAAATTGTATCTAAACAGAGTCTATAACAGACTAAACAGGTTGAATATGGATAAGCGACTCATAGAAATCTTGCTTGCCTTCCCAATGTAACTTTTTCCGTACCCGCAAGCGTGTTTTGTCTACGGAA
>NZ_SRYM01000033.1 GCF_004793765.1 Parabacteroides distasonis | reverse complement strand
GAGGCAAAGATAATGTAATTTCGACATAGGTGAAATAATTATGAATAACTACTTAAGGAATTAATTAGCTGAATAAAGATCGAAATTCTTCGGAATGTCAAAGAATGTCATTATAAGCAGTAATACACCGCCAATAATCAAAATCGTGGAAAAGACTTCTGGAGAGAGGATGACTGCCCGCCTGATACGTAACCCAAAAGGATAAATCAAAGGTACGACGACCATACCTATCCCAAATGCCAAGTTTGACCATTGGTTTGTCAGTGCACTTTGAAGAGTGTAACTGAAAGTTTTATGCACACTCGTGAATTTTTCGGTTGTTTTTGTTGGTTCCATACTGTTTTATATTTTTAAAGTTGATGTAATCAGCGCATCTGTTATCAGGATATTCTCTGAAATACAAGAAATATTTTTTAATGCAGCTTTCGCTTCTGTTATGCTTCCACTTTCCACTTGTGAGGAGATCCATTTCTTAATTTTCGGGAATACGGTATATTCCGTGACTTCCCAATCAGGAACGCAGCAGCGGATCAATGTGTCAAACACGAAATCGCGAATGCCCTTTTTAGCCATTGTTTCGCAAAACCGCTTCATATTCAACTTTTCATAACCGAGAAGCACACAGCCCGAATACACGGAAAGCATGTCTGATGCTTTGACAGAGCCGTACTCACTACATTTTATCGCCGCCTCTGTCAGAGGTAGGAGCAGGCTCGTTTTTAGATAACGCACGCTCCTGCCCATAGAATACCCGGCTTCAAGAGCACGGACTACGTGAGAAAGGAAAATTTCGCAGGTTTCAGCTGACGTAAAGGCTTCCTCTGGCTGTTGGCCAAAAGGTTTGTTCACAAGCCGCTTCCTTTCCATGAACGCCGCCTGCATATTTTCAACCATCGCATCCCGATAATGTTGCCAAGTGTACTTTCGGTCTCGGCTATTGGCAAATGTGATTTCCATATACCCTTCCGATGCGGACGTCATTATTTCCAGTTCTCCGCTACGGATTGCCATGCCGGATTTTCGGTTCCACCTGATACCCTCCACTACAATTTCGCCGCAGAACACACCGGTCGGGGCAGGAAGGTTTCTAACAGATTCCTTGTTTTCCGTCACCCATAGATAGATGGCAGAAATGTTATAGGCGTTCTCTTCGTTCCGGACGGCAGACACCCCGGCATTGTCCCAGACGAGGAACCCCCGTTTGTCATACTGCACAGTCTTGCTTTTGTCATCCTGCATCGTCCGATGCGTGAATATGATTCTCTCTTTGCCGAAAATGTGTACCATAGCTGTATAGGATAAAGGCAGGGAAACCTGTCGCCCGTTGATCTTCAATAAGCCTTCTGTAATCTCTATACCTTCCGAACCCCGTGTGTCAGTGATTTCTGTCGATCCGTCCTTGTTATTTCCCGCCGGACGTGTTTTTTTTGCAGGTGAATGGACGGACGAAGACTCGGTAAACGGAGGTGCGAGCATCAGGCTGGTATCCTCCGACAAGGGAGGCAACTCATAGTCTGTATCGGGATAAGGATTCGGATAGTTGAGCCAATATCCCATTTTTCTCGGACGGCTTGTCGTGCATAGGAAATTCCAGAAATCTTCCGCTCTACATAGCACGTCACCCACATCGTCAAGGGTATTCACGATGATAGTACCGTCAGGCAACGCATGAAGGGACTTAAATAATTCATTCCCCAATACTCCGGGACGGAGGCGCATGACTTCGTTCGTCTTTCGGTTCCAGAGACGGGCATAGTCGGTACGGTTGCCGTTCAAATCGCTTTCCACCAGCACCCACTCTTTATGAAATTCACGCAGGTTGAACGAACCGTCTCCCGTGTGGAGAGGGGCGATCCGGCATCTCTGTGTCGCCATGTCCAGATCGAGTAATCCCGATTCAAGCCATATCCCGCTGTTACCTCTTGCCGTGTATTGCCTCAGTAGTAGAATATGTGTCGTATTCGGCACAGGGATGCTGCCGTCACGGAATGTATCGTAGTCGGACATGGAGAATGGCATCATAGTATAGTTTCCCTTGTCGTCATATCGGATGATTCTTGACCAGCTGTATTCCCCCATGATGATATACAGCATTCCCTTCCCGTCTGTACTGAAACTTGGGGCATACTTCATGCCTTCCGGCAGCATAATCCTGCTTACATACCTGACTCCCCGTTCCGTCATTGTGTGGACAATGGCGCTATGAACATCGCCTAAACAGAGATAACGCCCGCACCATCGGAATTCATACCTTCCTTCAACGGACAAATCACACATGCGTGGCCATTTCTCCGCCTCCAACGGATTCTTTCCGCCAATAGGCATTTCTCCCCAAGAGGTTGAGTATAATGCGGCATAGAAGTCCAGTTCCTCTGAATATATGAAACTGTGGATTCTCTTCATTTTCAATTTTACCGGCTGAAGGGGTGTCATACGCAAATCCACGACGAATGTTCCCTGCCACTCATCCACGTTATTCGGTCTCCATTCCCCATAAGCGAAATAACCTGCAAAACCTCTTGTGATATAGGTGATTCCATCATCCGGCCACTCCATTCTTTCACGAGGCATCTGCTTGCGCAGCTTTATGGCTCTTGCCTTCATTCCGAAATCATAACGGGATTGTTTGAGTAGGCTGCAATACTGCCCGTATTTGCGGCATTTCTCCTCAAAGGCTGACATTTCCGCCTGTGGGAGCAATGCCAGCAAGTAAATCTCATCCCCGTCCAGATCATAGAGCGCATACCCGTATGCGCTCAGTTCCTGTCCCAAGGCTGCGATACCCATCTCGTGAGAAAAGCAGGAATACTGTGTCACAACTTCATCGAAACGCTTGTCTTTCAGTATGGGTATTCCTTCGCACCATTTCTCCCTTATCTCATTCAGTGTGTCACCTATATCTCCTTCGTTTTTGAGTATGCCGAGAGCTTGGTTACATATCTCTTCCATTTGGTCGTGCTCGTATGCCACCATCTCATTCCTTATCCACTCTTGTATTGCGTTCCTTGAAATCCCCTTCGAAGCATATATTCGGGTCGGGACTTTTGAAAACCGTATATCGAAACCTGACAGCCTGTGCATCAGGATAACAAGTTGTTCCGGCGTATAGTGTTCATCCATCATCAGCCATTCTCTATCGTGCAGGAGATAGCCGTCTTTTTCATTCCATTGTCCATGAATAGTATTGTCCCTGTTACTCACATGAATCCGAAAGCTCGTGAACCGTGTATAGTCGCCATAGACTGTTTGCGGCCCGAACAGCTCGACACTCAGGATGAACCATGCCTTCCTTTCCGCTTCATGCTCTGGCATGAAGAACATTTCTCCATTGGAAGTGAAATAGAATGAGATAGACCATTCAAAAATGTCAGGGTATGGGATGCCTGCCTTTGCCAGCCACTTTGTCGACTCAAGCCCCGGAATTATTTTCTGATAGTAGCTGGCAAACTCTTGGTTCAGTCTGTGCAGATGTTCCTGCTCTGGCAGAAGCAACAGAATACGGTACAGCACATGGAGATCTCCCGGTCCCTGTTCCATGAGGGTATGGGCAAGTTCCGACAGGCAGGCGATAGCACAAGCATCCGAGGACTGGGCGAGCAAGGCTACACAATACCAGAATTTTACAATGTCATAATTGTAAATTCCGGTTATGCGGTAATTCTCCTTTTTCGATGGAGTGGAAGGTATACAGGAATACTCCTGAATGACATCTGCCACGATACGGACAAGCTCGCTGTCTTCCACATAAATTTTCATCCGATCTGTTTCTTTCTTGTCCGTGGGGGCATGAATGTATGAAGCAAGGGCAGAATTTAGTCTCTTTATCTTGTCGGACAATACTTTGTCGCATTCGGACGGTACAGGTATATATATCATTTTATTACTACCTGTATGAAAAGGAATGACTTCCTTCATCGGATTTTCGTATATGGAAAGAACCATATCCAGATACCAGTTCCAGTACTCCCTGCGCTTTTCCGTGTCACCTTCATCCCCTTGGGCAAAAGGACTTCCGCCGGAATAGGCTGCCGACCCGATGAAATCAGGACTCCAGCTTTCAGGATCGAAGTCACCATCATCTTCCCCACGATAATCTTCTATTTCCAGCATGTAAACCGTGTTGTAATATACGGTATATCCGAGCATCACGATGGCCCAGTTCACGAACGTATCTGTCTCTGTAGGATTATTCTCCACATGAAGCCTCAGCTTTTCCGTTTCTTTCAGGATATCTTCAACAGACTCTTTCTTTCGGTACAGATAATCGTTTATCCGGGAAAGCAACTGCACATTGTCCTTATTCTGACGTCCGATGAAAGAACAGGCTTTCTTACAGCACTCGCACAGGATTTTTTGCACAGAGAGTATATCGCCGATCTGTTTCATCAGATCGACCCGCAGGGATAGAGGTAAATGCCCTGTACAACTTTGATCGAGCTTCTCTTTCAGCCTTTTTATACTTTCTTTCATCATTTCTCTGTTTATTGAATGGGGTTGGTAATGATTGGGAAAGGAACATCGCTTAGGGGTTAACTTTCCTTGTTACCAATGAATTTACTTTTATATATGGTGTACTCTACTGTGTAAGTAGCCAGCTTCACGCCTAAGAACATACCTACAAGCAGTATATATGCTACAAAACAAAAATGATTATACAGGAGATCTGTTAAGAAGACAGGTATCAATAAGGCTATGATGGTAGCGTTCTGAAACCACTTCTGCACTTTCAATAATTGGTTAATGTATAAATGACTCCCTATGTAACTGAAACTCCATTTATAATTATGCCGTTTCAGATAAGACAATGAAAACCACAGTCCTACAAGTGAAGCCATAAGGGCTACTCGCCACCATGCTCCCATGTATGGGAACATACCCTTTAAGAAGGTCAGCAAAACAATGCCTATTATGCTACATTCATATACTATCCTTACTTTTGTTACATTATTCATATATATACGCTATTTGTTGGTAATGATTGGGTGAGAAACAGCGTTTAGCTGTTATCGCTACCTTGTCATAAACTTATCTTATTCCTTTCAATTCTTCTTTCATTCTTCCTTTTAGATGAAAGTAAGCCAGCACGCCCAAAACATTGAATAATGCAGTCTCATCTTCATCGCACCCTAATGCCTTATAGAATTTTGCAACATTCCGATAAGCCATAATTAAAAAGATTAAATAGACAACAGCCAAAATTCCCCCACTAAATATAAGCGTACAAATGCCTATCAATGAATTTCTCTTGTATGCTTTGTATTGTTTTTCAGCTTCATCATAATTGTAGTTTGTTAAATAGCCAAATTGTTGCAGATCCTCTCTGTTCCAACCTCTCTCTCCTAATAAATTGATAGCATAATCACGAAGTTCATCATCATAGCCATAACGCTTATAATTTTTCACTACGTCTATTAGTTTGTCATTGTCAAACTTATTTAGAATGTCAAAATCTTCCATACAACTTTATTTTATTGGTGATAATGGTTGGAAAGGAGCATCGATCGGATACTGTCTTTCGTTGTAGAGATATTATTATCCTTTCCTGCTTGGGAACATGGAACAAAAGTTGCCTTTATAATTCGATTATTACAGTTAAATGGCACATAAGTCACCTTACTGTCAATACTTAACGTATCGCTTGACTGTTTCAAGTAGGAGTGTTCATTTCGTAATAAGACTTCCGCTCTTGAAAAGTCCACAGAACTGTATATCGGATAGAAACCGGAAAAACAAGTAGGCGTTATGTGAGCAATTTGATTTTCATAGTCAAAGAATAAAAAACGATTTCCGTCTGCCACATTATCGTACACGGCAAAGCAATCAAATTTTCTTATTCCATTGATTGTATAGCTTTGCACGAAGTCTATACTACTATCATCTACCGCTTTCAACTCAAAAACAATATTCTTTTTACCTTGCTGATTAAAACATAGTCTATATAGAATTTCAAATTCTGTTTTTTCTGTTTCTATATAAAGAGTATCTTGTTCAGTCAAAGAATAATACTTGGCTGAATTTTGTTCCACATAGCCGTTTTTCGCTATAACATAGCTAAGTGGGAAAAAGAATGAACAATACAATACAACTATTCTCATGTCTGATATATTTAATAGTTCAGCAGGGAATGACTTGCCCGTTATCCTGCTTCGTTAATAATTCTTTTCTTTTCAATAGATATGAAATGCCTATTGCCAAGGACAAATAAAAAACAAGAATTTGGCTCGCCAACCATACAAAAATGAAATCATCAATATTGGGTGGAAGATATGCGTCATACGGGGAATATTTAAGTCCACTCCAATGTTCTTGCAATTCTTCTATTTTGAAATAGTAGGTATAAGACCATATGTTGAAACACAATAGAATGGTAATCGAAACAGCTCTCAAGGCTATTTTATGCAAAACAATATCTAAGATTACAAACAATAACAATGCAACTTTCAACAAGAACACTTGCAAAAATGGGGTGAAATCCATTGCTCCATTTGTATCTCTTATACAGATAGACCACCTTAAAATACCTACTATTATTCCGAATAAGAGAAAATAGACTGTATGATATATCTTATTTTTTATGTTCATCTTTAAGTTGTTATTAATGGTTAGAAAGGAGAATCGTTAGATGCTATCTTTCGTTGTTAGCAACCTATTTGAAATAATTAATCAATTTATTGTTATTAGGAATATTCCCAGTATGCCACAAATAGATTTGTGACTTTATTACCTTCAATTTTCCCATAAACATATATACAGCCAGCCATGAAAACGGAAATATCTTTCATGCAAATTTCGTTGATTTGAAAAATGAATCTATTTCCATCTTTAACCACTTTACTATCATTATCTAATCCCCATTGAATAGGCATTACGTTACCCCCAAATTTGATTGCACAATTTTTTCAGGCATATCTTTTTCTGTACCCATCTCGTATATTGAATAAATTTCATCTATTTCGGGGTGTTTATATCTATCACTTTTGCTTTGACTACTTAATTCATGTTCAACCAACAACAATTTACAATCGGGATATGTGTTATATTCCAATGCAACATCAAATTCCGGAGTGAAAATAGATATTTGCTTATTGGGACTTAAAGGATTTTGAAATGTTAGATAAAAATAGACATTGTCTTTTTTAGATAAATTCTTATCATCAAAGCAAGCTGGAGCATTTCCACCAACCCAACCAAAGCATTCTTTTTGGTATTCACCAATACCGTAATATATTGCATTTTCTCTTGTTTTAAGTATTCTTTCTATATCCATAATAACGATAATGATTTGATTGTTGTTAATGGGTTGACAAGGAGCTGCGTTTAGCAGCTAACTTGGCTTGTTAATATTTAGTTATATTTTGCGAAAATCGTTTTTATATTATTCCAAGAAACAATCTTCAACATTTCCTTTATTATTGAGGTAGCAACATACAGAGTAATCCGGATATAACTTCTCGGATTTGAATGCAATTTTAATCAAAGGTTTACATTCAAAATTAATAAAATCAATGCGCAAGTCCTCATATAAAGATTGGATGTGTGTTCTTATTGCCTCTTTTGTAATGTTGTCTGCTTGTGAGAATGTAGCTTTGATTATTTTCTCTGATATAGTTTTTTTTATCTCAGAAACTTTTTCATCTGTCAATTTTGCAATCCATTCATTTATGTAAGAATAGATTTTATCATCTTCTTTTATCTCAATATTTATCAACCGACTATGTAATGCCACTTTTCCCGTTACCATGTTCCCTCTAAGTTGTCCACCTATTATGACATCTGATTCATACGGAACATCTTGCGTTTTCGTATTTATGATATTTAGTTTCTTGAAAATATCATCCAATACGATTTGGCTTTTAGCAATGAAGAAAAGTGATACATCATCTTTCATAAAAGTGATTGCATCATAGTGCTTGCTTAACCGTAACGTATAGAGAGGAAACTCCTTTATTCTTATTAATTCAGGAAACATTTCTCTAACAGTATAATAATTCAGTCCAAACAATTTAGTTTTATAAACATATTTACACTGAACAGACATCCATTTTACCATTTCAATTAGTAAAAGGAAAGATGAATTTGTATAACAAATGTCGTTTGCTATATATACAGGCGGTTCTTCTTTTTGCTCATCTTTCTTTTTTATCAGATAGACAACCTCATTGTTCAATGAAAAAGAAAATTCAAATCCGATTTCTGTTTGTTTCATATTCATAAAATCTTTAAGATGAAGATTATTTATCATCCAAAGATTTTTAGGATTTTGCAGATGTGTATCTGATACTGCTTTTATCCCAATTATGTGAATCAAACGATTTATAATGTTCGCAAAATTGTTCATTTCCATGCTTAAATATTAATGGGTTGGTGAGGAACAGCGTTAAGCTGTTAACTCAACCTTGTTATGAACTTATTTTCTACATTAAGAACTAACTCAAAGAAAGTATCTCATATATTTTTATTTTAGCAGCTTCTATCTCTGGTGATAAAGTATATTCACTTTTCTTTAAATATGGAACGAATTTAGACAAAACCTCATCTTCTATAAAGTCAATAGATTTTCCTTGCAGATAGCGATACCGTATAAGTGCAATAATTTCTATTGGGAAAACCCGCCATTCTATAGGATAAAATTCATTCTTTGTAAATGACTCTATATGCAATTTTTCTTTATGGTATTTCATCATTTCTGAAAGAACATAGTTAATATCATCCTTGTTATTACTAAGTATTATATCCATTCCTTGTTGATAGTTCTTGTTTAGAGGACTATTGATATACTTTTCCCAAATTCCATGATTCTTATTGTTTGTATATAAGTCATATAGTAAAAACGCTTCTTGTAATGTTTTATCCTGATGATTTATAAAGTTGTTATCTTTAATATCATCTTGTATTAAATTTATTATTGCATTAAACATCAAATCTATTTCTTTTACATTGGCAAAAGTAAGAATTGCAAGAAATATTGGAACGCCATCTGTTAGCCCCTGTCTAAATCGTTTGCTTTTGTCATTTGAATACATGATTTGTGCAATGTATGACATGGCAAACGAGTCTATAATCTTTTCAAAATCATTATTATTCGGATTATGCCAAAATGAATAATAATGGATTCCAAAATTGAGTGTACTAAAAATTCTCCACTCATGATAATTTGTCATGTCTATTTGTGGAGTTGTATAGAACTTTCCTAAATATTCCAAATTGTCACTTGGAGTATTTAGAAATTCCTTAAGATATTTAGTAACAACCTTGTCAAAAGAGTTCTTTTTCATATTTGATACTTTCTTTTCAGTTGGGTTCTTCTTTTGTTGTTCATAATGGTTAGAAAATATGCACCGTTTAGGTGCTTCATTTCCTTGTTCAAGGCAGTTTTACCCACCATACACTATTACATATTATATAGAACTTCAATTTTAGACTGCTGTTTCCGGCAGAAAGAGGTGTGAAGTTCATGCCTGCACCCCGTTCGTTTTATTACTGCTCTTATCCGTATTTCACTCATTTTCAGTTCTCCTTTCTTTCGTTTCATGGGATTTTTCTGTTTTTGTTCACGGCAAGGCATAGCTATCCCATGTTGCTGTCATGCCGCTTTTTTCCGGTGTATGTCGCAATGCTCCAGTACAACCGTATATGTGATGTCACTACTCATTACCGTAGTGTGGCTGTAAACTCTCATCCGTCCGCAATGCTCGCAGAAATACGGGTTCTCGTATTCACTTTCTGCCTGTTGCAACTCGGCTTCCTTTATTTCGCTTTCATCCCGTCCGAAGTATTCTTCCGGCAGGTTGCCTTTGTTGGAATAGAAGCCGTAGTACCTCACGATGCGGAAATAGCGCAGTGGAACGTGTTGCAGCAACCGGGGGAAGAACTCCCGGTAATGCAGTGTCAGTTCCTTTTCAACCGGGTTTCTCCTGTCGGGTGAGTTCCTGTAATCACGGTAACGGAATGAAATGTTCTCACCGTCCATTGCCGTAATCTTGTATTCACTCAGGCACGCCCGCTTGGAATACCTGCCCACATACTGTATCACCTGCTCCGGCATCTGTATAGGCTGCTCCAAATGTACAATCCAGTCCTTTTTGTTCGCCACTTTTTTGATGAAGCCCATAAACTCCATGCGGTCATGGAAGTCATGCTCCAGCCTGCCCGTGTCGAACAACCCTATCAGCGCATTTTCAAACTTGTAGCGGAACACCTTGCGGATTGAGGGGATATGTACATAATCACGTTCGGGGATGACAATCTTTCCGTTGCTGTCAATACCGCCCCACGACATAATCATGTGCGTGTGTACATGGAGTTGTTTCGTTTCCCCGTAGGTATGCAGTACGGCAATCACTCCGGTTTTCAAGCCGAACTTGTGCTGCATCCAGTCCTTAACGGTTTCAGCCGATGTGCGCATCAGGATATTCAATATTTCTTTCTTGTTGCGCTTCACCAAGTCCAGTAATATATGCGGCAAGGTCATAACCACATGGCGGTGTGGCACTCGCAGCAACTTGTCTTTCATGCGTGCCGCCCATTTCAACGTGTCACGCCAGCCACATGACGGGCAGAAACGGTTCTTACAGCTATGACTGATTTCCCGTACTTCTCCACAATCGGGACAAACGTATGTGTCTATCCCCAAAGCGGCTGTACGGCACACACGGATAGCGTTCACCGCCTTGTACTGTTCGGGGGTGATGTACTCCGCCGGGTGCTGTGCGTACTCGTCCCACCACCGATTGAAGAAGTCGGATAAACGGTACTTTTTCGTTTTGCAACCGTCTGTGTATATGTCGTTTAACAAATCTGTCATGCTCGTGTCGTTATTTCCTTTATCTTTGCCAAATCTTTGTAAGTCTCTGATTTATAGTTGTTTTAATTGCCTTGAATGTATTTATAAGAGCCTCGTTAGGTGTGTTCTACTTTGGTAAACAACATCCCATAGGTGCATTTTTTAATCTCTAATAGTTACATCTTGTGTCAATGCTTCTCTTATTCTTCGAATGTTGCGTTTGGCATAACCAAACGAGAATGGAGAAGTACGCTTGTTCAGGTCGTTCACACTATTAATCCATACCTGACTTTTATCGAACACGATGAATATCTGTTCTCCCCATGTCAGATGCCAAATGGCAGGATTGGTATGAGCCACAATACAATCGTCCCCGCAATGGTCAATGTCCCAGTCATAATAATCCGCCAGCTTGCATATCTTATCGTAAATCGCCTGTTTGTCTAATGTGGTTGGCGTGCTCTCGAAGTTCAGCTTGCGCCGCTGGTTCCGATAGGACAGATAAGCAAGTGGCACAAGCAGGATTCCAATCCATAAAAAAATGATAATGAACACCTCGCTTGCATAAAGTTTTACGCAAATAGTGGAAAAACTCAGCACGGAGAACAGCAGCAATGTATGGGATACGCCATAGTGGGTATATGCCCAGCTTGTGTTTAAAGGCAAAGTTCTATTTTCCAACACAAATTCGGCAAGCGCAGCTTCTTGCTCCTGACGATACCGATGTCTGCCGACAAGCCACCATATCAACTCAAACAATGCGAGTACAATCAATATTATAATAAGGAAGTCCGTTTCATCTATTTTGTTCTTCTTTGTCTTGACGGAATAGGGTATCCCGCCAAAAGTCAGTTCCTTGCAGGATACTTCATAGCCTTCACTGGAAAAGTAGTAGTTGTAAACATATTCCTCCTTGTCGTTAGAACCCGAATAGGAATTGCTTGTGGGGCGGGTTACTTTTCCGTTAATGGACAACAGCGGAGGATTCTGATCGGGACGGGCGTTGCAAGTCAGGCTGGCACGGTATTTTGCGTAATCGCCTTTCAATTGTTCCACCTTCAAATTGCACTTCAATTTGCTCACATCCACTTTGGAAGGATGTACGGTCACTTGGCATTCCGATGTGGTATATATCTGATTTCCTACTTTGACGGATGCGACAGGGAGTTGAATCTCACCGCTTTCCCTGAACCGTACAAAATAGTAGAAGCCGGTTTCATGGCTCTTGTGCCCCACGCCGTTTACAAGAGCATAACTCTCGCTTTTATGTGGCTTCGGACCACTTACTACCTCAATGCTATGGTTGAACACTGGAGAAGACACTAAATCAAATTGGGAATTGGCCAGTGCATACGTCAATTTCAGTACCTGCCCGACACGGAGACCTCCCAGCGTGTCCAACTGCACATGGAAATATACGGAGTCTGCTGTATTTGAAGCATATAAATGAACACCCGACAAAAATACATACATCCATATACAGAAGATTCGTATGCTCTTGATTGACATTCTTGTTATATCATTGACATCCGGCACTTTCAGGCGGTCAATGTTCCGTTCCTTGTGGCATTCAATGAAGTCGTTGGAATAGGCACGGTAGGTTTTCACGGTCGAGGAGCCGTAACGCTTTTGTTCCAGCAGTTCGAGGTAGCTTTTCGGCAGTGTGTATTCCCTTTTAGGTTTGGGATGCCGAACATAAACCCGGCTGTAATCAATGTAGGCGTAGGGAGAATAGCGGTCGTAGAAATCCGGCAAACTGAAAGTGGCAGTCGCTATATAGGCAGAGCCGTCGCCTGCCATTCGTATATCACTCTCTTGGGTAAGCAACAAGGCTATTGCCGGATCACCTGCATACTCTATCCGTATGTAGTGTTCACCGTCCCTTTTTTCCCTGTACAGGACGATGTTAGACCGTTGTTTTTTTACTTTGTCCATATCTATGGCAGTTGTTTCATGCCTCAAAGATAAAGCAAAGTATTTGAAATTTGAACGGTTGTTCAAAAAATATTTTTATCGAACCCTTTTAAAGATTGCTAAAAGGTTATCAGGCTTTCAGGAGCGAGTACAAATAATCGAATTTGTCTTTCAATTCTTCTACATTCAAACCGTTCAGGAATGATTGCTCGTAAGACAGCCCCAAGAATACCTGACGGAACAGCGAAGCACTCTTTTGCACGTCCGTATCTTGCTTTATTTCACCGTTTTCCTTGGCTTTCTGTATGACCTTTTTCCACAATTCATGTTCCTTTTGGAATGTATCCTCCATTTTTTTACGAGCTCCGGGGTAGTACATCCTCACTTGGGAAAGGAAATGAAAGTAGTAGAAGTTGGGGCAGCAGTCACTGTCATCCGCACAGCATTGCACCTGCGTGACAATACGGTTCATGGCTGTCTTCACGCCCTCCACATACTGGCCAATAAATTCCGCAAGGGTTCCTGCCGGTTCTGCAAACTTGTTGGCAGGTGTCTGCATCTGTATGGCGTACTTGTCCGCTACTGCCATGAACAGGTCGAGTTTGTGGGGGAAATAATATACTACCCCTGTCTTTACGACTCCGCAGGCTTTCGCCAGCGTGCTGATACTTGCTTTCTCGTAGTTCATCCTCAAAAACACCTTGAATGCCTTGTCTATTACTTCTTCTCGGTTGGTAATCATATCGGGTTATCCTCTTTTATGTTTCTTTTTGCGAAGATACGCTTTTTATCTTGAATTTTTTGCATCGGAAGGTCATTCTTTCTTGCCGGCAGGCCACTTCACGCCACCCCGTAGCCACTCATTCCCCATTCCTCTCTTTCCCTTTGCGTCATAGTCTCTTACCTCTACTTTCGTGCCGCAATTAACTGGATTGTATCACAACTAAATTCTTTTATTTTATGGACAAAAAACTGAAAGACCTGAAAGACGAGGTATTGGTGGTGACCAACGCCGCCGAAGGCAACACCCCGCATGTAGTGGAGGGTATCGAACCTGAAGGGGGACTCAAGACCAGACCGCTGGCAGGGGTAAAGCCCTCGGATCAGTTCATGCGGATAGACCGTAACGAATCACTCATCGAAGCGTTCTTTTCCAACATGAAACGACAGTTCGAGCGACCGTCCGACTTCCGTTTCTATCACCTTCCGATGGACTTGCTGGTCTCCGCCAAAGAGCTTGTCGGCTTGTTCAAGCAGCCCGAAAGCAATGCTGCCTTATTGGACGAATATCGCCTTGATACGGAACAGTTCACACAGAACCGGCAGCAGAAACAACAGCAGTCCGATGGGAGCGGAACGGAGCAATCCACCCGTTGGAGCATGGAACAGGTGGACTGGCAACAACTGGAGCGCATGGGGGTAACACCCGAAACGTTAGGTGAACTGGGTGTCAGGCGGTTGCTTAATGGCAACGAATCCGCCGTACTTACTCTGAAAACCGTTTTCGAGGGGATTGAGTTTGAAACTCCGGCCTGCATCCGGCTGACGGAGAATCCCGACGGCACGCTTCGGAACAACATCGAGTGTTGCAAGCGTTATCCGGAGCTGGATACACCGTATTTTAATGTAGAATTCACCCCTGAAGTGAAACAGAACCTACAGGAAAAAGGCAATGCGGGGTGCGTGGTGGAACTCGAACTGGCCGAGGGCGTGCGTGAGCCATGTCTGGTATCGCTCAATCCCAAGACTAACCAGCTCCACCATGTACCGGTCAGCGGGATAACCCTTCCGGCAGAGGTAAACGGCACGGCGTTGACCGACGAGCAGAGAAAACGCATCGCAAACGGCGAGTCTGTCCTTGTCGAGAACATGTGGTCGGAGAAAAAGCAACGCCACTACGACGCACGCTTGCAGTTCAATGTCTGCAAGGGTGGATTCGACTATGACTTCAAGGGAATCGCCCGCAGGCAGGGGCAGACCGCTGCCCAAGGACAGGAGCAGAACCGGCAGCAGGAGCGTGAGCTGGTAATCCCCACACGGCTGAAAGGGAAAGATCTTACAGAAGAGCAGCGGGCATCACTGGCGCAAGGCAAGGCGACTTACATCAAGGGCATGACCGACAACGAGGGGAACTTGTTCAGTGCTTTCGTTCGTGTCAACCACGAACGGGCGAAGTTGGATTTCTTCAAATGGAATCCGGACAAGAGCAAGAAACAGGAACAATCCCAGCAAACAACCGTCCGTCAGGACGGCGCGAAACCGGCAAACACTGTCAGCCGGAACCGCCCTGTACAGAAAGCCGATAAGAAAGGGGTATCTATTTAACCATCACATGAACTATACAATATTATATATATGAAAGTTATCATTGCTGAAAAGCCCAGTGTGGCACAGGGCATAGCGTCCATAGTGGGCGCACGCCAATGGAAAGACGGGTATCTAATGGGGGACGGGTATGCCGTGACATGGGCATTCGGGCATCTGGTCGGGCTTGCCATGCCCGAATGCTACGGCTTCTCCGGCTTCCACCAGGAACATCTGCCCATATTGCCACAGGAGTTCAAACTTATTTCCCGTCAAGTGCGGGAGGGCAAGGTTTATAAGGATGATCCCGGCGTCGTCAGGCAGTTGGGAGTGATCCGGGAGCTGTTCGACAGGTGCGAATCCATCATTGTCGCCACTGACGCAGGTCGTGAGGGTGAGTTGATCTTCCGTTACGTGTACAACTATCTCGGTTGTACCAAACCCTTTGCTCGTTTGTGGATCTCTTCGCTTACCGACAAGGCCATCCGTGAGGGGTTGCAGAATCTCAGGGAGGGAAGTCTTTATGACAACCTTTACCTCTCTGCCAAAGCCCGCAGCGAGGCGGACTGGCTCGTGGGCATCAACAGCTCTCAGGCTCTCAGCCTTGCCGCCGGACAGGGGGTGTTTTCGTTAGGACGGGTACAGACACCCACATTGGCGATGATCTGCTCTCGCTACTGGGAGAACAAACAGTTCAAGCCCCGGACCTATTTTCGGATAAAGGTTTCGACAGCTAAAGACGGAATCGACTTTTCCGCATGGTCACAAGACCGCTTCGATGACCTCGGCTCAGCCACCGCCAAGTTCCGTGAGGTGGAGAACGACGGTAAGCTCGTTGTCACTTCTGTGGAGTGCAGGGAGGCTGTTCAGGAACCGCCATTGCTCTATGACCTGACCGCCTTACAGAAAGAGGCTAACAGCAAGCTGGATTTCTCCGCAGACAAGACGCTCACGCTTGCGCAAAGCCTATATGAAAAGAAGGTACTAAGTTATCCACGTACCGGCAGCCGTTATATATCCGAAGATGTTTTTGAGGAAATCCCCTCACGCATAACGCTCTTGCAACAATATCCACGCTTCGCCGCCATCGCATCCGTTCTACGGGACACACCGCTCAACCGTCGGTCGGTTGATGATGCCAAAGTCACCGACCACCATGCGCTGCTCATCACCGAAAACCTGCCTGAAGGGTTGTCGAAAGACGAGCAGGCTATCTACGAAATGGTGGCCGCACGCCTGCTCGAAGCCTTCTTCCCGCATTGCGTCAAGGAAATGACCGAAGTGACCTTGTCCGCAGGCGGTGGGATATTCACCCTCAAAGGGACGGTCATCAAGTCTGCCGGCTGGCGTGCCGTGCGTGGCGAGCCGGAAGAAGAGGGGGAAGAGACCACGTTGCCGGGGCTGCAAACAGGTGAAACCCTGCCATTGCTCGCTTCTGAAACGGTGGAGAAGCAGACCAAGCCCAAACCGTTGCATACCGAGAGTTCCCTGCTTTCCGCTATGGAGCATTGCGGCAAAGAGATCAGCGATGAACAGTTGCGTGCCGGAATCTGGGAGGTCGGTATCGGCACTCCGGCTACCCGTGCAGCCGTCATCGAGACATTGTTTGCCCGTGGCTATGTACGCCGGGATAAGAAAAATCTGGTGCCTACCGAAAAAGGGCTGGCGGTTTACGATACGGTAAAGGACAAGAAGATTGCCGATGTTGAAATGACAGCGACGTGGGAGAACACCCTCGCCCGGATAGAAACCGGAGAGGTCGCTGCCCTCTCTTTCCACCGGGATATAGAGGTCTACACCGCACAGATCGTGACCGAGCTGCTGGCCACCACCCTCAATGTGACTCCTTCAGGGGAACAATGTACCTGTCCCAAGTGCCGAAAATGCCGCATCCTGTTCTTTGATAAGGTCGCCAAATGTGCCGATGTCGATTGCAACTTCACCCTGTTTCGCAACAAGGGTGGCAAGATACTGACCGATAAGCAGATCGTTGAGCTGGTGACCAAAGGCCGTACCTCTCTTGTCAAAGGCTTCAAGAATCGTGAGGGCAAGAGCTTCGACGCCGCACTGGTGCTTAATCCTGACTTTACCGTAGGCTATTCCTTTCCGGACAGGAAACCGCAGGAAAAGAAAGGTGGCAGGAAGAAATAAACCGAATTGTATCACTTAATAATCCGATAATTATATGAATCAGAATAAATCCAACGTGCCGATGTCCGTAGCGGAAGAGCTGGATGAATTATCTTATTACCGTCTTACCCTGTTGTCTTTCCTGCGTGAATCGCATCCGGATTTGGCGGATGACGAGTCTTTCGTTGCCACCCGTAGTAACCATGCCGCCGAAGCCTTCAGCGCAGCCGTCCATTCCGGCCTGACCTACGACGATGCGGCACAGCAGGCGAACGACCTGCTTTTTCAAGGGTTGCATTTCTCACCTTTGGATACGCTGATCACCGTCCTCTGGAACGAGTTCGCCGCCGAAATCCCCGAAGGTAATGCACGCAACGTGGCCTTGCAGTTGCTGCCCGAATGCCGGAAGGTCTTCTCCGGCTATACGCTCTCGGATGATTTCATGTTCAGCCCAGAGTTCGATCGGCTGTATGACGAACTGACCGACACGGTTGCAATCTGGTTGGAAGAGAATGGCTTATAATAAAAAGGCGCATCTCAGGGACAATATAGAGGCAATCCGGCTGATGTTCCGTTTGGAGAAGGAACAGCGTACCGCCACCCCGGAGGAAGCGGGCATACTCGCCGCCTACTCCGGGTTCGGAGGGATCAAGGCGGTTCTTTCTCCTTTCGGGAAACTCACCGACATACTCCGCTGGACACAGGCCGACCGTGAACTGTTCCCCCTGATTACGGAACTTCACAACGTCCTGCGTGATGGAGCCGCTGACGAACGTGAGTACAAGCGGTTGGTGGAAAGCGTGAAGGCATCTACCTTCACCGCTTTCTACACGCCGCCGGCCATTATCGACGCCATTGCTTCTTCTTTGGGCGAACACGGGGTATCGCCCGGCCGTTTCCTCGATCCTTCATCGGGAACCGGCAATTTTGTTTCAGCCTTCCAACCGCAATGCTACTCCGCATCCGGCAACTCGCCGGAAATGGTCACCTATGAAAAGGATTTGCTGACCGGCCGCATCCTTTCCCGGCTTCACCCCGAAGCGCAGGTCAACATCAAGGGCTTCGAGGAACTTCCCCCGCACCGCAACGGCTATTTCGATGTGGTGAGCAGCAACATCCCTTTCGGTGACATACGTATTTTCGATCCCTCCTTCGACAACGGTACGGCCAGACGTTTTGCGCTGAACACACTGCACAACTATTTCTTTGTCAAAGGGCTGGACGCTGTCCGTGAGGGAGGTATCCTTGCTTTCATCACCTCGCAGGGGGTGATGAACTCCGCTATGGCTCATCCCATAAGGCAATACCTGATGAACCGGTCCCGGCTGCTCTCGGCTGTCCGCCTGCCCAACAACCTCTTTACTGACTATGCCGGTACGGAGGTGGGCAGCGATCTGATCCTTTTACAGAAGGATACGCTTTCCCAAAGGGAGTACACCCCGCTTGAACACGCTTTCGTGGAAGTCGGCACGCAGGATGACGGGACGACACAAAACGAGTATTTCGAGCGTACCGCCGCTATTGTGCATACACGTGGGCATGTCGGTACCGATCCCTACGGTAAGCCGGCACGCATCTACCTGCATGACGGGGGCATGGAGGCCATCGCCGCCGACATGAAGTATTTCCTTGACCGCAATCTCTCGGAACAGCTCGACTTGGACTTGTATCTCCGACATTCACCCATACAGGAATTACGTGATTTGGCGAACCTTCCGGCAGAAACCATGCGGCAACGCGTCGCACAAGTGCGGGAACTCAGTCAATCGGCGAACATGGACGGGCATTCCTCTTCCATGAATCAACAGACGGTACAGGTGGATCTTCGGGCTGTCACGCCGGAGCAACCACCAGCAGGTGCTCGGCAAACCACCGAAAAGCCCACACCGGAGCCGGTCATGTCCCTATACGACCTTTTCGGCTTCACCCAAGAGGAACGTTCACAAGTCAGGAAAAGGAAAACAAGGCGCAAGAAGGAGGACTCCGGGCAGCTGTCCCTTTTCGATATGCCTCCGTTGGAACAAGATTCCACCATACAGACCGCTCCGGCTGAACCGGCTCCTCAAGAAAAAGAACGGCAGGAGCAGGAACGACTGAAACAGGAACACCGTCGGCAGGAGGAAGAAGCCGCCCGACAGGAACGCATGAAGCCCCGTCCTTATCCGGCCGGTCTGCTGGAGCATCACCGTAACGGCTCCCTTGCGTATGACAACGGACAGATAGGTTACCTTTCTGCCGTCGGCGAGGGCGCACCGATATTCAACCCGTTGGAACTGCCCGAACGCCAACGCCGCCGTGCGTCGCTCTACATCGAGATACGTGACACCTACCATCACCTGTACGAGAACGAGGCCGCTACTCATACCGGGAATCCGGCGTTGCGCACCATGCTCAACACCCTTTACGATGATTTCATCCGTCAGTTCGGCAACCTGAACGACAAGAAGAACATTGACCTGTTCCGTATGGATGCGGGCAACCGTGAGATCTTGTCACTGGAGCGTTACATCGACGGCCAAGCGGTCAAAGCGGACATCTTCGACCATCCCGTTTCGTACAACATCAACGAGATCACTCATACCGACGACGTGCACGAGGCACTTACCGCCTCACTCAACAAATACGGCAACGTGGATATGGCGTACATGGAGTCCCTGACCGATAAATCGCAATCTGATCTGTTGGAGGAACTGCGTGGACGGATATTTTACAATCCCCTCTCGAAGAACTACGAGATTGCCGACCGTTTTATTTCTGGCAATGTCATGGCCAAGGCCGAACATATCGAGGAATATTTGCAGTCGCATCCCGATAACGGCGAGGCACGTATTTCTCTCGAAGCCCTGCGGCAGTCGCTTCCCACGCCCATACCTTTCGAGGATCTGGACTTCAATTTCGGTGAGCGTTGGATACCGGCGGGAGTGTACAGCCGCTATGCCTCATGGCTGTTCGACACGGACGTGTCCGTTCGCTATACCGCCAGCAACGACGAGTACAGCATCAAGGCCGACATGACCTCTCCACGCATCATGAACCAGTATTCGGTGCGTTCGGAGAGCCGCATCTTCAACGGCATCGCCCTCATGCGCCATGCCATCCACAACACCACGCCCAACATCACCAAGACCGTATTGGACAAAACGGGCAAGGAAATGAAGATACGTGACCCGGAGATTACCTTGCTTGCCAACAGCAAGATTGACGAGATCCGTAACGGCTTCTCCGACTGGCTCATGGAACAGTCCCCGGAGTTCAAGCGGAAAATGGCAGACATGTACAACCGCAAGTTCAACTGTTTCGTCCGTCCCAAGTACGACGGCTCGCACCAGAACTTTCCCGACCTCGACCTCAAGGGGCTGGGCATTCCTGACCTGTATCCCAGTCAGAAGGACTGCATCTGGATGCTCAAACAGAACGGAGGGGGGATCGCTGATCACGAGGTGGGAGGCGGCAAGACACTCATCATGTGCTGTGCCGCCTACGAGATGAAGCGTCTGGGACTGGCGAACAAGCCCCTTATCACCGGCCTGAAGGCGAACATCCACGAGATCGCACAGACCTTCGCCACCGCCTACCCGAACGCCAAAGTCCTCTATCCCGGCAAGGAGGACTTCACGCCGGAGCGCCGTGTCGAGATTTTCCACCGGATGAAGAACAACGACTGGGACGCCATCATCCTCTCGCACGAGCAGTTCGGCATGATACCGCAGTCCCCCGAAATCCAGCGTGACATCCTGCAACAGGAACTGGACAGTGTGGAAGAGAACCTCGAAGTCCTCTACCAGCAGGGTGCGGAAGTGAGCAACGCACAGATCAAGGGCATGGAGAAACGCAAGATGAACCTTGAGGTCAGGCTGAAAGAGCTGCTCCACGAGATCGAAACCCGCAAGGACGACGTGGCGGACTTCAAGCGCATGGGCATCGACCACCTCTTTGTCGATGAGAGCCACCGGTTCAAGAACCTGATGTTCACCACCCGGCACGACCGTGTGGCAGGTCTGGGCAACAGCGAGGGCAGCCAGCGTGCGCTCAACATGCTCTTCGCCCTGCGCACCATCCAGCAGCGCACCGGCAAGGACCTGGGAGCCACCTTCCTGTCGGGAACCACCATTTCCAACTCGCTGACCGAGCTGTACCTGCTCTTCAAGTACCTGCGCCCCCGGGAATTGGAGCGTCAGGGGATCAACTCCTTTGACGCATGGGCGGCGGTGTTTGCCCGGAAGTCCGTCGATTACGAGTTCTCCGTCACCAACGAGGTGGTGCAGAAAGAGCGTTTCCGCTACTTCATCAAGGTTCCGGAACTCGCTTCGTTCTATTCCGAGATCACCGACTTCCGTACCGCAGCCGACATCGGCATCGACCGTCCGGAGAAGAACGAGATACTGCACAACATACCCCCGACGCCCGACCAGAGGGAGTTCATACGGAAGCTCATCGAGTTCGCCAAGACCGGCAATGCCACCGTACTGGGCCGCCCGCCACTGAATGAGAGGGAAGAGAAGGCGAAGATGCTCATCGCCACCGACTACGCCCGGAAGATGTCGCTCGACATGCGGCTCATCGATCCGCTCTCCTACGGCGACGACAAGGACAACAAGGCCACCCATTGCGCCGATATGATTGCGAAGTATTACAATAAATACGCCGGGCATAAAGGCACTCAGTTCGTTTTCTCGGACTTGGGAACCTACAAGCCCGACCAGTGGAATCCGTACAGCGAGATCAAGCGCAAGCTGGTGGAGGATCACGGCATCCCCGAAGACCAGATACGTTTCATTCAGGAAGCCAAGACCGAGAAGAAGCGCAAGGAGATGATCGAGGCGATGAACGAGGGAAAGATACGTGTTCTCTTCGGCTCTACTGAAATGCTGGGCACGGGAGTCAACGCCCAGAAGCGGTGTGTCGCCATCCATCATCTCGACGCACCGTGGCGGCCTTCGGACTTGCAGCAGCGGGACGGCCGGGGCATCCGCAAGGGCAACGAGGTGGCCAAACTCTATGCGGACAACAAGGTGGACGTGATAATCTACGCAGTGGAGAAGTCGCTTGACAGCTACAAGTTCAACCTGCTTTACAACAAGCAGCTTTTCATCACCCAGCTCAAGCAGAACAACATGGGTTGCCGTACCATCGACGAGGGAGGCATGGACGAGAAGGGAGGCATACCTTTCTCAGAGTACGTGGCGGTGCTTTCCGGAAATACCGACCTGCTCGACAAGGCACGGTTGGAGAAGCGGATTGCCGGCATGGAAGGGGAGCGCAAGGCCTTCCAGCGTGGCAAGGGGGAATCACGCATCAAACTGGAAACTTTCCTGGCGAACCGGGCAAGCAACGATGACATCATCGCCCGTGTCAGGAAGGACAAGGCCGCCATCGAGAGCCGTATGCAGTACGACAAGGAGGGCAACAGGCTCAACCCCTTGAAGATTGACGGCGTGGCAGGCGATGATCCGAAAGTGATTGCCGCCAAGCTCCACGAGATAGAGGACAGGGAACGCACGCACGGCCAGCCGAAGGTCATCGGCTCGCTCTATGGCTTCGACATCGTTGTCAAGACCGACACCACCGTCAAGGACGGTCTGGACTTCTGCGAGAACCGTTTCTTCGTGCGTGGTGAAGGCAACTTCCTCTACAACTATAACAACGGCCGCTTGGCGGTCGATCCGAAAACCGCCTGCCAGAACTTCATCAACGCCTTCGACAGCATCCCCCGCCTGATAGAGAAATACACGAGGGACAACGAAGCCATCGAGAAGGAACTCCCCGTCCTGGAACAGGTCGTCGGGGAAGTCTGGAAAAAGGAGGACGAGCTGAAGCAGCTCAAGGCCGACCTTGCCGCTCTCGACCGCAAGATCCTGCTCTCCCTCAAATCAGTGGATGCGCAGGAAAAAAGCACCGACGGAGTGATTGAAGTCGTGCCCTCCCAACCGGTAACGCCCGACGGACAGGATAACGCCCCCGCCGTCGGCATACCCGTCGCCGATGCTCCGCCCGGCAGTCCCTCACCGGGCAGTGTCCCCACACAGGACACGCCCCCTGCCGAGCCTTATGTCCACCGGATGCCCGACTTCCTCGCCGACAGGCAGCGCACTCCGCCCAAACTAAGCGGAATGCCCAAAAGCATCAGCATCAAAGAGGCAATGGGAGCGCTTGGCGGCAAGCTCGTCATCGGAGGCGTCCCCAAGTCCGGCAACAAGGACGATCCCGATCCTGACCGGCCCGAAAAGCCCAAACCCAAGCTGAAGTTATAGCTCCTGTAACCGAAGCCATAAAAACAGCCCCACTCCGCCGACTTCCCATGAAACAGCGGAGTGGGGTTTAAGTTTTTGTATAGCTAAAATTTAGAGCTAATGGCAAAGTTCTAATAAATTCAAGAATATAATATGATTAAGACATTCAATAGTACAAAATCATAGATATCATTATTACATTGTAAATGCAGTAATGGATTTAAACTCTTCATAAATCTTTCTTGCCTTCAAGTTTAAGATTTGCTTTCTTCTCTACAAAATATTTAGCACTGTTATCTATTATAATCGGAGCTTCTTTAATTAGTCGAACCATCATATTTCTCACAAGAGCTGTGAAATGACATTATATCAAACAATATGCTTCGAAAAAAATATTTTCATTTTTTATAACAATTAACTTCTTTCCAAAATTTATATAATTCAGCTTTTGTATCTTCTTCAGCTTTAAATATTTCTGCTAAATCATATTTTTTTAATACCCACGCCTTAGTAGATGCTTGTAGTGTATTTTTAGTACTCTTCTCTTCTATTATATCATACTTTATCAATAATGGAATGATTTCATTTATTATAAGATCAAAATTTTTGGAATTATAAATAGGATCTTCTTTTATATTTGACTCATATTGATAAGTTGATTTTATATATTTATTTAAAAAACGTTTTACACATTTTCTAAATTCTGAATTATGAACTACAACTTCATTAACTACAGTTGTTTTATCTTCTTCATATATTATTTGCTTATTCTTTAATTGCTGAATAATATTATATGGAGAATATTCGGAAAAATACTCTTCGTCTTCAGTTATAGAAGTTACCATGTTAATGGTACAGTTAGGTTTTATTCTGACATTTGCAAACATATTTTCTGAATTTTCGTAAAAACGAATATCAGTAAAAGAGCACGAATCAAATGTGACATTTTTTAATATCGTCTTGCGAAAACTTATATTAATAAACATGCAATTTTTAAACGTAATATTACATAAAAATTTATTTTCAAAGATTAAGCTAGAGAATGTAATTTTTTCTCCGATTTCTAATAAGCCTTCTGGTTTGTAATCGTCTAGAATATATGGAAGCAATGTTCCAATATTAGGTTGCAAATAGGTTGGCTTCCATTCCTTCTTTTTTACAGAAATTAATCCCTTTACAATAGGCAATACACTTTCTTTATTTATTCGTTTAGATAAATATTGTGCTACAGAGTCAGGAAGTTGTGCTAAATACAGGAAATTACTTGCTTTTGAAAAATTATTATCGGCTACCGCATCATGTAAAATTTGTTCAAATGATCTTGCTACAAAGAAGTGTTTAAATTCTTCATGGTCAAATTTTCTGTACCAATCTTTATTTTCAACAGGAACTAATAGAGCATAAGACTCTATCATCCTAATAATTAAAGGTTGTATTCTAGACTCTATTTTCCAATCTTCAAACAAAATCGTCAATATAAATTGCATGGATTCGATTGAAATAATATCTTTTTGGTTACTCCACATTTCATAAGCTATTTCAGATAATAGCCTTATATGCTGATTAAATGTAAGATATGGTCTTCCTGTTTCTTTATCAGTATCTTTCCATTTTATAACTTCTCTTCTAACAAATGCCTCTATAACATCATTAATACCTGTTAATGAATTTCCACCTCGAGCAACAAATTCAGAAGGCGTTTTTTCATCTTCAAATGAGTAATTAACTACTTTTGTAAACAGATAGGGTCTTTCTAAAAGGGGATGATTTTCCGATTTTAATATATCCACCAAACTGTTAAATTCTTGTGTGCTATTATATGCATATTTTGTTAAATATTCCTCGCATTGACTTCTTCTCCAATTATGTATCTTAATTTCATCAAATTCACAATCAAGAGCAACACTTTTCTTTAAGATCCCTGTTCTTTTCAAATAGTCTTGGGTATTGAAAAAGGTACGTCTAGAAGCTGCAATAAGAGTTCCAGTACCATTCATCTTAGTTACAAGGTCTTTTAAAGAGCCTAGTGCTGTTTCTCCACCAACCTCCGCAGCTAATTCATCAAAACCATCAATTCCTAAAATGATAAGATTCCTTCTCATTAATGCAATGATAGAAGAGTAATAAAGTCCAGAAAATCTCAGCTCTCCTAATTCGTACATTATTGCTTCATTTAACCGAACTAAATCTCTTCCATGTAAATTTATATGCCAAAATAAAAAATTAGACTTTCCTTCTACATATTTTTGGGCTTGCTCATATTGAAATTCTCTAAGTAATGCCGTTTTTCCATGCCCTGCATCTGCTGTTACAAAACTAATTTTAGTTCCAGCAAAGAGTCTATCTGTGCATTCTTTTGTTAGAATTTCCAAAGCTTTTCCTTCACTTTTTTTATTTGTTGTTATAAGTGTAGCTATAGGATCAACATACTCTTTTTCCTTGCTTTTTCTTTGCAATATTTTATTTGCCAAAATATCCAACCTGGCCAATTCTTTTGCTAAAAATTTTTTATACGGTAATCGATTATTATTGTATTCTACCCAAATTGCGTCATCTTCATTTTGCGAGAGCTTAAATTCCATCATTTGACCTTGTCGTTCAAAGGCCACACTACCATCTCGTTCAAAGATAACATCATTTTCATCATCTGCAAATGATGATATTTCTTTTATTATTAATTCAAAAGTCTTCATGATAGTTGAAAGATTTTAATATTAAAATTTTCTAATATAGAACTATAATTTACTATGTTTTGTACATTTTTTATTCCTACAAATATAGGAAGCTCCTCCTTCTTTTTATGGCATAATGCTAATGCAGGGAAATGATCCATATCATCAGAAATTAGATATAAACAATTTGTTGAACTTTCCTCACAATATGAAAGCAAGTCACAAGCAATCATTGTGTCAACCATTTTCTGTTCTCTTTGAAAAAATATATCAGAATGTTTTGTCATACAGCCTTCATTTAGGCAAATTTTATCTTTATTTCTTGTGAATTTTGATAAAATATGAACAGGACATATGTTTTTCCGAGAATCACATTTATCGCCCTTTGCTGTATGATTTATCCGTAAACGTGGTATTCCTTTTTTTTCTCTATAAGTATTATGCCATATATAATCTATGCCATACAAATTGTATACAATTTGAATATCTCCAAAAATTCTTTTGTTCTGATTTATAATATGAGGGAATATATCAATATTAGAAATTTTCTGAAATACTACCGAAGCTCGATTTGTTAAATCATCATCTTGATACCATCCTCCATATAATCGAAAGTTTATTTGCATCACATCATTATGTATACTAATATAGTCTATTATTTTAAGAAACAAAGATTCAATTTGCTCTTTGCTATATTCATTTATATCTTTTTGAAAATAGTTATCAAAATCTATTATAACAACAGCATTATTCATTACAAACAATTTATCTATATTACTCAATAAGACTTTTTACATTATCCACATAAATAACTACTATCTTGGCCCTATAAACCTATCTCCATTAAAATGAATCATATGATCTGGATTTTCTGCTATCCAAACTTCGGTTTCCCATGCAATATCAGCCACATGTTTCTTGAACTCGGTTCTGTCAGGAAAAGCAGTAACATATACTTTCCCCGCTTTGCATTCTTTCGTGAAATCTTCCAGCTCGATTACACGTTTGGGAGATACCGGCCCATGCGAAGTAACCACTTCGATTAGGAATAGCCACTCTTTATTACCGTCATAAATGACAATATCCGGCAGTTTGCTGTGTTCTGTGATCGGAATGCCAATTTCTTTTAAAAGCTCCTTGTTACAATAAAGGTCTTTATTGGCAGTATCACCGATATAAAGGACTTTTGCGCCTGCCGCAAAACGAGGTGCAAACTCATTAATGACCGCCGCTTGTACTTCATTATGCTTGCCCGGAGACAGTTTAAATTCCTTACCTTCAATAGTAACCGGTATCATTTCCATCTCACGGCTTTTCTCATACTCTTCAATCAATCGCCCTACCGCATCATTAAAGTTTTGGGCTTTTATTTCCCATTCTTGGGTATTGTATGATTTTATTGTTTCATAGGCTTCTTCTGTCAGTTTGTAATGGGCGTTTGGACTGTTCACCGGTAAAGCAGGATTATCTGGGTTATAATCTACGATACGTGCCTGCAAGAACTGATGAAGCACCTGCCGTCTAAAAGTTTCCCGTGTATTTGGGGCATACGGCTGCTCTTTTTTATAGTTCTCATTGACAAATGCCATAATATCCTTGCTTATTTTTAAGCTCTTGCGGGTGGAATCCGCCCAGTTGTCTTCTTCCTTTAATCCGCATAATGCAAGTAAAGTCAAAGCGGATATTTCATTCTGCTGCGCCGGAGGCAAACCCAACACTGACAATATATCTTGTGCATCACTTATTTTGCTCATATTACATAAAATATTTGTTTACAATCTTATTTACGTTCACCATAGAATAATCATTCATGGCAATCAGGTCTTTTCCGATACTTTCAATGACTTCAAGGGGAGGCATGGGCATCTCCCTCAATTCCGTAGCACTGACATTTACATTTCCATTGAATGTTCTGAAATAATTATCGAACAAGTCACTATTCAATAAGGCGGCTATCCCCATTACCTCCATACGGTTCAAGTGTCCTTTGGGACGATAGATATAGTTCAGTTTGTTTTCGATTCCTACATGTGCGCAGGAAGTCATGTTTCCAAAATAAGGTGCGGCAATTAACCGGCTATTATCGTCTTTGGAGCTGAAACGTCGCAACAGAACATAATTCTTGTTAGGTAACAAGGTGGATACAGACATTTCATTTATATGGATGAATTGAGGTTTTCCTTCCTTTACGACAGGATGATCAGCCAGCATCTTTACTACGTTATGCAACCAATATAGTGCTGCTGTTCCTTCTCCGGAGGTTTCACATAATTGTTCCTTTGAACGAAAAGCTACAACCGGGCCGGTGGAAATCTGGATATGATATTTGTTCAGGTTGCCATCCCATGATTTGAACAGCCTGATAATTTTCTCGTCTTCAAGGCTGACCGGCAAATGCAATATCAATTCTTTTGAGGTAAGGTCAATGATTTCTTTCCGCTGTACTTCTTTGATTGCAGGGGTGGCCAAGTCGGAAAGCCCCTCACTGTATGATAAAACGACATTATAATCTGCCCCCTTTTTAGGGGAACATTTCATTATAATTGTTTCCTGAAGCACATTATCTTTGGAAAACGTATCTTTCCGGGTATTGAAAAGGTGGACAAAATCTATCTGTATATGCTTAAACAGGAAATTACGGAACAAACGGAAATATCTTCCCGAAGTGAAACTTCTTGGGGTTATATAAATCATCTGACCTTGTTCCGCAAGCAATAAAGCTGATATGCCCATAAATATAGAGTATATATTAGGCTGTCCGTCTATAATGCATTGAGCCGCTTTCACCCGTTTATCCTCTTTGGAAAGTTTGAAATAGGGAGGATTGGATATGATCAAATCATATTTCTGCAAACTCTCAGCCCTGCCATAAATCGTATCAGAATATAATACTGAATAATTGGATAAAATAAAGTCCTCACAATATGAACGGCAATCAATCCGGACATTATGGCGCATCCCCCATATTGTTATATATTCCAGAACTTTTTGTAATCCCGGTATAAGATTTTCATCGGTTTCGTATGTAACCAACTCTATCTGTTTTACTTTTGATTGCAAAACCAGATTCTCAATCATGGCACATGATAATATGGCAGTTCCACATCCCGGATCTAATACGGAGACAGAATCCTTATTCACACTTATTTGTTTACCCATAAAATAGGCGATAGATACCGGTGTGAAAAACTGACCGTTACTTTTCTTGAAAGCAGCAGTAACAGTATCAGTATATAACCTGCCTATTCTATCTGCGTAGTTAGTAGGCAGCTCGTTCTCATAAGGCTTTATTTCAGACCAACTTATATTCATAATTGCAAAATTAGGAAAAAACCTTTGGATTCTTCCTATGAATGTATTTTTCTTTTTTTGCAGAATCATGATAGATACTTGAGTATTGAGGGAATTAACTTTTCATATTCCGGTTTTTACGCCACGAAACTGGAATATTTTTAGGTGTACACATAAAAAATGATACCCCTCCGGACCGCTGTCCTTTGGAGTATCACCATTCGAACAAGAAAAGAAACTTCATCCTGTTTCACAACTGTATGAAGTCATTGCCATGACAAACACCAATACGCAGTTTGGGATTTCCTGCCTCACGGCAGTAGTTTCACCGGTACAAAGCAAAAACATGGACTTATTCTTTCGGCAGCGGATAGCTCTCGGACAGTTTGTCCTCACGTGCCTGCCGTTTTATCTCGTTCTCGTCGAAGTTGTTACGGATGAACTCGTGCAAGTCCGACTCCTTGTAATATGTCTTGTGATATATCGAATAGAACTTCAACACCCCGTTATTCCGGTATCGTTGCAGCGTGCGTTTGCTGATGCGCAACAACAGGCATACTTCCTGATTGTCGTACAGACGCTCTCCGTTCAGATAGTTCAGGTGCTTTTCCCTCGTTTCCGCCTTGTCCAGCTTCCGTGAGATGCGGTACAGCTCACCCATGATACGTTCCATCCATGCTTCAAATTCCGTTTTATCTACTAACATACGCTTTCCTCCTTAAAAGTTCCCGATAACATAATAGCTCTGGTTATCGGATGATTTCAGAATGATTTCTTTCTCACGCATGAACCTGATGTAGCTTTTCGCCGTGCGCTCCTTCACTTCCAGTATCGACTGGATTTCTTCCGCAAGCTCCACATAAGTAACAAAGCGCCTCCGGCTGAATACCTCTTTGGCCACCGCTACAAGCTCATCCTCTTTGCGCTTGTCCTTTTCCTCTTTCGGCTTTTCGCCCAGATAGACATGCATGGCCTTTTCCTTATCCCACGAAAACTGCATGATAGGCACATCCAGCGGACTTCCATCCCTTACTTTCAGAGCCTTCACCACCGATATGGCCGGATCGCTGTCCTTCTCTATGGAAAGGATTGCCGCAGCCTTCCGCTGCAACTCGCTTCCCAAGTGTCCCCTCAGCTTCAGCCCGTTGGGGATAAAATGCAATACCGTTACGATACACGTCTTGTAGATACCGGCCAGCCGGTACAGTTCTTCCACGACGGCTATGCTCTCCGCTTCATCGTTGGCGCATTTTATCAAATCCGCAATCCCGTCTATCACCACCAGATGAACACCGCCGTATTGATAATGGTACTTGTCCAAGCTCTGGATAATGGAAAGCAGGCGTTCTTTCCGGCTCATTCCCGTAAGACAATACGCCTTGAACCATTCCGGCATCGCCTCACGTCCGCATCGCCGCAGCAGGTTGCTGATATTCTTATACAGCTGTACTTCGCTCTGTTCCGTGTCATAGAACAGTACCGCCTTGTTCCTGCCGTTTTCGTGGAGCGTAACGCCCAGCGCATCCACATCCGTTCCGGTGGGACGGATAGCTCCGGCAATCAGTGCCGCCACATAGTTACTTTTTCCCGTGCCTTCTCCGCCGGTGATACAAAGCAGGTTGCCTTGAGTTCCGAGAGGCACGTCATTTACCGATACGATCATCTGTGCAATGGGAGGCGGGTTGTTGAAATCCACCTCGCAGGATTTCAAAGCCGACATGGTTTCGCTGTATAAGGTTTCCAGATAGTCCAGAAAGAGCTTTATCAAATCCTCACGGCTGTTCCCCAGCATGAAGTAGTCCGATACATCCTTTTCCGTCTTTGTACCGGCAAGCGGGAGCAACAATCGTTTAACCCCGTATTCCTTCAGCTCCTCTTCACGCTTCGCCGAGCTTTTCAGCCCGGTACTGTCCACATCATAGAGGAGGATGATATGTTTGAACCGGAATGAAAGCCGGTGTATGACAGCCGCAGGGATAAAAGCCGTTTCCGAATTGAAACAGATCGCATGGAAGCCGTGTGCCGCCAGACTCATCACATCCTTTTCCCCGCCTGTGATAAAGAGCAGATCACCCTTTGCCGGCAGCTGCTCCAGCCCGAAACAGTAGTTGTCGCCAAAATCACCGGCATACAGGAACCGCATTTGTGAACACGGACGGTAAACCTTGATATGCTGTTTCCCCATATATCCGAACATCGGTTCATCGACGCTTGTCATGCAGGAAAAAGGCTTCCTTTCCTGGTTCTCGCTGCTGAACTTCTTCAGCGATACCGTCCGGTACGCTTTCAGAACATTTTCCCCGATTCCCGATTTACCCCAAAAGGCAAGTTCCGCAGCCGTAAAGGGCTTTTGCACGACAGTATAAGGCCGGACGCTTTTCGCTTTCGGTTCTTCCGATACCACTTCACTCTTTTGGGGCACTTTGCTATGACTCACATGATATTCCTCATGTGCGGACAGCCCCAAATGCAGATCACGGTTTATCATTTCCATGATCTCGACAAACTCTTTAGGCTCCTTGCAGCTAAGGCCGTTCAGCCTGCCCACCAGCTCAAAGCAGTCCCCCGAATAATCCTCGTTCCCGAAATCCTTCATTTTAAACACACCGGCTTTACGTTCGTAATAAATATTGCACGAAGCCTTCGTATCCTTATAAAAAGGGTTCAGGAAGTTCTTTCCCACCTTGAAGTCCACCGGCAGGTAATAGCGGAATACGGAAATGCCTTTTTCCGTCATTTTCAGTATATCATCCTTTCTTATCATTGCCGGTTCTCGTTAGGTAGTTCTTGCGAAAATCCTCCAATGTTTGAGGCTTGCACCGAATGGTACGCTCTTCCAGACAGCGTTCGACCTCCGACAGCTTGTACATACACCGTCCACGCAGCATGGAGTAGCTGATCAGGTTTTCATCCCTCAGGCGTTGCAATGTACGTGTACTGATCCCCAACGCTTCCGCCAGTTGGTTGCTGTCCAGCCAAGCCTCCTTTTTTTCTTCCGAAGGCAGCTGCGCTTCGGCTACATACCCGGCGATTTTTTCAATCTTCCCTACAAGCGCTTTATACGCTTCACTTTCAAATGTAATAACTTCCATAACAAACTTAATTTTTAATGTTTGCTGCAAAAGAATAACAATAAAAGGCAGCGCATGGGATACTATACGTGTACTACACCATGATTTTTTCGGTTCAGCGAAAAAGGAGGGGGAACCGCTTCACATAAACGGCGGTATCGAGGCGGACGGCAAGGCTGTAGGACTGATGCAACATCCGCCCGGTGCAAGGGGCAAACCTATCCATATATATAGGTTCGCCCCTTGCACTGGGGATCTTTTTTAAAGATTTAATAATCAAATGTTTGGAAAATAAAAAGTAATACCCTATCTTTGCGGCATCAGAGAACGGCTGACAAACGAATGCCTCTCACTGACAACAAGCGTTCCTATAAATCGTTACTAATTCGTTACGGTACAATTTTTCAAGGTTTACAAGAGCTTATAAATCAAAGATATAGACCGCTACGGTGAAAACCCCAGGCGGATCACGAGGGGATATCTTGAAGATGTCCCCTTTTTTATTGTGTTATAGTTGATTAGATTGGTTTTCAGCCTATTACAACAGGGATAAAGGGTTTGTTTTGTCACGATATTAACCTGTATTAACGCTCAAATTGAACATTTGACACTTCTGTTTGTTACTATTGTGATACCGTTTTCAATTTTGTGATACCAAAAAACAAATCAATCATGGAATATCCAACATTAAGGTTTGTGTTCGATCGAAAGAAGGTCGCAACCAAGGAGAAAAAAGGTCTTGTGCAGATCGAGGTATGCTCTGAGAGAAAGAGAAAATGGATTGGTACGGGTGTAAAGGTATACGCCGATCAATGGGATGACAAAAGAAAGGTCACGGCTCGACCCGACTCGTTGGACTTGAATATGAAGCTGGACTTGATGATGTCTAATATCCTAGAGTACGTGAACTCATTGATACGTCGAAAGGTCCCGTTCGATTTCGAGTCATTGGACGTTTTCTTGAAAAATAGCTCGGAATCGGATTCTTTCATTGATTTTATCGTTAGGAGGACTGATGAGAGAAAAGACCGTGCGGAAGGAACCATAAAGCATTATAGGACATTGGTTAAGGTTTTGGAGGATTTTGGGAGGATCAATTACTTTCATGATTTGACCCGCTCCAATATAACTATGTTCGATGATTACTTGAGAAGCAAAGGTATTAAGGATACTACCGTGTATGGTTACCATAAGAATATGAAGGCTTATATAAACGAGGCCATAAGATTCGGTATAATCTCAGAGAATCCTTATGTGGGGCTTAAGATCAACAGGGGAAAGTCGGATAAACGGAAATATCTCACGTATGAGGAGATGAGAAGGATGGAAAGATGTCGTATAACCGATCCTAGCGTAAACAGGGTGAGGGATCTTTTCTTGTTCCAGTGCTATACAGGGTTGGCCTATTCGGATTTATATAAGTTTGACTTCGCGAGCGATGTAGAGCGGAGGGGGAATAAGTTTATTATAGCGGATAGGCGTATAAAGACCAATGAGGATTATTTCATAGTCTTGCTGTCTCCAGCCATGGATATACTAAAAAAATATGATTTTGATCTTCCGGTAATAAGTAATCAGAAATATAACGATTATTTAAAAGTCGCCGCTAGTTTCGCCAAGATTGACAAGAATCTGACTACGCACTGTGCAAGACATTACGAATTGTCTTTATCGCTGAATTTGAATAGTTTGCAAAGATTTGTTTCTTGATGGGTAACGATTTAGAAACAAGCGAAGTTCTGTATTTTACCTCGTTTTGCATTAAATCAAAAGAACACTTTTTCTAAATGCAAATATAATACTATTTTTTGAAAAAACATACTTTTGTGGGTAACTAAATTCAGCGAATTATGGACTATGATTGCTGAAATTTATACTTCAATCCATATTCTTCCAGTTTGTTGTACAGCGTCGTACGTCCTATTCCGAGCAATTCAGCGGCAACCTTGCGGTTCCCGTTCGCCTGTTTCAACGCGCGTAAGACACGCTCCTTGTCTTCCGCATCGCTGCGCAGGGCGAAGCTGACGGGTGAGGTCGCCCTCGTCACGGCAAGTTCCAGATGCTCTTTTGTTACAAGCCCGGTCTGTGCCTGCAACACCGCACCCATGATTTTCTGACGAAGCTCGCGGACATTGCCCGGCCATGAATGGGTCAGCAATGTCTTGCGGGCTTCTCCGTCAAAGCCGATGACATCGCATTCCAGTTCCCGGTTCGCAATTTCACGGAAGAACTCAGCCAGCGGCATGACATCCTCCTGACAGTCGCGCAACGGCGGGACGGTTATCTCGAAGTCATGCAGGCGGTATAATAGATCCTGCCGAAAACGCTTCTCATTGACCGCCTTTTCCAGATTCTCGTTGGTAGCAGCGATAATACGGACATTGAAACTTCTATCCGTCCTGTCACCAACGGGGCGGTATCGCCGCTCCTGTATGGCACGCAGAAGCATCTGTTGGGTTTCCGGTGCGAGATTACCCACTTCGTCCAAAAACAGCGTACCACCTTCCGCCTCATGGAAATAACCTTTCTTGGCACTGTCCGCACCGGTGAATGCGCCTTTGACATGTCCGAAGAATGCCGACGGCGCAAGCTCTTTGGTGAGCGAACCGCAGTCCACAGCCACAAACGGCTTTCCTGCCCGCTTGCCCTTGTCGTGCAGCAGGTGGGCGATATGCTCCTTGCCCGTGCCGTTCTCCCCGAATATCAGCACGCTCATGTCGGTTGGGGCTACCAGCCTTATCCTGTGCATGATTTTCTGAAAGGCGGAACCGTCACGGGCAAACACGGGCATACGGCTTCGCCCGATATTCCGTTCTTTCAGTATGGTACGGAGCAGAGGCACGAGTTTGTCCTCCACGAGTTGTTTGGGTATGTAGTCCAGCGAACCGAGTTTCATGCTTTCAACCGCCGTATGCACTTCGGCATAGTCGGTCATGATGATGAACGGCTGCGTCATACCCTCCTTGCGCATCCAACGCAACAGGTCGATACCGTTGCCGTCTGGCAGGCGCAGGTCGGAAACCACTATGTCCCCGTCAGCGGCTTGTTGCAGAAGTTTCCTCGCTGTCGAGAGGTGGAAAGCCTGCACGGTACGGAATCCCTCGCGTGCCAGCAGGTTGCAGACAAACTCGCAATACACGATGTTGTCCTCCACCACGATGATTTTTGTCTTATCCATTGTTGTATTTCTTCCTTTCTTCTTTTGCCAGACGGATTATCTCCGAACCCTTATCCAGCACGGCTCTTACGGCATTGCCTATTGCTTTGTCGTCAGGTGTGCCATTGTGATGAATCAGTTTATAAAGTTCCCTCAACGGTCTGTCGGCACGGAGTATCTCCCAAGAGCTACGCAGGTGGTGTGTTAGAGTGTCCAGTTCCGGAAGGTCTTTCTGTTGTTGGTCATACCTGAGCGACTGCATTTCCTTTTCGGTTTCCGTTATCAATTTCTCCAGCATGACGGCTTCATTGCCGTATGACAGCAGAGAGGTGAAATCCGGCTTTTCATTCTGTTTGCCTTTTATGGCGCACTTGTCAGAAATCTCCATCAGTTCCGATATGGAGAACGGCTTGAGCAGGCAGCCGGCAAATCCACGCCCTATAAGTTCCACCTTGCTGCAACTGCCCGAAGCGGTTATCACGACTACCGGAATAGTCTTTGAATTGCCAACGTTGGAGGTGCGCAGCAGTTCCAGCAGCTCGAAGCCGTTGATTTCCGGCATGTTCAGATCCGTCAGAAGCAGGCTGTATTCTTTCCGGCGTATCATTTCCATCAGCTCCGCAGCATCTGTGCAGGTGTCGCAGTGTGTCCCTTCCTGTGCATACATTTCTTTAAGCATAAGGAGCAATACCTCGTCATTGTCGATGGCAATGACATCATGGAATGTACGGTCATGATGAATCCGTGTCTGATTTATCCTTTCCGGTAGTTCCCCGGCTGTCTGCATAGGTATTTCCACTGTGAAGCGGCTTCCTTTGCCTTTATCGCTCTCCAGCCGGATTGTGCCGCCGAGCATTGACACGATACGCTGAACGATGGAAAGTCCCAGTCCGAAGCCGTCTTTTGCGGCGGCGTTTGCCAGACGCTCGAACGCAACGAACACCCGTTGCTGTTCTTCCTCGGTCATTCCCGTGCCCGTATCTTCGACGATAAGTTTCAGGACGCCGTTATTGTAGTCCGTTGTCAGAGAAACGCCACCGTTCTCCGTGAATTTGATGGCGTTTGACAGCAGGTTGTTGCCGATTTGCAGGATACGTTCCTTGTCGGTCAGGACAATAGTATCCGTTTGATTGGTTATGGTCAGAGCCAGCCCCTTGTTCATGGCAATTGGCGTAAACTCCGTTTCAAGAATGTGTGTGATTGCCGAAATCCGGTAAGGAGAGAAATTCGGCTGTTCCTTGCCGTTGTCCAGACGGAAGAAACTCAGCAGGGTGTTGAGCATTTCGCGCATACGGTCGGAGGATTGCTGAATATTTTGGATATACATCCCGGTTTTATCCGTATTGCAATCTTTCCGCATCAGTCCGGCATATCCGGTTATTGCTGTCAGCGGTGTACGCAGTTCGTGGGTGATGGTATGCACGGCTTTCTTTCGGGAGGCAATCAGTTCCTCGTTTTGTTTGATAGACCGTTTCTGCTGTTTTATTAAATCTGCTGTTTCTATTTTGTACCGTTTGATACGGGTGATATTTCGGTGGATGATTATGTAAGAGATCACCAATAACAACACAACGAATCCTGTCAAGCCACCTATCTGAATAAAAGAACTGTCACGCATGGCGGCTATTTCCGCTTCCCGTTTCTGTAAGTTTGCTTGAACTTTCTCGTCTATTTGAACTACCAGTCCTTGCAGTTGTCTGTTGAGTTCCGCATTTCGTGCAGCAAGACTATCGGCGTGTTCTGATAAACGGCGGCTTTGTGCCCGTTGTTCAGCTATCATATTCCGGTTAAGGGAACGGAGCATCGTTGTAGTCACAGTTGGTTTCGTTTCTTCCTTTTTGCTGAAGATACCCAAGAAACCCTTGCGCTTGGACTTTTGGGGCTGTTCCTGCACACTCTTCTGTACGATTATAGGTACTTGACTGGTTATCTTATCATTGATGGCTTGTTGCTGTTCAAGTACCTGCACGATTTGGCATATCTGCCGTTCCTTGTCTTCGAGAAGATGGCGTACACTGTCTATGCGCTCTGCCGGATATATAGCTTTGAAACGGCAGAGCATACTGTCTATTGCCATACGCTGGACATGGTAATGTTCTAAATCTTCATCATTCCATTCCAATATCGTTTCACCCAATAGGGAAAACTCTATCAATTGAATGTGGATGTTGTTTATGTCTTTTCGGAATTCGTCAATCTTATGGTTGTCGGATTCTAATGCCTCCACTTCTTGCCATTCATTGTACCAAGTGTAGGCAATACAGCCAATCAATAACGTAATTAACACATATCCGTGTAAAATTATTTTTTGGATATACTTCATCTCTTATATTAACAGCACATATCATTCAACACCTGCAAAAATCAAAGTAATAGGTGTTGATTATTGCACACCTATTACTTTGATTCACCTTTTAATAAGTCTACATGACTCCATACAAAGGAATCCGCTGACGACAAGTATCACGGGCAACAACGGTAACTGAACTGCACTAAACCCGGTAAACAACTCGACAAGATGGAACAGATTGAAAAGGAACATAAGAATCGCCAATACTGCGTTTCCTATATACCACGACCGACTGCGTCCATACAAAGTACAAAGAACTCCGATTACAGGTATCAGGTAGCTTACTGTCATCATGAACGTAAGCAATCCGACAGGCGCATTGCCTGTCGCTTCAACCGTAATGCTTTCATCCCAGAACAGAGGCAGCAGGTCTGCTAATGTATGCAGGGCGAACCCGCAGATAACTGCTACCCAAAGAACGGTGATTCTAATTTTTGATGTTTCCATAATGATTTAAACAAACGATTAAAAACTGTATTTCAATTTCACCCACACCTCCGAATTGTGGTCATACATGGCAAACTGCCCCTTGTCGGCATGAAAAAAATCGTAGCCTGCAAAAACATGTATTTGGTCGGTCAATGCATAGTCCGCACTCAAGCGGTTGTAAATTCCACCGTTCGCTACATCCACGTATGCGAAAGTGGACAGATTGAGTGTATTGCGCAACAAGTCTTTGGAGATACGGACAGTTGCCATTCCGGAGTTGCGATACGAGGATATTTCCGACAAATCGCCACTGATATATTTGTGAGAATATTGTATTCCGAGTTGCCAGTCATTTCCGGCATACCAGTCCAAACCGATAAGGGCATTGGTGCTGTTGCGGGTAACGACAGGTGTATTGATAACAGGATCTTGTGCTTCACCAAAATATTCCGCAGCTTCCGCACGGACTACGAATTTGCCCAATGGAATTGATAGGTCAGCTCCCATCATCGTCATTCGGCGGTATTCACCATCACAGTACAACGAACCGTTTTCTGTTACGGTTTTGCGGAACACCGGCATTTTGTTCCATGTCCGAAGAACACTGACGCTGAAATCACCTCCACTAAGATAGGCTCCGAAACGTCCGCCGTACTCGATACTTCGGAAGCGCTTTTCCGGTGTATTGTCTATGTTGATAGAATAAGGCATGGACACTCTCGGAAGCGTGAGAGCCCAAGGATTATTCCTATCAGTAGATAGCTCATAAAAAGAACTTACCGGAATTATCACCGCCTCGGCATTCCACTTGGGATGGGTGTATTTAAATCTTACGCAGTTCACCGGAATGCGGATATCATCATAATCCTGTGTCAGGAACTCGGTAAAGTCCATAGGTGAAACAATATCGGTAATACGCATGGCATCCGCCACGCCCCATATGATGATTTGTCGCCCGGCGCGGATATCCCAATTCGATTTACCATAATACAAGTAAGCTTCACGCAGAAAGAACCCACTTTGGCTTTTCAGCAAACTGTTATAAACCGCATTCGCTGACACGAACATGCCCGCATTGCCTTTCTCCAATGACAGTTCACCTCTCACCCGGCTACGCGATGCCATCCAGTCGTTAGGAACTTCGGTACGAAGGGCATGATAAGTATCCATGAATCCTTTAACGTTTACACGCAGTTGTTCGTTTTCTTCCTGCGCCAAGGCAGGAAGAAAAACAATACAAAGCAAGAAAACGAATATAGCAATTCTTTTCATAGTCCCTTCTCTAATTTGGATACTGTAAACATCGCAGCATCTAATTTCATGTCATATTTCGGATTCTTCATCATGATAATGGTTTTGTGTCCAGTCTGGACATTATTCATCTCCATGCGGTGCTTCGTCCAGAAGCCCTGTACTTCAGTAATCTCCGAAACAGTCAGTATGCGATGAAGCTTGTTCAACTTGTCGTAATACTCCACACGTATGCCCATCAAGAACTCCTGCGCTACCCATGTCAGTTTACGCGAGTAAATTTCATGCTTGTCTACAGGAACGGATTCCACCACCCAACATTTCTTGCCATCCCGTGTTTCTGTGCGCAATAGCTTGTGTTTGTCCTCGTCGATATTCCGGTCACCCATATCGTCGTAGGTAAAATCTGTTCCCATAAAATAGTCCGTCTTGGACGACGAGCCGCTGATGCGCCGTGTTTTCTTCATTGCCGGCAGATAAAGCCATTTGTCATCCTCTTTCCCTATCCGGTCATAGTCCCATGTAAGGAATCCCGTACCTTTTACGTCACCGGGATATGTAAAGTACATGATTTTCTTCGTATCCTTGCCGATATCCATCGCCCACGATTCCACCTTGCGCTCACGCTTCGAACCATTCTTTTTCACTAACGTAAGTTCCATTTGTGCATAACGAGTGTCTCCGTCAGGGCGTTCATCTATCTTTTTCATGATGTCTCGTCCGGATAATTGCTGTGCCTGTAGTGCAACTGCGACAAGCGCAAGTGCCAATGTTAAAAATACATTTCTCATTTTTCTATTTGTTTTGAATTATTGATTTTTTCTTTCCCGAATACATGAAATCTTTCTACTAATACCGGAGTGATGAACAAATCGGAAATCAAGGCTGTCATGATTCCAATTACAGCCAGCCAGCCGAAATTGAAAAATTGCAAACAGCATGAATCCATAAATCCGGCAAATACGGCTGATGTTATGACTGATGTCGTGACGATTGCCACGCCGACAACACGGAATGTTCGGCGAATAGCCGTTTGATAATGGCTTGTTCGGTCATATTCCAGTTTGGCATGGTTGATGAAATGTATCGTGTCGTCCACTGCCATACCCAACATCATTGGAATTATGCAAGCTGTCATCATATCAAGGGGTATGCCCGACCAGCCCATGTAACCACCCACGCAGATTGCAGGAAACAGGTTTGGTATTAAACCGATTAAACCAATCCGTACACTTTGGAACACTATCATCAGTATCATGCCGATGATGAGTACCGAAATCAGAAATGACTGAATCTGTCCGCGCACAAGATATTGCATCATGGTGGTGAATTGCGGAAGGTTTCCTACTGCGGTTATTTTTGCACCAGGAAACAATGCGGCTGCGCGCTGTTCTATGTCGGCAAGTTCACGTTCCGCCTCACCTGAATTATAGTCGGACATCTCCACCATCAGGCGCAGACGGCGGTAGTCGTAATCCATCCAGTATTCCGATTCCGTGCCACCGGCATTCTCGTAGAGCAGCATCATCTGAGCCACCTCGTCTTCCGTATCCGGGATGCGGTAATATGCCCTGTCTCCATCATTAAGCGTCTGATTCAAATCCTTCAGAATGTCGAGGATAGACGTTGTCCGTTTGGTCAGCGGATATTCCTCGGTCAGTTTCGTAAGTTGTTCCAACCGGTGGAGATTTTCGGGCAATTTAGCCTGACCGTCTTCGGGAAACTCTACCATCAGGTCATACGAATAAAGCGAGCCGAGTTCAGAATGGCTGACTTCCAACAGCTTGTTTACATACGGTACTTTCTCTCCCATGGTCCGCTCCATGTCGAAAGCCGGTTCCATACGCCATACGCCGATGCCAAGTGCTACACAACAAAGGACGAATACGCTCAGGATCATTTTAGGATTATGCAGGTCAAAAGCACTTATGCGCACCATGATTCCCGACCATCGAGTATCACTATTGTCCGTGAAGTTTGGTTTGGGTTTCTTGTCGCGTCCGAACGATAGCAATACTGGAGTAACGAGCATAGTTGTAAGCATGACAAACAGCACGCAAAGCGATGTATGGATACCGATGTAGGCTACCGGACGTATCGGCACGATAAGGAACGAAAGCAACGACACGATGGTTGTCATGCCGCAGAAGAATACCGGCCAACCCGTTTCGGTGAATGTTTCCACTACTGCTTGTTTGCGCCGTCCGTGAATCAACATCCGCTTGCCGAAAAACGAAAACAAATGAATATTATAGGCTATGGATACGGCAAACGCCAATATAACGGGAATAATACTCGTTGCCGAATCTACATATAATCCCAAGGCTCCGGCAATGCCGAATGTGACGAGCAATCCACCGAATGTACCGATAAATGGTGCCACGACACCGCGCATGGAACGTGTCATAATCAGCATGACAACGATGGAAATAAGTATGGCAAACTTTGCCAATCGTCCCATTTCCGCACCAATGAACACTACCTTTTGCTGGCTGACATAAGGCATGCCGGTTGCTTTCGGATGAAGTGAAGCATATTGGGGTTTGTGTATGATTCTGTCCACTTCTTCACCGGTCAGAATATCAGGCGAAACCGTCGTCTCTTTTTTCCATATAGAATCGGCCGGAAAGGGACGCAATTTGATGACAATCCACGACAGTTTCCCATCTTTAGAGATAAGTTTACGAGCCACCTCCGGTTTGCTGTAGGCCCGTTGCTTCACTGAATCCAGCCCGGCTTTATCCTTCGGAATTACTTCCGGAACAATCTGCGCAATAGCCATTCCCTCTTCGTTGCCCGCAAGAAACTCTATATCGGTAAGTGACGTTATTTTGTCTACATACGAAAGGCTGTCAAGCAGTTCGTTGGACAAATCCCGTAACGTTTCGAGATTTTGCGTCGTGAAATGGTTGTCACACTCTGTCAATACACCTACAAAATAGTCGTTGCCGAAGTGCGCCTTGAACTCGTCTGTCTTCACCAACATCGGATCTCCTTTGATGAAATAATCGTCGAAAGAAGTTTGCACCACCATTTTCTTTACACCCATTACCGCTAACATCATGACTGCGGCAAACACTGCAAGCACCCACCAGCGCACCCGCAGCAACCATCCGGCAAATAAGCCGAACTTTTCATTGATTCTTTCTATTTTCATGTCTTCTATAATTGAATTTATTGTTATTCGCTTGATGTCATGTCATTTATCGGATTATTATCATATATCAGGTATTCAAAAAGACGTCAATAATGAACATTGTTTCAAAATGTTCAAAAAAAGAGGAGAGAATCTCAATCTTGAAATTCTCTCCTCCAATTTGCCCGAAGCCTTTACATGCAGTCCGAATCGGACTCTTATATTTCCAATATGTGTTTCCATCCGTTTATCTCAAATTTGATATACTCTTCCACGACCTGCTGCATTTCATCCACGGTAATCTTGTGCATCAGTATCTCCTCGAACATCGTGAACATCCACACCGTATGCAGATGTATCATGAAATCGCTCACCCGTATATTCATATGCGGATGTCTCGTCTTGTTGTCTTTGAACCATATTTTCACTTGTTCCGTAGCTTTATCGGTAAATTCCGATTTGAAATGCTCTAATGAAGACCCTTGTGCCCCAAAGAACAAAATCTTCATCAGAGTACGGTTGCCACGCAGCAGATTCATATACTCGGAAACGGCGGAAACCAGATATTCTTCCCGTATCATATCCAATGCGTCTGCATAATTTCCGTGATGACGGTCAAACATGGAATAAAAAGACGAGGTAATAGGAGCAAGGATTGCACAGAACAGACTGTCTTTACTTGGAAAATAATGATACAGATTTCCAACTCCGACACCCACCTGCGTGGCAATGGAACGCATGGAAGCCTTCGCAAAGCCCTTGCGGGAAAACTCTTTGCGTCCTGCATCCATTATCTTTTGCCTGATGTCGTTTTTGAGTGACTGCATGATTAAACACTGTTTCCTTTTCGGGTGCAAAGATATTATGATTCAATGGTATATGCAATACCAATAAATAGTGAGAAAGACAAAGACAACTCAGTATCAATAATGTATCTATCAAAAAACAACGAACAATGAACATTGCTAAATAATGTTCATTGTTAAGGCATGTGCTTATTACTAATTATTTGGTATATTAAATACGAAAAGTGCATATCTAAAATATAAGGCATGTACTCTTCGATTATAATTTTATCCCTTTTGGTCGGTTTTCATCCTTGAATTGAAACCCCAGCCGCCCGATGAACTTCGTTCATTAATCAGGCAACCTTCTTCAAGTCTGTTGTTCCCACTTGGCATACATCTCCCTTGAAAGTTTCACAATCTCCCGGCTCAGTTTCACAAGGTCGATGGTATGTTTCTCCAACTTGTAGAGCAACGCCATCGCCTTCTTCTCCGAAAAGTGGATGCGCAACTCTTTAACGACTTGATTGT
>NZ_SRYM01000032.1 GCF_004793765.1 Parabacteroides distasonis | reverse complement strand
CACTCTGATGTTGAAACTTTATGCAAAAATATAACGATTAAATAATATACCATGGTCTGAATGATTTATTAAAACAACATCTGTACATCGTGAGCCATCATTGTGAATGCGGGGTCTAAAAGCCCATTGAACTATCCGGTTTCTGATGTATAAAGTGTGGGGGCTAAACATATCTCACGGTCTTTATGACCATGGAAACATCGGTCTTATTCCACACTCTGATGTTGAAACTTTATGCAAAAATATAACGATTAAATAATATACAATGGAAAAGAAAACAATTATAGACCTTTTTGAGAGTTCAGCCAAGCGATTCCCGAGTAATCCTTTTTTATGGGAGAAGACGGGCAAGCGATTCGAGCCAACCACTTACTCCGAGGTTCGCAACCTCGTCTATGAGGAAGGCGCAGGCCTCGTATCGCTGGGCGTGCGGAAAGGGGATAACATGGCTTTGCTAAGCGAGGGCCGCAACGCATGGATCATCGGAGAGCTGGCCATGTTTTACGCCGGGGCTACCAATGTCCCCCTATCCATCAAGCTGGAGGAGGCGAATGACCTCTTATTCCGCCTCGTCCACGCCGACGTGAAATATATCATGGTATCGGGCCAGCAACTCAAGAAAATCCGGGCGATCAAGGACAAGCTCCCCGCCGTACGGAAGATCATCGTACTCGACGAGCAGGCAGAATACCAAGACCGTGAGATGCCGCTGTCCGAGATACGCCGGATGGGGAAGGTCTATCTGGGTATTCATCCGCTAGAGGAGTTCTTGGCGATCGGGCAATCGCTGGGCAACGATGATTACGCCACCATCACCTATACCTCCGGCACGACCGCCGATCCGAAAGGCGTGATCCTCACCCACCGCAACTATACGGCGAACGTGGAGCAAGCGCTCACTTGCGTGGATATAGACGATACGTGGCGTACGTTGGTGATACTCCCGCTGGACCATTGCTTCGCCCACGTGGTAGGATTCTACATCTTCATGTCGAAGGGAGCCTCGGTAGCTACCGTGCAGGTAGGGCGCACCGGTATGGAGACCTTGAAGAATATCCCTATCAATATAAAGGAGTTCAAGCCGTACCTGATACTGAGCGTCCCCGCCTTGGCGAAGAACTTCAAGAAGAATATCGAGCAAGGTATCCGAGCGCGAGGCAAGAACGCCGCCCGCCTTTTCAACCTAGCCTTACGGATCGGTTATATCTATAACGGGGATAGCGACGAGGAGGAAGGAAAAGGTTTCCGCGTCCTCTTGAAGCCACTGGTCCGTTTGTTCGACAAGCTATTGTTCACGAAAGTCCGTGAGAACTTCGGGGGCGAGCTAAAGTTCTTTATCGGAGGGGGCGCCTTGCTGGATAAGGACTTGCAGAAGTTCTATTACGCCTTGGGAATCCCGATGTACCAAGGATACGGGCTGAGCGAGGCGACACCGATCATCTCGACCAACGGCCCCCGCCGCCATACCTTCGGCAGTAGCGGCGTATTGGTACGGCCCCTCGACCTAAAGATCTGCGACATGGACGGCAACGTACTTCCTCCGGGGGAGAAAGGCGAGATCGTCATCCGGGGAGAGAACGTGATGGCCGGCTACTGGAAGAACCCGGCATCGACGGCCGATACCGTAAAGGAGGGTTGGCTGTACACCGGGGATATGGGATATATGCGTGACGGGCTTCTTTATGTGTTGGGGCGTTTCAAGAGCCTGCTGATCGGAAGCGACGGGGAGAAATACAGTCCGGAGGGTATAGAGGAAGCCTTGGTAGAGCATTCCTCTTGCATCGACCAGCTGATCCTGTACAATAACCAGAGTCCGTACACGACCGCCCTGTTGGTCCCTAACAAAGAACGGTTGAGGAAGCATCTGGCCCACCAGAATCTGGACCTCACGAGCGATCAAGGCCGGGAAGAGGCCATCCGTGTCATCCAGCGCCAGATCGACCGCTTCCGCAAGGGAAGCGACCTGTCTAGTATGTTCCCGGATCGTTGGTTGCCGACCACCTTCGCCATCCTCCCCGAGCCTTTTACCGAGCAAAACGGCATGGTAAACAGCACCATGAAGATCGTCCGGGGCAAGGTAGAGAAAGCCTACGCCGCCCGTATCGCCCAGCTCTATACCCCCGAGGGGAAGAACCCGCAGAACAAGTGGAACAAGGAGGCGTTGTAGAGATGCGGCACGCCGCATCTCAATACTGTCTGATCGTATTTTTAAGTTACCGTTTAGAGAGGATGAGACGCGGCGTGCTGCGTCTCTACAACTGGTGATTAATGATTATTAATAGCCTCTCCCCCCTCCCTCCCACGAAAAAAGCATACCTTTGTCAACTGTATTATCCGTGAAGGAATAACGAGACATTTACATGATAAGATCTATTCGCTATATCACTTTGCTAGTCCTGTTACAATTCGTGACCGGCATTTCCGTCCTATACGCCCAGAGCATAACTTCCGCGTCCGGAATCGTGAGAGACTCCGTAAGCGGGGAACCCCTATCCTACGTATCCGTCATGTTCGAGAACTCGACGATCGGGGCGATGACCGACGATGACGGGGCTTTCAGCCTCCAGAATGACAAAGGGCTTACCCGGCTGGTCGTATCCTCGCTTGGATATGACAATAAGGTCGTAAACCTAAAGGCGGGGCAGAAGAACAACGCCCTCAACGTGCTCCTCCGGCCTACCTCGTTCGAGATTGCCGAGGTAGTCGTCAAGCCTAAGCGCGAGAAATATTCCCGCAAGGACAACCCTGCCGTGGAACTGATCAAGAAAGTCATAGAGCATAAGAACGATAACCGTATCGAGGCGAAGGACGAGTACCAAAGCGAGGTGTACGAGAAGCTCAGCATGTCGCTGGACGACTTCAACCCCAATCTCGAGAAGAATAAGTTCTTGAAGAAATTCAAGTTCATCAAGAACTACCTGGATACCTCGGAGTTCAACGGGAAACCGATCCTGACGATCTCCGTCCGTGAGACGATCTCCGACCAATACTACCGTAAACATCCCAAGGCGGAGAAGACGATCACCAAGGCCAAGCGCCAGCAGGGTATCGACAAGACATTGGACGATGGAGGCGCTATCACTTCCAACCTCGAGGAGATATTCAAGGGCGTCAATATCTTCGACAACAATATCAATATCTTGTTGAACCGTTTCGTGAGCCCGTTATCTTCCACGCTGGCCGTCTCCTATTACAAATATTATATCATGGATACGGTGGACGTTGCCGGAGATAAATGTGTGGATCTCACCTTCGTGCCCGTAAACAGCCAGAGCTACGGCTTCACGGGCCGCTTGTACATCACGCTGGACGGTAATTACGCCGTCAAGAAATTCCTCTTGAACACCCCGGCGAACATCAACCTCAACTGGGTGGACAAGCTCCGGATCGAACAAGAGTTCAAGCGGATGCCGGATAGTACTTGGGTGCTCGCCAACGAGAATACCTACGTTAATTTCTATATCGTAAAAGGGGCGCAACAGCTCTATGCCCACCAGCTAAGGAATTTCGATAAGTATCAGTTCGACGTGCAGAACGCCGACTCGATCTTCGGCCTTCTCGGCCCGACCCATGAGTTGCCCGAAGCCACCGCCCAGACCGACACCTTCTGGATACACAACCGCCACGTCCCCTTGAAAGAGAAAGAGAGCGCCTTGGATGATCTGTTGGCGCAACTCCGCAAGGTACCGGCTTTCAACGTGATCATCAAGACCGCCGAGATATTGATCACCGGTTACATCCCGACCACGGCGGACAAGGATAAGAGCAAGTTCGATTTCGGCCCGATGAATACCACTTTCAGCGCCAACCATCTGGAGGGCTTCCGCATGCGTGTGGGAGGTATGACGACGGCAAACCTCAACCCACACTGGTTCGGCAGCGGTTATCTGGCCTATGGCGTAAACGACCGTAAGCTAAAGTATAACGCCAAGCTGACGTATAGCGTGAACAAGAAGAAATATCACGAGGGGGAAAGCCTGGTGAACAATATCTCCGCAATCCAAGAGTACGACGTATATACGCCCGGTCAGGACTTCCTCTTCACCAGCAAGGATAATATGTTCGTGGCATGGAAGGTAGGCGAGCCCGTCACCATGATGCAATACATCCGCAAGACCATGCTCCAGTACCAAAAGGAATGGCTGAATGGCCTGACCCTTACCACTTGGGCGCGAAACGAGAACAACGAGGCGGCCGGAACGCTCCGCTACGACCGTTACAACGCCGACGGGACATTGACGAACTTAAAGAGTTTCACCAACACCGAGCTAGGAGCCCAAATCCGCTTCGCCCCGGGCGAGCGTGCCTATAACGGACGAGAGGGTAAGAACTCTCTTTTCAACCTCTCGAAAGACGCTCCCGTATTCAAGCTATCCCATCAGATGGGATTGAAGAACGTGTTGGGGGGCGACTTCAACTACAACCATACGGAGATCAGCGCCGAGAAACGGATCTGGCTCTCTTCCTTCGGACATATCGACGCCTTGGTAACGGCGGGCAAGGTATGGGACAAGGTTCCTTTCCCTTTGCTCATCATGCCGAATACCAACCAGTCCATCACGATCCAGCCGCAAGCCTTCAACATGATGCGTGCGCTGGAGTTCGTAAGCGACCAGTATGTCTCGTTCTACTTCACGTATTATATGAAGGGATGGATCTTAAACCGTATTCCCGGCGTGAAGTGGCTACGTTTGCGTGAGGTGATATCGTTCAGCGGTTTCTACGGAGGACTGACCGATAAGAATAATCCGGCCTTGGACCCGACGGGACTATACCGTTTCCCCGAGGGAACCTCGCCGATGGGCCGTACGCCTTACCTGGAGGCCAGCGTAGGCCTGGAGAACATCTTCAAGATATTACGGATCGATTATTACCGCCGGTTGACGTATCTGGACCAACCGAATATCAAGAAGGGGGGCGTGCGTATAGCGCTGCGGTTCTCCTTTTGAGAATTAAAAATTGAGAATTGAAAATTGTAAATTAAATGGGGGAGTTAGGACGTAGACCGAGCGCATGGGCATTGACGCCGCTGGTGGTATTCTTATTGACTTATTTGGTGGTATCTATCATGGCGGGAGATTTCTATAAGATGCCGATAACGGTAGCCTTCGTCATCTCCTCGATCGTAGCGATAGCGATCTCCAAGGGAGGTAAATTAAGCAACCGTATCGAGCAGTTCTGCCGGGGGGCGGCCAACAGCAATATCATGCTGATGGTATTGATCTTCATCCTCGCCGGGGCCTTCGCGCAGACCGCCAAGGCGATGGGCGCCGTAGACGCTACCGTGAATCTGGCGATGTCCATCCTGCCCGGTAACCTGTTGGCGGCCGGAATCTTCCTAGCCGCTTGCTTCATATCCATCTCGGTAGGTACATCGGTGGGCACGATCGTGGCCTTGGCCCCGGTAGCCGTCGGTATCGCAGACAAGACGGGGATGCCGGACGCCCTTATGCTGGGTGTCGTGGTGAGCGGCGCCATGTTCGGCGATAACCTGTCGTTCATATCCGATACAACTATCGTAGCTACCCGCACGCAGGGTTGCCAGATGTCCGATAAGTTCAAGGTGAATATCCGTATCGCCCTCCCGATAGCGATCCTGACCGGATTGATATACGTGCTGGTGGGAAGCGGCGTGGAGAACGCTTACGCCCCGGCCCCGATCGAATGGGTCAAGGTGATCCCTTATCTGGTGGTGTTGGTAACCGCCGTTTGCGGGATCAATGTCATGTTGGTGCTATTCATGGGGATCGCCCTGTCCGGTATAGTAGGTCTGTGGACCGGTAGCTTTGATATTTGGGGCTGGAACGCCTCCATGGGACTAGGTATCACCAATATGGGCGAGCTGATTATCGTGACGCTTCTGGCAGGAGGCATGTTGGAAATGATCCGTTATAACGGGGGTATCGACTGGATCATCCGCAAGCTTACCTCCCGCATCCATTCCTCCAAGGGGGCCGAGATGAGCATAGCGGCCTTGGTGAGCTTCGCCAATCTTTGCACGGCCAACAATACGATCGCCCTCATCATGGCCGGCCCGATCGCCAAGGATATAGCGGACCGGTTCAAGATAGATCCCCGCCGCAGCGCCAGCCTATTGGATATCTTCTCTTGCTTCGTACAGGGAATCATCCCCTACGGCGCCCAGATGTTGATGGCCGCCGGACTCGGGCATGTCTCCCCTATCGAGATCATGCAATATCTTTACTACCCGTATCTACTGGGAGCAGGCGCCTTATTGGCGATCTTATTCAATTATCCGAGGAAATATACACTCGTATAGACTGCCGTCCTTACGAAAAAACACAATAGTATTCAAAGCAAAAAGACTATTGTGTCCGGGATTGAATACTATTGTGTTCGCTGATGAATACTACTGTGTTCAGGTGGGAACACGGTAGTGTTTGAGAGCGATGGGAATACCGCTGTCGGATTAGCCGAACAAATCCAGCGTAAGCTGCTTCTTCGCGGCTTCCAGTTTACGAAGATGCCGCTTGCCTTGAGGGGTGACGATCTCCATCTTATCGAAACGGGTACGTATCACCGTAGTCACGGTATAGCTCACGTTGACCACCTCTCCTAGCTCCGACAGACGGCGGGCGATCTCCAAGACGCAATCGATGCACATGCCGCTCGTGAACGAGATCTTGTCCTCGAACATCTGTTTCTTGAAATCCTCATCTTGCATATAGAAATCGATCGTCTCGCCTCCCTTGTTGTAGATACCTTTCCACCGATACTTACTATCTTTCAGTACCGGCGAGATGATCTCTATCGTGGCCTTATTATCCTTGACCGTAGGCAGATCGTCGCTACGCAAGATAAAATAATCGAACTGGTCCCGTTTCACCTCCAGCGAACCGGAACGGTTGCGATCCTTCTCGTTCAACTCACGTACCGAGATTTTCGTCACCTTCGGATACCCTTTCAAAGCCTCGTAGAAATTAGACTTACACTTACAGAAACGGGGCGAGGCGTTCAACAAGTCGATCAAGCGGTGTGAAGGCGTAGCCCCCGGAGTCTTCAGCCGTAGTTCACGGCGTAACTTGGACAGTTCACGCTGCATCTCCTCCTCGTCCGCCGGCGTACGATCCATCAGCGGTTGTCCACCTATCGACAAGGAAGGACGGGTCAATATCCGCATCACCAAGTTCAACACGATAGAGATTGAGCGGCTACTCTCCCCAGCCACGCCCAGCTTCTCACGGAAACCACCCTCCTTATCGTAAGGCTCGTTGTAAACCGTCAGCTTCACGTCCAGCATATCCGCCAAGGAACGTATCAGCGTAAGAATCTCCTTCTCACACCGGTGCTTGGTCATGGCATCCATATAATTGGATTTATTATTAAAGGAATAACGTATCTCCAGCTTATTCGCGAATTTTAGAATAGAGTCACTCATTTGTTTCTAGTTTTTCGGTTCTTCTTTCGGTTTACGATCAAAAAACGGGTTCTTCGACGAGGCGCTGACCGGTATCGCCATCACGCATTTACAGTCTCCCAACAGCCCCAATCGCTGGGCCGCCAAGCCGGCGCTGAACATGACACGGGTATCCACACGCAAGTCAGCCGCCGTAGCGCAAGCTGAGCCGATTGCGATACCCAGATCGACGGAATTAATAGCGCACGGAACCAAATCCGGCTTCTCCACGCAGGTATCGAAACCGCAATGGGCGCAATTCAAGCCTTGTACTTTCTGGGAGGTACCGATAATCAACACGGCGTCGGCACTCTTTATATTCTCGGCGTCACGGAGCAGGAACTTGAATCCGGTCTCGGCCGCTATCCGGATCATCTCATCAGACAGGCGTAAGATATCCCCATCCGTCACCATCGCTATCTCTATGATATCAATACCCTTGCCTTTAGGAGCCGTGCGGGCGGCTGTCATCATGCGGCGTGCGGCCTGTAACACAAGCTCATGCCTGATTTCTCTTTCGTTCTGTATCATATCCTTTTAAATTCAGTGAAACAAAATTAGCGAAAATATACGAAACCAAGGCAAACACATGAGGATAGAATTCATAATTCGTAAGTTATTATAAAATTCATTTCCCCCATTCCATATATCCAAATCCAGTAGTAGAGACGGGGCGTGCCCCGTCTCTACTACTCAAGGGATCTCAACCGAATGTTCCAATAAATCAAACTTGTCGCTATCCTTACCATACAACCGACGGGCAATATTGCGATATCGTATTTTTCAATATCTTCAAATTGATCGGCTTCGTGATGAAACCCGAAGCCCCAGCCTCTCTAGCGGCTTCCATATCAGAGTCGAATACATAAGCCGACTGCATGACTACGGGGATATCTCTCGATAACTTACGGATTTCTTTCAAGGACTCGATACCCGTCATCTCAGGCATCTTTATATCCATCAAGACCAAGTCCACCTCGTTTTCCTTAAAGAGAGCCACAGCTTCCAACCCTGTCCTAGCACGGATCAAATTACAATATTTATGTAAAATGGTTTTCAGAAGTAGATAATTACTTTCCTCATCCTCCGCAATCAGCAACGTAGGCTTTCCTCCACCCAAATCATTTTTCACATCCATATATATAACGTTTTATTCTTTTAATCAAAAGAAAATAAACTCTGATAAAGCAAAGATAAAACAAATATTAGGAAGTAGACACAAAATTCAAGGAGATATGAGTATTCGAAGAAGTTCTTTTTCCACCCATACTAGAAAGTTACGTCTATACCTCCCATAAATATCGCCTTCGGCATCGGGAATCCTTCGTTGACGGAATAACGGGTAGCCGTTAAATTATCTCCTTTGACAAATAGATTCAAGCCTTTATCACGTGTACCGAAACGGTAGGCTACCTTTGCGTTCAAAACCGTGTAATCCTCTTTCACCTTGTCCGCCATATTGATATAAAGGTCGAAAATGGATTGTACGTTCACGTTGAAAGTGAAACGCCCCGGGGCATACATCACGCCAGCGAAAAATTTATGCGCCGGAGCCGCCAGCAGGGCCTTGCTCGTATGCAAATAGCTATAGTTCATATCGAGGCTCAAATTATTGAGAATCTGATAGCGGGAATCGAACTCAATACCTTTATTTGTAAAAGTACCCGTATTGACATTCTTAGGACGTCCGTCTATACGTGTCGTCTCGATCATATCCTGCCCGTCGATAAAAAAGGCAGTCAACTCCGTAAACAAATTACCCTCCAAGAATGTCTGCCCGATGGATACCTCGTAGTTCATCATGCTTTCCGGTTTCAAATCAGGGTTCTGAGGCGGAAACATATACATCTCCCGTATATTCGGGCTCCGGAAGCCTTTCGACAAAGAAGCCTTTATCACGTTCCCCTCGAACGGACGCACCGTGAAGCCGGCCTGCGGAATCCACTCACCACCAAAGGTGCTGTTATGCTCATAACGAACCCCGGCGTTCAAGCTTACCTTATCAAATAGATCTTGCTGCATGATAACATATCCGGCTACCTCGTTCACGGTCTTATTCACCAACTCATTCTGATTGCCATTGATACTATCCTGCCATGCGTTACCACCCCAGTTCTTGTAATCGATACCGATCGTAAAACTATTCCCTTTCACCAAGCGGAAAGACTGATAAAGCAAAAAACCCGCATTATGATCGTCCGAATAAAACAGATAAGGATTAGGTGTCCCGCCCGGATTATACCCATCATCAATCTTATGATGGCCCCAGATGTAGAAAGCACGAAGGGCACCACTTGTCTTCTCGTAATTATTCTCCAAAGCGAAGGATGTAGTACCTCGCAAGATATTCATTATATTATCGATAAGCGGATTCGTTATCTCTCCCGGATTCTGGTTCTTGAACTTAGCCAAGCTTACGTCTCCCGTGATCTTATAATGATCATCAATCTTATATCCTAACTTAGCGAAACCATTCGTGATATGAAACTTCGAATCCGGACGATGTCCATCCGTGCGGTCATGATTCAATGAGATATAACTATTAAAGTTACCGATGTTGTACCCATTATTAATCATATACTTCTGGGTGTTATACGAGCCGTACATGATACGGGCTTGTGTACGCCGTCCCGGCTGATTATGCTGGCGGGTAATGATATTCACGACACCTCCCATAGCGTTCGAGCCATATAACAAGGAACCAGGACCACGGATCACCTCCACCCTTTCCACGTCCGAAGCCACATAGGTATCCGGAAGCGAATGGCCAAATATACCGGCCCATTGAGGCTGTCCGTCGAACAACATCAAGACCTTATTACTCTGTCCAACACCCCGGATATTAACTGTCCCGGCCGCTCCCTCGGAAACGCCGAAACCTGTAATCCCTTTTTCCGTGACAAACAGCCCGGGTACTCGCTCCGATAATACAGGAAGCAACGCCGACTCACTACTAGCCTCAATTTCCTCCCGTTCGATGACCGAGATAGATAACGGCACACTGTTCCGGTTCACATGGATCTTGTTGGCGGAAACCACCACCCCTTTTAAATTGATCAGACTGTCAATCTCTGCCGGATCTATCGCAAATGCCATGGAGCCTATCAATAGTCCGGAAACTAGTAAAAGTTCTTTTCTCATACACTACTTGTTATATCTATACTATTTATTATTTTAAACGCCCAACGGTAACACGTATATTAAAAAACGTGTTACCAAACCTGCAAAAAAAACATTAATCCGCCCGGCTCATCACCAACTTACCATGCTTAATGCCTTTGATTGTTGTCAACTTATCCGACAATTCCGTCAAGCGGTGAGCTGTTCCCATCACCGTCACTATATGCAAGCAAAAATTCTGATTGATATAATACTGGGAAGACGACAAGATCACATCCTTATAATTTTGTTGGATACCCGTGATTTTCAATGAGATCTCTTTCTTGACTTGGTCATACATGATCACGATCGTCCCGGCTACAATATGGTTGCATTGCCATTTACGTTCGGCTACATTCTTCTCTATCAGAAAACGAATCGCCTGCGAACGATTGGCGAAGCCATTCTCATTCACATATTGATCCAATGATTCCAACAGATTGTCTTCCAATGAGACACCAAAACGTTTTAAAGACATAAACCCTTTTTTATAATTTTCGATGTCAAAGGTAGTATTTTTTCAAGAATCTTGGTATTCTATTAGCAGGAAGAAGAAAAATTAGTCGTTAATCACGAAAATTCATTGCCGGTATCCCGCCATCGCTTTACGAACAAACACGCTCATAACGGAGGAGGCATCCTACCGCCATGAGCGTGTTTTTAATGAATCAAAAGACTTATTTCACGAACGATGCTTTCAATAAATAATCCACACACCCTTTCACACCCTCAAACTGGGAACGTCCGTCAGGCATACCCTCCAACTCCACGAAATAATCCTTGATTCCATTCGCGTAAGCTTGCCGGAATATATTCTCGAAATTCATCATCCCGGACTCGCCTAGAATAGCACGGTCCTTGATGTGCAATACCTTGATACGGTTCGGATATTTCCTCAACCATTCCATCGGATCTTGTTGTCCCATCACGGCCCAATAAACATCCATCTCGAAAAATACAAGCGAAGGATCAGTATTCTTCAAGAACAACTCATAGATGCAATCTCCTTTCACACGCCTTCCCAGCTTGGCCTCCGTACTGCCCGGATTTACCTTGGCGAACTCCATCTCATGGTTGTGATAGCCGAAAGGAATACCGGCCGCTTTCACGATCTTACCCGCCTCGTTAAAAATCTCGCAGACGAAAGCGGTTTCTTCGGTGCTACGGGTACTCGGTTGCCCGGGCTGGATCAGGTACTTCACGCCTAGTTTGGCATGGTCATCAGCCGTCTTCTTCCAATACTCGGAGATCTGGGAGCGATTGGCCTTCGTGTACTCACGTACCGGAGGATTCACGTGGGAACTGGTGATCTTCAATCCGGCATCATCCGCCATCTTCTTGAATTCCATCATGTCTACACCACCGATCTTGCCTTCCCTGTAACCGGCCAATTCTAGATTCGTGTACCCCATTTGCTTGATCTTTTTCAATCCACCGGGTACATCCGCATAAAGTTCCTTGCCTAAAGAATAGATTTGTAAACCAACTGTCTTAGCGGCCATCGTTTCAGAAGTGACAGGTTTAGCCGCATGTGCGCTCCCGATCTTTCCGGCCATCAGGCCACCCAAGGTAAAAAGGGATGCGTTCTTAAAAAAATCTCGTCTATTTATCATGATTATTAGAATTAAGTCAGTTCAAAGATAGAGATTATAATTTTAAAAAGACCGCATAGGATGGAAAAATCCACCTATACGGTCTACAAATGGTATACATTATATATAATAAGAACTCAATTAACGGCGAGGCTTGATATCCAACTTCACCGGCTTGATCATATTCTCCGGGCTTAAGATCGTATCCAATTCCTCCTTGGTCAAGATACCATGATCCAGAACCAATTGATAAACGCTAACGCCGGTCTCCAACGCCTCCTTCGCGATCTTGGTCGAATTCTTATAACCGATTACCGGATTCAAGGCCGTCACCACGCCGATGCTATGATGTACCTCCTCACGGCAACGATCCTCGTTAGCGATAATACCGTCCACGCAACGGGTACGCAAGGTATCGAAACCATTGATCAGCAAATCCACGGACTCGAAGCAGCATTGTGCCATCACCGGCTCCATGGCGTTCAGCTCCATTTGGGCGGCTTCCCCAGCCATGGTCACGCATAGCTCATTACCCATTACCTTATAAGCGATCTGGTTCATCACCTCCGGGATCACCGGATTCACCTTACCCGGCATGATAGAAGAACCCGGCTGCATAGCAGGCAAGTTAAACTCACCCAAACCGCAACGAGGGCCGCTTGCCAACAGGCGAAGGTCATTACATATCTTATTCATCTTCACGCAAACCCGCTTCATGGCGGAAGCATAGCCTACCAAGCAAGAAGTATCCGAGGTAGCTCCTACCAAATCGGGGGAGAGACGGATATCCCATCCGGTTATCTCACGTAAAGCCGCGATACATTTCTCCGCGTATCCCGGCTCGGCACAAATACCCGTACCGATAGCGGTAGCTCCCATATTAACCACTAAGAAATCGGCGGCGGCCTCATTCAAGTGAGCGATCTCATCCTGCAAGATGCTGGCGAAGCCATTAAAGGTCTGCCCCAACGTCATAGGTACGGCATCCTCCAACTGCGTACGTCCCATCTTGATAATCCGCGAGAACTCCTCTCCTTTCTTACGGAAAGAGGCGATCAATCCCTCCAGATGGGGAAGCAATTGAAGATGCTTAAAATACATACCGATATGGATAGCGGTCGGATATGCGTCGTTCGTGGATTGCGAGCAGTTCACATGGTCGTTCGGTGAGCAGTATTGGTATTCACCCCGCTCATGTCCCATCAGCTCCAAGGCACGGTTGGCGATCACCTCATTCGCGTTCATATTCGTAGTGGTACCCGCTCCGCCTTGGATCATATCCACCGGGAACTGGTCGTGATGCTTGCCATCGATAATCTCCCCGCAAGCGGCGATGATAGCGTCCTTTTGCTCTACGGTAAGCAAGCCTAGCTCAAAGTTAGCCATGGCAGCCGCCATTTTTGTTATAGCTAATCCTTTAATGAATAAAGGATATTCGCTCAAACGGAATTTACTGATCGAGAAATTCTCGATTCCTCTCAAGGTTTGAACTCCGTATAATGCTTCGGCGGGGATTTCACGAGCGCCGATCAAATCGCTCTCTATGCGAGTTTTTCCAGTTAATTTAGTATCCATATTAGAAATATTAATCGTTTTTTATTGTTTCCGCAAAGGTAGAAACTATTATTTTGAAAGCAAATTATTCCTCGAAATAATAAAAACAAATACCAAAAACACCAATACACGTCCACGCAAGGCTCAATGAATTACAAATTGTAAATAGAGCAGTTTTAATAGACCTTCTGATCTTTTTTATCTCATTCATAAAAAAGTACGATTTTATTTGCTGTTTGTCAAAAATCCTCTATATTTGCTGCCGTAATAACAAAACAGAGTCATGAGAACATTCGTAGTAAATACATATTGGTGGTGGCGCTCCGTACAACTCAAAAGGTCGTAAGGAACGAAGACTCGTATGTATATATAAAGCACTACATAAAGATATAAAGAGGTCTGTCGCACTTGCGGCAGGCCTCTTTTCTTTTTATGGCAAATTCAAAAGGAAAATAACTAAAATAGATAAAAGATGAAAACGTATCAAGTTGACAAGAATGGGTACTATGGTGAGTTCGGCGGGGCCTATGTTCCCGAGATCCTTCATCAATGCGTGGAAGATTTACAGAATACCTATCTGCAAGTGTTGGAGAGCGATAGCTTCAAGGAAGAGTTCGATCAGTTATTGCGTGATTATGTAGGCCGCCCCTCCCCTCTTTACTTGGCCAAACGGTTGAGCGAGAAGTACGGATGCAAGATCTATTTGAAACGGGAAGACTTGAACCATACCGGAGCACATAAGATCAACAATACGATCGGCCAGATCCTCCTAGCCCGCCGCATGGGGAAGACCCGTATCATCGCCGAGACGGGTGCCGGACAGCATGGAGTGGCCACGGCTACGGTATGTGCCTTGATGAATATGGAATGTATCGTTTATATGGGGAAGACAGACGTGGAACGCCAACATGCCAACGTACAGAAGATGGAGATGCTGGGAGCTACCGTCGTGCCCGTGACCTCGGGAAACATGACCTTGAAAGACGCCACGAACGAGGCGATCCGTGACTGGTGCTGTCATCCTTCGGATACGTATTATATTATCGGTTCTACGGTAGGGCCCCATCCTTATCCGGATATGGTAGCCCGGCTGCAATCCGTTATCAGCGAGGAGATCAAGAAGCAACTGCTGGAGAAGGAAGGAAGGGATCACCCGGATTACCTGATCGCCTGCGTAGGCGGGGGGAGTAACGCCGCCGGTACGATCTATCATTTCGTGGACGACGAGCGGGTGAAAATCGTATTGGCCGAGGCCGGCGGCAAGGGCATCCACTCCGGCATGAGCGCCGCCACGATCCAATTGGGTAAAGAGGGCATCATCCACGGGGCACGTACCTTGGTCATGCAGAACGAGGACGGACAGATCGAGGAACCTTATTCTGTTTCCGCCGGCTTGGATTACCCGGGCATCGGCCCGATCCACGCGAACCTCTCCGTAAAGCACCGTGCGCAAATCCTAGCGGTTGATGATGACGAGGCGTTGGAGGCCGCTTTCGAGTTGACCCGTCTGGAAGGAATCATCCCGGCCTTGGAAAGCGCCCATGCCTTGGGAGCCTTGGCCAAGGTAAACTTCAAGCCGGAAGAGGTAGTGGTACTGACTGTCTCGGGCCGTGGCGATAAAGATATGGACACTTACATTAATTATAAATTGAGAACTGAGAATTGAAAATTATATGTATGGATTATACCTTTAGGACAATAAGCAAGAAGGTGATGGGCGACCTTCACACTCCCGTAAACATCTATCTGAAGGTGCGGGATATCTACCCGGAATCGGCCCTGTTGGAAAGCTCGGATTTCCACGGAAACGAGAATAGCCTTTCCTTTATAGCGCTCCGCCCCTTGGCGAGCATCAGTATCAACAACGGGGAATGCACGGCTACCTTCCCAGACGAGACCCGTGAGGTTACCCCAATCACCGAAGACTATAACGTACCCGAGGCGATGAACGCTTTCCTCGGTCGCTTCAAGGTGGAGGGAGCGGACAAGAAGGTCTGCGGATTATTCGGCTACACGGCTTTCGATGCCGTCCGTTATTTCGAGAACATCCCGGTCATGGAAGTTCATCACGAGGAGAACGACGCCCCCGATATGCTATACATATTATATAAGTACGTTCTCGTATTCAACCATTTCAAAAATGAGCTTACTCTGGTGAAGATGGTTCAAGACGGCGAGGATAGCGGGTTGGAAGAGATCCTTACGCTGATCGAGAACCGTAACTTCGCCTCCTACAACTTCCAGACAGCGGGTCCCGAGACCTCCCCGATCACCGGCGAGGAATACAAGGCGATGGTCCGCCAAGGCATCAAGCACTGCCTCAGGGGGGATGTCTTCCAGATTGTATTGAGCCGTCGCTTCGAGCAACCGTTCAAGGGAGACGACTTCAAGGTGTACCGGGCTCTTCGCAGTATCAACCCCTCTCCTTATTTGTTCTATTTCGATTTCGGAGGTTTCCGTATCTTCGGCTCTTCCCCCGAGACGCATTGCAAGGTAACGGGCGGACACGCCAGCATCGACCCGATCGCCGGGACCGCTTTCCGTACCGGTAATATCGAGGTAGACAAACAACGTACCGAGGCCCTGCTAGCCGACCCCAAGGAGAACGCCGAGCACGTGATGCTGGTAGACCTCGCCCGCAACGACCTCAGCCGGAACACCCACGACGTGCAAGTGGATTTCTATAAGGAGGTACAATACTACAGCCACGTCATCCACCTCGTATCCCGTGTGAGCGGCGAGATCAACACCGATAGCGACCCGGTAAAAACCTACGTCGATACCTTCCCCGCCGGCACGTTGAGCGGTGCCCCCAAAGTACGGGCCATGCAACTGATCACCGACATCGAGCATCACAACCGGGGCGCTTACGGCGGCTGTATCGGCTTTATCGGTCTGGACGGTGATTTGAACCAAGCGATCACGATCCGTACCTTTGTCAGTCGTGGCAACGTACTTTACTATCAGGCGGGAGCCGGGATCGTGGCTAAAAGCAACGATGAGCGTGAATTGCAAGAGGTAAACAATAAGCTGGGAGCCTTGAAGAAGGCGATAGACCTAGCGGAGAAATTAATCAATTGATTATCCGGTTGTAGAGACGGGGCGTGCCCCGTCTCTACGACAACAATATATATAAAATGAAGATATTATTATTTGATAATTACGATTCCTTCACCTACAATTTGCTACATATATTGAAGGAACTGGGTACGGACGTAGAGGTACACCGCAACGACAAGATCTCCTTGGAAGAGATAGAGCGTTTCGATAAGATCTTATTATCCCCGGGACCGGGCATCCCCGAGGAAGCCGGCATCCTCCTCCCCTTGATCTGCCGGTACGCTCCGACAAAGAGCATCCTAGGTGTCTGCCTAGGCGAGCAGGCCATCGGCGAGGCATTCGGCGCCACATTGATAAACCTTACCGATGTGCATCACGGCGTTTGCTCCGATATACGGATTGTCGCTAAAGATCCTATCTTCGAGGAACTAGAACCGGGTATACGTGTTGGGCGTTATCATTCTTGGGCGGTCTCCAAGGAAAACTTCCCGGATTGTCTGGAAATCACGGCGGTCGATACGGAAGAAGGACAGATCATGGGCTTGCGCCATCGTGAGTACGATGTACGAGGTATCCAATTCCATCCGGAATCCGTGTTGACACCCAAAGGGAAGACAATTATAGAGAACTGGCTGAAACGCTAATTACCTCCTAAGGCACGTATAGTTTCTTCCTAACGAAATAAGAGTTTTCCCCTAGAGAAACAAAAGTTTTTCGATAAAGAAATATCGCAAAACTGCAATATTTTATCATTCAACACATTACAGACATGAAGCAAATATTATACAGATTATTCGAGCACCAATATCTAGGCCGGGAAGAAGCCCGGAATATCCTCCAGAATATAGCGGAGGGACGCTACAACGATTCCCAGATCGCCAGCCTGATCACCGTATTCCTGATGCGCAGTATCTCCGTAGAGGAATTGACCGGATTCCGGGAAGCTTTGCTGGAGATGCGTGTACCGGTAGATCTAAGCGAATACAAGCCGATCGATATCGTAGGTACCGGAGGCGACGGGAAAAACACGTTCAACATCAGCACTTGCTCTTGTTTCGTAGTGGCCGGTGCCGGTTACCATGTCGTAAAGCACGGTAACTACGGGGCTACCTCGGTGAGCGGCGCCAGCAACGTGCTGGAGCAACACGGCGTAAAATTCACGAACGATATCGATAAGCTACGTACCTCCATGGATACCTGCCATATCGCCTACCTCCACGCCCCCTTGTTCAGCCCGGCGCTGAAAGCGGTAGCTCCAGTACGGAAGAGCCTCGGCGTGCGCAGCTTCTTCAATATGCTCGGCCCGCTGGTCAACCCGGTCATGCCTACGTACCAATTGTTAGGCGTATATAACCTCCCGCTACTCCGCCTATATAATTATACGTATCAAGAGAGCGGTACCCGTTTCGCCGTGGTACATAGCTTGGACGGTTACGACGAGATCTCCCTCACAGCCGATTTCAAGGTAGCCATGCCGGAGAAAGAGAAGCTTTATACCCCGGAGATGCTCGGATTCAAACGTTGCACGGAAGCGGACCTCGACGGCGGAGAGACCCCGGAGGAAGCGGCCCGTATCTTCGACGCCGTATTAGGGAACAGGGCTACCGAGGCCCAAAAGAGCTGCGTGATCGCCAACTCCGCCTTCGCCATCCAAGTGATCTGTCCCGAGAAGAAAATCGAGACGTGTATCGCCGAGGCACGTGAATCACTGGAAAGCGAAAAAGCATTGGCTACATTCCGTAAATTTATATCTTTGAACCATTGATAAAGAAACATATCCTATGAAAAAGGACATCTTACAAGATATTATCGCCAATAAGCGCATCGAGGTAGCCCGGCAGAAACAGGCCGTGAGCTTACAGACCTTATTGGCTCTAGGTAGCGACCGTATGGAGCGTGACACACGTTCCATGCGTGCGGCTTTGGAATCATCCCCCTCCGGTATTATCGCCGAGTTCAAGCGTAAAAGCCCCTCCAAGGGCTGGCTGCATCCGGGTGCGAATATCGCCGACGTGGTGCCCGCTTACGAGGCCGGAGGAGCCTCCGCCTGCTCGATCCTTACGGACGGGGATTTCTTCGGAGGTTCCTTGGGCGACTTGCAAAAGGCCCGCAAGCTAGTGGATCTCCCGTTACTTCGCAAGGACTTCATCATCGATACCTACCAACTCTTCCAAGCCCGGGTGATGGGTGCCGACGCTGTCTTGTTGATCGCCGCCGCCCTTACGGAAGAAGAATGCCGGATACTCGCCGAGACCGCCCATAGCCTGCAATTGGAAGTCTTGCTGGAAGTCCATAGCGAGGACGAGCTCAAATACCTGAACGCGGATATCGATATGCTCGGCGTGAACAACCGTAACCTCGGCACCTTCCATACGGACGTAAACAACTCATTCAAGTTGGTCGATAAGACGCGAGGCTTCTCCCCTCTTTTAGTGTCCGAGAGCGGAATATCCGAGACCGATACCGTACGCCGATTGCGTGAGGCCGGTTTCCGTGGATTCCTGATCGGAGAGACTTTCATGAAAACCGAGAGGCCGGGCGATACCCTAGCCGATTTTATAGGAGGACTGGCATGATCATCAAAGTTTGCGGAATGCGGGAGCCTCAGAATATCCGGGAAGTAGCCGCCCTAGCCATCAACTGGATCGGCTTTATCTTCTACGAGCGTTCCAAGCGCTTTGTCGGGCAATGCCCGACGGAGCAGCAGGTAATAACGGATAGTGAACAATTGTCCCCTAAGAAAGTGGGCGTTTTCGTCAACGCTACCATCGAGTCCATGATGGAGAAAGCCTCCGCCTACAAGCTAGACTATCTCCAACTTCACGGTAACGAATCGCCGGAAGATTGCCACACCTTGCAAAAAAGGGGCTATTCCTTGATCAAGGCTTTCCCCATCGCTACGAAAGAGGACTTCGAAAAAACAAGGGAATATGAGGGCCGGGTGGATTATTTCCTTTTCGATACGAGATGCGAGGGCTATGGAGGCTCAGGCAAACGTTTCGATTGGTCCATCCTAACCGAGTATAAAGGAGAGACTCCCTTCTTGCTCAGCGGAGGCATCCGTCCGGAAAACGCGGAGGCGATCCGGCACTTCTGGCATCCCCGTTTCGCGGGTATCGACCTCAACAGTGGCTTCGAGATCGAGCCGGGATTGAAAGACGTCGACAAACTAAAGGATTTCATCCAACAAATTTCACATCCAGCTGTAGAGATGGGGCGTGCCCCGTCTCCCACCGTCTGATAGTATTTTTATTTCAAAATAGAATTCAAAATGAATCGCATCACAAACTTATTCCAGACCCAGAAAGACGGGATCTTATCCGTCTATTTCACCGCCGGTTATCCGAACTTAAACGATACGGCAAGCATCTTAAAAGCCTTACAGGCTAAAGGTATCCACATGGTAGAAGTAGGAATCCCCTTCTCCGACCCGATGGCAGACGGCCCCGTCATCCAAGAGGCCGCCACGCAAGCGTTGCGTAACGGGATGTCACTCCGCCTCCTATTCGGGCAATTGAAAGAGATCCGGAGCGAAGTACAGATCCCGATCATCCTGATGGGCTACTTGAATCCCATCATGCAATACGGTTTCGAGAAATTCTGCTCCAGTTGCGTAGAGGCCGGCGTAGACGGAATGATCATCCCCGACTTGCCTTATGCCGATTACATCTCCGACTACAAGGAGATCGCCGATCGCCATGACCTGAAAATGATCATGCTAATCACCCCCGAGACTTCCGAGGAACGAATCCGGCTGATCGATGCCCATACCAACGGATTTATCTATATGGTATCCAGCGCCGCCACGACCGGAGCCCAACAAGACTTCAACGAGCAGAAACAAGCCTATTTCCGTCGTATCAACGCCATGAACCTACAGAATCCCCGCTTAGTAGGTTTCGGCATCAGCAATAAAGCCACTTTCGAGGCGGCGGCAGCCCATTCTTCCGGTGCCATCATCGGTAGCAAGTTCGTCCAGTTACTAAAGAGCGAAGTTACTCCCGCCGAGGCGGTCGATAAGTTACTGGAAGCCCTAAAACAATAGGAACCCTATTCATGTTTACATATAAAGATTGACACATGGAACGACCCTAGCGATCGTCTTCCCGGGAACCTTGCGTACCCTTCGCAAACAAAAAGAGGGCAAGATCCGCAAAACGATCTCGTAAAAATCAATAAAAAAGGACAAAGCTCAAGCTTTGTCCTATAAGTTCCTTGTACTTGCCGTCATAACTGCATATTAGCCCTTACCCTGCTTAATGTCTCGGGAGTCATCAGCAAATAAGAGGCGATATGGGACAAGGGAGCACGCTGCACGATCTCAGGGTGTTCTTTCAATAAGCGGGCATAACGTTCATTAGCGGTCTCGAAACGAAGGAAGTCTGCCTTCCGTTGAGACAGGATCAGCGAATTCTCCAACAGGCGGCGATACATGACCTCGATCTCGTAATCCTCGGCGCACAATGCCAATAAAGGATCATGAGGAATGCCATACAATACCGTATTCTCCAAGGCCTCCACCAACAGATTAGCGGGACGCTGGCGCAAGAAACTCTCGATGCAAATGAAGATGTGGTCCTCGCTGGCGAAATGCTCGGTCAGCTCTTTCTTATTCTTAAAATAAAACTGGCGGACCATTCCCTTATAAACATAACCGAGTTGCGTACAAATCTCTCCCTCGCCCAAAAACAAGGCACCTTTTTTCAATTCTGTCCGAATTAAGATAGAGGCCAGTTTCTGGGCGGCTTCCTCACTGAGTAGAATCGATTGCGCCGCGATCCTGCGAGCAATAAATATCGCTGTATCCATATTCATGGTTGTTTTTGTTTGAATGTGCAAACTTACGAAATAAATACCACTTGATTTACGTCAAGCCCCCTTTTATTTATATTCTTGCCAACTCTTGATGCAGATATCATCTACGCTCAAGGTACAGAAGGCTTGAATGAAAGCGCTTGCCAAACGGGCATTCGTAATCAACGGGATATTCAGGTCGATGGCGGCACGGCGGATCTTATAGCCGTTGTCAAGCTCTCCGGCAGAAAGGTCACGAGGGATATTCACGACCATATCGATCTGCTTCTCATGAAGCATCTTAAGCGCCTGCGGTTCTCCCTTCTCGCTCGGCCAGTACACCTTAGTACTCGGAATGCCATTCTCCTCCAAGAAACGGTGCGTACCTCCCGTAGCGAATAGATTGTAGCCTTTCGCCGCCAGCATCTTAGCGGCATCCAGCATGGCTACCTTCTGCTTCGGCGTACCGGTAGACAAAAGGACATTTTTCTCCGGAACCCGTTGCCCGACAGCGAGCATACTCGTCAACACCGCCTCGGATACATCATCACCCAGACAACCCACCTCGCCCGTGGAAGCCATATCGACCCCTAATACCGGATCGGCTTTCTGCAAGCGGTTGAACGAGAATTGAGAGGCCTTGATACCCACGTAATCCAAATCGAACTCATTCTTATTCGGTTTCTCTACCGGCAAGCCCAGCATGACACGGGTAGCCAACTCGATGAAGTTTATCTTCAGCACCTTGCTCACGAACGGGAAAGAACGGCTGGCACGAAGGTTACACTCGATCACCTTGATCTCATTGCCCTTCGCCAGATATTGGATATTGAACGGGCCGGAGATATTCAGCTCCTTAGCGATCTGCTTACTGATACGCTTGATACGACGAACCGTCTCTACATATAATTTCTGGGCCGGGAACTGAATCGTAGCGTCGCCGGAATGAACCCCGGCAAACTCGATATGCTCGCTAATGGCATACATCACGATCTCGCCATGATCGGCCACGGCATCCATCTCCACCTCTTTCGCATGCTCGATGAACTGACTTACCACCACCGGATGCTTTTGGCTGACGTTGGCGGCCAATTTCAAGAAACGCTCCAACTCCTCTTGATTCGAGCAGACATTCATGGCGGCGCCACTCAGCACGTAACTCGGGCGAACCAACACGGGGAAGCCTACCTCTGCCACGAAACCATTGATATCCTCCATGGAAGAAAGCTCTTTCCAGCGGGGTTGATCCACGCCAATACGATCCAACATGGCGGAGAACTTCTCACGGTCCTCGGCATTATCGATGCTCTTGGCTGACGTACCCAAGATATTCACATGCTGTTCGTCCAAACGCATCGCCAGGTTATTCGGGATCTGGCCACCGGTGGAGACGATCACGCCGTGCGGGTTCTCCAGCTCGAGGATATCCATCACACGCTCGAAGGTAAGCTCGTCGAAATAAAGGCGGTCGCACATATCATAGTCGGTAGACACCGTCTCGGGATTGTAGTTGATCATCACGGAGCGGTAACCCTCCTTACGGATCGTATTCAAGGCCTGCACGCCACACCAGTCGAACTCCACCGAGCTACCGATGCGGTAAGCGCCGGAACCCAGCACGACAATCGAGCGATGATCGCCCAAGTACGTCACGTCGTTTTCCGTACCGCTATACGTCAGGTACAGGTAATTCGTCCGCGCCGGATACTCGGCGGCCAAGGTATCGATCTGTTTCACCGCCGGAAGAATGCCATGCTCCTTACGGAACTGGCGAACCAACATCATACCCTTCTCCACATCCCCGTCGAGACCGATCGCCCGTGCGATCTGGAAATCAGAGAACCCTTGTATCTTCGCCCGGCGGATCAACTCCGGATTGATGCGCCAACGTTGGATCCCCTTCATATCGAAAGCGTGAAGCTCCTTGGAGGTCTGCATGATTCCATATAGTTTCTGTAGGAACCATCGGTCTATCTTGGTAAGCTCATGAATCTGGTCTACCGTATAACCGGCCCGGAATGCCTTCGAGATAACGAAGATACGGCGGTCGGTTGGCTCGTGCAACGCCTTATCGATATCCTCGATCACCAACTCCTTATTCTCCACGAAACCGTGCATACCCTGCCCGATCATACGCAAGCCCTTCTGGATAACCTCCTCGAAGGTACGTCCGATCGCCATCACCTCGCCAACCGACTTCATGCTGGAACCCAACTCACGAGCCACGCCGTGGAACTTACCCAAGTCCCAGCGAGGGATCTTACATACCACGTAATCGAGAGCCGGCTCAAAGAAAGCGCTAGTCGTTTTCGTCACGGAGTTTTTCAAGTCGAACAAACCGTAGCCCAAGCCTAATTTAGCGGCCACGAAAGCCAACGGATAACCGGTCGCCTTAGAAGCCAAGGCCGAAGAACGGCTCAAGCGGGCGTTCACCTCGATCACCCGGTAATCCTCACTCTCCGGATCGTAAGCGTATTGCACGTTACACTCGCCCACGATACCGATATGGCGAATGATACGGATCGCCAACTCACGTAATTTATGATAATCCGTATTGCTCAAGGTCTGCGAGGGGGCAATCACGATAGACTCTCCCGTATGGATTCCCAGCGGGTCGAAATTCTCCATGTTACATACCGTGATGCAGTTATCGAAGCGGTCGCGCACCACCTCGTACTCCACCTCTTTCCAGCCCTTCAAGCTTTTCTCCACCAATACTTGCGGAGAGAAAGAGAAAGCCTTCTCTACCAACACGTCCAATTCTTCCTCATTGTCGCAGAAACCAGAACCCAAGCCCCCCAGCGCATAAGCGGCACGGACGATGACCGGATACCCCAGCTCAGCGGCCGCACGACGAGCGTCAGCGGCGTTCTCCACGGCCTCGCTCTTGATCGTCTTCACGTCGATCTCATCCAGCTTGCGTACGAACAACTCCCGATCCTCGGTATCCATGATAGCCCGCACCGGGGTACCCAACACCTTCACGCCATACTTCTCCAGCACGCCGCTTTGGTAAAGGGCCACGCCACAATTCAACGCCGTCTGCCCGCCGAAAGCGAGCAAGATGCCTTCCGGACGTTCCTTCTCGATCACCTTTTCCACAAAAAAAGGAGTAACGGGCAGGAAATAAACCGTATCCGCGACTCCTTCCGAGGTCTGTACCGTAGCGATATTCGGATTGATCAATACCGTTTGAATCCCCTCTTCCTTAATCGCCTTCAGAGCTTGGCTGCCTGAATAATCGAACTCGCCCGCCTCACCAATCTTCAAGGCTCCGCTGCCGAGTATCAGGACTTTCTTTATATCTTCTTTCATTGCTTCATTTTTTTAATGTTTGTATTTACGACACCCGGAAACGGGTTATTCCGATACCCGGAAACGGGTTATTCCGACACCCGGAAACGAGTTATTCCGACACCCGGAAACGAACGGGGCTACAGTAAGTCCGCAAACTTATCAAACATGAACTCCGTATCCAGCGGCCCGCTGCAAGCCTCGGGATGGAACTGAGAGGAGAAGAAAGGCTTCGTCTTATGCTTGATACCCTCGTTCGTCCCGTCATTCATATTGATGAACAGCGGTTCCCACTCCTCACCCAGCGTATCGTTATCCACGGCGTAACCATGGTTCTGCGAGGTGATGAAGCATTTTTCCGTACCCACCATGCGTACCGGCTGGTTATGGCTACGATGACCGTACTTCAATTTATAGATAGAAGCACCGCCGGCTTTCGCCAACAACTGGTTACCCATGCAAATACCGCAAATCGGCTTATCCCCAGAAAGCGCCTTACGGATATTCCGCACGGCGGCATCGCAAGTATCCGGATCGCCCGGACCGTTACTGATAAACAAGCCATCGTATTCCAGCTGATTGAAATCGTAGTCCCAAGGCACACGGATCACCGCCACGTTACGCCTCAACAGGCAACGGATGATGTTATGTTTCACGCCGCAGTCCAAAAGCACGACGCGCTTTAGGAATTGAGAATCGAGAATCGAGAATCGAGAATTGGGGGCTTCCGATAAAGAACAGGTCTGGCTCGTACCATCGGGCAGGTAACAAATAATCTCTTTGCACGATACCCGATCCACATAGTTCACATGCTCATAATTCTCGATTTTCAATTCTCCATTTCCAATCTCGTTATCGGCATCGCCGATAACGATGCGTCCCATCATCACGCCATGCTCACGCAATTTCTTAGTCAACGCACGCGTATCGATACCGTATATGCCCGGGATCTTCTCCTCCTTCAACCACTCGCCCAAGCTGCACTCGGCGTTCCAGTGGCTATACTCATGGCTGTAATCGCTAACGATAATCGCCTCGGCGTGGATCTTCTCGCTCTCCATAAACGTAGCGATCCCGTTCGTCCCGAACGTACGAGGCGGGACACCGTAGTTACCAACGAGCGGATAAGTCAACACCATCAACTGGCCTGCGTACGAAGGGTCCGTCAAGCTCTCCGGATATCCGGTCATAGCGGTATTGAACACGACCTCGCCGGCGACCGGTCTCTCATAGCCGAAAGAGTAACCACGAAAGACGGTACCGTCGTCTAAGATCAAAGTTGCTGTTCTCATAAAAAACTGTGTTTTATAATATAAAAAGAGCATCGGAAATTAAGCTGAACAAGCCATCGCCCATCCTAATTTTCAATTCTCCATTTTCAATTTTCAATTAATTAGATATTCTTCTTCCATATAGTGAATAAAAGCCTCGTTCACTAACCGAGTCCCGCCCGGTGTCGGGTAATCGCCGGAGAAATACCAGTCACCCGGATGCTCCGGACAAGAGGCATGCAAGCCCTCCAAAGTCTGGTAGACAATCTCTACTTTCGCCTGCGTCCCGGCCGGTGTAAGCAACTCCACCATCTTAACGGATATCTCCTCGTCCGTAAACGGGGCGTATATCTCCTTTACGTAATTCACCAACGGACTATCCGCCGCTGTTTGTTGTCGCCTCGCCTTTTGATAAGCGTCCAAGATCACGTATTCCATCCCCCGGTCACGTAACAGGGCCACCGCGGCCTTAAAAGCGATAAACTCGTTCATCCGGGACATATCGATACCGTAATAATCCGGGTAACGTACCTGTGGAGAAGAGCTTACGATCACGATTTTCTTCGGATGCAGGCGATCCAAGATACCGATAATACTCTGGTGTAAGGTAGTACCCCGCACGATGCTATCATCTATCACAACCAGATTATCTATAAAAGGTTCAATACTTCCGTAAGTAATATCATACACGTGCGCCGCCAGATCATTGCGGCTATTGCCCTCAGCGATAAATGTACGTAATTTTATATCTTTTATAGCTACTTTCTCCGAGCGGACTCGCATAGAAAGGATTTGCTCCAGTTCCTCTTCCCTGAGCAGGTGACTACGGTCGGCGATCCATTCTTTTTTCAGCTTATTCAAATACTTGTTCAACCCCTCCTGCATCCCGAAATAAGCGACCTCGGCCGTATTCGGGATAAAAGAGAAGACGGTATGATTCAAATCATAATCCACCGCTTTCAAGATCGGATGCACGAGATTATCTCCCAAACGCTTCCTTTCCCTGTAGATATCCACGTCGCTACCCCGTGAGAAGTAGATACGCTCGAAGGAACAAGCCTTGTTCTCCTTCGGCTCCACGATCTGGGAGATATGCCACTCGCCTTTCTTGTTGACGAGTATCGCCTCTCCCCGATTCAACTCCCGGATATTCTCTACCTGCACGTTCATCACGGTTTGTATAACCGGACGCTCGGAAGCCAACACGATAATCTCATCATCCGCATAATAGAAGGCCGGACGGATTCCCCACGGGTCCCGCACGCTGAACGACTCGCCACTACCGGTGATACCGCAAATCACGAAACCACCATCCCAGCCCGGGGTACAGCGTTTCAGCACGTTCGACAAATCAATTTGATCCTCGATAGCATGCGTGATATCCATCCCTCTCAATCCTTCCGCCTCACACTTTTGGTACAGACGCTCCACTTCCCGGTCCAGCCGGTGTCCCAGCTGCTCCAGCATGATATACGTATCGGAATATTTCCGGGGATGCTGGCCGATCGCCGTGATCTCCTCGAATACCTCATGAACATTTGTCAAGTTGAAATTTCCGCAAACGGCAAGGTTCTTTGCACGCCAGTTATTGCGTCGTAAAAAAGGATGGATATATGAGATTCCGGATTTTCCGGTGGTACTGTAACGGAGGTGGCCCATATAAAGCTCTCCGGCGAAAGGTAGGTTGGCTTTGGCGAATAACGGATCGTTGAGTTGCCCGGGGGCTAAATCCTTGTAGTGTTCGTGAACTGCGGCAAATATCTCGGTAATAGCTCCGGTCCCGACGGCCCGTTCACGGAACATATATTCCTCTCCGGCATTTGCCTCTAACTTCACGCAGGCTAAGCCCGCTCCTTCCTGCCCCCTGTTATGCTGCTTCTCCATCAGCAAATAGAGCTTGTTCAGTCCATACATCCAACTACCGTACTTCTCGTGATAATATTCCAGAGGTTTCAGTAACCGGACCATGGCGACACCACACTCGTGCTTCAATACTTCCATTGTCGAATCAACTTTTTGATTTTGCCGCAAAGATACAGACAATTCCTAACATATTGTTTAAACAGACATAAAATAATTGACACTTTCACGGAAAAAATGTTTTTATCGGACGTTTGGTTAACAAAGCTTACATTTTATAAGCAAAAGGGAGGGTTTGTTTTCAATCCTTAATGAGGCATAACAAAGAAGGGAGGTATAATGTTTCCGGGGACACATTCCATTCTCAGCCAACTGGAAGTTTGCAATATGCATGAAGTAGACTCTCCATACATTTTTATAATGTAACCTTACAAGGTTACAGACAAATCATTACGATATTAAACCTAAAAAAATAATCACCCCAGCCATTCGTCTCCCCCTTCAAAGAGGAAATGAATGTCCAAGGTGATTATTTTTAAGTTTATCAGAAAACAAGAAAATCCCGATCTTCCCCACTCCTTTATCATTTGCTCATTCCGCAAACGACAAATCAATAGTCGCCCATTCTTTTCAGCTACAATATAATCCTTAAATCCTTCAATCACGACCTTGCGCTCATCCCTATACACTCATAGGTAAAGCCAGTCTCATAAAGCTCTTGGGCATCATAAATATTACGGCCATCGATCAATAAGGAATTACGCATAAGCTTTTTAAGTACAGCCCAGCTAGGGATACGGAACTCCTTCCATTCCGTAACCAGCAACAACGCATCCGTATCCACCGTAGCGTCATACATATCACTCGCATAGACAACCTTGTCGCCCAGCCTACGCCTGCACTCCGTCATGGCGATCGGATCATATACCTTGACCGTAGCACCCGCTTTCGTCAGCAAATCGACCAAGACCAAAGAGGTAGCCTCACGCATATCATCCGTCTCCGGTTTAAAGGCCAAGCCCCACAAGGCCACCGTCTTACCGGATAAGTCCGGGATATGTTTTTGAAGTTTACGGAACAACACGCTCTTTTGCCGCTCGTTCACCTCCTCGACCGCTCTCAAGACATTCATCGTATAGCCATTCTTTTCCGCCGTCTTGATCAACGCCTTTACGTCTTTCGGGAAACAAGAGCCGCCATAGCCACAGCCCGGGTACAAGAACTTACTCCCGATACGGCTGTCCGAGCCTATCCCCTTACGCACCATGTTCACATCGGCACCCACCAACTCACAAAGATTAGCGATATCATTCATAAAACTGATACGGGTAGCCAACATGGAATTAGCGGCGTATTTGATCATCTCGGCAGAAGGAACATCCGTAAAGATCAAGCGATAGTTATTCATCATGAACGGCTTGTACAACTTCTCCATCAGCTTTCGTGCCCGATCCGATTCCACGCCGACCACCACACGATCCGGCTTCATGAAATCGTCCACCGCATTACCCTCTTTCAGGAACTCCGGATTACTGGCCACGTCAAACTCAACAGACACCCCTCGTTTATCCAATTCCCCTTGAATAGCGACCTTCACCTTCCGGGCCGTACCCACCGGCACCGTACTTTTAGTCACCACTAACGTATATTTATTGATATGTCGCCCTACCGTACGAGCCACCTCCAGAACATAACGCAGATCTGCGCTGCCATCCTCGTCCGGAGGCGTACCTACCGCACTAAACACCACCTCTACGTCATCCAGCACGGAGGCGAGATCCGTCGTGAACTTCAAACGTCCGGCCTTATAATTCTTATGGACCATATCCTCCAAGCCCGGCTCATAAATAGGGATAACACCCTTCTTCAAGTTCTCGATCTTCTCGGCCACCACATCCACACACGTAACGTCCACCCCCATCTCCGAGAAACAGGTACCCGTTACCAAACCGACATATCCTGTCCCGACAATCGCTATTTTCATACCGTAGAATTTATTTTATAGATTATAATATGATTTAAACCATGCCACAGTCCGATCAACACCCTCTTGAATATCCGTCGAAGGCTTAAAACCCACCGCCCGTTGAAGCAACGTAGTATCGGCGTTCGTCTGATACACGTCCCCCGGTTGCATCGGAAGGAAATCCTTCACTGCCTCTTTCCCGCAAGCGATCTCAATAGCTTGTATAAAATCCATCAATCTAACCGGCTGAGAGTTACCGATATTATAAATACGATAGGATGCGGAAGAGGAGCTGGGATCCGGATGTTCCGGATCCCAATCCGGATTCGATGTAGCCGGACAGTCCAAGACCCGTATCACCCCCTCAACAATATCATCGATATACGTGAAGTCGCGTAACATATCCCCGTTATTGAACACCTTGATCGAACGATCATGCAGAATAGCGTCAGCAAACAGGAAAGGAGACATATCCGGTCTCCCCCATGGACCATATACCGTAAAGAAGCGCAGACCCGTGGTAGGAATCCCATACAATTGGCTATATGCGTGTGCCATCAACTCGTTAGATTTCTTGGATGCGGCATACAAGCTAACGGGATGGGCGATACTCGTTTTCTCCGAAAAAGGCACATCAGCGTTCAGCCCATACACGCTGCTGGAGCTGGCATACACCAAATGACTCACCTTATGATGCCTACATCCCTCCAGCACATTGATAAAACCATCCAAGTTCGATTCCACGTACGCATACGGATTCGTGATCGAATAACGTACGCCCGCCTGGGCGGCCAAATTAACCACCGCATCGAACCCCTCGTTGGCAAAAAGCATCCGCATCGCTTGCCGATCTTCCAGATTCATCCGGATAAAACGATATTTCTCATACGTATGGCTCGGAGTCAATTTATACCAATCCACCTCCTCTTCCCATATACCCGCCTCCTTCAAGCGACCATACTTCAAAGCCGTATCATAATACCCATTGACATTATCCAAACCTACGACCTCGTCTCCCCGCTCCAGCAAACGCCGTGCGACAAACGAGGCGATAAAGCCGGCAGAGCCGGTCAGTAAAACCTTCATAAATATGTATGTTGAAAAAAGATTTGTGTAAGGAAGCCTGTTACAGGCAGAAAATAAGGCTTTGATTTATCAAGAAAGCAGTTCCTTCATCAAATTTAACCGCCTTTTGGGGTGAGAGGCTTGCTCTTCAGTCGACAAGATTTCCTCATTAATATGATCATTCAAGAAAGAATCCTATCCATATTGGGACTATTGACAATGCAACAATTCCCTATAAATCAACAAATGCTTTGCGATAACATCATCCAAGGAAAAATCCCGCTCCGCGATCTGCCGTGAATGGAGTCCCATCCGTTTCCTCAAATCTGTGTCATCAATCAAAATCCTCAACTTCTCGGCTAATGCCTCGTTATCTTTAATAGGAACCAAAAAACCATTCGTCCCATCCTCTACCGTATCCTTGCAACCGATGGAGTCGGTCGTAACGATTGGTCGCCCAATAGCCGTAGCCTCAATCAACGACTTCGGCACTCCCTCTCGGTAATAACTAGGGAAAGCCACGATATGAGAAGATCTCAACAAATCCGGCACATCCGACCGATATCCCAGCCATTGTATATAATTCCCATCACAACGATCGTTCAATTCCTCCTCCTTGATCGCCTTGGGATTTGAGGACAAACCACCACAAAGCAGGAAGCATACACGCCCCTCATATTCCTTCCGGAGCGACTCTGCGGCATTCACCAATACCCAAACCCCTTTCTCCTCTACCATCCTTGCCGTGAACAGTATCCGAATCTTATCCGAGACAGGCTCCAGAGTATAGGCGTACCTCTTCAGATCCACTCCCGATCCTTTAATGAACCGGATTTGATCATGAGTTACCACCCCTTTCTCGATAAACAACCGTTCATCCTCATGGTTCTGGAATATATTAATCAAGTTTTTCCGGTGATTTGAGAAACGGAGAACACTCAAAATCAAACTTGTCAACCGAGATTCTTTCTCCAATGAGAACATCACTCCCAAGCCACTGACAGCGTTCACTACACCCTTCACATCGGTCAGTTTTGCGGCCAATCCACCCCAAAGGATAACTTTCAAGCCTACATGATGCACGATATCTGGTTTCTCCCGTTTATATAATCGATAAAGAAACCAGAAAGCCTTTAGCTCCTCTATCGGATTTTTTCCCGTCGGATTAATAGGAAGCTCCACCATTTTCAGCCCTAATGCTTCCACCTGCTTCCTACGTCCGGTATTCTTGGCCACGATCGTCACGTCATAGCCAGATTCTTGCGCACGAACAGCCAGCTCCTTACGGTGCGTAAGAAGGAAATAGTCCTCGTTGAGGACGATAAATAATTTTGTCATATATGGATACGAACGCTTACTCATGTATAGTCTCATTTAAAATCTCAAAATACAAATTCATATAAGCATTATGGGTATAAAGTATATCATACTCTTTAGCTCGAGAATAACAGGAATATGATACAGATTGATATAACTCCTTTGATTCTAAAAGGCGCTTAATAATCGTGGCAAGCCCCTTTTCGTCTCCACATTCAAATAACAAACCTGCTCCTGTTACGATTTCTTTAATACCTTGTACATTTGTACCGATAAAAGGTTTTCCTGTAGCCATACATTCCACAGACGATAACGACAACCCTTCCCATTTAGATGACAACACATTTATATCCGAAGTCTTCACTATACGGGATACATCCTTTCTAAAGCCTAAAAAATGGCATCGAGCAGCAACTCCTAATTTCTTTGCTAAAAATTCGCAATCCTCTCTCAACACCCCATCCCCAACAAACGAAGCATGTATATCCTCATCCAAGTATTTTAAGCAACGGATAACTGTACTTTGATCTTTCGGTTCTTGGACACGAGCGACCATTGTCACAACCTTTACACCATCTTTCACTCCATACAGTTCGGCCTTATCATATCCTACCGCTTGCTGAAAAGAAGCTATAGGAACACCATTACTAATAAATAGCACTTTATTCTTATCACTATTGTTCAAATAACCTTCTAGGGTCTGTTGGGCTTTTTGTGAACATGCAACTACAGCATCATACACTCCATATATAAACCTATCAATATACTTAAAATAGCTTTTATTTCGCCTCCTATTATTTGTGTTATGCTCTGTTGTTATCAACTTTAGTTTCTTATTTAAGAAAAACTTGTAAAATGCGCACCAATAATTAGCGGGGAAAAGATGCACATGAACAATATCCGCTTCGTTTAGGTACTTATGAATCTTTAATATCGTCAAAGGGTTATATATAGATCGGATACTTTTATATACACAATCCACTTTAATGCCTTTTTTATGCAATTCCACTTCTAAAAAAGAATCGGTTTTGCACAGAGATAATACTGATACAGAGAGGCCTTTTGCTAACTGTAATTGGGCTAAATCACAAACAAGTTTTTGAGCACCACCAATTCCTAAATGATCGATAACATGAAGTATTTTCATTTCACTGATAATTTATTATAAACCAACAAACTTACATCCATCAAAAGACAAATTCTAAAACAGATCCTAAGCATAGGTAACAACATAGACAATTCTTCAAAAAAAACAATCATCATACTCAATAATTCCTCTATGTTTTACTAAATTAGGATGTACAGATGTCCCCATAAAATGAATATTAGCCTTGTAAGGTAACGAAAGAGCCGCTGTGGAAAACACCGTATACACTTCCTTAAACTGAACACCTAAAATAGAAAGTAGCTCCATGGGAACTTTCGTCTTTAATATATATGCATCAGGGAACAAATCCCGATAATCCATCTTATCACGAGGATGAACTTTTATGACCAATTTACATTTATTGCTATTCGACAAAAGTTGTTTGTATAAAGCGATTTCCTCCTCTTTTATTAAAAGCCCATCTTCATACATGGGTTGCGTAAATAAAACATCAGTATATCTACGCAAATCTCGGATTACATCGATAGAGATATCGAACAAACTTAGAATTTTTCTTTGATAAGTAACAGTTAGTTTTTCCCAGTGATCACGAACAGAAAAAAGTTCAACTTTCGATCGTATCTCTTCCGGTATAGATAGCAAGCCTGTCAAATAGATTTTTTCAACGTTAGGGGCTCTACCTCCGCATCCGCAAGCCGCAATAGATCCCATCAGCCAACTTCTCAAAGTGTACAATTTTGGATCAACATAAGTTAATGAATAATTAGAAGTTCCATCTTCCAACAAATTCAAACGATTATTACGAATTATTCCAGAACTAAACAGATAATTATCACTCCCATAAATAGTACAACGCTTTATGAATGGCCATCGTAAAGCAGATGTATAATACAAAAGAATACGAAAAATCCATTTATGATATCGTTTGTGGGGTAATTTGAAACAATGTGATTGAGGTAGTTTCTTCTTGATCTCAGCAGGTAACAATGACGAGCAAAAAAAGAATGTATGCTCATAGTCCTCCTCTTCGACAAGAAGCATATAAAGAAACAAGGTATATACCGTTTCCACCAAACATACGTGTGTTATCTCCTTATTACTCATTTAAACAAAATAATATTTTTGATTTTTCTTTTAATTCGCATATAGATATAAGCTGTTTTATACAATCGGAAACTCAATAATGTCAAGAACAGTTTATTATCAACAGACATGATAGGATGTTTCCAAATACACCTATTATCTTCAACAGAATAAGGCCAATTCATCTTTTTCAAATCCTCTATTGAGGAATGAGAACTAATAGAATACAATGCATTAAGCCTAAAACAACTTAGCGGGAACATGAAAATCTGCCACTTCTCAACAACCAAAGAAACCAAACGAACCACCTCTAGTATGTTTCTTTGCGATTGTTCACTCCGAACAAAAGTGTATGAATTCAAGTTACACTGGTTATAATGATATCCGGCTACAGGGCAAAAGGCTATCTGTTTAAGACAAAAAGACAATCTCATATTCATTAAAACGTCCTCCCACATATTGATTCCAAGTTGATACAATTCATCAACACGCTCTTGTAATATATTTTTTCGATACAACCTAATCCAAGAATAAAAAGGGATAGCACCCATCATCATAAATCGGATATAATCATCTACATTCTGTTTCTTCGGCAAGTCCGCTACTTTCGTTTTCGAAAGATACTCCATTTCAAAATTGCAATAAACCAAATCCGCATCATTTCTTTTGGCCACTTCATACATCTGCTCATACAAATTCGAATCTACCCAATCATCAGAATCACAAAAAGCTATATATTCTCCCCGTGCTTGTTTTATGCCGGTTATTCTTGCCGCGGCTAATCCTCTATTATTTGGATGCTCTACTATACGGATAGAATCTTGAAGCGAAGTAAAATTAGAAATAACTTGTTTCAACACGTCTACGCTTTTATCCGGAGATCTATCATCAATGAATATAAATTCCACATCAGACAGTGTTTGTTGAAACAAAGATATAGCACATCGTTCTATATAATTTTCCACCATATAAATGGGAACGACAATTGATAGTTTATACATATTTGCTACATTTATTATTAGTTCTACGATAAAGAATTCTATTTAGATGAATAAAATAAATATATAATAAAACAGACACCACATATACATGCCACTGCATATTAATAAATTCAAACAAATTAGCTCTTGAAATAAATACAATTATCGTCAATGCGTGGAAAGCCCAAAAACGTTTTAAGAAATGAGGCAAACATACTTTATCATAAAGAAATTCCACAAGATAACCAACAAAAACACCTCCAAGTAATTGCATATACTCCTTACCTACGGCATAAAACTGTCCCATATAAGAAGAGCCTAATCCTAGTCCACGATAAAACATATCTTGATTAGTTATACTAGAAATATACTGCCCATACCACTTATATTCTTCAGCCTGAAGAGTAAGCGCATCTACAGGACGTTCAAACTGAAATGTCAACTTATCCCAATAATAAGTCAAAAGATAACGAATATGTCCAAACAAATCCCAAAAAGAAAAATCTATATAATTCTCATAATCTATCGTCGCAACCAAAACTGTTATAGAAATAGATTGTCCATAAAAGAAATCAAAAAACGCATTCATGATCTCTTCCATAGAAAACTCTTTTCCTCCACGAATATAACTCATAGAACTAGCAACCACAAAGAGCACGATTCCGAGTACCACTATCGCCGTGAATCCCAATTTTATCCTACCCAATTTATACATATAAAACAGAATGAACACGAAGGAAAGCATAGCAAAACCTCTCTGTCCCGTAGCCAACGACATGATTACATATACTATAATTAACAAAATATCTATTTTATTCAGTCTTTCTTTTTGACTGATAAGAATAAATATCGCAATTTCATAGAAAGCTTCCAAGAACATCATCAACAAGTTCCTATTTATATCAAACCCTCCTATGAAATATTGCAAATACCCCTGAGTAAGTAACGCCTGGTATGTTTGATATGAATAATAACCTTTGAACACAAAGCCTATGAAAAGCATTAAATACACAGTTTTTTGTGACATCAAGCCAGCAACACTCAAATATGGAATCTTTTCATTACGCCTACCCTGTTTACGACTAATCCACCATATTGTTCCTATTGTATAGCTACACACCGCAATGATCAAATTAAACAAAGCCCTATTGACAACTGCAACATTGACCATCCTATTTAGAAAAAATTCGAAATAACAAACATTATATTCATCTGATACCAGATCAAACAGGAACCTATTACCTAAAAAGAAGAAAAAAAAGAATAAGAATAAATTCGAGATATTTTTCCAATCTTCATGTAAGCGTCTCTGTACATAAAAAGCTTGTATCATTACAAGCAAATAAGAAATCTCAAATACCGTCTTCGTATAAAAGGATTCGAGATCCATACTACAATAGCAAATCAGCGCAAATAATAATATTAATAATTGCGACATGGTTGCTTTCACAAAGAACTTCTTATCTCTATAAATCATCGATTCTTATTTAAGAATAAAGAAATAAACTCCCTCACGCAACCTTCGCCGCCCCTTTTCTCCAATAACTTTATATGAGGGATCTTTTTTACTTCTATTACCGCATCAGCAGGACATGCGGCAAATCCAACCGCAGATAGTAAATCCACACAATTAACATCATCCCCAATATATGCCACTTCCCCAAAATCGATTTTCAACATATCACAAATCTCTTTAGCTACAGCAAGTTTCCCTCCATCTCGCTTTCCCTGATATAAAAAGTCCACTTTCAATTTCTTGGCACGATTCTCTACAATTTTTGTATTCTCAGAAGTTATGATCCCTGTTTTTATCCCAGCCTCTCGGAGTAATTGGAACCCCATACCATCACGAGCATTGAATTTTTTCAACTCATCACCACTTTCCGTATAATACATACCTCCATCCGTTAGAGTCCCATCCACGTCACACAAGAAAAGTTTTATCTCTTTCCTCATAACGTTTTGTGGCAACACGTATTTACGCATTAAATTCTCCAATACAATCCAATCATCCGGCTCATCAATCTCCGTGGCGGTATACTCCGGCATCTCATAAATGCCAATCTTACCACTAAGCCTATTTCCACAACCCTGTATATTCCTTACCGTATTGATATAGAAAGCGCCATTCTCCATCAATAGCCCTTTGAAGTTTTGCCGACGAGGACGCTTCATATAGTCATAGTTCATCGACGTACCATTCTCATTCCATAAAAAGCGATAATTACGCACACAAGTCAATATACTGTCATATTCACCTTTAAAATACATGCGAAGAGCTTCCGAAAAATGGCGAGTCTCCGTCAGAGGCGAAGTTGCCTGAACTAACATAAAAATACTATCCTCCGCAAGCTGGGCCTTATCAATATATTCCAACATAACACTTTCCGTACTGGCTGTATCGCACGCGTTTTCCGCCAAACGACGATACAAGATAGTCCTGGGGTAACAACAAGCAGAGACCGTATTCCAAATCTCGTCAGAATCAGTAGCCACTACTATCTCATCCACTTCCGGACAATTTACCAAAGCCTCAATATTCCAACAAACCAAAGGCTTTCCACAAAAAAGTTTGATATTTTTAAGAGGAATTGATTTACTTCCACCCCTTACCGGTATAAATGCGATTGTTTTCATTATTAAATTACCATTTTACCTGATTCTTTTTCAATTTATCACGTTGTACCATCTCAATATCAAGCACGTCCTTTTGTTTATAGGTAAGAGCCTGGGCTACCGCACGGCAATCGCGAACCAACTTCCTTACGCCATCAGGCTCTAGGCTAGCCGCATGATCTGTTCCTTTCCACGTCCTATCTAACGTATAATGACGCTCTATCCACTCCGCACCTAAAGCTACAGCCGCACTATCCACCGCAATACCCAAATGATGCCCTGAAAAACCTATAGCCTTCACCCTACCCGCATACTCCTTACGCATACGAGTAAGCTCTAGTAAACAAATATCCTCAAAGGGTACAGGGTAACCAGACGTGCAATCATAAAGAACCAGGTCCTTGGCCCGTCCATTTCGCTCAAAAAAGCAAACAATCTCTTCCTCCTCTTGCTTGGTAGTCATTCCGAACGACAAATGAATCTCCCCTTCAAAATTACTACACAAATATTGCAACAAGGGTTTATTGAGATTACAAGCAGAAGGTACCTTGATTAATTTCGGATGAAGAGAAGTTATCTCCTTCGCAGAAGTGACATCCCAAACCGAGGTGGAATATTCTATCCCAAATTCCTCACACCATTTTTGTAATTGATTATGTTGCTCCAATGTAAACTCAAGAAACTCGCGATGAGCCCCATAAGTAGAGCCATAAGCATTTTCCGGATGAGGATGAGGCGCATTATACTCCTCGAGAGTCAATAATTCCTTATTACAACGCTTCTGAAATTTTATCACATCCACCTTACAATAAGTAGCTGCCGTCATTATCAACTCTTTTGCGATACTCATATCACCTTTGTGATTACAACCAATCTCTGCTATAATTTTAGGATTTCTCATGAATACGATTATTTTTTATATTCGTTATTACTTTACTTATTTGATTTGACACATACGCCTTCTCTACGCCATCCAATCCTACGATCCAAATCATGATAGCAGATGACAATAAAGTCAACAAAAACGTGACAACAACTCTACCGAAAGAAGCATCCAATAAATCGCTTAGAACTCGTACTAATACAAATACGATTACAAAAACAATAACATTTCGTATTAATACAGAATGCAGGAACTTTTTCATAGACATATTCAATTCCATTTTAGCTACCACAACTATAGATAATACATAAAAAAACGAAAGAGCTATGGATATAACATATGGGATCATCGGATTCATTTTCCAAAACTTTAATACGACAAAGGATAGAGGCACGCATAAAAGAATTATAGTGCTAGAATATTGCTGGTATCGTTTGATTCTATTAGCCGCTTGGAATGCTGAGATCAACTGATTCACCAATGTCTCTATCAATGTCATCATCAACATTAACACAACTATATTACTCGTATATTCCGGCACATCGCGAAGCCATAACGAGAGGACTGTCTCAATTTCTATAATAGCGGGAATACTCAAAATCATCAGCAGATAAAAAGTAATCTTCGCACTCCTAAAAATCAAATTCCACATACCGCCGATATCACCTTGAGCGTATAACTTCGTAATCGGAGGACGAGTCGCCATATATATGTTACTTATGAATTGCGAAACTACTCCATTTATCTGCAAGGCAATAGCGTGAGCCGCATTAAGCAATGTACCGAAGAAAAGGTTCATAACAATGTTCAAACCTTGCCCCCTGCCTATATTTGCCAAAACACCCACGACATTCCAACCGGAGTAAAACAAGAGTTTTCTCCCTATTTCCGGATTCCAGGTCAGTTTAATATCCCGGCATTCCTCAAAATTCCTTTTGCAATAATAAATATAAAACAAACAAATAGAGACAGAGATAACAACTATAAAACCTGCATAATAAATCAATTTATCAAACGAAAAAAAGGACAAGGATATGGCCAATAAAAATTTTAACACACCATCAAAAATACTGGCATAGGCATAGATACTCATTCGTTCATGAGCGATTATAGCAGAATTATAAGGTATTGTCACTAGATTGACAATAAAAGACAGTACCGAGAATTGAAATACCCAATTGGCCGCGACAATTCGTTCCGCAGGAATATTCATCCCACAATTCACGAACCACGATCCAAAACTTTCCAACAGTAGAAAAGTCACAAAAGAAAAGACAATGAATATAGAGGCAGTCACTCCAAAAGTCGTATTCAAAAGCTCTTTATCATTTTTTCCTATCGCAAAAGACATAAAACGCTGTATTCCTGACGACAAGGATCCACCAAGAAAAGAAAACATCGTAACAACCCCAGCTATAACGTTATACAAACCATAATCTGCTACACCAAGATTTCTTAAAATAACAGGTACAATATAAAGTTGCACCAATATCAGCAATATCATACGGAAATAAAGCAATATAGTATTCTTTATTATCCGATTATTACCTAAATGAGACGAAACCATACGCTAATACTCTATTTAATGGTAGATTAGAACTAAAAACAATAAGCACTCGATTTAGCGTATCTCCCTCTCCACCCTCTCCCGCACCTTCCTCGGCAGCAGATAGCTTTGCTCCAATATCCGGCACCTGGAACGCCTCAATTCATCTCGCTCAATCTCCCACTCCCGCTCCGGGAACTGGTAAGGTACCAGACGAAAGAACGTGGCGTAGATACGGTCCAGCGATTCCAAGCGGAGGCTGCCGTCCGGATGTCTCGGGTCTAGCTTCGACAACGTGTTCCGGCTGACACCCAAGAGATCGGAGGCTTCGCGCATGGAGGAAAGCCCCCAGTGATACAGGATTAAATGTACTTCCATGGCGGCCACACGGATCCAAGGGTTGGAACCGGAGCCTCGTGATTCGATCATAACGTCTCATCGGGGAAATCTCCCCATGGTGAAACGTCAAAACCTTGAAGAAATACTAAATTAAGTTATAACAATCTGAAATTGGCTCATACATGGGTGAGCCACTCCCAAATGCGGGGATTCTATCTTTACCGCCGATCCGGAGCGGGTGTTTCCGATCAACGATATTTAAATTCAAACTCAAAAACAATTCGATGAAAGAGTCTATCTTTTCCTTCTTCAACGCCCCCATCACCAACCAGGTGCCGAACGGGGTTGTTTGCATCAGCCAAATGCACGCCTATATCACCACCAACGAGTGGCTGCGAGAGCGTACCGACCGGGTACGTGCCGCTGGAAACGACCCCAAGCGGTTCGCCTCCCTGAAACGCGGCCTGCTGCCCTACGTCACCCCCGCCGGGGTCTTCTCCTACCGCAAGGAAGACCACCTGCTCGTGCCCTCGGGCGAGTTCGTCATCGACATCGACCACCTCCCCTCACCCGAGGAGGCTACCCGTTGGCGAGATACGCTGTTCGAGGACGAGCGGCTACGCCCAGACCTCGCCTTCATCAGCCCCAGCGCCACGGGCGTAAAACTCATCGTGCCCTACCGCCTGTCCGTTACCGCCACGATCGAGTGGGCTTTCGACGAGGCACGGAAATCCGCCTGGGAATACCTCAAGTGGAAATACGGCCTGGAAGCCGACGCCTCAAACGCAGACCTTGCCCGCGCCTGCTTCCTCTGCCACGATCCCTCGGCGTTACTGCGTAATAGCGGACTTAATAGTTGACAAGTGACAGTTATAAATCATTATTCACCATTCATTATTCATCATGAATCCTTTATCAGACTTAGAGCGGCTCGTGGCCGCCATCGAGAGACAAGGGGCGAACATCGCCCCCACCTATCAAGAGTATATGCCGATCGCCTTCGCCATCGCCAATGATTGCGGGGAAGCGGGACGGTCGCTCTTCCACCGCATCTGCCGCATGTCGGAAAAGTACGTGCCCGACGAGGCGGACAAGCTCTTCGACCACGCCCTCAAGGGGGGCAATGGACGGAACGGGCTGGGATCCGTATTCCACTGGGCCAAGATCGCCGGCGTAAGACCGGACAAGCAGCTCACTGATATCGTACGGGGCTATACCGCCGGATACGATCGCAAAAACGACAAAAAGGCCGGGAATCTTTCAAATCTTTCAAATCTTTCAGGCGATAATTCCTTCACACACGAGCGTGCGCACGAAGCGTACGTTATAAAGAACCCGGAAACGCTTCCCCCTTGTTTCCCCGACAGGCCCTGGCCCGCCTTCCTGGAGCGACTGCTGGATTGCGGAAACTCGCCCGCACAACGAGACATCTTGTTGCTGGGGGCGATCACCGTGCTGGGAGCGACACTCAACAAGCGACTGAGGATCCTTTACGGAAGGAAGTTCCAGTATCCCTGCCTGCAAACCTTCATCGTGGCGCCCCCCGCCTCTGGAAAGGGAGCGCTCACCTGGGTACGCCGGCTGGCCGAGCCCTTCCACGATGAGCTGATGGCCGATTACCGGGAGAGATACGATCGCTTCCGCACGGAAAAGACCCAATGGGACGCGCTGGGCAAGCGACGCTCCGAGGTGCCGGAACCGAAACAGCCGCCCTTGAGGATGTTCCTCATCGCAGGAAACAACTCCGGCACAGGTATCCTGGAGAACCTGATCGAGGCCGAGGGGATCGGGTTGATCTGCGAGACCGAGGCCGATACCGTGAGCGCGGCGATCGACACCGACCACGGCCATTGGAGCGATACCTTGCGCAAATGTCATGATCATGAGCGTCTGTCTTTCAACCGACGCACGAACAAGGAGTACCGGGAATGCGCCGCTTCCTACCTGAGCGTATTGCTGAGCGGAACGCCCGCGCAAGTCAAACCCCTCATCCCATCGGCCGAGAACGGCTTGTTCTCACGCCAGTTATTCTATTTCATGCCTTCCATCAATGAATGGACGAGCCAGTTCCATGCGGACGGGGTGGATTACGACCAACGTTTCATCGAATGGGGTCGCCAGTGGAAACAGGTCGCGGACCGGATCGCGAAAGAGGTGAACCTCATCCAGCTGAGACTCTCGAAGGAGCAGGAACAACGTTTCGACCGGCATTTCGCCCAGATATTCAGCCACGCCGGATGCTTAGGCGGAGGATCCATGCGGAGCACCGTGGCACGCATAGCGATCAACACCTGCCGGATCCTGAGCGTAGTGGCCCTGATGCGGGCGGTGGAGAAACTCCTTCCTCCCCGACAAGCCGCTCTCCATTCTCAATTTCCCATTTTCAATTCCCCCGGTCTCTCCCCCTCGGACGAAATCCCGGAGGAGAACGTCCGAGACGGCATCGTCCCGAAACTCGACCTGCAGGTCACCGATGAGGACTTCGAGTCCGTGATGTCGCTCGTCGAGCCTCTTTACCGCCATTCCTGCCATATCCTAGGCTACCTTCCATCCGTGGAGCTTGCCCCGCAACAGGCCGCGCCCTTAGATTCCCTGCTCAAGGCCCTCCCCCTGAAGTTCTGCCGGAAACAAGCCGCACAAGAGGCGGAGAAGAACGGGATACCGCAGAATACCCTCGATACCCACCTCAGAAGGATGGTGGAGAAAGGGATCCTCGTCAAGAACGGACGGGGCGAATATTCCTTCGCTTCACGCGTGCGCACGTGTGTGAGAGAAAAGGATCGTTGAAAGTTTGAAAGAATGAAAGTTTCACGATCATGTCATCCCAAATTCATTAATCATAAATCATAAATAAAAATGTCCTTACCATTAAAAAAGTCCGAACTGGCGGCACTCTACTTCCCAGAGCTTGCCTCACACCAAGCTTGTAACCGCCTGCGCCGCTGGATCATCCGATGCACCGAGCTGCACGACAGGCTGCGGGAGACGGGATACCGCCCCGAGCAACGGATCCTCACGCCACGGCAGGTGGCGCTGATCGCCCGCTACCTCGGAGAACCGTAAACGAGTTGGCAATTCTTCGAATGCCCATCATAAGCTTCTTACAATACCCATCGTAAACTACTTACGATGCCCATTCAAGGGAGCTTACGATGGGCATCATGGTCTGACACCGATCACACCCATTATTCATTGTTAATTATTCATTATTCATCTCCCCGGGCGTCACTCGGCATCACCGCCCCCTACGGCGGAACCTATCTTTGCAACGTTGATCAGCAATATAATTAATTTTCAATTACCAATTTTTAATTATCAAACCATGCCACAAGCATTTCAAGCCAGAAAGTTTTTCGTACCGAAGACAGATCCCAAACAGGAGGTGTACAAACCGGTGCCTTATTATTTCGGAACCCTCACCACACGGGATGCCTCGGACCAGATCGCCGAGGAGTCCTCGCTCACCAAGGGGGATGTATTGAATGTGCTCGACCGTTATCAGCGGTATGTCATCAAGAATCTGCAAAAAGGCTACAAAGTGGAGCTGCTGGGGTTCGGGACCGTCTATAACCGATTCGTCACCGAGAAGGGGGTGGCGACCGCCGAGGAGGTCAAGGCCACGCAGATCCGGAGCATCGTACCGGGATTCTCACCCTCTTATACCATCTTGAACGGGGCACGACGTTACTCGCTGCTGGGCGAGAAGACTTCGCTCCTGAAGGTCACGATACTCGGGACACCGGTGGAGGAAGGGGGGGATTCGGAGTCGCCTGATGAGATCTGACGCGTTACTTTTGGCTTGACCCAAATCGGTATGTCACTTTTGGCTTGACCCAAAAGTA
>NZ_SRYM01000031.1 GCF_004793765.1 Parabacteroides distasonis | reverse complement strand
GTGTACTGAATAACAGAAAATGGGCAAAATATGGCAAAAATGGAGAAAATAAGAAATATGCAAGTTATTGATAATAAGGTGAATAAGTTCTTTTGTTTTCCTATGATTTCTATGGTTTGTACCGGCTCTGGGTACTGAAAAGGACAAATTCAAATTATTTTGAGTTTGTCCTTTTTCTTTTTCTAGTAATTGATTGGTTTGTTGGTATATTGGGGAACTATTTGGGCACGAAATAGAATAGAAAGAAGTTTGGTATATAATAAACATGAAATTTACGAGAGCGTAGATGAATGTGAATTACAAGGTTGGTGAGCTAAATATATATATGATGGATTAAATACCTTTTTATCTGATTTGCGATTCTACAAAAAATGACTACTGAAAAATAAGAAGGCTAAAATACTTGAACTTTGCTGTGGCATAGGGAATGTTTTTTCCCTCAAGAATCGGATTCATGTTTAGAACAGGCTGGATTTGATATTATTCACAAGTTTGGAGGTTTTTAATGAAAAAAAGAACTGCTTAATAACGTGAAAGATGGCTCCTTTTTGTATTTTTGTGGAAATTAGAAGTAATAGTAATATCAAATATAAGCTTAAACAATAAATGTCTAACTCAAAAATCTCGGCGGCCGCATTCGCGGACACGAAACCACATTACGACCTTCTTGATGGATTGAGAGGTGTCGCCGCTCTAATGGTTATATTTTATCATGTATTCGAGGCATTTGCGACGAGTCCTATCGATCAACAATTTAATCACGGTTATTTAGCCGTTGATTTCTTCTTTATCCTGTCTGGGTTCGTGATTGGATATGCTTATGACGACCGGTGGAAAACCATGACGACAAAGGATTTTATCAAACGTCGATTGATCCGTTTGCATCCGATGGTTATCCTAGGGGCTGTTTTGGGAGTTATCGCGTTTTATATGCAAGGGTGTGAGAAGTGGGATGGTACGCAGGTCTCTATATCCATGGTGATGCTAGCTTTGCTTATCAATCTTTTTTTGATACCGGCTGTACCGGGTACCGGGCCTGAGATCCGTGGGAATGGTGAGATGTTTCCTTTGAATGGCCCTAGTTGGTCTTTGTTCTTTGAGTATATCGGGAATATTATGTACGCTTTGTTTATTCGTCGGATGTCGACCAAGGCGCTTACGGCACTTATTGCCTTGGCGGGAATCGGATTGGCTTCGTTCGCTATATTCAATTTTTCCGGTGCGGGGCACCTGGGTGTGGGATGGACGATGGAAGAGTACAACCTGATCGGTGGCTTTTTACGAGTGTTATTTTCTTTCTCTATGGGATTGTTAATGTCACGTGTTTTTAAGCCCATTCATGTCAAAGGAGCCTTTTGGATCTGTAGTTTGGCGATCGTTGTTTTACTTTCCATGCCCTATGTCGGTGGCAGTGAGGCTTTATGGATGAATGGTATCTATGATTCTGTATGTGCGATCCTAATATTCCCTATGCTTGTTTATCTGGGGGCTTCCGGGAAAACAACCGATAAGCATTCCGCCCGTATTTGTAAATTCTTGGGAGATGTCTCTTATCCTTTATATATGGTACATTACCCGCTTATATACTTGTATTACGGGTGGGTGAAGAAGGAGAATCTGACATTTGCGGAAGCATGGCCGGAAGCGTTGGCATTGGTTATCGGAAGTATAGTATTGGCTTACGTTAGCTTGAAGCTATACGACGAGCCGTTCCGTAGATATTTGACAAGGCGTTTTTGGCCGATGCGCAAATAACCTGCCATGACCGGCCGTATGTGCTGTCCGGTTCATACGGTTGTTTCGGTTCGTCCACTCCTTGGCAAGCCTCAGTACTTCAAAGGCAGTACTACAGTACTGCCTTTGAAGTACTGAGGTACTCCCTACGAGGTACTGTAGTACTCCTTATGAGAGTACTGCTTCATGTATATTATTTAGTCTTTATCCGCTATACGGTCTAGGAGGATCGACACATGCCTGCCGTCCATCAAGCCATGATGAGCCGTTACGGAGATAGGGAGCATCCGATGCCCGTTCTGCTCGATCAGTTTTCCGGTGGAAATTCGGGTAGCAGAATCACCTGTACGGAAAGAGGAAGCATGTTTCATCTCCGTGAAGGCGATCCATGGTACCGAGGAGAAACGGATTAGGTCTTGCCGGTCAGATTCCCTATCTTTGCAAAGGCCGGTGAGAGCTTGCACTCGCTCGATCTCTTTCTGCGCATTTTGAAGGAACAGCTGTCTGTCCGGGGTATATTCGATGAAGCCGAAGCCGAATGTTCCGTCTTCCCGCCCGATCGTTGTGCCCACGTGGATTCGGTCGAAGCAGACAGGGATGTTCTCGATGATCCGGTACCGGAACTCTTCCACCTCATTAACGGCTGTCATAATCTTATGTAAGGAGTAGAGGAAAAAAGAGGCATGATCCGCTTTCGCCTCTTTATAAATAGAGGTCACGTCTATCTGGGTGGTCAGCCCGAAGAAAGGGTCATCCATAGCATCGAAAAACAGGAAATGTTCTTTCCGGTTCCAATGCTCTAGGTCAATAGGATGCTTCATGATTCTTTATTTGTTGGGTTTACTATTTTGTGGAAAGCGATGCGTTCCGTACCATTCGCTATGTAAATGATACCGCATCGCTTGAAGCCATGCTTTTTCAATAGGTTCTGCATGACGATATTATCCCGGTGCGTGTCGATACGGATATTATCGCAATGTGCGAATGCCCATTCCAGGCATGCGGAGGAGATTCCTTTCTGCTTGCCGTTGGAGGCCATGCGATGGATCACGGCATAAGGCTCATCGTTCAGCCATTCGCCTTCATAGATCTTTAGGTAAGTAGGGTCAATTCCCTCGATGTAACAAAAGGTCCCCACTAACTCGCCCTGCTCATTTTCGCATACGAAACTATGGCTGGCCTTGATCTCGTTGGAGATCAATTCCTCGGAAGGATATCCATTGATCCATTGATTGCCGTTGCCATGTTCTTGCATGAACCGGCGTGCATAATCGTACATAGCCATTACCTCGGCCAGATCTTCTTGTCGTGTTTGTCTGATATTCATGATCGGTAGAAAAAGTTATCCCGCAAAAGTAGTATATTATTGTTATCTTTGTGAACCTAGTCGAAAAATATATAAGCCAATTAAATCAAAATATCATGGAACCATTGAAAATCGCCACCGTGCAGTTCGAGACACGGGATAACGATAAGGGGTATAATCTTTCTGTCATCCGGGAGATGTGCCGGAAAGCGTCGGTAGAGGGAGCGGATGTAGTGGCTTTTCACGAATGCTCGGTTTGTGGATATACGTTTGCCAAGGACTTGTCTCGCAAGGAATTGTTGGCTATTGCCGAACCGATCCCTACGGGGGAGAGTACGCAAGCCTTGATCGCCATCGCCAAAGAGTTTGGTGTCACGTTGCTGGCCGGATTCTTTGAGCGGGATGGGGATCGTATCTATAAAGCGCAAGTTTGCGCAGATAGCAATGGCTTGAAAGCAAAGTACCGCAAGCTACATCCGTTTATTAATCCGAATATCTTGCCGGGCGATCAATATGTGGTTCTTGAGATCAAGGGATGGAAATGTGGCATATTGATTTGCTATGATAATAATATCATAGAGAATGTCCGGGCCACGGCCTTATTAGGGGCGGATATCATTTTCATGCCTCACGTGACAATGTGTACCCCTTCCCCTCGCCCCGGGGCTGGTTTGATAGATCCTGTGTTGTGGGAGAACCGGGCAAACGATCCGACTTCCTTGCGACAGGAGTTCGATGGCCTGAAGGGACGTGCTTGGCTTATGAAATGGCTTCCCGCTAGGGCGTACGACAATGCGGTATATGTGGTATTCTCCAATCCGATCGGGCGTGATTATAATGAGATCAAGAACGGTTGCTCGATGATTTTGGATCCTTTCGGCGATATCGTGGCGGAATGCCGTAAGCTGGGGGATGATTTCGTGATCGCTACGGCTATCCCTGAGAAATTGAGACAGGCTGGAGGATATCGTTACCGAAATGCCCGTCGTCCGGAACTTTATGCGGATATCATCGGTCAACCGCATGAGTCCAATCAAAAGGTAGCATGGTTAACAGAAACAACAAATAGCAAATAATAGTATGCAACAAATAACAATCTCTAAGCCGCCTCGTGTAGAGGTGGTGGATGCGCTACGTGGATTCGCTGTCTTGGCCATCTTATTGGTGCATCATGTGGAACATTTTATCTATCCGGTCTATCCGGACCCGGCTACGCTTCCGGGATGGCTGAACGTATTGAATGAGGGTGTATTTACGGTGGTATTTGGCTTGTTCGCCGGTAAATCGTATTCCATCTTCGCATTGTTATTCGGCTTTACCTTTTATATACAGTATTCGAACCAGCAGGCGAAGGGGAAGGACTTCGGTTACCGTTTTCTTTGGCGGATGTTGTTACTGACGCTCTTTGCTACGCTGAACGCCGCTTTCTATCCGGCAGGCGATGTGCTGTTGCTGTATGCGATCGTAGGTGTTGTTTTGTTTATCGTGCGTAAATGGAGCGATAAGGCTGTCTTGATAACGGCTATTATCTTTTTATTGCAGCCGGTGGAGTGGTATCATTACATCGCTAGTTTGTTTAATCCGGGTCACCAACTTCCCGATTTAGGGGTTGGGGCGATGTACGCTGAGATGGCAGAACATACCAAACGGGGCGACCTCTGGAACTTCATCTGGCAGAACGTGACGTTGGGGCAAAAGGCTAGTTTGCTCTGGGCCGTTGGTGCCGGCCGGTATGTACAGACCTGTGGGTTGTTTATGCTGGGCATGTTGATCGGGCGCAAGAAATTATTTATCCCCTCGGAGGAGAATTCCCGTTTTTGGATAAAGACTCTAATTATCGCCTCGATTGCTTTCTGCCCTTTGTTCCAATTGGGGGTATTGTTACAAGATAGGGCAGATAACGCTTTGGTATGTCAGACCGTGGCAGTGGCACTTGATATGTGGCAGAAATTCGCTTTCACGTTTGTATTGGTCGCCTCTTTCGTGTTACTGTACCAATGGGAGGGTTTTAGGCGTTTCACTTCCGTCTTGCGCTCGTATGGGAAGATGAGTTTGACGAATTACGTGTCGCAATCCTTTTTCGGTGCGTTGATCTATTTCCCGATCGGCTTGAATTTGGCTCCTTACTGCGGTTATACGGTCAGTATGTTCATCGGTATCGCCTTTTTCTTCTTGCAAATACGCTTTTGTAAATGGTGGGCAGAAAGACATAAACATGGACCGTTGGAAGGTATTTGGCATAAATGGACATGGGTAGGTTCTAAGTAGAAATATGTAAGAGAGCCTCATCTATGGCAAGGCAGAGGCGAGGCTCTCTTAGCTATCATATTTTTACTCTATGCCAGGCATATGTGCTTCTTTTTATCTTCTGCGTCGTACACTGCGCACAGGGGCGGATTTCTCTGCTTTCGGCGCTTTTACTTTAGCGGCTTTCTCGGGAGCGGTCTCTTTGGTAGAGCCTTTGTCTTTCCGGGCACTTCTCTTAGCTGCTTTCTTCGCGGCTTTGCTGTCTACCGCTACTTGAGTCGTATCCGGTTGATACCAGAGTGACTTCTCAAAGCCCGTCAATTGGCTTTCGATACGAGCTTGCTCGTTCTTTAAGGAATCCGGTGTCGGGCAATACGCCTGCAATGGCAGATTCATTAAGTTTTGGGTCTTGATGATATCTCCCTCGAACATACGGCGACGGAAATAGTCGTCCATCGTGAAAGTCATGGCGTTATTCATATTAGACGTCATGATGTATGAATTACTGATATACGGACGTATGTTCTCGTAAGGCAGCCAGAACATAGGCATGGTTGTCTCTCCCATATCACCTGTAGAGGTAAGGATCGGGCAAATCGCCAATATCTTGACATCAAAAGCGGAATTATTCTGGTCGAAATACCATGCTTCTTTTACATAATAAGACCGTATGTCGGCTGCCGGTATATCGCTCTCATTGATTACGAAAGTCGGTTCCTCACCCGCTCTTCCCGGCATCTCCTCATAAAGGATGTAGAAGCGATCCAGCAAATCCTTGAAGTTGATCAAATGGGCTTCGTCAAACTCCTCGTATCCGTCCAGATACTCATAGGCCTTGATCTTGTTCTCTCCTAAAAGCTGGAAGATTACGGAGAAAAGATTCATCTGTCCGTTCATCGGGCGGGTCGGGTAATAAAGCGGAGCGTTCTGCTCTTTCATCAAGTCCACCTGCCGGTAGATAATACGCATCCAGCGAGCGTTCCCGATCTCTTGCGTCAAACGCTCGTTCATATCTTGGGCCCGTACGGTCAGTTCGGGTAAACCGGTATCTTTCTTATCGTTTCTTTCCCCACGGCTGGCTTGAGGCGAGCGGCGGCGCATTTGTTGTTGCTGCGTAGCTTCGTTCTCAACTTCTTCTTGTGCGTGAAGAGGCATCGTTGTTAAAAAAGTGGCGGCCAAAGCGGCTATGTAATACAGATGTTTCATACAGCGAATCTTAATTTACGATTACTTCGATAGTCGGTATGGTACGTTCGATACCGTCCGGACCTTTTGCGACTACACGGGTGATATAAAAACGTTTACCCTTACTTAGATTGCGGATATAGTTTTTCTGACGTTGCGAGAAGTTGGTTCCTTCGGCCACTTCCGGGATAGCGTTACCCATGGAGTCGAAGAAAGTCAGCTCAAAACGTAATACCGTATATTTTACATTTAGCAAATCATCGTCGATAGCGGCCAGAATACCGTCAGCCTCTACCAAGCTACGTTTGGCGATCATACCTCCCTTAAACTTACGGACGTTACCGTTTTGATCCTTATACTCGATATAGGGCAGGGGATCGGGGAGGGCACGCACGCGGAAGGTAGTCTTTGCCATCTCTATGTTCCGGCCATCCGCCATACGGGCGTTTACCGTGATCACGGCTTCCGTCCCTACTTTGGACGGGCGGGCTTCCCAACCATCCTTGCTGCGGGTTAATGTGCCGTTCGTCATGGTAGCTGTTACGTTACCGCTCGGTACACCCGGCACGGCGATACGCATCGGGTTGGCGATACCGGCATATAATACGTTCATCAGTGTCGGTGCCACGGTAGCTGTCGGCTCGGTCACGAAATACTCGCTCTCGAAATCCCGGCGCATGACACTGCCGTCGCTATTCGGCATCTCAATATAACCTTTGACAGGGAATGTCCCGGCAGCTCCGGTATTTACCGTGAAGACTCCTTTATTCTCGTAAGGTAATTCCTTTCCGTTTACATAGATCGTAGGACGTTTCGTGGAGTCTACCGCCGATAATACGATATTCGCCTTGTACTGGCTTCCTCGCATAACGATCTGGCTTTCTGGAATTACCTGCGCCGTGATCTGGTTCACACGGTAATCGCCAACGTCTACGCTATTCAATAAGTTCGATAAGACCTCACCTTCGGCGTAGCGAACGTCACTTTGCATTTTTGTTAACAGGGTAACAGCCGCCGCTACCGGCATATTCTCGAACAAGGCCTCTTCCCAAGTACGGGTATTGATACCCGCTTTATGAGGGGGAGTGGTACTTAGGTTCGCCTCCAATACGGCAGTCTTCGCCGAATCTTCGATAAAGCCGCCCATCCAGATACGATACTTATCAATTTCCGCTCTCAGCTTTTTACCTTCTCCGCTTACAGGAGAGAGCATTACACGGGAGGCGGCTTCCAAATCATCCTTATGCTCGATGCTGTTTACGTTGGCATTCTCGCCATCAGCTACCTTAGCGATACGGATCTTTAAATCTTGTATATACGTATAGAGGCTATCTGAGGCTCTTTTCACCTCACGGGCCTTCAATGCCCACTCACCCACTTTCTGGGGATTCTCTTGGTAATAAGCTTCCATCTCGTCCGCTACGATCTTGTTTCGGCGGGAGGAGTTATCGATAGAGGTTCGCAAGCTACCTTCCACCAACTCAAAACCATCCAGCACCTCCGACGACACATTCAGTGCCATCATGGCGATGAACACCAGATACATCAGGTTGATCATCCGCTGACGGGGAGAATTGGGATTATTTGATATTCCTGCCATATTTCTTTACTTCATTGGGTTGTTTGTATACGGAGCCTGTTGTGGCTGTTGGTAACCATAGGGTTGCTGATATTGCTGTTGGTAACCGGGCTGTTGTGGCTGCTGATACATCGGTTGTTGAGGTTGTTGTTGCGGCTGCGCCGGTTGTTGGTAGCCCATATTCACGGTCATCGCTTGCAATAAACGACTGTATACTTGGTTCAATTCGGCCAGTTGGCGAGTCATCTTTTCCGTCTCGTTACGGAATACGGAGCTATCTACCACCGATCCGTCGTACATCTCACGGATACGGCTCAAACCACTGTTGATATGCTCGATAGACTCGATCTGCGAGCTGATGCTCTTCAACTGGATCTCATAGATCGTATTCAATCCGGACACATTACGATTCAATTGTTCCATCTGGTGTACGTAACCACGGGAGTTCTGGCTGATGCCATCGGAATTATCCGTGATACTCTTATAAGAGTTCAACAGCGTATCGGATACGTTCGTAAGTGAATGAGTCACTTGGCTGAAACGCTCCATGTTCTCAGACATGCCAGATAATTGCTCCAGATATTTTTGGGTAGCTTCCGTCAATTCCGCCATTTTGGAGATTTGCTCGGCCGCTCCGCTTAATTTCTTGATGCTCTCGGATAAGTTCTTGGTATCTTCTTCCGTCACGTCCAGATTACCTGCGATATTCAAGGAACCACCTCTTTGTGCGTTCGCTTTAGACGCTGCTGAACCGATATTTATTCCTCCCGCTATCTCATCGTCTTCTACATTATCTGTAGAATTGATCATGGTTGAGATTGGCGTACCGGTGAAATCCGGACGATCCATCGGGTTCTTTGATTTCAATACAGGGAAAACATCTTCCCAATGATATTCCTTGTTCGGATGCTCGAACGCCGAGATAAAGAATACGATAGACTCGGTGATCATCGCCACGAACAGGATTTGGTTAGCGTATGGTATATGTAATAACTTGAACAACGCACCGAGGATTACGATGGACGCACCCCAACTATACAGGAAGTTCAATACTCGTTTTCCTCTTTCGCTGGATAGGAACATCTCCAGTCTGTTTTTATATCTTCTATATTTTCCCATCGTTGTATTATTGTCTTAAATGATTCAAAAATTTAAATTTATAATTCCCGCTTATTTCTTTCCTTTGGAGCGAGAGAATCCTATTTGGGTACGTGCGCAACGGAAACCGATGTAAGAACGGCTCTCGTTCTGAAACTCGAAAGTACGCATGTCCGAACGGATAAATTGTGAGACATCTTTCCATGAACCTCCTCGCACTACTTTCTTTTTCATGGCGTAGGGATCGTTCTTGGCGGCGTTGTAACGCAGATCCGGATTCATGTCGCTCATTTGGCTCGGGCCAGACTCGGAGTAGGACGTTGAAGTCCATTCCGCCACGTTTCCTGCCATATCGTATAACCCGAACTCATTCGGGGCAAAAGAGCCTACACGAGACGTAATCAAATGGCCATCCTCCGTATAATTACCTTTACCCGGCTTGAAGTTACCCAAGAAACAACCTTTGCTGTCTTGCAGCTCGTCGGTAGACCAAGGGAACTTATTCTCATTCTTACCCGTACGGGCGGCATATTCCCATTCTCCCTCGGACGGAAGGCGGAACGGCTCTACCAATTGCCCCGGAGGTAAGCTCAAAGACTCTTTGTATAAATTCGTGCGCCATACGCAGAAGGCAGTCGCTTGTTCCCAAGAAACACCGACTACGGGATAATCATCGTAACCCGGATGAGAGAAATACATACGGGTATATGGCTCGTTGTACGCATTCTTGAAATCGTTCACCCAGCAATTCTCGTCCGGGTAGATATTGACGATACGGGTATTCAAGAAATCCCATTCGCTGCTTAACGGGCGGGTGATCGTTTCGTTGATTACACGTCCTTCATCATCGATGTAAGCGGTATCCTTGGAGATCATGACTACCTCGTTCGGATCTACCTGAATATCCGTATTACGAACTCGGTCCACCGGGTTCAACTGATTCTTGCGGAGGGCGGCGGCGGTATAGTCGTACCACTCGTATTTATAGATCATTTGTTTAGGGTCCAAACCTTTCTCTCCGGTAACGGGATTCGTGTAATAGACACTTTCTATCGCACGTTGCTCATCCTCGTTCGCCCGTCTCCAAGGAATCGGACGGTTCCAGTCCAAATGCGGAGTGACAGGCTCCCCGTAACGGTCTTCCGTGATCTTGAACAGATCGTTGCCTCCATAAGCCGGATCCGCCAAGCGTTCACGGATAATAGAGTCCCTCACCCAATAAACGAACTGGCGATATTTGGCGTTCGTTACCTCTGTCTGATCCATCCAGAACGCGTCGAAAGAGACCCCTTTTGTCTCCGGCATGATTCCCCACAAGGAATCCTTGTCGGAGGGACCCATCTCGAATGAACCTCTTTTAACCAAGACCATTCCATACGGCGCTGGTTCATTGAACGCTACCGATCTGACACCTGTCACCTCACCGCCGGCACTCCGGAGAGATTTACCGCAGGAGGAGGTAAGCAAGGCTACCGTTACAAGTACTAATAATACTTTTTTCATATACTATAATATACGTACACTTTTATGTCTATTTTTTCCTGTCTTCGTCTTGTTCAGCTTTAAGGCGTACTTGATACATAGCTCGTGGCTGCCGCTACTTGCCCGGCCTAGCGCCGTGGTCGGGAAATCAAAGGCGTAACCCGCATGGAAACGACCTAGCTTTACGCCGAACATGATGCCCACCGATTCATTCACCCGATAGGAAAAACCACCATTAAACATCTTATTATATTCCAGCCTAGCGGTAATATCCGCGTGAAAGCTTTGCATGTCTGTCAGCAAGAACACCGAGGGCTGTAATTCTATCAACGGATTCTTTAATTGAATATTGTATCCACCCATTAGATTAAGTGAACGACCTATATAGGTATAGGCGTTCTCGTCCAGTTGAAGCTCCGGTTGGGTGATATGCGTCATGCCAAACCCGGCGTAAAACTGTTTATGGGTATAGTAAATACCGAAGTTCATATCCAACCCCATGCCGCTGACCTGCTCTACAGGAATGGCGGCATCGGTCTCTTGATGGTATTCGGACTCAACCTTTATCACCTTGGTTCCGTCGAACGATTGGTTGACTAAACCGATTTGCAGACCTCCGCTCAAGACTCCCCCGAATAATTTATACTTATAAGCGTATTGCGCCCCTACATGCGTATTCTGGAAAAGTCCGATCGCCTCGGTAAATACAACCAATCCGACACCGTGATTCGTCTTGCCTAAAGTGAGTGGCATATCCGCCGTAATGAAAAACGACATGGGTGCCCCATGCACTCCGACCATCTCCATGCGAGCGAGAGCCAATATATTCAAATCCTCCGTTGCTCCGGCCACCGCCGGGTTATAATACGGTTTCGCCATGAAATATTGACTTAAGCGTGCGTCATATTGCGCCCGTACGATTCCCGCACAGGTACACAAAAGGATCAGGATCGAAAGAAGACGTCTTCTCATTTAAACATTCACTTCGCGTTGTAACTACAAACGCAGCAAATCCGGATAAATTGTATTTTCACAAAAAAGCAACGAGGCAGGGGAGCCCGATCGTCCGCCACCTCGTTCTTTATATTTCTTAATTTTTAATTCTCAATTGAACTAGTATTCTTCCTCGTTGAAGAAAAAGTCTTCTTTACTTGGATAATCCGGCCAGATGTCTTCCATGCATTCGTAAATCTCGCCTTCATCTTCCATTTCCTGCAAATTCTCAATCACTTCTAATGGCGCACCAGAACGTTGTGCATAGTCAATAAGTTCATCCTTAGTCGCAGGCCAGGGTGCGTCTTCCAATTTTGAAGCTAACTCTAATGTCCAATACATAGCTGTCAAGTATTAATAATCGCCGGAGCGATTTGGTTCTCTATTTTTCCGCGAAAATATGACTTTATTTATTATACGCAAGTATAATCCCAAATAATTTCTTTACCGTTATTATTTATGCATTCTTTTCGTGCCAGAACGAAGAAATAATCCGATAAACGGTTCATAAATATCAATACAGGCTCCTCAACGGGGCAATTCTCGGCTAAGCGATAAATTTGTCGCTCGGCACGGCGGCAAACGGTCCGGCAAACGTGTGCGAGGGCGGCCGAGCGGCATCCTCCCGGTAGGATGAACGCATGCATTTTGGGCAGCTCGTTATCCAGGCGGTCTATCTCCCGCTCGATACGCTCGATGCTCTCGGGCGTTATCTTGCTCTCGATCTTCAATTCCGTGGTCGCTTGATCCGTGGCTAGGTAAGAACCGATCGTGAATAGCTTATGCTGGATGAATGATAAGAAATCAGTGTCTTTCTCATCATTCAAGGCCGTGATTAATAATCCGATAAAGGAGTTCAGCTCATCTACGGTGCCATAGCTCTCGATCCGATCGTGCGCTTTCGATACGCGTTGTCCACCTACCAGTGAAGTGGTTCCTTTATCGCCTGTTCTGGTATAGATCATACTCTTCTTCATATCTGACTTGTTTTGAATCCTAAAAATAAACAATATAATCTCGTTTGTGCAATTTCTTGTTGAATAAGACAATCCCTAGCGAGTAAAGATCTAAGGTGACCGTCACTTCCGGACATGCGCAGATCTCTTCCCAAAGTTCACGCATCTTACGGCTCGCCTTGATTCCCTCAAAAACGAATACCGTATCGTTGTGCGCGTATTTCATACATTCATTAAACAGCCAGAGGTTGTTATGTTGTTCATATAAAGTGTTGAAAAAAACAAAATCTAAGCTATTTATGTCATTTAAGGCTTGGGGAAGCAAGTCCTTATAATTACCGATACGCAAATCGACGGGATTACGTCCCTCTTTAGCGAATGCTTGACGGGCAATCGTGGCGAATTCCGGTACATTTTCCAAGGCGATACATCTCAATCCCGTGGCATAGGAGGTTAGATATAAGGTAGACAACCCCATCGTGGTTCCTATCTGGAGGATATTCTTGGACTTGAAATAGTTTGTCAAACGGAATAATAAGGCGCCATGCTTGGGCCGGATGGATTCCCGTTTTACGATCTCGCTGATGGAACGGGTCTTTCGTTTCCCTTTGTTCTGCCGGTCTGGATAGGTGATCTCTCCTTCCCTGAATGATAACTGCTTACGTAAAAGCTCTATATCATAGAAACTATAATAGGAGCATTTTTCCTCGATGACCTTCGTGATGAGGTTAAAAACGAAAGGCGAATGTACTCCGAATCCTTTACGGTAACGGATGCTGCGGTACAAGAGCGATCCTTTTCGTAATGTATTAACCTTTGGTAGTATTTGCATTTCTTTTTGTCATTGGGCAATGAGACCTTGCCATTTACCGCGAACTTACATAAAAAAACGCAATTAGCATAAGCCTCTAGTCATTAAACGGGGTTATAATGACTTGTGCCATGCGGATGGCACACCCGTGCCATAACGGTGGCACCAGCGTGCCATCGCAGTGCCACAGTCGTGCCATAGGCGTGGCACTGGCCTTTATCTTAGAAACTGGCTTTCTCCGGTTCAGGGCGGATATAGGTTAATATCTGCCCGCTTAATTGAAGCAGCGAGATCTCACAGATCTTGGTGGAGTATTCCGCCACGGAAAGACGCTCTTCCGCTTCCAGCAGACTGTTTTGCGCCTCACGCAATTCAATACCGGACAGCTCGCCGAGTTTATAGCGGTCGATTGCGATCCGATAGTTCTCTTGGGCGGCTACGAGATTCTCTTTTTCTAGGCTCCATAGGTCGAGGTTGTTTTTATAGGCCATCCAGAAGTTGCTCATATCCGCACGCAGGGCAAGTTCCAGTTCTTGGATGCGCAATTGTTTGTTTTCGATTTGGATGCGGGCGTTGCGTTGCTCTCGTTTCCGGTTGAAACCGTCGAAGAGGCTCATACCGATGGTCACGCCGTAATTAAGCCCCAGCCGTTGTTGGAGGTCGTAATTGCCCACTTCCGTCCAGTTCGCCGTGTAGCCGTAGCCTGCGTTCAGCTTGACATAGGGATAATAGCGGCTTTTTACCTTTTTATAATCAAGCTCGGACAATGTCTGGTTCTTTTGGGCGATCAGGAGCGAGGCGTTGGCTTCGAGGGTATTCTTCCATAGATCTACCTCGTCGAGGAACGGGTTCGGGTAGATCAAGGAGTCCTTGATCTGGATTTCCTCCTCCACATTGTTTAATGCCATCAACTCGTTCAGGCGGATACGGGAGGTATGCACGACCTCCAATTGGTTTAATACCTTGGAGCTATCCGAGTTGAAGTCCACTTGAGCCTGTTGCAAGTCCAGACGGGACATGGAACCGATATAATACCGTTCTTCCACGATCCGTAAACGCTCTTTGGAAAGATCCAAGGTGGAACGGAGGTTACGCAGGCGGATTTTCTGCCGGATCAGGTTGTAGTACTCGCTGGAAAGGTTGGCTACGAAATCCTCGATGGTCATGCGGGTGTTCAATTCCCCCATTCGCTGTAATTCTTTCAAGCGTGCGTATTCGGCTTGGATACCAAAACCGTCGAAAACCGTCCAGTTAACGTTTAGTCCGATGTTGCCCGTCTCGCTGTTTATACCATTCGCCTTCTCGATCGATCCGTCTTGCAGGCTGTTACGGTTGTTGTTGATATTTCCGCTGAATCCGCCGCTCATATCTACGGTAGGCAGATAACCGGCGTTTCCCGGGGTGGCGTTATTGTCGCTGATCTGTTGCTCGTTACGAATGATACGGATGGAGTAGTTCTGTTGCAATCCAGTCTCTATACACCGTCTCAGGTCGAATAGTTGCTGCGCCTCCGCCATAAAGAGGGAGGAGACGGCCAATAGTAATGTATATAGGTACTTATTCATGTGTTTATTTATTATTCAGTAATGTTCTTTTTCCGGTCGGTGGATATAAACGAATACATGGCCGGTACGATAAACAAGGTCAAGAAGGTGGATACCAACATTCCGCCTACTACCGCTACACCCATGGCGATACGCCCTTGGGCACCCTCGCCAGTAGCGTATACCAACGGTACCAAACCGAGGATGGTCGATACGCTGGTCATCAAGATCGGGCGCAGACGCTGGGTCGCGGACGATCGGATCGCTTCCGGCAAACCAAATCCCGACTCTTGCCGCTGATTGGCGAACTCTACGATCAAGATACCGTTCTTCGCCACCAAACCAATCAACATAATGATACCGATCTGGCTGAATATATTCATCGTGATACCCGAATAACTCATGAACATCAATGCGCCGGCGATAGCCAAAGGTACGGTGAACATCACTACCAACGGGTCTTTGAAACTCTCGAACTGGGCGGCCAATACCAAATAAATCATCAATAAGGCCAAGATCATGGCGAACATCAAACTGGAAGAACTCTCACGGAACTCTTTCGACTCGCCGGAAAGGGCGGTACGGAAACTACCATCCAGCACCTCCGAGGCGATACGATCCATCTCGTCCAGACCATCGCCGATCGTGTATCCTTTATTCAATCCACTGGTAACCGTCGCCGATACGAAACGGTTATAGCGGTACAATTGGGGCGGCGCTACGTTTTCCGTAACCTTAACCAAGTTATCCAACTGGATCATTTCCCCATTGTTGCTACGTACATAGATCGATTTTAAATCGACAGGGGTATTTCGTTGCTGGCGGTTGATCTCGCCCAATATCTGGTATTGCTTACCATTCATATAGAAATAGCCCATACGCTGTCCGCTCAACGCATATTGCAAGGTCTGGGCGATGTTCCGGGTGCTGACACCCAATAGCGACGCCTTATCCCGGTCGATCTCGATACGTGCCTCCGGCTTGGTGAAGCGCAAGTTCACGTCCGCCATCTGGAAGACCGGGCTCTCGTTCACCTTTTGCATAAACGTGGGCAGGAACTCTTGCAGTTTATCCAAGGTCGGGGCCTGTAATACGTATTGGACAGGCATACCGCCCCGTCGTCCGCCGAAGGTGGATTGCTGCTGTACGAAGGCACGGGCCAAGGTCTCTTTGCGAACCTCTTTCGACAAGATCTCGGCGATCTCCATCTGCGAGCGTTCCCGCTCCTTGATATCGCTTAATATGAGGTTAATCGAACCTCCTCCTTCCCACGAGCGGGTCATGATGGATTGCTTCTCGGGAGCGATGGAGTCGGCTATTTGCTCGATACGATCCGCATAGTCGCGGATAAACTCGAAGGTGGCGCCTTCCGGCCCGCGCATATTCACGGAGATCATGGAACGGTCCTCCAAAGGCGATAACTCGGAACGAATGTTCTTCCAGAAGTACCCGATTGATCCGAAGAGAAGGATAACGATAGGGATCGACCATATCTTATGGTTCAGGAACGCGTTCAACGACTTGGCGTAGATCGTGTTCAATCCCTCGAAGAACGGCTCGGTCTTCCGATAGAACCAGTTTTTCTTCTCTCTCCTCTTCAATAGCTTGGTAGCCAACATCGGTGTGAACGTAAGGGCCACGAACGAGGAGATAGCGACCGAACCGGCGATCACGATACTGAACTCCTTGAACAAACGCCCCGTCATACCTTCCATAAAAACGATCGGCAAGAATACGGAGATCAGGGTGATCGTGGTAGATATCACGGCGAAGAAGATCTCTTTCGATCCTTCGATACCCGCCTCTTTCGGCGACATACCTTGCTCGATACGCACATATATATTCTCCGCCACCACGATCGCGTCGTCTACCACCAGGCCTACCGAGAGCACGACCGCCAACATCGTCAATACGTTGATGGAGAATCCGGAGATATACATCACGAAGAAAGCGCCTACCAACGATACGGGGATAACGACGACAGGAACCAGCGTGACCCGCCAGTCGCGGAGGAACAAGAAGATAATCAATACGACCAAGAGGAAAGCCTCGTAGATCGTCTGTTGTACCTCACCGATAGAGGCCCGGATAAAGCGGGTGTTGTCATACATCATCTCGATCGTGACGTCCTCCGGCAAGTCCTTTTGTAATTGCTCGATACGCTTGCAGGCCTCGTCGGCGATCTCGATATGGTTGGCTCCCGGTTGGGGGATGATAACGGTCATAACCATCGGCTCGCCGTTCTTCTTCAGCAAACTCCGCAAGTCCTCGGGGGCTACCTCCGCACGTCCGATATCGCTGAAGCGCACGATGTTGTTATTGTCTTCCTTGATAATTAAATCGTTGAATTCCTTGGCGGTATGCATCAATCCTAAGGTACGGATAGATAAGGAGATCGTATTACCCTCGATACTACCGGAGGGAAGCTCCACGTTCTCGTTATCGACAGCGTTTTTCACGTCCATCGGGGTCACTCCGTAACCTGCCATCTTGATCGGGTCCAGCCATAGGCGCATGGAATATCGTTTTTGTCCCCAGATATCCACGCCACTCACGTTCTCGATGGTCTGCAAACGCTCTTTCACCGTTAGCTCGGCGATCTCGCTCAACTCCATCAACGAGCGTTTGTTACTTCGGATGGCGATCTGCATGATCGGGGAGGCGTCGGCGTCCGCTTTCGATACCGTAGGTGGGTCGCAGTCGCGGGGAAGGTAGCGTTGGGCACGAGATACCTTGTCACGTACGTCGTTTGCCGCCGTTTCCATATCCACGGACAACTCGAACTCTACCGTGATGCGGCTGCTGCCTTGGCTACTCACGCTACTCAATGAACGGATACCCGGGATACCGTTGATATTCTGTTCTAACGGCTCGGTGATCTGGTTCATGATCACGTCGGCGTTCGCTCCGGGATAAGATACGTTGACCGAGATAATCGGCTGGTCTACGCTCGGGAACTCCCGGACGCCAAGGAACCGGTAACCGATAAAGCCGAACAGGAGGATGACCAGCATCATCACTGTCGAGAGTACGGGCCGGTTTATACTGGTTTCTGAAATATTTGCCATCGTTCTTCTCCTTATTCAGTCAAGTTGTCAATAGATACTTTCATGCTGGTACGCAATTGCATCACGCCGGACGTGATCAACGTATCGCCCACGCTCAGTCCTTGCAATACCTGTACACGGCTTTCGGTTCGTATACCGATCGTGATTTCTTGAGGCTCGGCTACGCCGTTCTTATATAAATAAACGATGTCTTTTCCCATCTCGGGGATAATGGCCTCGCTGGGGATGGCTAGGGCATCCTTGATCTCCCGCTTGCTGATCTCGACGGAGGTATAACGGCCGGGTAAGATATTCTCGCCCGGATTCGGGTAAGTGGCACGTACCTTCAAGGTGCGGGTCGTCATGTCTACCTTGCTTTCCACGGCGTAAACGGTCGCCTTATAGTTCTGCATCATGCCGCCTTTCTCCATGCGGAATAGGATTGGGGTTCCGTCATGCACCTCGGCCGCATAGCTCTCGGGTATGGAGAACTCGATTTTCAACGGGGATATCTTGGTCAACTTCGCGATTACGGAAGAGGAGGAGGTAACATACGCGCCCTCACTCACGGAGCGAAGTCCGATGATCCCGTCGAAAGGAGCCCGAAGCTCTGTCTGGGCGATATTCGCTTTGACTAGCTCGATATCCGCCATTAGTTTCTCGTATTCGGTGGCTACTTGCTCGTAGGCTTCTTGGCTGACGGCGTCTTTCTCCAGCAAGGTACGTTGGCGATAGACACGGTCCTTGGCCAAAGGGACTTGGGCTTCCAGCTTCTTTAGCTGGGCTTGCAGCGGCTTGTCATTGATTTTGGCCAACAGATCGCCCGCCTTTACGTGGGTACCTTCCGTGAAATAGATGGCTACCACCTTACCGGAGGACTCGAAAGCCAAATCCACCTCTTCGTCCGGAAGGGTACTTCCGGTACTCATGATCTTATCGGTTAATGATTGGTATTTCAATACCTCGGCATTGATGTTAAGTGTCTGGTTTCGCTGGCTCGTGCCCGGTGTGGGTACGACTGAAGCGGCATCTTGGGATGCCTTGAACTTGTTTTTCAATTGAGGGTAAGCGATCATTCCCGTTATCATCAATAAGATAGCCGCTGAAACTCCCCATTTCGCTCTCTTTGTCATCATGTTCTCGTATGGTATTTACTAAAATTTGTTACTCCAAAATATATAATCAAACGCAAGTATAGACATCCGTTACGTGAAAAGGTTTAATCAAAGATGCTATTTTTTGAGAAACATGTTCTTTACTTGACGGATCGTCTTTCTTAGTGTCGCATATTCTGCCACGTGCGTGACAATATTTTGCCATCTACGTGACAATGTTTTGCCATGCGGGTGGCAAAGTATTGCCATAAGCATGACAATGCCTTGTCATCCGGGATGACAGTCCTTTGTCAGAGGCGATGTCAAGGTATTGCCAATAGGCAAAGGAATATATTTCCATTAGACGATCACCAGTCGTAAGTCTCGAAGTAAGCGTCGAACTCCTTAGGCTTGTCCACCCCATGTTGCTTGAGGATACTCAACACGGCTCGTTGCTCGGCCGGCGATAAGGGTCGTTCGCCTTTCCGGACGCGATAGTAGGTGCGCTGGTTGAAAAAACGGATCAGGTTAAGTGAGACGGCCTGCATTTGCTTGTGAGGCAGGTTGTCCAGTATATTTATGAATCCCCGGGCGTAGCGCACCTTCTTATTCGACCGATAGTAGGGGCAATCTTTTTCCATCGCGGCGATGTGTTTGGGGCTGACGACTTGCCAAAAGGCGATATGGCTGGGTATACTTCTCTCGGCCAGTTGCCTAAGGCAAGTATCGGCTTTGGGACATTCCCGGTTGAGGCATAGAGCGTACAGGTGAGGGATGATCGTGGGATCTAGCTTTTCTTCCATATGTTTGATTTGTTTATCCTGCGAATATAGCGATTCTTATTCTATTTCCCTTCCGAATATGTGCTTGAAGCCGAAATCGGTGAAGAACTTGCGCTGTGCGCCAGTATCGGCATGGGGCTGTGCCTATATCGGTGTGGCCTTATACGTATATCGGCGTAGGGCTACACGTATACTGGCGTTGGCTTACTCAATCTGCATTTTAATGTACGCACGTACATTATATTATATGTGGAAAACGACTATTATAAATGATGGTTTAGACTCGCCGTTTTCGAACGATAGTAGGCTATCGGAATGTGGATAAGTACTTAATTAACACTATTATTAATATTAAATTTTAGATTATGAACAAAAAGTTTTCTACTTTGCTTGTCGGTGCTATGTTAGCATCTGCTATGTCGGTAGGGGCGCAGACTGGGGTTCAAAAGTATGAGTCTAACAAGACTTACTTGTTAGGTGATGGTGTGAACTTCATTTCTGTTGTTGCTGATCCCGATGCGGGGGATTATGGAAAATTGGTGTCTTTACCAGCGGCTCAGGTTAAAGCAACTATCCAAAACACGAGTAATTCCTTGTGGTCTGTAACTGTTACTCAGGGCGCGAATGGTAACGCCCCTAAGTTTACTTACGTGAACAAGGCTACAGGCTTGACCTTGGCGGTCGACGCTAGTAAATTGGATAAGGATACTCCTTCTGTTCCGGCAGTTATTGGGGGTGCGACTTCCGAGTGGTTAAATACGGTTTTGACAGATGCGGGTTCTGGCAAGAAATTGCAGGCTGAAGTCTTGAGATCTTATTTGAACGCTAATACGGTTGCTTATTTGGAATCTACCCCTGCGGGTTTGGTTGTTAAAAAGGCGGCTGCTAATGCTGTTCCTGCCAATGCTTTCAAGGTAGCTCCTTATGAGGCTGCTTTGGTTACCAATATCGATGCGGAAGCACTGAATTCACAATTAGGTACGGCTCCTGAGGGTTGGTTCAACTTGTCTTTCGACAAGGATGTAACGTCTAAAGGGTCTAACTTGTTTGCTAATACGGCTTTGAAAGCTGTGAATGTTAGAGGGACAAAGTATGTAATGTTGATGGCTAAGGATAAGAAGGCTTATGACAAACAAGCTTATATCGTGGCTGATACGCTTTATCATTCAGGCACAGAGTCTGTAGGTCAGTTGGTTAAGTTCGCTTATGCCAATGTAGACGAGCAGACAGAGGGTAAGGGCGCTAATAAGCTGGCTCGTTTACCAGAGGCTTATATGTTCGACTTTGATTATTCTCCTAGTGATGAGCGTTTGATTATCAAAGTAAGGAACTATAAGAAGAAAGGAACAAAGGTTCCTGTTGATGGTGTAGATGGTGCTTATACGGAATGGAGTGAGAATGTAGGAGCAACAGATGACTACTACTTGCGTTTGGCTACTTTGACTACGGCTCGTGAGTTAACGATCGCTTCTGAAGCTTCTTCTGTTGCTGATGCGGCTACTACTCCGGGTTGGAATGACAAAGCGAACGGTATGTTGACTAAGGTTTCTATCGGCATAAGCGCAAATGCTTATGTTCCGACAACTTTAGCGGAAGGTATCTATATGATCCAATTGCGTACTTCTGGTTATAACAAGCGGGGATATGAGAGAACTGACCAATCTGATGGTGATTATTTCATCGCTAACTTGGCGGGTGATTTTAAATATATGCCGCAACAGAGGAATCAGAACTTCGATCACATGCCTGCCGCTCATTGGGTTGTGAAGAAGAACTCTTCTTCCGCTACTTCTCCGGTTACTATCCAAAACCGTGAGTTTGATGATCTATTGACTATTTCGGGTCAATTATTTAAGGCTGGTGACAACAAGTTCTTTGTGAACCAATTGAGTGGTGATACATTGGATTTCATTCCGGTATCTAAAGAAAGCGTAGAGAACGATAAGCTTGGTTACAAGTATGTAACGGAGTTGGATACAGATGTAGAGCGTTATTTGTTCAACTACTTGCATGGTTTGGCCGATGATAAGTTCTTGAGCGTACCGAGCGATAAGGACTCTATCGTACGTGTAGACGAGAACGGTACGAAGTCTAGCTTCCGTTTGGAAATTGCCGTAAAAGACGATAAGTATGGTTATGATGACAAGTTGGTGAGAAATGTATATCGCATTGTTGATAACTGGGGACGTAGCTTAGGCTATGACCAAAAGACTAAGAAGTATGTTTTGTCAGAAACTGCTTATGGTACGTATTTCTTGAAAGAGAACAATGACAAGAGTGGTAAGCATTTCTATACGATTATTCCGGCAAATCTATACTATGGTGTAGATAAAGAAGGAAAATCCTTTATTGCTGTAAAGGATCAGGCAATTAAGAACTATGCTTCTGGTACTGAGTCTGAAGTTTCTTTTAGATCTAATGATTATGCTTCTTCTAAATTGTCTGTAGATGACAATACATTGGATTTGGTAAACGGTGATATCAATGATAAGTTTATATCTGGTAATTTTGAGGCTCGTAACTCCGCCTTCTCTGTAGAGATCGATGACGCTCCGTTATATCGTCGTTTCAACATCAAGGCTTTAGGTGAGAGCGAAACGGACGGTGCGCAATGCTTGGCATTCGTTGAGAATGTTCGTCGCGAGTACTTGATGGATGAGATGAACCCGAACTTGCAAGACAAGAAGGTTGATTACGCAGGTATCTGGAATGCGGAGCAAGCTAAAGGCAAATTGTTCTTCCATGTGGATACGGCTTGGGTGAAACGTGGTTTGGGTGAGATCAAACCTCAATACTTGATCTCTGTCGCTCGTAACGATCAAGAAGGTGTTGCTACAGAGCCTTGTACAGAGGCTGGCCCTCATATCGACGCTGATGGTCATATTACGGACGATCCTTACAAGTGTGTACACGCTACTCGCGGTAAATTAGGTTTCGTTTACGGTAAGTACATGGTGAACTTCTCTGATTCCGCTCAGGTATTGGTAGACGCTGAAGCTAAGAAGAATCCGTATATGGTTAATTCCCAAAACGCAAGCAACAATAGCTACACTCGCGTAGGTTTCGTTCCGGCTATTAAGGTAGGTGACAGTTTGGTTGTATTGACAAATGGCTTCGAAAAGATGGAACCGGCTAAGTTGGATACGGCAGAAATCTATAAGAACTACCGTGCTAACAAGTTAACTCACTTTATCGTAGACTTGACAGGCGACAAGCACAAGAATGTAACTTGGTCATTCCGCTATGTAAATCCGGAGACTGCTTTGAAGGCTACTGAAAACAACGATGCTAACGCATTCTTGATTGAGTCTAATGTTTATTCATTCGATTATGATAATGATAATGCAGATGACAAGTATAGAACAGTTATAGGTGACGGTAATTTGAATCGTGCGATCGCTCCTACTTATGGTGCCGCTTGGTTGAAGATGCACAATGGTTGCTTGGTATTGACTGATAATGGCTCTCAATTCGATGTAGCTAAGACTAACAATGACGGTGCGTTGGTATTCAACGTAGAGCAAATGGCTGAGGGTGATGAGTTCGTAACTTCCAACGACGAAATCGCCGCTGAGGGTATCGCTATCGTAGCCGGCAACGGTACGGTAACTATCCAGGGCGCAGCCGGTAAGTCTGTAGTTATCACGAACATCCTTGGTAAGGTAGTCGCTGAGACCGTTCTTACTTCTGATAACGCTACAATCGCAGTACCGGCTGGTATCGTAGCCGTGGCTGTAGACGGTGAGGAAGCTGTAAAGGCTATCGTAAAATAAGGTTTATAAAGAAATAACATAAATCGAAAACTCATTCCCGTGCGGATATAGCTCCAAGTACTCCGTGACGGACGAACAGGCGGGAATGGATTAATATTAATACTAAAGTAATAAATTAAAGTTCATCCGCCATTACCTCCGTGAGGAGGGAGGGCGGGAAAAGAATAAGGGAAACGTGTGTCTTATGTACTGCGTTTCCCTTTATTTTTCTAAACTTAAATCCGTATTGTACGAAAAACATATTTGACGGTAAATTCAGTATTTACTTAGGGATGTTCTTTATCATCTGCCTTTTTTCGTTGTTGTTTGAGTATATGCCAGGGATGTGTCAGTACGATATAGAGGCAAGTGTCATGACGGATAATACTATTATTCATAATAAGTTGAGGATGATAGGATTTGAAGAAGTCACGTCATTTGTTTTCATGGAGAAAGGATACAACCGAATACAAAAGAGGCGGCCTTATAGATAGAGCCGCCCCTTCTTAATTCTCCTACGAGCCTGTTGTTATAGCTTATGTATGACTTTCATTAACTGCTCGCCTAAGCCAATTGTATAGCCTTGAGAGACAAATACGACACGGTTGAACGTATCGGCGATCAAGAAGATCGGCAAGGTATTGGCATTTTGCAATTTCATCGCTGTAGCCATTTCCTTTTGGATCGCCCCGTCGATATCCAGACCGTACGTAATCGTGCCCGGTAAATCGCCGAACTCTTTCGGATCGAAGTTCTTATAACCCTTCTCGTCCGGGAAGAGAAGCACGATGCCTCGTCCCCAATCCTCCAGTTCCTTCTTTACGGCGGCAATATCACGCATCGCATGGTTCGTTGGTTCTTGGCGGGAGCCTAGAAGCGCTACGATATAATAACCACGTCCGGTCGTTGCCAGTAAGCTGGTTTCCTCACCGTTGTCCACACGTTTGAATTTATTCTCGGAGTTAAAGTTACCGATCACCTGTATTTCATCCTTATTTTCACGCATCTCTAATTTGATCGGGACGGTCTTGTCTGCCTCCACATTGAAAAACTCGATCTCGGCCAATACGCTACCATTTGCCATACGAGTACCGGTCACTAACATATAATTACCTTCATCCATAGACAACGGGTTTTTCAATAATCCGCTCCAAGTATCTCCCAAGCCCATATCTACGTTACCGCCTCTCTCAAAATTCAAGGTCTGTAAAGTACCGTTCGGCAAAACCTTGGCGATCGTGAAGTGACTGTAATATTTCGGGTCTTGTAGTGCTTTGATCGGCAGGTAAGAAGCGATTACCTTGCCTTGTTTGGCGGTTGTCTGTACGGCAGCCTCGAAATCGACGTCTATCCAAGTGTTGTCCTTGAAGTACTGGATCTTGCGGGCTACCGGCTCGATACGTGCCGGAATACCTAAGCTACGAGCCACGGCCACGAAAAAGATATTACGGGAACCCTTATCTGCGATGCGAGATTTCCAGACACCCATCGGCATGATTGGAATACGTTGTGCGTTTAGTGCGTCGTTAATGGAGACGTTATTTTTCACCCAATCTACCAATGCCTGCGGGTTCTCTACGGCTTGCTTCGCCAAGGAAGGTTCAATGTTTGCGGCGAAGAAACTCTTGTAAGGAGTTAGGAACTCATTAGCTACACGGGGATTCATGATATATTCATTGAACCATTCGTTTTGAACGGTCGGCGTATTGTTCAAATGGTCCGTGAAGACAGATGCGGGTGTATCACGTAGATCCTTAGCGGATACGACATCCAATAAAGCCATTGCCTGCTCACGTTTCTCGGCGGGAGTCTCCCGTAAGAACTTCTCGATCTCCATCCAGTTGCCGCGGCTACCGATCATGAAATCCTCCGTCTTCATCGGATCGATACCCAATTCTTTCGCTAAAGCCTCCGCTTTCTCTTCCGTATAGAACGTGGCTACATATTTATTACGGATAGCGTCTTCCTCCAATAAGCGTTTGGCGTTCGCTTCCTTTTGCTCCGGTGTAACTTCCGCAGGGATAGAGCCGTCCACCGGTGGTACGATATCTAGGGCGATCGTCTCCACATCTCCCGGTTTCTTATTCAAGGCGATCGTAACCTCTCCGTCCTTGCCGAAAGAAACCTTGCTGTAGCCGAACTTGCCGTCTTTGCTGGCCCATACCAACATATCCCCTTTTCCGGCGGATAACGAGCATTTACCATCTGCGTCCGTCTTCTTGCGGGCTACGCTGTTGAACTCGGCATAATTATAAATCTTGAATTCAACCAGAGCGTCCTTCACCGGCTTGCCATTGGCATCCGTAACCGTGATAACTGCTTTGGCCGAAGGCGCGTAATTATCGATCACGTTGATCTCGGTATACCCATCGGTACGTTCCATGACATCCTCTGGGCCATTGTATTTACCAAATACCTTCGTGTGCATCAACATGCCCCGGTAAGCAGGGCCGTTGAACCAACCCAGATTCAATACCGGCTCCGGCTCGCAAGCGCCGAGGAAATACCATTTACCATTCACCCAAGCTTCTACCCATGCGTGGTTATCGTCCGTATGCGCCCAGCGAGGCGTATATACCTGACGTGCGGGGATACCCACGGAACGTAAAGCGGCTACTGTGAAGGTAGACTCCTCGCCGCAACGACCGTAAGCGGTCTTTACAGATGCCAAAGGGGAACTTGTGCGGCTATCGGAAGGAGTATAGATAACCTTCTCATGGCACCAGTGATTCACTTCCAGTACTGCGTTGTACAACGAGAGACCTTTCACTCGGTCTTTCAATTCATCAAAGAAAACCATGCGGCTTTCATCCAGATTCTCATTGTTGACTCGTACCGGCAATACGAAATGGCGGAAGATATCCTCAGGGATGCTATCGCCCCAAGGCATCTCATTCCGTGCTTGGAAAGAGGAACGGATGTTTTTCAAATAGAAATCGCCATTATAGTCCGTGATGTCTCCAATCGGCATATAGGCGTACATGAAGGTTAACGCCTCTCTCTCTTCGGGAGTCATTTGATCGTTAAATACTGCGAAAAGGTTTCCGTTAGGCAGAGCGGCCTGTTTCGCTTGGAAAGCGTTCTCAACCTCAGCTCGGTAAGCGGCGTCGGTAATAAAATGTTGTTGGTTGTTACAGCTCGTCCATACGAGTAATGTAAACACCAGTGCGAATAGATGTTTTTTGTTCATAAAGTGGATATGTATGTTTGCCAAAAGTAATGATTCTATGCGAGATAGAAAAATTCTCGAACAATTTGTAAGAAAGATTTGTTTTTCTATGGAAAGAATAAATTCAGTCTTCTTGTAAATATGAGACCGGATTTCTTCTTTTTGTGTGATTATAATTGCAAAAAGTTTACGAACTTTGTGACAAAGTATCAAATCACTAATCATAAAACCCGTTTTGCGTATGTTTCAAAATCCTGAGCAAGTGCTATTAATAGCCTCCGTGATCCTGTTTTTTAGTATATTCGCCGGTAAGGCCGGTTATCGTTTTGGTTTACCCGCTTTGTTGTTGTTCCTTGGTGTGGGGATGTTGTTTGGCAGTGATGGCCTGGGTATCCAGTTCAGTGATCCGAATGTAGCCCAATTTATAGGTATGTTGGCGTTGAGTATTATCTTGTTCTCGGGTGGTATGGATACGAAAGTGGCGGAGGTCAAACCTATCGCCTCGCAGGGTGTGGTATTAGCCACGCTCGGAGTACTGGCTACGACTTTTATCACGGGCGGGTTTATCTATTGGTTATTTGGTTTATTTGGCAAATATGTTACGTTGACTTTCCCGGAGTCTTTATTGCTGGCAGCGGTTATGTCTTCTACGGACTCAGCCTCGGTTTTTTCAATTTTGCGCAGTAAAGGGGTTTATTTGAAAGAGCGTCTGCGTCCTACCTTGGAGCTGGAGAGTGGTAGTAATGACCCGATGGCTTATATGCTTACCTTGCTTCTGATCGCTTACATACAAAGCGGAGGTATGAATATTTGGGAAGCCGGGCTATCTTTGGTCATTCAATTATCGGTGGGAGCTATCGCCGGTTTCTTATTGGGGAAACTAGCCGTGTTGATTATCAATAAGATCGATATAGATAACGAGTCTTTGTATCCGATCCTTTTATTGGCTACGGCTTTCTTCACCTTCGCCGCAACGACCTTATGTAAAGGTAATGGCTATTTAGCGGTATATATCGCTGGTTTGGTGGTTGGTAACGCTAAGATTGTTCATAAGAAAAGTATGGGGACGTTCTTTGACGGTTTCGCTTGGTTGTGGCAGATCGTGATGTTCCTTACGTTAGGTTTGCTGGTGAATCCACATGAGTTATTGCCGGTGGCAAGCGTGGGTGTGCTGGTGGGGGTCTTTATGATCTTAATTGCCCGTCCGATTAGCGTGTTCCTTTGCTTGATACCTTATAAGAATTTCTCTTTCAAGGGTAAACTATATATATCATGGGTGGGATTACGTGGGGCGGTTCCAATTATTTTTGCTACCTATCCGATGATCGCTGGGATTGAGCATGCCAGTATGTTCTTTAATATCGTATTCTTTATCACGATTCTTTCTTTGCTGATCCAAGGAACCACGGTTACCCAAGCCGCTAAATGGCTGGATATGGTGGATGAGCCGGAAAGAAAGGATGAGTTTGGCATCGAACTTCCCGAGGAGATCAAGAGTGCAATGAGCGAGATCGATATTACCCCGGCGGTATTATCCCATGGAAATAAATTGATGCAGTTGACTTTACCTGATCATACCTTGGCGGTGATGGTGAAACGGGAAGGCCGCTATTTTATCCCGAAAGGAAATACGGAATTAAAGGAGAATGATAAGTTGTTAATGATCTCCGATAATGACGAGGCGCTTTTGCAGGCCTATGATTCCTTAGGGGTGAAGGATTATACGATGAAGAAAAACTAATGATATTCGTGTTTAAGTAGGGGCGGTGTGTCAATTTGATATTATCAGTATTTGATACACCGCCCTTATCATTATTAGCAGTGGATTTTTTATTCTATATCTAATTCGTGTTCCTTATAATCTACCCATACTTTCATTCTCCCCGCTTTCCGGTTATCCCAGGCATAATAGGGGATGAAAGTAATGGATTGTTGCTCGTTTATCGCCTTGATGATTTCCACTCCATTCAAAAGGTCTGGTTCGAAAGCAGTCTTGAATACGGCATTCGAATCGAGTTCTATCTGATCGAAATGATGGGGGTTGTCCACTTCTTCCATACAATAAACGAGAGGACCGCGTTGGATGGCACGTTTACCTATGTTTTCTGTAACCAAGGGATCTGCCGCCTCTACTTCAACGGGCATATCCATGTCTAACGAGATTACGTCGCCAGATTTCCAGTCGTAGATGATCGCATATCCTTTTTCTTGAGATAAACCCACTTCTTTTCCGTTGATCGTTAAGGTATAATTTCTGCACCAACCGGGTATTCGGAGCCGAATTTCTTTTGGCAGGTCTTTTGTGGAAGAAACCGTGAGTTTGACAGAACCATCCCAAGGGTAATTCGTTTCTTGTCGCAAGATAACATGGCTATCCTCTAGAGTCAATTGGGTTGTATTGCCGATGTAAAGGTTTACCCATAACGCATCCTTGGATGTCGCATAAATATAATTCCCGATAGAAGGTAAGAAGCGGGAGATTTGGCTGGGGCAACAAGCACAACCATACCACTCCTGTCTGTGATGATCTCCTTTGGATTCTAGTGGATTCACATAGAAGAAACGATCTCCAGCCAAAGAAATACCGGCAAGTACGCCATTGTACATGGCACGTTCCAGTATATCCATATATTTAGAGTCGCCTGTAAGTTGATTCATGCGTTGGTTCCAGAATACCATACCAACGGAAGCGCAGGTTTCGCAATAAGCGTCTAGATTTGGTAAATCATAGTCTTTCGTGAATCCCTCGTTATCCTTGGATGAACCGATTCCTCCGGTAATATACATATTTCGTAGTACGACATCATCCCATAAACGATTCATTGCGTCTATATACTCTGTGTCGTTTTTTAAGACGGCTACATCGGCCATGCCACAGTAAAGGTACATACATCTTACCGCATGTCCCGATATGTCAGTAAGTTTCCTGACAGGGTAACTATCTTGATAGTACGCAGGATTCCATGTACCTTCGTTACCCATACTTCCGTGACCATGTCCACGTTCTTCCAATAACCAATAAGCGAAATCCAGATATTTTTGTTCTTGGGTAACTTGGTAGAGTTTCACGAGTGCCAGTTCGATTTCCTCATGTCCCGGTACCCAATGTGCCTTTTCCGGCCCGAATTGTCTCATCATATGGTCTGCCATTCGGATACATACGTCGAGGAGTTTACGTTTACCGGTTGCTTGGAAATAAGCTACTCCTGCTTCTATCATATGTCCGGCGCAATACATCTCGTGTTTGTCCATATTTGTCCACCGTTTTTCCAATCCGGTTAGTGTGTAAAAGGTATTGACATACCCATCCGGTTGTTGCGCAGCTTCGAATTTATCGATCCATTCGTCCGCTTTCTTCTCTAGTTCTGGGTTCGGGTTATTGATTAGGCTGTAAGCAATCCCTTCTAGTGCCTTGTAAACATCGGAATCATCAAAGAAAATACCAGAGTGTTCTCCTTCTCCTTTGGCCGCATTTTCGAAATTACGAATACGTCCGGTTTGATTCTCTATTTGATCGATGCAAACAGGTAGAGTCGTTGAGACGTGCTTGCTGAGTCTGGGAGACCAAAAATTGTCATTGATTTTCACATGGGAGAAATCGATCTGATTAATTACTTTTAAAGGTTGCTCTTTTCTGTTTTCTTTAGAGCTTTGGCAACCCAACAAAAAAAAGGTTGATGCGATGAGTATTAGACATTGCTTCATATAGCTTTAGAAATTGTGATTAATAGTTTGTGGGGGATAAAGATAGGGAATTATTCTCAATTTCGGATAATTTATGAGACAGTGTTTATATAGGGATATTCGGTAAATGTCTCTAAAAATAAAATGGCATATGAAGATGACAGTTTATTATAATCATTATCATATGCCATTTTATTGCAAATTTCTTGTATTGTATCTGATAATCCTGAGTGCAGACCTATACTTCCAGTGAATGCCGTGTGTTAGGTTTCTTTTACCGTACCGGGAATTCTGTTATACGTAAAGTCGTACATCCATAGGGGATTAACTCGATCGTCTCTTCATCACCCATCGGTTCGTTGGCTTGCATGAAGAAATTTACGGGGCCGGCGGAACCTTTGAACATTTTCCATGAAGGTAAGATCCGTCCTTTTGTTTTGATCGTGATAGGTGCATTCTCTAGGTTCCATGGGTAAGGGGCGATGTTCTCTACCTTTTTAACGACGAAATTTTTCTCTAGTTCTTCTTTTTTTAAATATTTGCGAACTAAGGAATAATTCCATGGGGAAGTAGAGGTGACTTCATAATACCATTCTCCTTTATGTGAAGACTCTGGTCGTTGATCAACCTTGCGTTCCCATTTCTCATCCATCTTTAGGGAATACAATAATGGGCCTCGTTCGATGACAACTGCATCGTCATACCAATTGCTTGTGGATATACGCATGGGTAGCTCTAGCTGGATATGATCGCCATCTTTCCATTCCCGGTTGATTCGTACGATTTCGCCAGAGTGAGCTGCGATAGAGACAGCCTCGCCATTTATCGTAATCACGGGATTATTACACCAAGCAGGAATTCGCAAGTGAAAAGGGAAAAAGGCTTTCTTGTCTTTCTTGCTAGGGAACGATAAATTGAAATCGATCTTTTCTTCAAAGGGATAATCGGTCTTCTCTGCGATTTTAACCGTGATGTCGTTTCCCACTTGGACAGTCACTTCCGATGGTGCGTAGATAAGTGAAGCGATGCCATTATCGGCGGTGGCAAACCATAGATGTCGTGTGAATTTAGGCCAACCTTGATGTAAATTGGAGGTACAACAAGGATAACCGCTCAATTCTCCGAAAACAATGTCTGTGTCCTCGTGTGGTGAGACAAAGTTACGTCCTTCGCAAGTGATCGCTACTTGATTGACTTGCTGATAATATTGTCGTGCGGAAAAGTCATCCTTGATCTGTGTTGGCAGTACATTGTATGCGACTTTCTCTAAATGATCAGCCCACTGGACATCTCCGGTTATCTCTAACATTTTCTCGAGAGAGAACATCATCTCGACAGCGGTACAGAGTTCCGATCCTTGTGTCGGGTTACCGAAACGTAAAAGTTCATCTCCCGCCCATAATCCTGTAGGAAAACCAATCGTATGGCGCATTTTCCGTACAGCTTCCTTAACCGCTTCCAGATTTTGAGGATTATGGCTCTGTTGGTAATAAATGACAGGTTCCTTGAATCCTTGGGCGAGATTTACACAATGCAGGCTGTTTTGCCGGGCTAAATGATCTTGGTTCAAAAACACGTCAGTCCAATTGAAGGTTTGCTTATGGATTAACTCTCCTAATTCCAAAAGGAAAGGATCGCCCGTGATATTATAAAGCCAATATACGATCATCAGATTATCCCCTCCTCGTTGTTCAGCCCAGAAAGTCCATTTTCCCAAAGGACTTTTAGGCAGTTCAGAAAGCTGGTATTTGAAATAATTAGTGAGGAACGAGATAACTCTTTGATCGTTGGTAGCGGAATAATATTGTTGCAGAACTTTGAGCATAACCATTTTGGGCCACCAATCTTGTGCGTTATCCCGCTGTAGGCCGGGTTCATAGTCTCTGTCTGTATCTGGCCCGAAATATCCGTTAGGCTTTTGAGAAGCCAATGTCCATTCAATCCAAGGCTTTACTTTTTGGATCAAGACCTCATCATTCATGATGTAAGCCAGAGGTAGTAAGCCATCGATCCAGTATGGGCCTCGTTCCCATACGTCTCCATCTCCACCCAACCAACCGTTACGCGGTCCCATTACTTTCGTATAGATAGAATCCAGATGGCCGGTCATTCCCGTACACATTCGTTCCATTTGAATTTTTAGCCAACCCGTAGGTTTAACATCCCCAATAGGCAACTCTATATAAGGTTTAGAGGCTAATGGATAACGATTGTTCGGGTAATTAATGTTGATAGAACCTTCATTTCCCGGCAATGTAGCAGAAACGGAGGCAATAGAGATTAGACTTGATAATGTTATCGTTAATAAATACTTCATTTTTTCGAAATAGAGATTAAGGGAGGGTATGCCTTGTAAGACATACCCTCTATGTTATTATTGATAATTCAGATTTTGTTCCAGATTCGGATTGGTATCTACTACTTTTTGAGGTAAGGGAAATACCGTTTTATAATCTCCATTCGGCTCATGAGATAACCATTTAGCTTTTGTGAAATGACCGAAACGTATCATATCTCTCCGGCGATAAGATTCTCCAGCGAATTCCCAACCTAGTTCATCATAGAAACGTCCGAATTTTTCCGGATAAACTTGATTTTGCGAAGTTAATACATAGTTTTCTACCGTACCGTATTTGTAACAGGATTTTTCTTGTAATTGCGCTCCTGAGACAATCGCTTTTTCAGGATGTTCTTTAAATGCTCTTTTTCTGACCATACTGACAATAGACGCTGCTTGATCTGCTTTCCCAGTACGTAAAAGGCATTCTGCTTTCATCATATGGACTTGCGTAAGTCTGAATAAGACCAAATCATTATTTAGTTCACTTCTGGCTCCCATCTCAACCTCATATTTTAACCAGCGATATCCTTCTGCCTCACCGGTGAAAATTCCGTTGGGCATTTTGTTGACGAAGATAAGAGGTTGTCCCATTAAGTCATAAGAGCCTGTAAGAGGTGTCCCATCGGATGCGTATTGGGGACCTCCTAGCCAAGTCGCATTTAAACGTTCGTCATCTGGATCATAGGTGTCGATGAATTGAGGTATTCCTTTATAGGCCCCAGCTCCCCAAGGGCTTCCAACTAGATCATACGTTTTTTGGTTTGCTCCGTGTAAGGCGGCTAAATGATAGTTAAATCCAGTGGCAAATATTTCATCATAAGGAATGACTAATATATTTTCTAATGAGTTTTCATTGTGTGCCTTAAATGGATCGCTATAATTAATGTCTAAACTGTATTTTCCTGAATTAATGATATCATCGCACTCTTGAATACAAGCATTCCATTGGGGATCACCTGTATATACTTCTGCGTTCAAATATACGTTAGCGAGGAGGGCTTTAGCTCCCCATAATGTGAATCTTCCATAATTAGATTCATTTTTCTCTGTTGGGAGATCGCTGAAAGACTCTTTTAGTTCTTTGACTATAAAATCATAAAGATCCTTCTGGGATGTTTTTACAGGTAATTCTGAGGTGGGTTCCGTTACTAAAGGAGCATCTCCGAAATTATCCATGATGTACCAGTAATAGAAAGCACGTAATGCTCGAGATTCAGCGATCATGGCAGCCTTGTTTTCATTTGCGGCAAAAGGAAAATCATCTTGGTTGATAATGCTGATAGCCCGGTTTGCCAAGATAATTCCGGAATAGCAAACTTCCCATAAACGATTCACTTGTAATTGTTCGGAGTTCCATGAATGTTGATGCATTCTACGAAATACACCTCCATCATCCCAACCGGAACCATTAGCGGGGAACACTGCGGCATCGGTACATATTTCTTGACTCAGCATTGGAGCTTGTCCGGAACCGCAATATCCCCAATCTTGAAGATTGGTATAAGCGGCACCAACCACTTTAGTTGCGTCTCCAGCTTCATATTTATAACTATCTTCAGTAATGTCAGAGAAGATTTCTTCGGTTAGGTCTGTGCAGGAAATAAAATTCAATGAACAGCAGCCTAATAATAAGATATTTATATGTTTTTTAATTGTATTCATGAGTTTATTTATTTTAAAAAGTAAACATTGCGCCTAAAGTAAAGGAACGTGTAGAAGGGTAACGGCCTAATTCATCACATCCGGGATTAAGTCCTTGCGTATTAACCTCAGGGTCTAATCCACTGTATCCTGTAAATGTGAATAGGTTATTACCGGTTGCGTATATACGTATCCTTTTTAGATAATCATTCTTAAGTTTTAAGGTATAACCAATGGTGATATTATCAATTTTCCAAAAGTTTCCTCTTTCGATGAAATAGCTAACATATTGAAGTTCCTGTTGGTCGTTTAGTACAGTCTTTCCATACTTCGGTTCATAAGCTGTGGCAAGCAAATTTCCCCGGGTCAAGTTTACGGGACATTCATAAAACATGCGGGGGTAATTGAGGATGTCATAGTCGAATGCACCTCGCATAGTTATACCTAAGTCGAAATTTTTGAAGGTAAAACTGTTATCCCAGCTTAATAGATGTTTGGGCAGGCCATTTCCAATAATTTTTTTATCTTCTGCTTGTTGCTCTGAGATCGGTTTTGGATTACCGTTTTTATCTTCAATAATCCAACGTCCTTCGCTATCTATATCGATCGTTTTAAAACCGTAGAAGTTACCAACCTCACCCCCTTCAAATATTCGATGGGTATATTGTTGGATAGGTTCGCCAGTCCAGCCATCTTCTATATAACCGGATTTTAATTGGAATTCCTCGTTTGATAGGGCAACCAACTTATTTTTGTTGGTCGAATAATTAAAGCTAGTTGTCCATGAGAATTCTTTTGTTTGTACTGGGATTGCACTGAGGTGTATCTCTAGTCCTTTATTTTGCATAGTTCCTGCGTTTGCGAGGATTTCCTGATATAAATAAGGAGGAGTGGCTACTTGATAGTTCCATAGCATATCTTTTGTCGTGCGTTTATAAAGGTCTATAGATCCACTGATACGGTTATCAAGGACACCGAAGTCTACTCCTAAGTTCCACTCTTCTTTTTTCTCCCAACGTAAGTTCGGGTTGGCGTTACTTGAAGGCTTTAACGTAGGAAGCCAACCGGAACCTGTATAAAGATTTTTATTGCTGGTCAAGCGGCTTAATGACATATATGGATCTTCAGGAATGGAACCCGTTACACCAAAACCTAAACGAGCTTTCAAGCTACTGATAAAACGTAAGGAGCTCATGAATTCCTCATTATGTATATTCCAACCTACGGATACGGCAGGAAAATTTCCCCATTTATAATTAGCTCCGAATTGTGTAGCTCCTTCATGACGGATACTGACAGATGCTAAATAACGATCATTAAAGCTATAATTGACACGAGCAAATACGCCTATTAGCTTAGCTTTCGTTTTTTCTGACTTTTCTCCAACTTCTCCTCTTTTTAAGGCAGCTCCAGCTCCCATATTATTGTAGCTATATTGATCGGATGGGAAATCCCAGTTTTGCATCCAATAATTTTCATAGGTATTGTCTTGATAAGAATAACCCGCTAAACCAGTAAGATTATGAGCGCCAAAATTATTTTTGTATTGGGCTGTGATCTCTAACAGATTATCGATAGAAGCTGTTGTTCCACGAGAAGCAAACCCGTTTTTGCCATTGCGGACAGTTGATATGTGTTTTTTAGTTTCAGCATATCCGCAGGTTTGATTATAAGAGGTTCTCGACACTAATGCTTTTACGAAAAATTCATCTATGGGAGTCAATGTAACGGTTCCGAATGTACGTAATTGGGTACTTTTATTCTCGCCATTACTTTCATATAGCGTAGCTACCGGATTCATATATCCGTTCATTGTCGGATGCTCAATCCAGTTTCCGTTATCGTCTTTCGGACGTTCAGTTGGAATATTGATTAACGCATTTCGGTAAATTTCCCCATTGAAGCTTTTGCCATCTCCTAAGGCTGTATATCTTTGTTCTTTACCCATGATGTTTAAATTAAACTTCAATAAGTTATCCCACATAGAATGGTTGATTTCCAATCGTGTGGTTAACACTCTATTGTCTGAACGTTTGATAATGCCTTGGCCTGACTTATAGTTTATGTTTGCGATGTAATTAGAGTTGCGATTACCTCCGCGTAGACTGGCATTCGTTACGTAAGAAATAGGAGTCCTTAATATCTGGTCTAGCCAATCTGTATCGTAACCATAATCAATAGCGCCGGGTTTCCCTTGTTTTACTAATTGACGGTATTGATTGGCATCTATCATATCTAATCTTTTTTTGATTTGCTGGGTAGTGACATAGGCTTGAATATCAATAGTTACAGGTATTTCTCCTTTTACTTTTTTTGTAGTGATGAAAATAACACCATTATTTCCTCTGGTTCCATAAATAGCGGCGGCTGAGCCGTCTTTTATAACATCTATGCTTTCGATATCTTCTGGTGCAACAGTGCTCATATCACCCGGAACTCCATCGACAATAACTAATGGAACCCGGTCTCCTTTTAGTGAGCCGATACCACGCAATACAATTTGAGATGAAGACGTCGGATCACCGTTAGGCATGACAATGCCAAGTCCCGCAACCTTTCCTTGAAGCAACTGGGCAGCGTCTTGTACTGAACCTTGAATGAACGTTTCACTTTTTATGCTGGAAATAGATGAAGTTAATTCCCCTTTTTTCTGTGTACCGTAGCCAACCACTACCACCTCGTCTAATTGTTGCGTATCTTCTACTAAACGGATATTGATTTGTTGTTTCCCATTTACTGGAACATCTTGTGTCAAATATCCGATATAGGAAATCTGCAAGATGGCAGAAACAGGAACATCTAACGTATAATTACCATCTATATCTGTAATAGTTCCGTTAGTTGTTCCTTTTATAACGACGTTAGCGCCGATAATAGGTTCTCCAGATTTATCTGTAATTGTTCCTGAGACCTTATTGTTATCCTGTTGTTGTTCTGCTTTTTCTTCTTTCTTCATCAACATGATATTACTGCCCTCAATCGCATATCCAATATTCGTGTTTCTGAAAATTTGTGACAAAACATCCATTACCGTTTGGTCTTGAGCGTGTACGGATGCTTTACGGTTTAAGTCGATTTCATTTGTATTATAAATGAATAAATAATCGGTTTGCTGTTCTATCTGTTCTAAAATTGAATGCGTAGATTCATTATTAGCATTGATATTGACGTGCATCGTTTGTGAATGTACGGATGCGAGTAAGCTGAAACTGAATACAAATAATGCAATGAATGTTAATCTCATTATTCGAAATGTTTTGTCTTCTGTGTTAAAAGAGGACATAAAATGCCCGTTACAAATTTTTTTCATACATTTGTAATGTCTTATTTGTTAGTACTAAATGAATTTATTTTCGCAAGTCTGGTACTGACTTATGGAAGGGGGATGTTGCAGCATCTCCCTTTTTGTGTAATTTGTGCTGTTAATTGTTTGTTATGTTTTCATTCTCTATATTCTGTATTTAAAAGGTTAACGACTAAATATTTATTTTATCACGATTAGATTCGTCTCTTCATTTTTTGTATAAGTGAAATTATGCTTTAATTGTAATACTTTCAATACATGGTCAATTCCGTCTTTGATACGGAATTTGCCGGAATAACGGTATTGAAGTAAGGATGGTCGTTGAACATCAATTTTAATATCATAATAAAGCTGTAGCTTTTCTATTAAACTTTGGATCGACTCGTCTTCGAAACAGAATAATCCCTCTTTCCATTTAAAGTAGTTGTAGTCAGGAATATGGGATGTATTTAATCCTTCCTGACTTGCGATCGCCATCTCGTTCGGTTTTAGGCGTAATCTCTTCGGCATAGTTGAGGAAGAGATTTCTACGCTGCCCTTTAATAATGCTGTCTCAAATAAAGGACTGTTGTGATATGCCTTAACATTAAATTCGGTACCCAATACATGAATTGCGTATTTTTCGGTTTGTACGGTAAAAGGACGTTTTTTGTCATGATGTACAGAAAAATACCCTTCTCCGTTAAGTTCTACGTTCCGTTTATTTGTGCCGAATTTATTAGGAAATTTCAATGTCGAGCGAGAGTTGAGCCAAACATGTGTCCCGTCCGCTAAAGTTAACTCAGCTCGCTGACCTGTGGGTACATGGATGGTTTGTATTTGTATATCCTCTAGCTTTTGTTCTACGAATTGTTTAGTAACAAAAATTCCAATTAAAAAGATCGCTGCTATTTTTAGTGTTTCGATTGCGATACGTCGAATTGTTGGAATGAATTTTTTATGAAGTGTTTTTTGCTCTGTATCCGTATGCCAAAGTGAAATATCATATAATTTACGTAAAGCCAGAAATTCACGCATGTTATCAGGGCTTTCGTCCAGCCATGACACTACTTTCAGTCTCTCTTCTTCGGAAACCTTACCTCTTATGTACCGTTGTAGTAATTGCTCCATGAATGTCTGTTAATTTGTTTTCTGTTATAAAAACAACGCTGTGCGCTAAATCCCTAGTGGGAAAATGAAAAAAATTAAGAAAAAAGAAAATAAAATAAGGGTAGATAGTCTTTCAAGTTGATACGCAAAGCTTTTAAAGCTTTGGTTATGTGGTATTCTACACCTTTTATGGTGAGGTTTGTCTCATCCGCTATTTCTTTTACGGTTTTATTCTCGAAGCGGCTCATCTCGAATATTCGATGAGTTTGTTCTGGTAAGTTTTTTAAAGTTTTGTGGATGATCCTATTGACCTCATCGGAGAAGATCTCTTTCGGATCGCAAGCCTCGAGTGTGGAAATTCTAATGCTTAGTTCTCTATTCTTTATTTCCTCTAAATTTTCAATAGCGGCATCATGTATGGCTTTATGGCGTAAATAGTTAAGGGCTTTATTTTTCAAAATCGTGAGCAATAAGGCTTCTGTTATCTCGTTTTCTCCAGCAGAGACCAGTCGCCAATATTTTACAAGCGATTCAGCTACGATATCCTCAGCCACCATGTCATCATGTACATATGATTTGGTGAACAGGAATGACCGTCGGTAATTCCGTTCATAAATGATATTAAAATCGTCTCCTTTCATCTTCAATACAGATTTAGCGGTAAAAGTAGGAATTTTTGATAGAAAAATAGTTAAAGTAATCATACTTTTATTTTCCCCGCTTTCCGGTTATTGTTGCTTCTCCTTTTTGGGTGGAGATCAGTCTCCAATACTTCACAAGAGAATCGGATACGATATCTTCTGCTATCATATCATCTGATTTAGCGAACATGAACGATCGTTGATAGTTTCGTTCGCAAATAATGTTAAAATTGTCTTTTGCCATTATAAGCTGAGTAATAAAAATAAGATTACATGACTTCTGAAGTAAAACTAAGTTCTGCAAAGTTCCTAGGGAACTATTTTCTTTACTCCTACAGAAAACAAAAGTTTCGTGCTGAAGAAACCTTAGTTTCCCTATATAGAAACAAAAGTTTCCTAAGCGGAAAACAAAGGTTTTAGCGGTATAAAACTTTAGTTTTTCATGGATAAAAACTGTATAAGCTTATATGTTAATATTTTATCTATATCAAGAAGAGGCCGTATAATGATATACGGCGAATGTGGGGAGATCGTTCTGTTTAGAGATAGAAAAGCAGTAAATGATGGTAGATAGGGCCTGATAATTGTAGATAAATTGGATATTTTTGAACCTTAGCATGTAAGAGAGAGTACTGTTCGTGAGTTGATGAAGGAGATCTCCTCATTGGCTATTCGCTTATCTGGATTTGGGAAAATTACGAGATCAAATACGAAACATCTCGTTTCTTTCGTTGTTATATGGAGGATTATCCATATATTTGTAAATAAACCAGGTAAGTTTATGGCAGCGAAGAAAGATAGAGTACTTTGGGCGGATGACGAGATTGATTTGTTAAAACCGCATATCTTGTTCTTGCAGGACAAAGGGTATGAGATCGTTCCGGTGGTGAGCGGGCAAGACGCCATTGACTGCTGTAAGGAACAATCGTTTGACATTATTTTTCTCGATGAGAATATGCCCGGCTTGACAGGATTGGAGACGCTGTCGCATATCAAGGAGATCGCTCCGAATGTGCCGGTCGTGATGGTGACTAAAAGTGAGGAGGAAAGTATCATGAATCAGGCGATCGGAAATAAGATCGCGGATTATTTGATCAAACCGGTAAATCCCAACCAATTGCTTCTCTCTATCAAGAAGAATGTCCATAAGAACGTGATTATCTCCGAGACGACCACGGTGGGTTATCAGCAGGAATTCGGTCGTATAGGTATGCAAATCAATGATTCCTTGACGACGGATGATTGGATGGATGTCTATAAGAAACTGGTGTACTGGGAACTGGAACTGGAAAGCAGCCAAGTGGCAATGACAGATATGCTCCGTATGCAGAAGGAAGAGGCCAATAACGCTTTTGCCAAATTCGTGAAGAAGAATTATGTGGACTGGATACAGAATCCGGCCGATCGCCCGTTGATGAGCCCCGACCTGTTTAAGAAGAAGGTTTTCCCAATGTTGGATAATGACGAGAAGGTTTTCTTTATATTGATCGATAATTTCCGGCTGGATCAATGGCGGGTGGTAAAAGAATTGCTTACTGAGTATTTTACGTTTGACGAGAGCTTGTATTATAGCATACTGCCAACCGCCACGCAATATGCCCGCAACTCTATATTCTCGGGCTTGATGCCTTCGCAAATAGAGCAGATGTTTCCGGATTTGTGGGTAGATGAGGAGAGCGAGGAAGGTAAGAATTTGAATGAGGCTCCATTGATTCAAACCCAGATCGATCGGTTCCGTAAGAAATATACCTTCTCATATAATAAAGTACACGATTCCCAATATGGAGAGAAGTTGTTGGCTACGATCCCTTCTCTTACTCGTAATCAACTGAATGTGATTGTGCTGAACTTCGTGGATATGCTTTCGCATGCTCGTACGGAGAGTAAGATGATCCGTGAGTTGGCGCAAAGCGAGGCAGCCTATCGCAGCTTGACTAAATCATGGTTCCAGCACTCTTCTACGCTTGAGTTGTTCAAACGAATCGCTGAGCGGGGAGCTAAGGTGATCGTTACGACCGATCACGGAACGATCCGGGTAACGAATCCGATCAAGGTGATAGGCGATAAGAATACGAATACCAATCTACGCTATAAGGTAGGCAAGAACTTGAACTACAATCCGAAAGAGGTATTCGAGATCCGGGATCCGGAAAAAGTAGGACTTCCTTCGCCGAACCTAAGCAGTAAATATATTTTTTCCTGTGGAGAGAATTTCTTCGCTTATCCGAATAATTATAACTATTACGTCTCTTATTACAAAAATACATTCCAGCACGGAGGAATCTCGATGGAGGAGATGTTGGTGCCGTTTATTACGATGGAACCGAAATGATAATGTGCCGATAAGTTGCGTATATCATAAATATCACGAACTTTGCAGTCCATATAAACTGTAAACACGAATGTTATGAGCATACTGAAAATAGAAAGTTTGGATAAGATCCATGAGGCGGCTAAGGCGTTTATCGCCGGGATGGATGATCGTACGGTCTTTGCCTTCTATGGTCCGATGGGGGCCGGTAAGACTACCTTTATCAAGGCGATCTGTGAGGAATTGGGTGTGGAGGACGTGATCAACAGTCCCACATTCGCTATTATCAATGAGTACCGTAGCGATACGACGGGAGAATTGATCTATCACTTTGATTTTTACCGGATCAATAAATTGAGTGAGGCCGAAGATATCGGAACGGAAGATTATTTCTATAGCGGGGCTTTATGCTTTATCGAATGGCCGGAGAAAATAGATGAGTTGTTGCCCGGAGATGTGGTAGGTGTAACGATCTCGGAGAATCCGGACGGTTCACGTACTGTAGAGGTTAAGTAAGTCTATGGGTCCTTCCGAATACTTTATCTTAGTCTTATTTATCGCTCTGGGATTGTTTTCAATCGTAGCGGCGATCTTTAATTTGGATTGGTACTTTAAAACCAGCGGGGCGATGACTTTCGTGAACTGGTTCGGTCGTGGCGGCGCACGTGTCTTCTATGCGTTGCTGGGAGTCGGGCTGATCGCTTGTGGGGTGCTGGGACTTATATCCTAAGGCACTCGCAGTATATATTCTACAAGGAGGGAAAAGTTATACTGGATTATTGCTATCTTTGTCTGAGACATCAAACAATAAGCTTTATGATAGCAGGAATACGGAAATTACCTATCGGGGTGCAGAGTTTTGAGTATTTGCGTAAGGAGAATTATCTTTATGTGGATAAGACCGAATTGGTTTATCAACTGGTGACAATGGGAAAGCCCTATTTCCTGAGCCGCCCCCGTCGTTTCGGCAAGAGCTTGTTGATCTCTACCTTGGAAGCCTATTTCAAGGGAAAAAAGGAATTGTTCGAGGGATTGGCGATCGAGAAGTTGGAGCGGGATTGGATTTCTTATCCTGTATTGCATCTGGATCTGAACGCCGAGAAATATGATTCCCCCGAGCGTCTGGTGTCTATCCTTTCCCGTCATTTGAATGTATGGGAGGATTGTTGGGGCAAAGATGAGCGGGAGGTTACGGTATCCGATCGTTTTATCGGCGTGATAGCCCGGGCTTATAAGCGGACCGGACGTGGTGTCGTGGTGTTGGTGGATGAATATGATAAGCCTTTGCTTCAGGCGCTTACGGATGAAAAGTTACTGGATGATTACCGGAATACCTTAAAAGGTTTCTATGGCGTATTGAAAAGCGCGGATCGTTTCTTGAGATTCGTATTCCTGACCGGAGTTACCAAGTTCTCCCAAGTGAGTGTCTTTAGCGACCTGAACCAGTTGAACGATATCAGCCTGGATTACGATTATGCCACCTTGTGCGGGATTACGCATGATGAGTTGCTTCATACGTTTGCTCCGGAATTGAAGAAAATGGCGGAGGTGCAGGAATGCCGGGAGGAAGAGGTGGTCGCCCGGATGATGTGTCAATACGACGGTTATCATTTTCACCCTTCCTGCGAGGGAGTCTTTAATCCCTTCAGCACCTTGAGTTGCCTGCAAAAGAAAGAGTTCGGCAGTTATTGGTTCCAGACCGGAACCCCTACCTTCCTGGTGAAACTGCTGCAAGATAGCGAGTACGACCTCCGTACATTGATAGATGGCGTAGAGGCGGAGGCCTCCTCTTTCGCCGAGTACCGTGCGAGCGGTAATAATCCGATCCCGCTGATATACCAAAGCGGTTATTTGACGATCAAAGGGTATGATAAGGAGTTCGGCCTCTACTCTTTGGGTTTCCCAAATGATGAGGTTCGATACGGCTTCCTTAATTTCATCCTTCCTTTCTACAGTTCTATCACGGATGACGAGAAAGGTTTTTATATCGGTAAATTCATCCGTGAATTGAGATCCGGTGACGCGGATGCCTTCCTTACCCGTCTGAAAGCCTTCTTCGCCGACTTCCCCTATGAGTTGAACGCAAAGACGGAACGCCACTATCAGGTGGTATTCTATCTGGTCTTTAAGTTGATGGGCCAGTTCTGCGAGGCGGAGGTGAAAAGTGCCAAAGGCCGTGTGGACGCCGTGGTGAAAACCTCCGATTATATTTATGTCTTCGAGTTCAAGCTGGACGGCTCGGTGGAGGATGCGTTGAGGCAGATCAACGAGAAGGGCTATCTGTTCCCTTATCAGGCCGACGGCCGGCGGTTGGTAAAGATAGGGGGCTCTTTCAGCAAGGAGGAACGGAACCTGGATCGTTGGGAGATCGTTTAGGTGACATGCCTGCGAGAGAAGATATACTTACTTGGGCAATGAAGTATATATCTAATGCCACTTGAAGTATATATTCTTCGAAAAGGGTAGTTATACCGGATTATTTGCAGCTTTGCGGTACCCCACTAAATTTCTACTGAGCCATTATATTTTATACGTGCCAGATTCATGGAATTTCCAAAATGCTCTTGCATAATAGGGAGGATATTTTTTACTTTGTACGAGTCCTTAAAATCGGTATTTTTATAGATGAGATTTGTAATCGCTCTAATACTATTGTGTGTGAATTTCTGTTTTTCCTGTCGGCAACAAACAGAAACGGTTTCCCTTGAACTAGCACAGATTGACTCTATCATGTGGGATCATCCGGACAGCGCATTGGCCTTATTGGAAAAGGTGCCTAAACCTTCCCCTTCGGATAAGCTGAACGATGCCACTTGGTGCTTGCTCTATACACAGGCTTGGGATAAAAATTATAAGAAGCATACATCGGACTCGCTGATCAACGTGGCTCTTCGTTATTTCGATAAGCAAGGAGATGGGCATAGGAAGGCGCAAGCTTGGTTTTATAAGGGTTCCGTATTGAAAGACTTGGGTAAATTGGAAGAGGCCACCGAGTGCTATGTATGGGCGAGAGACTTAATCGGCAGTTTTGATGAGCCGTTGTTCGCCTCATTGATTTGCCAGACCTTGGGGCGTGTGTATCGGGAGCAGAAGGTCTATGATCTGGCATTCGAACAGTTCCGGGAAGCCATTTATTATGTCACGCAAGTTCCCCGAAGAGATGATTGGTCGCATGCTTATTCGGAGTTGGGGCGGACATTTGCGGAGCGCAAGCGGTTGGATAGTGCCCGTTATTACTTTGAACGTTCTTTGGAGAATGCGGAATTGATTAATGATTTGAAGGCGCAAGCTATGGCTATTGGAGAGTTAGGAGTTGTGTATTTTAATGAAGGTGATTATAAGAGGGCTTTGGAATATCAAAAAGAGGAATTGGCTTTAAAGTCTCAGTCTGGGGATTCTATCAACTTTTCATCGGCTACGTTTGGAATAGCGGTCATCCTTTATCGAATGGGAGAATTGGATTCTGCGGAGGTTTATTTTAAGGAGTCACTAAACACTTCTAACATTGAAAGAATTCAAACCACAAATTTGGCTTTGTATTTTATTTCGAGAAGAAAGCATAATCATGAAGAAGCTTTTAAATATATAGATCAATATCGCTTTTTTACGGATTCTATAAATAGTGTAAATCGTACGCAGGCTATAGCGGAAGCGCAAGAGAAATACGATAATGAGAAATTGGAAAATGAGAAGAAAACTCTTTTGTTGGAAAAAGAGCGGTTGCGGAAATTGATCCTTAGAGGTTGGATCGTTATGATTTTTTTCATCGGGCTGCTCGCTTTTGGTTATCAGCGCAAGTTATGGCTGAAAGAACGGCGCTTAAGGAAATCAGAAGAGCATATTCATGAATATCTCTCAAAAGTGCATGAAAATGAAGAGATAATACAAACGAATAAGATTTTGATGAAATCTATACTTGAAGATTTTGATGATAAAATAAGGTTGATCGATGATTTGCGCAATAATATTCAGATTCTACAATCAGAAAAAAAAGAATATCAAGATAATATTGAGATCAATATCAAAAACTTGCAGAAAGAAACGGAGCGTTTAGAATCTGAAAACCGAGAATATCAATGCGAAATAGACAGATACTCTCAATCGACAGTGAAAAATGAAGCTAGGGCCATTGAGTTAGAGAAACAATCCAATCAAAATTTATTTCTCAAAGAGCGGGTGACTCTTTTGATAAATTACATCACTAGTGTCCCATAAAAATGGGAGCTAGTTAAAAATTAAATAAATTTGGTCCAC
>NZ_SRYM01000030.1 GCF_004793765.1 Parabacteroides distasonis | reverse complement strand
AACATAAAAAGGGGGAGTACGCCGGAATTCCGGCGTACTCCCCCTTTTTATGTTTCTAGTTCCTTATAAACCTTGTCCGTGGCAGTTTTTGTATTTCTTGCCACTTCCGCAAGGACATGGATCATTACGTCCTACTCGTTTCTCGGCACGAACCGGAGCTTGCTTCGGTTGAGGTGCCTCGGCTTGTGAGTTGTTTCCGCTCAAGTCTGTTTTCTCCGTGCGGTAACGGCTCATATCCTCGTGCTTCTCCGGGGCGGCCTCTTGTACGGCGATACGTTGACGGGCTCTTTCCTCGGCGATCGCTTGGGCGGCTTGCTGGGCTACGGCCGCTTGACGGGCTTGCATGGCTTGGCGTTGTTCCTCGGTCGGCTCCTCACGTACCGGGATCTGTCCACGCATCAAGATGGCGGCTGTCTTACGGTTCATGTTGTCCACCATCGTCTTGAACAGGTTGTAAGATTCAAGTTTGTAGATCAACAATGGATCCTTGTTCTCGTAGCTAGCGTTCTGTACGGAGTGGCGCAGCTCGTCCATCTCACGTAGATGCTCTTTCCATCCCTCGTCAATCATATGCAATACGATTGATTTCTGGAAGGATTTAACGATAGCCTTACATTCTGTGTCGTAAGCCTCTTTCAGGTTACAAGATACATTGTACATGCGCTTGCCGTCCGTGATAGGGATCATGATGTTCTCGTACATCGCTCCTTGATTCTCGTATACTTGCTTGATAACCGGATGAGCGACTTGCGTCATGCGTTCCATACGACGTTTATAAGTCTTCAATGCCTCCTCGAACAATTTCTCTACGAGTTGCTCCGGTTTCATGCTCTTGAATTCGTCTTCCGTGAACGGGCTTTCCATGGCGAATGTCTTGAACAATTCCAACTTGAAGCCTTCGAAGTCCTCGGCATGTTGATCGGCGATTGCTGTAGAAGTATCGTAAATCGTGTTCAATACGTCCAGACCGATACGCTCTCCCATCAAGGCGTGGCGACGACGGGTGTAGATTACGTTACGTTGTGAGTTCATCACGTCGTCGTATTCCAACAGACGTTTACGGATACCGAAGTTGTTTTCCTCTACTTTCTTCTGGGCACGTTCTACGGACTTGCTCAACATATTGTGCTCCAGAACCTCGCCTTCCTTGAAACCAAGCTTATCCATCAAGCCGGCGATCTTCTCGGAGGCGAACAAACGCATCAAGTCGTCTTCCAAAGATACGAAGAATACGGATGAGCCCGGGTCTCCCTGACGTCCGGCACGACCACGTAACTGACGGTCTACACGACGGCTCTCGTGACGTTCCGTACCGATGATCGCCAAACCGCCGGCATCCTTAACTTCTTTAGATAGTTTGATATCGGTACCACGACCGGCCATGTTGGTAGCGATCGTAACCGTACTTTTCAGACCTGCCAAGGCCACGATCTCGGCCTCTTTCTGGTGCAACTTAGCGTTCAATACATTGTGCTGGATCTTACGCATCGTAAGCATGCGACTCAATAATTCGGAGATCTCTACGGATGTTGTACCCACCAATACCGGACGACCTGCCTCTGTCAGCTGTACGACTTCCTCGATGACGGCATTATATTTTTCACGTTTTGTCTTATAGATACGATCGTTCATATCGTTACGGGCGATCGGGCGATTGGTCGGGATCACTACTACGTCCAATTTGTAGATGTCCCAAAACTCGCCTGCTTCCGTCTCCGCCGTACCGGTCATACCGGACAGCTTATGGTACATACGGAAGTAGTTCTGCAAGGTGATCGTGGCGAATGTTTGTGTAGCGGCTTCTACCTTTACACGTTCCTTAGCCTCGATCGCTTGGTGCAGGCCATCGGAATAACGGCGTCCGTCCATGATACGACCCGTCTGCTCGTCGACGATCATGACCTTGTTGTCCATAACTACGTATTGGATATCCTTCTCGAACAAAGCGTATGCCTTCAACAGCTGGTTGATGGTATGTACACGTTCGCTCTTGACGGAATAGTTCGCCAATATCTCGTCCTTTTGGGCCTGTTTCTCTTCCTCGGTTCCTGTCATATTCTCCAATTGGGATAATTGGGAAGTAATATCGGGAAGTACGAAGAATGTCGGGTCGTCCATCTTGCCGGTTAATAAGTCGAGACCTTTATCCGTTAATTCGATACTATTGTTCTTTTCATCGATCACGAAATACAGCTCATCGGTTGCCTCGTGCATATGGCGCATGTTCTCGGACATGAAATATTCCTCAGTCTTCAACATCTGTGATTTTATGCCCTCCTCGCTTAGGAACTTGATCAAAGCCTTGTTGCGAGGGAATCCCTTGAAAGAGCGATACAATTGGATGGTACCTTCCTCTACCTCTTTCGGGTCGCTGCTAGTCATTTTCTTCTTGGCCTCGATCAGCAATTGTGAGCAAAGGTTACGCTGCGCATTCACGACAACCTCCACGTTCGGGCGGAACTGCTCGAATAATTGTTCCTCTCCGCGAGGGATCGGTCCGGAGATGATCAACGGCGTACGAGCGTCATCGATCAATACGGAGTCCACCTCATCGACGATGGCATAGTTGTGTTTGCGTTGTACCAAGTCTTTCGGGCTGATCGCCATATTGTCTCGCAAGTAGTCGAAGCCGAACTCGTTGTTCGTACCGAACGTGATATCCGCCTCGTAAGCCTTACGGCGAGCCTCGGAATTCGGCTGGTGTTTGTCGATACAGTCTACGGAAAGTCCGTGGAACATATAAAGCGGGCCCATCCATTCGGAGTCACGTTTTGACAAGTAATCATTCACGGTTACCACGTGTACGCCGTTACGTGTCAAAGCGTTCAAGAATACCGGAAGGGTAGCCACCAAGGTCTTACCTTCACCGGTCGCCATCTCAGCGATCTTACCTTTATGAAGAACGACGCCACCGAATAGCTGAACGTCGTAATGGACCATATCCCAAGTGATCTCGTTTCCCCCGGCTTTCCAGTGATTGGCGTAAATCGCCTTATCGTCCTCGATGCGTACAAAGTCGAAACGAGCGGCCAGATCCCGGTCGAATTGGTTAGCGGTAACTACCACTTCCTCATTCTCGGCGAAACGGCGGGCCGTATCTTTCATGATGGCGAATACCTCGGGTAAGGATTGCTCCAGTACCACTTCCATCTTGTCCGTGATAGCTTTCTCAATTTTATCTACCTCGGCCCAGATCGCCTCACGTTCTTCCAGTTCCTTATCCTCGATGCCTTTACGAAGCTCTTCCACTTGGGCTTTCTCTTCGGCTACGTAGTCTTGGATACGCTGTTTGATCTCATCTGTTTTCGCACGCAACTCGTCGTTCGAGAGTGCCTTGATTGACGGATATACGGCCTTTACCTTATCTACGTAAGGTGTGATTTCTTTAAGGTCACGCTGCGACTTATTGCCGAACAGCTTCGTCATAAACTCATTAAATCCCATGATTCTTATGTTAATGGATAGTTGAGCAACTATCGTCTGTTATTACTTTGTTGTTTGAATAATTAGATAATAATAAATAAAGGAAGAGCCACACAACCCTTGATAATTATCAACTTTTAATGATCAATTCTCTATTATTTGGTTGTCAGCTCCCAGAGCGGCAAGCTTTGAGTAGCGTTTGGTGGCCTGATTCTTAGCACATGGGTTACCGTGGGGGCTACCTCAGTGGCCTTGACTTCGCGGTAGATATGTTGGGGTTTCAACCCGTTGCCCATAAATACCAGCGGGGTGATAACAGCATTATTGCGTATAATCTTGACTTTTTCTTTCGGATTGTCGAGGTTCACTTTCCAACCGGGTTGCAACTCGATGATCAGATCGCCCCGTCTCAGATGGTGCGTACCTTGACGGAATTGGGCGGTTCCCTCGTTCCAGTCGCCCATAAGCAAGCTTCTACCTGTGGTGACGAGTTGTATGCCACTAAATTCCTGTATGAATTCGGCGGCCTTGTTTTGTAAAGTTGTCAGATCCAGCTTGGCGTCTTCTATCGCCTTGCGGTTCAAGTAGATCTGGTTGTCGTAGTATCCTTGTACCCAACTGGTATGTTGGCCGTAAATGGCCATCAAGTACATATTAAGCAGGGCCAGACAACGTTTCGGGTGGAACTCGCCACCGTTCACCATCAAGCCGTCCGGATAAGACTCCTCGCTTTTATAATAACCGGAACCTGTAAAGACTACCAATGTATTGGCCAAGCCCACTTTCTTGTCGATCGCATCCAGTAGCTTCTCGATATCTTGATCGAGTTGGTAATACGTATCTTGAATCTCCCGGGTGTATTCCTTGCTCATCGTACCCCGGTAATTGCCCGCATAGTACGTGATAGACAACATATCCGGGCAACTGCGTGTACCAAACCCTCCGTACTCTAGGAACTGGAGGGCCAAGCGATTGATCTCCTTATTGATAAACGGCGAGGTCTTCAGGTTCGGATAGCAGTTCGCGAACTTCTCGCTGAACGTATAGCGGAAAGGAAGATCATCCAATACGTAAGGAAAGGCATCGTATTTCTCCATCGGAAGGGTAGGAGTCCATACCATGGTTTCTAAGCGTGACGCCAAGGATTCCGGGCCGTTATTATAGCGGTCTACGTACCAAGGGATTCCCTTGTAGTACGTCGTGGTAGCCCATTTCCCGTTGGTGTTATCCATCCAGAAAGCTCCGTTCGCCGCATGTCCGGCGGAAAGGATGGCGCCCTCGGCATCCGGGGCGATGGAATATACGTCGCTTCTTCCTTGAGAGGCGATTTTCAATTCGTCGCCGATCGTGGAACTGAATAAATTCTTGGGCGAATAATTCTCTTTCGTGTAGTTACCCAGATATTCGGGATCGTTTAAGATCGAGGCCTCTTTCTCTTTCTCGAAATCAAACGTCTTATCTCCGGCGATACCGCTGAAGCAAGGGTTGCTTCCGGTAAAAAGAGTAGCGAACGCGCTGGCTTGGTCTATGTCCGAGAACTCGAAGCGGATATTGTTATACACCAACCCTTCGTTCATCAAACGCTTGAAGCCCCGTTCGCCAAATGTATTATAAAAGTATTCTATATAGTCGCCCCTTAGCTGATCCACAGTAATACATACCACCAATTTGGGGGTACGTTGCTGCGCCTCGAGGTTTGTTACCACGAGGATAGCGATAAGTGACGTTATAATTTTTCTCATCCGATTCTCCATATATTTCTGTAAACACCCCAACCCGAACGAACCCAAATCGAGGCTACAAGCGGAATAAAGGCACTGTTTAGATGTTGCGGAATGAAATGCCATCCCAGTAACATCAGCGTAAGCGCCGCAAAGTTAATAAAATGATAGTAATATGCAGCCTTCTTCAGCTTTTTTACGCAAAACAAAATAACAGCGATCAAATCGAGCGGCTGTAACCATACCAAAGACCAGTTCGGCCACGTGCAGGGATGGACGGATATGAAGCTAAGAAAGAAGAGGATGACACCTCCGGCTCCGGCTACCGAGAAAAGGACACAATCCACCCATAGGAAGTATTTTTTTTTGCGCCATTCGGTCCAAGTAAGCCCTAAAACGATTCCGAACAGGAGCCAAGCGCAGACTAAAGGAGTGAATAAATCCCAGATGTCTTTTTCCGGCTCGTCGGCTTCCCCGGCTCCGATCACGTGGGTCTCGCTCACCAATGGGCGGATTGTCCCGTCCGGGCCCGTGATGGTGGCTTTAGCGGACGCTTCTTTTAGATAAGGGGGGAGGAAGAGCATCTCGTGCTGGGTGGCCTTCCGGTCGGTAGGGCTGCCTAGCGCTAGGTCGCATCCGAATGTGAGCCACGGATGGTTTCGGGTACAATAATTAATAAGATCCCGGAAGGTCTGGGATTGAAAGGGATACTGATAATCGACGTTCCCGTTGATCTCCTTTTCCAAGATCGCGGCAGGGCGGGTAGCGCAATTATCGAAGAAGAAGTTATAACGATATACCCTGTTCTCCGGCCTGTAATTAATAAGCAGGGCATCCCATATGTGCTCTTTCTCTTCTTGGGTGAGGTTCAATACTTGCTCCGTGATATCGCTGCCCCGCATTTGGTACTCGATCACGTAGTCTTGGAAATCAGCCACTCCCAGTTTATAATCCGTCTCTCCTTTAGCGAATCGGTAGATAAAATTAGGCTTGGAGAAATCAAATATACCATAATTGAATATATAATCGATATTCTGCTTGGGATCGTGTATGCGTAGAGCGGCATGCCCGTACACGGTGAATACTTCCTCGTCGTACGGTGCGCTGGTCATCAGACTGATACGGGCTTCCTCGCTCAGTTTGGGTTGCGCCATCGCCGATAGGGAAAGAATCCCCAGCAGGAATAGAAATAATATCTTTTTCATCTTCTTCTTGATTATTTGCCGCAAAGGTAATCATTTCTTTTCTATAAAGATAAAAGTTGGAATAGGCCTAGGGCAACTGAGCCAAAATGTAAGTCTTCCGATCCTTGATGTCACCTAAAATCCTTTTTTTCTATTGTTTTGACTGGAATAAAGGCTTTTTGATGGCAGATGCTTTTTGTGGGAAAGCTAAAATAGAGAGAAAGGGAAGGCGGAAATAGCGTATTTTGCCGTTTTTCGGATGTATGAATAGGCATTGCAAGGTGTTTATGATCCAATAGTAAGGTGTTTATGATGGCGTTGCAAGTTGTTTTCGACTATGATTCTTATTGTTTTCGACCGAAAACCCGCATGTATTCGGGTGAAAAGCCTATTGTATTCGGATGAAAAGTCTCTTGTTTGTCTGTTTTTGACCAGCAAGAGAGGAGATCCTTTGCTAGAATAAATTGGCGAAAATACTTAGTGTTCTGTCTGATAGGTTGTTGTGGAAAAATATTCTCGGATTTGGAAGCAAGCCCTACCTTGTCTCGAAATAATCGATTCTCCGGGTGTTTAGATTACAAAGTGTCAAAATGACAATTTGGGTACGATTACCTTAATTTTTCTTTCGAAAACCTTGCTTAGAGAAAAATAATAGCTATATTTGCGTCCGCAATGCGGTAGTAGCTCAGTTGGTAGAGCATCAGCTTCCCAAGCTGAGGGTCACGAGTTCGAGCCTCGCCTACCGCTCTATCTTGATAATCAGGCGGCCGTATAGAAATATATACGGTCGCTTTTTTGTTATCCGGACACCCTTGCGTTTGCTTATCGGAAAGGAGGCGTGGAATGTTGGAAGGATTCGTTTATAATATAATAATGTATAGGAAATGGAAAAACTAATCTTGATAAAGGTAGGAGGGAAGATCGTTGAGGAAGAAGAAACGCTTCGTCAATTGTTAAATGATTTCGCTGCAATCGAGGGATATAAGGTCTTGGTTCATGGGGGAGGACGCTCGGCTACAAAGCTTGCCGCCCAATTAGGGATCGAGAGTAAAATGGTGAACGGTCGTCGTATTACGGATGCCGAGACCTTGAAGGTCGTGACAATGGTCTATGGAGGCTTGGTGAACAAAAACATCGTAGCGGGCTTGCAAGCGTTGGGTGTAAACGCTTTAGGCTTGACCGGGGCGGATATGAATTTGATGCGCTCCGACAAACGTCCCGTGGCAGAGGTGGATTATGGTTTCGTAGGCGACGTGAAAGAGGTGAACGCCGATTTGCTAGCCTCTCTTATCCATCAAGGTATCGTGCCGGTACTGGCTCCTCTTACTCATGATAAGCAAGGTCATATGTTGAATACGAACGCTGATACGATAGCAGGAGAAGCCGCTAAAGCGTTGGCGAAACATTTTGAGGTGACATTGGTGTTCTGTTTCGAGAAGAAAGGGGTTTTGCGGGACGAGAAGGATGACGAGAGCGTGATTCCGGAAATCGATCGTATAGCGTTTAGGGAATATGTGGAACAAGGAATTATTCAAGGGGGCATGATCCCGAAGCTGGAAAACGCTTACCAAGCGATAGACGCCGGGGTGAAGCAAGTGATCATTACGCAAGCCTCGGAGATTCACCAAGGAAAAGGAACAAGAGTTTTTTAATAGGTGGCTGTCTCATTTTGAACTGCCCCCAAAAGTTAGACAAAAAACTTTTGGGGGCAGTTCAAAATGAGACAGACCTGTCTTTGGAATATATTGTCAAAAATTTTGGCATAGCTTAATACCTTATTTATTATTACCTGCCACACATTGATATCCATTTATTTTGAAGGAAGCATAGTTTATGAAGAACTATTTCCTTTATAGTCACAGGTAAAATGTGATAAAAGTAATGAACTATAGAAATTAACCCTCTTTTTTTACTGATATCTATAAATCTGTTAAAATGATATTAAAAACCTGTATATTCTTCGCTTTGGAGAGGAAGATGAACTGAAAATAACAATAGGAAGGTTTGTTTTGTGATATTATGATATTTTTACAATGATAAAATGTTTGTTTTTAATCTCTGTAAATATCTTTTTGCTTCAATGAATGATGTTATGATAACATTAGATTGTGTATTTATTTGTTTTTAATAAAAAATATTTCATATATTTGCAAAGTGAAGATCATGCTGATTATGTATTTATTTTGTAAAAATAAGGCTGTTTGCCTTGATGTGATTTTACATGATACATCTATAATCTATTTGATATTGGAAATAGTTCTTCATAAACTATGATATATGAAGTGTTTTTTTAAATATTAATTGTTAAACAAAAAGTGTGTTTATGAAAAGATTGACTTTTTTATTATTATGCTTGTTTATAGGCATAGGAGTCGCAACGGCACAGACGATGAAGATAACAGGAAATGTTATATCATCGGAAGATCAGCAACCCGTGATTGGTGCGGCGGTTGTTGTGAAAGGCACTACGATAGGTACGGTTACGGATTTTGAGGGTAACTTTACTTTAGATGTGCCAGGAGACGCTAAGACGATTTTTATCTCTTACGTAGGATTGAAAACGAAGGAAGTGGCGGTAGCTCCGGTAGTGAATGTTATGCTAGACTCGGATTCCAAGGCGTTGGATGAGGTGGTCGTAACAGCCATGGGGTTGACACGCGAGAAAAAATCATTGGGCTATGCGCTGCAAGAAGTAAAATCGGAGGATATAACGAAAGCGGGACAGATGAATGTTGCCAATTCGTTGTCCGGAAAGATTGCCGGGGTACAAGTCACCGCTCAAGGTGGACAAATTGGCGCTTCGCAGAATATCGTGATCCGTGGAAACTCTTCCTTCGGAAATAACCAGCCTCTTATCGTTGTAGACGGTGTGCCTATGACGAACGATAACCCTACGGGTAGCGCAGTTATCTTGGGATCGGGATTGAATGATATCAATACGGAGGATATTGAGTCTATCTCTGTCTTGAAAGGAGGTTCTGCTGCCCTTTATGGTATGCGTGCCGGTAACGGTGTTATTTTGATTACTACGAAGTCGGGAAAAAAAGACAAAGGTATTTCGGTAAGTTATGATGGAGATATTACGATGGATCGTATTTATAATTTGCCGGGTTTGCAGAATAAGTACGGACAAGGTTACTATGGTTCTGAGTTTGATTGGAAGGCCAGCGGTTTCGATGGTTCTTATCAGGATTTCGCCTCTTCTATGGGATATTCTTATGTAGATGGAAATGGTAGCGGTATTAATGATAATGCGGATGAGTCTTGGGGACCTCGTTTGGATATCGGTTTGCAATTGCCTCAATTTAATAGCCCGGTGGTGAATGGGGTTCGGCAGGCTACTCCGTGGGTTTCTCAGCCGAATAACATTAAGGATTTCTTCCAAACGGGTTATTCGACGAGCCATACGATCAGCTTGACTGCCGCTACGGAAAAATCGTCTACTCGTGCTTCTATCTCTTATCGAGGTCAAGAGGGTACGACTCCGAATACGGATATGCAACGTTATGCGGCCTCTTTGAATACGAAGATGAACTTTAATAAATATATAGAGTTTGATCTTTCCGCCAATTATGTACGTACGACTAGCGGGAATCTTCCGGGTACCGGTTATGATGGGGCCAATGTTATGCAGTCCTTGTTGCAATGGCATGGTCGCCAAATCGATATGAATGACTTGAAGGCTAATTGGGATCAGAAAGATGAGACCGGTGCTTATACGCATTATAACTGGCAGAAATCTTATGCTACTAATCCTTATTGGGTGTTGAATAAGAACTTGAACAAATATAAACGCGATCGTATGTTCGGTAAATCATCTTTGTGGTATAAGCCGACGGATTGGTTGAAGTTCGAGGGACGTGTCGGTTTGGATACCTATTTCTCCAGTCAGTTGTCTAACATCGAATGGAGTATCGATTACCCGGATGGTTATTTCCGTGATTACGATCGTAGAACAACGGAGGTGAATGCGGATTTCATTGCTTACTTTAACAAACAGTTCGGTGATTTTCAGGTAAATGCGTTGGCAGGTGCTAATTACCGTGATTATGATTACTTCATTAAAACTATCGGTGCGGATGAACTGACTGTGCCAGGGCTTTATACGGTAGCGAATGCCAAAGGTTCGGTATATGCGTCGGAGAATCACGAGACACGCCGTTCCAACTCGGTTTACGCCAATGCTTCAATTGGTTGGAGAAATCAAGCGTACGTGGATATTAGTGTTCGTAATGATTGGGATTCTACGATTAAGGATGCGTTCTTTTATCCGTCGTTCAGTGCGAGCTGGATCATGACTGAGACTCTTCCTTCCTTGACGGAATCCGGCTGGTTGAACTTCTTGAAGTTGCGGGGTGGTTGGGCGAAGATTGGTTCCGCTACGGATCCATATTTGTCGAACGCTTATTATTCGGTTCTTTCTGCTCCGTTTAATGGAACAAGCTTGTATTATAATCCGATCACTTTCCCTGCTACTCATTTACGTCCGGAGATGGTGAAGACTTGGGAGGTCGGCGTGGAGGCTAATTTCTTGCGGAACCGTTTGCACTTGGATGTAGCTTACTATCAGAAAACAACAACAGACCAGATCATGCAGGCACGTGTTTCTACAGCTACCGGTTATCGTTCGATGATGATCAATGCTGGCGAGATCAGTAATAAGGGTGTCGAGCTTCAAGTGAGTGGTGATATCATCCAGAATAAGGATGGTTTCAACTGGACTGCTACTTTGAACTGGTCTAAGGATAAATCGAAGATTGTGGAGTTGTACACGGATCCGATAACTGGAGAGTCTTTGGATGCTTATGAGATCGGTTCTAGTTGGAGTTGCTATAACTACGCAAAACCTGGCAAGAGTTGGGGTACTTTGGTGGGTACGGGTTTTGTGTATGATGAGGATGGTGCTATCTTGGTTAGAGATGGTATGCCGATGTACGAGGAGAATAAGGAGATCGGTGATGTGGCCCCGGATTGGTTAATGGGCTTCAACAATGAGTTCTCTTATAAGAACTGGAGTTTTGGTTTCTTGTTGGACTTCCGTAAGGGGGGGGATGTATATTCAATCTCTCAAGCGTTTGGTACTTATACCGGTATCTATGACTTCACAGCAGAGGGAGATCTTCGTGAGAAAGGTGTTGTTGCCGGACAGAACGTGATGACCGACAAGGTGTTCAAGAATGAGGATGGCTCTATCAATAATACGGCGGTTAGCGCTGAGGACTTCTTTGGTAACTATTATACGATCTGCGAGATGGCCGTGGTTGATGGTTCTTTCCTGAAATTGCGTGAGGCTCATTTGACGTATAATTTCCCGCAGTCTATCTTGAAAAAGACGAAATATTTGAAGGCGGCCCATGTGTCGTTGGTAGGAACGAACCTTGCGTTGCTTTGGGTGCATAAATCAAACCAAATCCATTTGGATCCGGAGTCTACGACGGGTGCGGCGAATGCAAATGTCGGTTTTGAGTCCAACTCTTATCCCCCTTCTCGCAGTTTTGGACTGAAAGTGGGTGTGACATTCTAAAAGTATCATTTATAGTCATAGTATAGAAAGATGAAAAAATATATTAAAAATATAAGTACGGCGTGTGTGGCCTTGTCTTCATTGTTCATGGTAGGATGTACGGATTCCTTCGAGGAAGTGAATACAGATCCTGATAATGCGGAAAATGTGCCGACCGAGAATTTGTTGGCATATTCCTTATATAACACTTCCTATCGTTTTTATGATCGTTGGTTCGCTATGGATGAGCCTATGTCGTTTGGTGGATATGTAGCCAAGATGAGTTATATAGATGAGGCCCGTTATCTGTTCCGTCCGGGTGTGCAAGATACGAACTGGGAGCATATTTACCGTGTGCTTAACAATGTGATGGATATCCAAAGACGTTCGGAAGCTTCCCCGAATATGTTGAACGTGGCCAAGGTGTTGGAGGCGCACGTGATCCAGATCGCTACGGATCGTTGGCGCGATGTTCCCTATTCTGACGCAGTCAAGATGGCCGCTGGCGTGTTGACTCCGAAGTATGACAAGCAAGAGGATATTTATCCGGCTTTGCTGGCGAAATTGAAAGAGGCGGCTGATGGGTTCGCAGCCGGTGGCGACGATGATATTAGTAGTGGCGACTTATTGTTTCATGGCGATATGCTGAAGTGGCAGAAGTATTGCAACTCCTTGCGTTTGCGTTTAGCGATCCGTATCTCTGAGGTAAGTCCAGTTTTGGCCCAGCAGACTGTGGAAGAGGTGCTGGCTGATCCTGTTAGTTACCCGGTCATGAAGGATAACGATGACAATGCGTTCTTCTGGTGGTTGGGAGGCGATGGCAATTACTACGAGCCGATAGCTGACGCATACCGTACGCGTAAGTCTGAGTTCTGTTGTTCCGACGTGATGGTGAATTATTTGTTGGAGAATAAAGACCCGCGTATCTCGATTTATTGTATGCCGACACCGTCTAGCCAAACTCCTCCTTCCGAGGGGGATACGGAGAGCGATTATACGGATGGAACCCCGGTTTATCGCGGTTATACGATCGGGGCGGCATCCAATCCTCCTTCTCGCCTTTATTCCGTATGGGGGTATCGGTATGGTGTTGATTTAGGTGGTTTCTCTCCTTACATGCGTGTAGCTGAGGTTTATTTCCATATTGCAGAGGCAGCGAAACTGGGATATAACACGAAGGGTATGACTGCGGAGGAGGCCTATAATAAGGCGGTTCGCTTTTCTTTGGAGGAAAATGGAGTAGCGGAAGACGCTATAGAGGTTTATATGGCAGGTGCCGGGAAGTTTAAGAACGACATGAGGCAAATCTGGTACGAGGAGTGGGTGGCGATGTTCAAGCAAGCCATGGAAGGATGGTCTTTGTATCGTCGTACGGGTGTTCCCGAGACTCATTATATCGCTCCGGGACGTGCCACTAAATATGCGAATCATAATGTGCCTCCTTTCCGTTCTCCTTATCCGAATACGGAGCTTTCGTTGAACAAAACAAATAATGCGCCGTTTAACGCTGAGGTTGTAGATAATTTTTGGGGTAAACAAATGTGGTGGGATACACGTACAGGCGTTCATTAACTACTAGTAAACATAGACAGACCAAGTGCCTGTATACTATAGGGGGACTGCTCGTGACGAGTAGTCCCCTTTTTTGCCATTATGCTGTCATTCTTAAATAAACTATGTACCTTTGCTCCGTTTATTTAGAAAGTATGGAAAAAGAAGGAAAGATGGTCATCAATATCAAGAATATCGTTACCCGTTTACCGGAATTACGTTTTACGGCACCCGTGAATTGGCGGATTGATGAAGGACAACAATGGACCGTGATAGGTCCGAATGGCGCTGGAAAAACTTTGATAGCAGACATTATGCAACGGAAATTCGCTTTTAAGAAAGGGGAGGTTGTATTCGCAGGAGACGGGAATGTCTGTGATTTTATCAAAAGTATAGCGTTTAAAGATATATATTCATTAGCAGATTGCCGGAATTCTTATTACCAACAACGTTGGCATTCGACAGAGACGGATGAGATGCCTACAGTCGAGGAATTGTTGAAGGAATATGCTGGCTCTGATAATTTAGCGAAGATATTGACTCTTTTCGGTATAGAGGATTTATTACCTAAGCGGTTGATATTCTTATCAAGTGGTGAATTGCGAAAATTATTGATTGTCCGGGCGTTGCTTAGTCGTCCTCGTGTTTTGATTTTAGATAATCCTTTTATCGGCTTAGACGCTCCATCCCGGGATTTATTGGTAGAAATGTTGGGGCAGATGACGAATTTGAATGGAGTGCAGGTCGTTTTATTATTATCCAATCCCAAGGACATACCGGCTGTGATCACGCATGTATTGCCTATCCATGATCGTACTTGCTTGCCTCCGCTGACTCGAGAGGAGTTTATGACGGATACGGAATTAATCACCCGTCTTTTTCCAACGGAAGGCATTCATGCGTGCGAGGAAGTTGGTAAGGTTTGTTTACCTGTGGATATGAACAAAATAGCCTCTTCCCATGAGGTGACTTTACGCATGGAACGTGTAAGGATACGCTATGGTAGCCGCACGATCTTAAAAGACTTGGATTGGGAAATCAAGAACGGAGAGAAGTGGGCGTTATTTGGTCCGAATGGTGCTGGTAAATCTACCTTGCTGAGTTTGGTTTATGCGGATAATCCTCAATCATATGCGAATACGTTGTATTTGTTTGATAGAAAGAGAGGTTCCGGAGAAAGTATTTGGGATATCAAGAAGCGTATCGGATATGTATCGCCGGAGATGCACTTATATTATAAAGAGAATGTTCCTACCTTGAATATTGTAGGTTCCGGATTTTTCGATTCGATCGGCTTGTTTCGTAAGTGTAATACCGAACAAGAAACGGTTGCCTTGGAGTGGATGAAAGTTTTTGGTATCAAACATTTGAAAGATCGTTTATTCTTGACCTTATCATCGGGAGAACAACGTTTGGCTTTATTAGTGAGAGCTTTCGTGAAAGACCCCGATTTAATTATATTAGATGAGCCTCTCCACGGTCTGGATGTGAGCAATAAGAAAAAGGCGGCTGCTATTATCGAGCAATTCTGCGATCGTCCGGGGAAAACCTTGATTTACGTAACCCATTACCCGCATGAATTACCCGCTTGCGTAGACAAGCGGTTCGAGCTAGTGAAGATTATTGATTTTTAGTGGAAATCTGATAGAAAAATTGGGTTTGCCATGTATTTGGAAGATTCTTTTTTTCTTGGATACATGTTTTTTTATTAGTTGGTACCCGTGATAACAAACTTTTAGTTTGTAGTTTGTGCTACAAAGAACTTATTATTGTTCCTTCGTGTTTACAATCAGATAATAATAAATGTATCAGTACCATGGAAAAAGTAATTTATAACTTAGTGTTTAATCGAAAAAAGCAACTGAATGCGGAAGGAAAAGCTTTGATTCAAGTAGAGGCCTATCTGAATAGGCAAAAGAGGTATTTTTCAACGAAGGTTTATGTGAAACCTTGTCAATGGGACAACAAAAGACGTTCCATAAAGAATCATCCGAATATGGATGCGTTAAACCTGTATCTTCAGAACTATGTTATGGAGTTGGAGAGAGATGAGCTGGAGAAGAGACAAGCGAATAACGGTTTTTCGTTGAAGGATCTGCGTGAGGAGACCTCTTCGACATCTACGTCTTCCTCTTTTCTTGTTTTCATGCGTGAGGAGATTTTACATAGTAATTTAAAAGAATCGACGTTAAAAAACCATTTGTCCACTTTGCATGTTCTATCCTTATACAAGAAGGACGTTCTGTTTAAGGATATTAATTTCAATTTCTTATGCGATTTTGAATATTTTTTATTGAAGCAGGAGTATCATCGAAATACGATCGCTAAACATATGAAGCATTTGAAACGATATATCAACTTGGCGATTAATAAGGAGTTGTTCGAGTTGCACAAATATCCATTTCGGAAATATAAGATTAAATATCAAGAGAGTAAGCGTACTCATTTAACGCCTGAGGAGTTAGGTCGTTTGGAAAACTTAAAGCTGGATGGGCAGCGTACATTGCGCCGGTGTCTGGATATGTTTTTATTTAGTTGCTACACGGGATTACGTTTCTCAGACATAGTAAGTATAACGAAAGAGAACTTTTTGATTATTGATGATAAGGTTTGGCTGGTTTATTCATCGGTGAAGACAGATGTGAGTGTCCGTTTGCCGCTATTCCTCTTGTTCGAGGGTAAATCTTTACCTATCTATGAGCGATATAAGAATGCGCCGAGAACCCTGTTTGGTGTTCCCTTATCCTCTAATTCAAACGTGAATAAGCAATTACGCCGAATCAGCCAATTGGCAAGTATTGATAAGAAGGTATCTTTTCATACGGCTCGGCATACAAATGCTACCTTATTATTATATAATGGAGCGAATATAACTACGGTACAAAAGTTGTTAGGGCATAAAAGTGTTCGTACTACCGAGATCTATAGCAATATCATGGATATGACGATTGTCCGCGATCTTGAGAAGATTGAGACACGATTGAAGTTCGGCTAGAATGTGGATTTATAAGAAAGGAGAAAAATATCATTAAGATATTCTTCCCCTTTTTTGAATGTTGTCACTCGTTATGCTTTTATATATTGATTAGCGAGTTCCGCCAGCCCACCATACGTTTTCGGTAAACACATACTGACCATCACCATAAGCAGCTTGTATATTAGGATTAGTCGTAGTATCATCATTACCATACGGACATCTTAACGGGAACTTACCCGGATTTTGCAAGCCATAAATATCCTCACCCAAGCTCTTCAAACGACGTACGTCATTATAGCACTCGGTAGACTCTCCATCTGCGTTCCAGAAAGAAATATATTTCTGAATCATCGTCTCTTTCAAAGGATTAGCATCGAATAAGGGAGCGACATTCTCATCAAAGTAAGAAGCGGCCTCCTCCGGTGTCACCTCGTTTGTTACATTCAAGAAACCTCCCCAATAATCAGAAGCGAGGGCAGACTTGATATTAACCTCCATATTAGCCATACCTGCGACAACAGCCTCTTTCAACACTGCTTTTGCCTCATCCTTACGATTTAAACGACACAAAGCCTCTGCCTTCAAGAACAATACCTCATGATAACTTAAGATGTGAGTCGGAGCGGTTTGAGCTGCACAGAACATGGAAACAGTATATTCTAACTGACTTTGCACTAAATCACCATTATGAGCAAGATTCAATAATGGATCATCCTTAGAAGCAATCATCGTTTGGCTGTTAGCCTCTACATAGCAACGTCTGATACGTGGATCATTACGCTCATTCAATTTATCAAACATACTTCGGCTGGCTACCTCACCTAAACGAGAATAGAATACTCCGAAAAATGGGTTGATATTAACACCCACACCATACATAGCATAGCTACATTGCTCGGCTGCCGAGGTGTACGACTTGGAAACATAATCCAACACCTTTTCCATATCGCTCTTAACATCAGCGCTACGTCCCATCAAGCGCATTGTATAACGAGCCTTCAAGCCATAAGCTGTCTTTAGCCAAGCCGAAGCGTCACCTTTATAAATCAAATCTTGATTAGACAGGCTCGTCAGATCTGATTTCTGAAGATCTTCAATTGCGGCATCCACATAGGCCATGATATCCTTATAAATCTCCTCTTGTTTATCGATAGCGGGAGTCATAGATACTGTATAGTCACAAGCCTCTTTCCAAGGTGTATCACCATACATATCTGTCAAGATCGCCAAATTGTAAGCTACGAAAAGTTCCGCAATGCCTTTTGTTATGAAGTTCTGCTCTTCTTCTGCGATTTTGACTGAGGTCAAAGCATCTTTCAGTGTCGAATAGGTTCCCCCCCATGAGTTATTAAAGGTAGAAGCCGATGTACAAGAAGAACGGGTTTCCGCATAGTAGAATTGATTATGCGAACCTGTCTCATGTTCCACATACATACCACCATATAAATTGAAATCGCCGCTAACCACGCTAAACGCAGTCGAAGTCATGACATCCGTAAGGATCATCTTTGCGGGAACTGCTGTGGTATGATTATGATCTTTGTTGATCTCATCCATCTTATCCTCAGAGCAAGAGACCAAGGCTGCGGTGAAAACAACTCCCGTCAATAATTTTTTTGAGATATTTTGAAGTTTCATCTTTTGTTTCCTTTATTAGAATTTCACATTTAAACCGAAGCCATAGCTCGAAGCACCCGGCATAGAAAAGCGCTCGAAGCCACCGCCCATATTATTATTACCTTGAGAAGCCTCAGGATCCAAACCTTTCAACTCAGACCAAAGAATGATATTTCTGGCAAAAACATTTAAGTTCACGTTGATTCCATTCTTATCCCATATTGGATAACTAACGGACAACTCACGTAGTTTCAAGAAACCACTGTCATAGATACCAGCTTCGGAAATAAGCGTCATGCGGTCATAATATGATAAAGCGTCTTCGCCTTTGATATCTATGTCATTAGCTACATAGGAACCATCTTCCAACTGCTTTACAGCCGGATGACTAAAACGGAAAGTCTCGGCCGTACGACTTTCAACAGACTCCATACTTGTACCATAATAGTTCAACGTGTTCAATGTACCGCTATACATCTGTCCACCACATTTCCAATCGAACGTAGCACCGATACGGAATTTGTAGATCTCAAAATTAGTATTGAAACCCAAGAGGAAATCCGGGGAAACCTTACCGATCACACCCTCACTACCGATCTGAGGCAAGCCATCTTCGTCTACGACAATGTCACCGTTGTCATTACGCAAGAAAGTCGTACCATAGATTACAGGGAATTTATCGCCAATATTCGCACGTACCTGCGGATCAACGAAACCTCCCAAGAAAATACTCTCTACACCCGGAGCCAGCTCATCTACGTAGTTATCGATCTTAGAGAAGTTAAATGCCATATCCCATTTAAAATTCTTCGTATTGATCGGATTGATTCCCAACGTAATCTCATGAGCGTTCGTATGGATAGCGCCACCATTGGTTACTAATTCTGCAGAGCCTGTAGAACCAGCCAAAGGAACCTCAAATATCTGATCTTTCACATTCTGCCGAGAGAAGGTATAGTTCAATGAGAACAGACCATTCAAGAAGGTCAAATCCACACCTAACTCATAAGACTTCGTGTTCTGAGGTTTCAAATTCGGATCATACACACGAGCATATGGAGTGAACGCCGTAATTCCACTCATAGGATATTGTATAGGCGTAGAACCATAAAAACCACCACCGTAAACAGGTGTAGTATAATAAGAATCATAATAATCTCCAGCCTGTCCTACTTCGGCGTAAGAAGCACGTAATTTACCATAAGTCAAGACATTATTCTTCAATGGTTCTAATTCTGTGAAAATCCAGCCCAAGGAAACAGATGGATAAGTGAATGAGCGGTTGTTACGAGGCATATTAGATACGATATCGTTACGAACAGTTGCGTTGAAGTAAACCATGTTAGCGTAAGACAATGAAATGCTAGCAAAGTTACCAACTGTGCGTTTCCGGCGTAATGACTCGGATGCTACCATAGTTGTAGCATTATCTATATGATTCCAACCCGGGAAGTTATAGTTCGCTCCATAAGACTCGTAAAATTTCCGCTGATTCTCTACCAATTCATTACCAACAAGGGCATCGAACAACCAATCTTCATTGATATTCCAAGTATATGCAGCGGTCAACAAAGAGTTCAACTCCGTGATTGAATATCCATAGTGATCAATCTCTCCATAACCATTTGCATGTCCATAACCCCAAGAATCCGTATAATTAGTCGTATAAGAGTCCACACCCAATTGATACTTGACATCCAATTTGTGATTATCGGTATTGAACTTCGTAGAATATTTCAAATAAGTATTTCCAAAGAAACGTTGTGAACGTTCCAAGAACTCGTTGTTATCTACCGCCCAATAAGCTCCGTCAAAACCTGATGTGCTACGGAATGTATTTTGTGTATACGGGTCACCCTCAACATGACTTGGGATACCGGCTAAATCGTAGCTAGAAGGAGCTCCGTAAACAGTAGCTAAGATTCCATTATTGGCACTAGACTGCTTGCTGATCTTCGAATTTACATAGGTACCGTTAAATCCAGTAGACCAGTTCTTGTGTAATTGAGCTTCGGCACTCATTTTTGCGTTGTATCGGTCCATGCCTGTATTTGGAATAATACCATCTTGCGTAGTATTACCGATCGAGAAGGAATAGTTACCTTTATCAAAAGCTTGAGCTACATTCACGGAGTTACTCCATGTCGTACCCACGTTGAAGAAATCCTTGATATTGTCGTAAGCTTGTGGTTGAGCCCAAGGGTCTAATCCCGCAGCGGCCCGCTGAGGTACATAATACATACCTTCATGCTTACCATATTGCTTGGTAAACTCATTATCCGTATTTCCTCCATAAGTCGGATCGTTAGGCAATTCGCTGATTAGTGGTCCCCAAGAAGTTGAAGCATACGGGCTATACTTGCCATTTGTACCCTGCGCATACACTTTTTGGTATTCAGGCATCGTTGAAACCTTATCAAAAGATAAGCTGGTATTAAAAGCGACCTGAGGTTTACCTTTACGGGCTCCCTTTCCACTTTTGGTCGTAATGACAATTACTCCATTTGTTGCACGCATACCATACAAGGCAGATGCGGCCTGTCCCTTTAATATATTAATGCTTTCAATATCGTTTGGATCGATATCCACCGCACGAGATGCAAAGTCCGTACCGGAAACAGAACTACCGGTGTCCACATCAGCCGTTGAAGCGACAGGCATACCGTCAATCACATACAAAGGAGTATTATCCCCTGTAAAAGATCTGGAACCACGAATCGTGATCTTAGAAGAGGCACCCGGCATACCGGAAGAAGGAGAGATCTCCACTCCAGAAACCTTACCTTGTAATGCGCCAGACAAACTAGTATTAGCTCCTTTCGTCAACTCATCCGCTTTCACATCTTGAACCGCATAACCTAAAGCTTTCTTTTCCTTTGAGATACCCATAGCCGTAACCACGACTTCATCCAAGTTCTGGGTATCGGCTAATAGTTTTACATTTACATTAGAAGTGGCCGCAACTTCTTGAGATTTCATACCGATGTATGAAATAACCAATTGTTTACCATTCGCAGGTACTTCTAGTTCAAAGTTTCCATCAAAATCCGTGACTGTTCCCACGGTTGTCCCTTTTACGATAATAGAGGCACCGATCACCGGCTCTCCATCTTCCCCAATTACCTTACCGGTAACCTTCGAGGTCTGTGCTGAAACCACACCTGCACTCAATGCAAGAAATAGTAGCACAGAAGTCAACTTTTTCTTCATAAACACACTTATTTATTAACTATATACTTAAAAATGTTTTCTCTGCATTTTAATGGTTGATTAACTAAGTTCATACAGAACTACTCCATTTTATGTTTTACGACATACCTATTAAATGAAAAACGGTTGCAAAACTATAAATTATACCTGAAAAAAACAACAAATTATTATTATTGTGATATATTTCCTTTGTTTTCTTAATTGTTAAATCTGTCAATTTGCAATATAACCACTGTCTAAATCGACTCAGGTGACATGATCGTATCACAAATCAATGAGTTATCGCTGCCGATAGTTTCTTTTTGACAAATAAAAAAATTATTTTTATCTTAATTTTATCGTAACAAATAGTGAGCTTACTCTTTATAGGCATGATATTGGACTTGATATCAACTTATTCTGGATATTTTATAGCATATAGCTTATCACTAAAAATATTTACAACTTTATTTTATGTAGATATTTGTGAAAAACGGCTGGCTTTTCTTATCCTCCCAATATGGCTGATAAACAATATCTCTCAAATCCAATATATTTATTACAGAATTTTAATAGATCTAAACTTATATGATAATTTTTTTTCATATGACTACACTAAATAAAATATTGAAAATTGGTAGTTCTGTATGAACTATAGTCCACGAAAGCTTAATTGAATTTCTAGTTTAGTTTAAATAAAAAGAATGTGTCTATGAAGAAAAAGTTGACTTCTGTGCTACTATTTCTTGCGATGAGCGTAGGAGTAGTTTCGGCACAGACCTCGAAGGTTACCGGTAAGGTAGTCGGAGAAGATGGTGAGCCGGTGATCGGTGCGTCCATTATCGTAAAAGGAACGACTGTGGGAACAGTTACGGATTTTGACGGTAATTTTACTTTGGATGTTCCTAGTGATGGTAAGCAATTAGTTATTTCATACATCGGTATGAAATCCAAGGAGGTAGTTGTGTCTCCCAATGTAAATGTAACATTGATGTCTGATACCCAAAACTTGGATGAGGTCGTGGTTACGGCTATGGGTATCTCAAAGGAAAAGAAAGCTTTAGGTTATGCCGTGCAAGATGTAAAATCGGATGAGTTAACACAAGGTGCTAACACTAGTTTGTCTGGGGCTTTGCAAGGTAAAGTATCCGGTATCGATATCGCTTCCTCATCGGGTATGCCAGGCGCATCTTCCAAGATCATGATCCGTGGAGCCCGTTCATTTACAGGGGATAACTCTCCTTTGTATGTGATCGATGGTATGCCGATCGCATCTACGGCGGATGTTAATACGGATACGATGAATAATGGTAGCGTTAGTGGAGCTGACTATGCGAACCGTGCCGTAGACTTAGATCCGAACGATATCGAGAGTATCAACATTTTGAAAGGACAAGCCGCTTCTGCGTTGTATGGTATGCGTGCTTCTAATGGAGTGATCGTTATTACTACAAAGAGCGGAAAAGGTGCTCGTAAAGGAAAACCTCAGATCTCATTCAACACGAATCTTGCGTTTGATAAGGTTTCTACATTACCTGAGTTACAAACTGAATATGGACAAGGTAATGAAGGTGCTTATAACCCATATTCGGGATTTAGCTGGGGACCGTCTATCTCTGACTTGGCGAATGATCCTGTATATGGCGGTAATGTACAAAATGAATATACGAAAGGTGGATTGCATAATGGACAATACTATGTGCCTCAGCGTGCTGCGGCAGGATTGGATCCATGGGCTACTCCCCAAGCTTATAATAATGCGAAGGATTTCTTCCAGACTGGCGTTACTTGGAGTAACTCCGTGAATGTAGCTCAGTCTTTCGATAAAGGAAACTATTCATTCTCTTTGGGTAATACGACTTCTGATGGTATCGTTCGTTCTACGGGAATGGATCGTTATAACGTGAAGCTGTCGGGTGAGGCACAATTGCATGATAACTGGACGACTGGTTTTAACGGAAACTTCGTGACATCAAAGATCAAGAGCAAGGAACCGCTAATGACGGTGTTACCGCTACGGTTTATACGGCTCCTATCAGTTATACTATGGCGGGCATACCTTCCCATATCGAAGGTGATCCTTATACTCAGAATACGTTCCGTGAGAACTGGATCGATGATGGAAACTGGGCGTGCGACAATAATAGCTTTACGGAGAGATCTCAACGTTTCTTCGGGAATGCGTTCTTGAAGTATTCTACTAAATTTGGTACGGACAATCATAAATTGGATGTGAAATACCAAATTGGTGATGACGCTTATACGACCAATTACTCTGATATTTACGGCTACGGTACAACTGGTTATACGAATGGTTATGCTAGCGAATACGGTTTTACGGTAAATGAGATGAACTCATTGTTGACGTTTACGTATAACTGGAATATCAATGAGGACTTCGTATTCGATGCTTTGTTGGGTAATGAGCTTGTAGATAAGCGAATCAGTAATACTCAAGCCGTGGGATATAGCTTCAACTTCCCGGGCTGGAACCATTTGAACAACGCTTCTGTATTTAACAGCTCTCATGAGTATAAGAGAAAACGTACGGTAGGTAACTTCGCTAGCTTATCTTTGGCTTGGAAGAATATGCTTTATTTGAATGTTACGGGACGTAACGATATCGTGTCTTCTATGCCGAGAGATAACCGTTCGTTCTTTTATCCTTCCGTATCCCTTGGATGGGTATTCACGGAAGTGGAAGCCTTGAAGAATGATATCTTGACATTTGGTAAGATCCGTGGCTCTTACGCAGAGGTAGGTATGGCAGGAGAATATGTGCCGTCTTATTATTATACGCCAGGTTATGGTGGTGGTTTCTTCCAGGGAACACCTATTATGTATCCGATTAATGGAAATATGGCGTATATTCCTTATTTCGTGGTTTATGATCCGAACTTGAAGCCTCAGAACACGAAGTCTTATGAGCTTGGTGCTGACTTGACTTTCTTGAATGGTTTAGTTTCATTGAATTATACGTATTCTCGTCAGAACGTGAAAGACCAAATCTTCGAGGTGCCTTTGGCTGGCTCCACAGGTGCTTCCAGTATGATGATGAATGGTGGAAAGATGCACTCAAACGTACATGAGATTACATTAGGTATCTCTCCGGTTGATACGAAGAATTTCAAGCTGGACTTCGCTTTTAACTTCTCAAAGATCGACAATTATGTAGACGAGTTGGCTCCGGGCGTAGAGAGCATTATGTTGGGTGGTTTCGTGACTCCTCAAGTACGTGCAGGTATCGGCGATAAATTCCCGGTAATCTATGGTGTTGGTTACAAACGTGATGGCGAAGGACGAATTGTCGTAAACGAAAAAGGTATACCAGAGGCTGGTGAGACCCAAGTAATCGGTAAGGTTTCTCCTGATTTCCGTTTGGGTTTCAATACGAATATCGAGTTGTATAAATTCCGTTTGGCTGCTGTATTTGACTGGAAGCAAGGTGGACAAATGTATAGTGGTACGGCTGGTGAGACGAACTTCTACGGTACAAGTAAGTTATCTGGAGAGGTTCGTAAGAGTGATAAATATCATTTTGACTATGCTGCTGTTGAACAGAAGGGCGTAGATGCGGATGGTAAACCTGTCTATGTTCCCTATACGGGTGGAGTGAAAGGATCAGATGCAGAGGAGTATTTCAAAAGCGTGAGGGGCATTGACGAAGCCTATGTCTATGACAACTCGTTCTTGAAATTGCGTGAACTTTCATTGTCATATCCTGTATATAAGAAAGATAACTTGAATGTAAACGTGAATGTTTTCGCCCGTAATATCATTGTATGGTCTGAGATAAAAGGCTTCGATCCGGAGGCTACTCAAGGAAATAACAATATGGCTGGCGCTTTCGAGCGTTTCTCCTTACCGGGTACATCTAGCTACGGTTTTGGTGTCAACGTAAATTTCTAATTTATAAAGAAGACAGATATATATGAATACAATAATAAAATCATTTAAAGGGTTGGCTGTTATGTCGGCCGTATCCTTGGCATTGGCTGGATGTTCCGAGGATGTAATGGATCGGATTAACCAAGATACGAGCCATACAAATAGCGTGGATGGCAAATTTATCTTGGCCGACTTGATTACTTCTACTGCATTTTCCAACGTTAGCGGAGACTTCAATACCTATTCATCTTCCTACGTGGAATATGAAGTGGGTATCGAAAACCAGTTATATAACGCGGAAATTCGTTTGAATGAGCCTTCTGCCTCTTCTACGTTTGAGAATGCGTGGGGAAATGTTTATACAAGCTTGAAGAACGCTCGTGTTATTATCGGTCAATGTCAAGAAGGTAAGCGTGATGAGGGAAATTTAGTGACGAGAGGTATCGCTGAGGTCATGGAAGCTTACAATGGCGCTCTATTGGCGGATATATTTGGAGATACACCTTATAGTGAAGCTTCTTTATTGGATGAGAATGGCTCACCGGTGAATATGAATCCTAAAATAGATAAGCAAGAGGAGATTTATGTCTCTATAATGGCCTCCTTGGACAAGGCGATCGAGGATTTGAATCAGTCTGATCGTTCACCGGTTGGTACGTATGATTATTTGTATAATGGAGATGCCAAGAAATGGATTAAATTCGCTTATGGTTTGAAGGCTCGTTATACGATGCGTCTGATCAATCGTTCCACGGATAAGCAAGCTGACTTGAATAAGGTTTTGGACTATGTATCAAAATCTTTTACTTCTGCGGATGACGAGGCTGCATACGCTGTCTATGATGCGAATAATATCAACCCATTCTTTGGTTACTTCGATTCTCGCGCTGGTTTTGCCAATAGCCAGAGCTTGACGGACAAGTTGATTGAGCGTAAAGATCCTCGATTGGAAAGAGTGATGCTTTCTCCTACTACGGCTGACAAGAAACGCGTACAGGTTACAGGCTCTGCTGATAAGAACTTAGTTCCGGCCCCGAATGGTACTCCTGAGCAGAATATGCAGAAATATGGTGTTTCCGCCTTTGTATACTCAAACACGGCTCCTACGATGTTGATGAGTTATCATGAGTTGAAATTCTTGCAAGCTGAGGCGTTATGTCGCTTAAACCGTACGTCTGACGCCGAGAAAGCGTTGAAAGAGGCGGTAGCTGCCGGAATCGCAAATGCTGAAAGAAGTGTCTCTTCTGCTATCACTTATATGGGTAGCAAAATGGTCGTGAATTCAGAAAAAATGACAGAGGAGACGGCCAATACATATTTCGATAACCAAGTTAAACCGCTGTTTGCTGTAAATCCTTTGAAAGAGACCATGATCCAGAAATATCTGGCTTTGTGGGGAGCATCGGGAGAGGCTACCGAGACTTTTAATGATATCCGTAGAATGAAAGGATTAGGAGAGAATTTCGTGACATTGGCGAATGCGAAAAAATTCCCTCTTCGTATGCCTTATGGTAATAGTGACGTGGTATCAAATCCGGAAGTAAAAGCCGCTTATGGCGACGGTCAATACGTATATTCAGAGCCTGTATGGTGGGCTGGCGGAACTCGCTAATCTAACATATATAATATAATGTATAGGGTGCCTCTCCGATTATGGAGGGGCATCTTTTTTTGTTATATATCTTACATGTTTTGATAGCTTCCCTTATCCCATTTCCTTGGAAGGCTTATTGGTTTTATATGGAAATATAGATCATCTAACAATTGGTGCATGATCATCTAACAGTCGTTGCATGATCATGCACCAACTGTTGGACGATCATGCACCAGCTGATAGATATTTAATGCTTCAAGAAAAAAGGTATAATGTGTTAAGAAGATATCGCTAAAAGTACGGGATAAAAAGGATAGGGAACTAAGGGAATGTTAAATTTTTATTGTCATAATGTTAGTATATTATATGGGTAAAAGTGTGTTTGTGATGATTGCTCTTTCATTATGTTACTATTTCCTGTTGTTTAACATTCTTTTTATACGATAAATTTCTTGACTTATCCTTTGAAAAGTAAATAAAATGTCCGACTTTTGCTTCCATGATGAGTCAACCATTAGCAGAGAGATTACGTCCGAAGACGTTGGATGATTATATCGGACAGAAGCACCTGGTAGGCCAGGGAGCCGTGTTGAGGAAGATGATTGATGCGGGACGGGTTCCCTCTTTTATATTGTGGGGGCCGCCGGGAGTCGGGAAGACTACCTTAGCGCAGATCATAGCGAATAAGTTGGATGCGCCTTTTTATACGTTAAGCGCGATCAGTTCGGGAGTGAAGGACGTGCGGGAGGTGATAGAGAAGGCCAAGAGCAACCGCTTCTTCAATACGGTATCGCCGATATTGTTTATTGATGAGATACACCGATTCAGTAAGTCGCAGCAAGACTCATTGCTGAACGCCGTGGAGACGGGCGTGGTGACGCTGATTGGGGCAACCACGGAGAATCCCTCGTTCGAGGTAATCCGTCCTTTGTTATCCCGTTGTCAGGTGTACGTGTTGAAATCGCTGGACAAGAATGACTTGCTTACGCTATTGCATAAGGCGATCGCCGAGGATGTCGTTCTGAAGGATAAAAACATAAGGCTGACGGAAACGGATGCCATGTTACGTTACTCGGGAGGAGATGCCCGGAAGTTGCTGAATATTCTGGAACTGGTGGTGTCTGCCGAGGAGAGTGACAATATTGAGATTCTGGATGAGAAGGTAGTGGAGAGGTTGCAGGAGAACCCTGCGGCGTATGATAAGGGAGGGGAGATGCATTACGATATAATCTCCGCTTTTATCAAGTCGATCCGGGGTAGCGATCCCGATGGCGCCATTTACTGGCTCGCCCGTATGGTGGCCGGGGGAGAAGACCCTGAGTTTATCGCACGGCGGTTGGTGATCTCCGCTTCTGAGGATATCGGATTGGCGAATCCGAATGCGCTTTTGCTGGCGAACGCATGTTTCGATGCCTTGAAGAAGATCGGCTGGCCGGAGGGCCGGATCATTCTGGCCGAGACGACCGTTTATCTGGCTTGCAGCCCGAAAAGTAATTCGGCCTATATGGCGATCAACGACGCTTTGGCACTTGTTAACCGGACTGGGAATTTACCCGTACCGCTTCATTTACGCAATGCGCCTACCAAATTAATGGCTGAATTGGAGTATGGCAAGGAATATAAATATGCGCACGACTACGAAAATCATTTTGTAAAGCAAGAATATCTTCCGAAGGAAATTTTGGGCGAACGTTTGTGGAAGGGACAGGAAAATCCGGCCGAACACAAACTAATTGAGCAAATGAGGCGTCTTTGGGGAAATCGTTTTTAATTGACATATTCTGATTGTAAATTAAAAAATGCTCGAAAAGTGTCGGCAAATGAGGAAAAATAGTTACATTAGCCGCCTGTTTTTGAAAAAATAGTTACTTTATTTATAATAACATTCTAAAAAGACATTGGTATGAAGAAGCACAATTTTTATGCAGGTCCTTCTATCTTGAGCGAGTATACAATTAAGAATACAGCCGCTGCGGTAGAAAATTTTGCGGGTATGGGGTTATCACTTCTTGAGATCTCTCATAGAAGTAAGGAGTTTGTAGCCGTAAACGACGAAGCACGTGCGTTGATCAAGGAATTACTGGATGTTCCGGCAGGCTATGAGGTTGTATTCATGGGTGGTGGCGCCAGCATGCAGTTCTGTATGGTTCCTTACAATCTGTTGAATAAGAAAGCCTCTTATTTGGATACCGGCACATGGGCTTCGAACGCTATCAAGGAAGCTAAGTTGTTTGGGGAGGTAGATGTTGTCGCTTCTTCCAAAGACAAGAACTATACTTACATCCCGAAGGGTTATGCGATCGCTGATGACTCGGATTATTTCCATTTTACTTCTAATAATACGATTTACGGAACAGAGATGCGTAAGGATCCGGATGTGAAGCAACGTTTGGTTTGCGATATGTCTTCCGATATTTTCTCTCGTCCGATCGATATTTCCAAATATGATATTATCTATGCGGGTGCTCAAAAGAACTTGGCTCCTGCCGGCGTGACTTTGGCTATCGTTCGTGTGGACGCTTTAGGGCATGTAGACCGTCCGATCCCGACCATGTTGAACTATGCTACCCATATTAAAAAGGATTCCATGTTCAATACACCTCCTGTATTGCCTATTTACGCGGCTTTACAGACCTTGAAATGGTATAAGGAACAAGGAGGTATCGCCGCTATGGAGAAGAAGGATCTTGAGAACGCAGCGATCTTATACGATGAGATCGATCGCAATAAGTTGTTCCGTGGTACGGTAGCAGAGGAAGATCGTTCGATCATGAATGTTTGTTTCGTGATGAATGATGAGTATAAGGAGTTGGAGGATGAGTTCTGTAAATATGCTACTGCCGCTGGTATGGCAGGTATCAAGGGACACCGTTCTGTAGGTGGTTTCCGTGCCTCTCTTTATAACGCAATGCCGAAGAGCAGCGTGGAGGCTTTGGTTGCTTGCATGAAAGAGTTCGAGAAACAACATTAATCAAGGAGGATTCAGACATGGCAAAGATATTAGTTGCTACAGAGAAACCTTTCGCCGCTGTCGCTGTGAAAGGCATCCGAGAGGTAGTGGAAGGCGCTGGTATGGAACTGGCTCTTTTGGAGAAATATACAGAGAAGGCGCAATTGCTGGATGCGGTTAAGGATGCCGATGCCGTGATTATCCGTAGCGATAAGGTGGACGCTGAGGTATTGGATGCCGCTAAGAACCTGAAGATCGTGGTTCGTGCCGGTGCGGGGTATGATAACGTGGACTTGGATGCGGCTACTGCCCATAAGGTATGCGTGATGAATACGCCGGGACAAAACTCTAACGCAGTCGCCGAATTGGTATTCGGTATGTTGGTGTATGGGGTTCGTAATTTCTATAACGGAACTTCCGGAACAGAGTTGAAAGGAAAGAAATTGGGTATCTTGGCTTATGGAAACGTGGGTCGTAACGTGGCTCGTATCGCTAAAGGCTTCGGAATGGAGGTTTACGCTTACGACGCGTTCTGTCCGGCTTCCGTGATTGAGGCCGATGGTGTGAAGGCTGTGGCTTCTACGGCGGACTTGTTCAAGGCTTGCCAAATCGTCTCTTTGCATATTCCGGCTACAGCTGAGACGAAGGGTTCTATCAATTTCGAGTTGATGAATTCCATGCCGAAGGGAGCTATAGTAGTGAATACGGCTCGTAAGGAGGTGATGGATGAGGCTGGCCTCGCTAAGATGTTGGAAGAGCGTCCGGACTTCAAGTACTTGACAGATATTATGCCCGCTATCCATGCGGAATTGGCCGAGAAATATGCCGGTCGTTATTTCAGCACCCCGAAAAAGATGGGTGCCCAGACCGCCGAGGCTAATATCAACGCTGGTATCGCCGCCGCCAAGCAGATCGTTGATTTCTTGGTGAATGGCAATGAAAAGTATCGGGTTAATAAATAAGAATATCCGGTTGTAGAGACGGGGCACGCCCCGTCTTTACATTGATACATAAACCAATTAGATTTAATTACCATGGCAAAAATAAAACCTTTCAAGGGAGTCCGTCCGCCAAAAGAATTTATAGAGGAGGTGGCTTCCCGTCCCTATGACGTATTGAACTCGCAAGAAGCTCGTGCGGAAGCGGAAGGAAACGAGAAATCCCTTTACCATATCATTAAACCGGAAATCGATTTCCCAGAAGGGACGGATGAGCATGATCCGGCTGTTTACCTGAAGGCCGCCGCCAATTTCAATAATTTTCAGGAAAAAGGTTGGTTGGTTCAGGATCAGAAAGAATGCTATTATGTTTATGCCCAAACCATGAATGGCAAGACTCAATATGGGTTGGTAGTCGGGGCTTATGTTCCCGATTATATGAATGGCACGATCAAGAAACATGAGCTGACCCGCCGTGACAAGGAGGAGGATCGCATGAAACACGTACGTGTCAACAACGCTAATATCGAGCCGGTATTCTTCGCTTATCCCGACAACTCAGAGCTAGATGCTATCGTTATGAAATATACGGCTCGTGAGCCCGAATATAATTTCGTGGCGAAATTAGACGGTTTCGGCCATACGTTCTGGATTATCGATGAGGATAAGGACATCGCCCGCATCACGGAGTTATTCGGGGAGATGCCTGCGTTGTATATTGCCGACGGACATCATCGTTCCGCCGCCGCTGCTTTGGTAGGAGCGGAGAAGGCCAAGCAAAACCCGGGTCATAAGGGAGACGAGGAGTATAACTATTTCATGGCTGTTTGCTTCCCGGCCAACCAATTGACCATTATCGATTACAACCGTGTGGTAAAAGACTTGAACGGCTTGACCGAGGAACAATTCGTTGAGAGATTAACGAAAAACTTCGTGGTAGAGGAGAAGGGCTCTGCTATTTACAAACCGAGTGCCTTGCACAATTTCTCCCTGTATTTAGGAGGGAAATGGTATTCTTTGACCGCTAAGCCCGGTACGTACGATGATAATGACCCGATAGGCGTATTGGATGTCACGATCTCTTCGAACTTGATTCTGGATGAGATTTTAGGCATTAAGGATTTACGTTCAGACAAGCGAATTGATTTCGTGGGAGGTATCCGTGGCCTGGGTGAATTGAAACGCCGTGTGGATAGCGGTGAGATGAAGGTTGCCTTGGCTTTGTATCCCGTTACGATGAAGCAATTGATGGATATCGCCGATACGGGTAATATCATGCCGCCGAAGACGACGTGGTTCGAACCGAAACTTCGCTCTGGTCTGGTGATTCATAAGCTGGATTGACAATCCGTGTAGGAAATTAAAAAGAGAGGCATGATCAATGAAGACCATGCCTCTCTCTTTATATTATAGGACTACGCCGTTACCGGACATGGGATTTTTGAGAGTCTTTGGAGGGGTGCCGAAGGCTTCCGTTTCAGCCGGCTATTTCCGTTGGAACTCGAAGAAATCCTCGGAATCGTAAAAACAGATCTTGTTTTGTGCCGATATCCAGGCCTCCACGGCGGGAAGGCTCGCTTCCGGTGTCATTCGCAGCGTGGGATGCTTGTATTCGTAGCTCCCGTGGGTGGTGATGGTGGTGTCGCACATGCTGTTCGATTTCTCATCATAGATGCTGCCTTGGGCAGTCATCGTGAAATCGTTTTCCCCGAAGCTCAGCGTTTGTTCTTTCGGGAATCGGATCGGCGAGAAGCTCTCCGCTGCGTCGTACACCGCTCCTATGCGGATCCGTTCCGTGGCGTTGAGCGCTTGCTCCTCGCCATATCTCCATTCCTCGTCATCGTTGGAGCAAGCGGAGAGGATGCACAGGGCTGACAAGGTAAGGAATAAGATGTTTCTCTTCATGATGTTTTAATTTATAGGTTAGTATTATTTGTATATATGGATTATCTTGAATCCTTCATTAAATAAATGGCCTCCTGCGCTAAAAGAAATAGGGTTCTCCACTAGATAGAAACCATTGGATGAACCATCCCATCCCCAATTCATGCTTAAATAGTCATAATAGGTGGCATCGTCGTAGATATGACGTTTCCATCCGTCACATACCCATGCATGTCCGGAAGTACTTCCGCTATTTTGTCCTCTCATAATTGTGGGTCCTCCATTCTCAAGCGCATATTTACAATCTAGAATAGAGAAAGGAATTAGTGATCCTGAGTTTAATCCATAAGAATGTAGGAGACTGGGTGCATCTGCAGTATTAGCACCACTTTCTGTACAATCATATTGCATATTTATTTTTGTTCCTATCTCTGCGATAAGAGTACTTACTTGATTTTTCACGGTAGTACTTGATGAAGACGTTGTTTTGTCGCTTGCTAAGATCGCACTCCAATTGAGGGTAGATGGAACTTTGTGATATGCTAAAACTTGAGCAATTGCGATTGCAACACATCCAGCTGGAGCATTGTCGTCACACTTTATTGGGCATTTTGCATTATATGGGCTTCCTTGTCCCCATGTCGTAGATGTGAATTTATAGCAAGTTTCTGCGGTCATTTTTGTTTGGACTGCTTTCTCTTGTATATCTGCGTAATATTGTTGTAGGTCTTGTCGGATTAACATTGGTATATCTTGGATATATAACCGCAAAGGTTCAATGAACGATGTATCCGATAAAGAACCTATGGGTACAGATATGAACTTTTTCTATTCTTTTGTCTCCTACAACAATAGAGTAGCCTTTTTGTCCATCCATTTCGGTTGTGAATTCATAAACAGGGATCGTATCCTTTACTGATACTGGCAAGGCTTCAGTATTATCGATGTACAGAGTCTTTGTCTTGTGCTCCTTGATTTCAAAGGATGATTTAGACTTGGTGAAAGCATCGGCAACGAAATCTTCTAATAAGTTTTTTGCCTCGTCAATGTTTAATATGTTGGTGTTTTTTGGCTTCTGATCGTTTACAGATTGAATTCCCATATCCTCATTAGTACAAGAGGATATTAAACAAACTGCTAATAAAACTGATAGTTTTAAATGTTTTGTGTTCATGATAAAGTTTTTTATTAAAAAATAGTAATAGATGTAACATATATCAACTAAGTTGATTGCGAGAGGGACTCAAAGGAATCTAAAAATCTGAAAAACTTATGTAAGTTGATGCGTTCCAAAGGTAATGGAATTCGTATGAAAATGTAAAAGAATGTGGAGATTTTTTTCAGAAAAAAACAATTCTTCCTTGCATGGGGCCCGGACGAAAAAAAGGCTGCGCATCCGGATGAACCTTGGCACGCAACCTCTCGTTATCTTAGGAAGTATCCCGTCTCGTCGTCGGATTTACTGGATGCCCCGTTCCCGCAAACGTTTCTGCCAGTTCCATGCGGATTGCAGGGTGTCGGCTAAAGTCTCCTTAGCGGTCCAGCCTAATACCTTATTCGCATGCTCTGGATTGGCCCATACCTTCTCGATATCACCTTCACGACGGCCCACGATCTTGTGCGGAACCTTAACGCCGGTTGTCTGCTCGAAGGTATTGATCAGTTCAAGGACAGAAACACCATTGCCGGTACCTAGGTTGAATATCTCGATATGCTCATCGGACTTGTTCTCAAGCATACGGTCCATAGCGATTACATGTGCTTTCGCCAAGTCTACGACATTGATATAATCACGGATGCAAGAACCGTCTGCTGTATCATAATCATCGCCAAATACGCTTAGTTTCTTACGGATGCCCATAGCCGTTTGTGTCAAGTACGGGATCAAGTTCTGGGGAACACCATTTGGTAACTCTCCGATCTCTGCGCTCGGGTGAGCGCCTATCGGGTTGAAGTAGCGCAAGATGATGCTCTTGAAAGGCGCTCCCGCATGGATCGTATCCCGGATGATCTCCTCGTTGATCTGCTTCGTGTTTCCATAAGGAGACATAGCGGGTTTGATCGGGGCGTTCTCGGTCACCGGCAAGTTTTCCGGGTCCGGTTGTCCGTATACCGTACAAGAGGAAGAGAATACGATACCTTCGATATTGAATTCAGGCATCATCTCCAACAAGTTCACCAACGTGACAATATTATTGCGATAATACTTCAATGGTTGCTGTACGGATTCTCCTACCGCCTTGCTGGCGGCAAACAAGATAATACCTTTGATACCCGGGTGAGCTTCCAATGCCTTGCGAGTTCCTTCCTTATCCTTTAGATCCAATTGGATAAATTCTGGACGGATGCCCGTAATTTTCTCGATACCATCGAGTACCTCGATATTCGAGTTTGACAAATCGTCGATAATGACTACCTCATATCCGGCGTTCTGCAATTCTACTGTGGTGTGTGAGCCGATATAACCGGTTCCGCCCGCTACTAAAATCTTCTTTTTCATTCTAGTGTTCATTTAGATAAGTTTGTTATACGATACCCGAGAATCCCATAAAAGCCATAGCTAGCAAACCTGCCGTGATCAAGGCGATCGGAGTACCCTTCATGCCTTCCGGAACGTGTGTCATGGCTAGTTGTTCCCGAATACCCGCGAAGATAATCAAAGCTAGCGCAAATCCAATAGCGGTCGAGATAGCATATACCACAGATTCTAATAAATTATACTCTTTTTGGATTACAAGGATAGCCACACCCAAGATACAACAGTTCGTGGTGATCAACGGAAGGAATACACCCAACGCTTGATAAAGAGCGGGAGAGACCTTCTTCAATATGATTTCCACCATCTGAACCAAGGCGGCGATGATCAAGATGAAACTGATCGTCTGCATGAACCCTAATCCGAAAGCGTCCAATATGTATTTTTGCACGAGGAAGGTAACAATCGTTGCGATCGTAAGCACGAACGTAACGGCGGCTCCCATACCTGCGGCGGTCTCCACTTTCTTAGATACCCCCAAGAACGGACAAATTCCCAAGAACTGTGCCAGTACAACGTTATTAACGAATACGGCGGCGATAAATATCAATATATATTCCATATGATCCGTTTATTAAGCTTTACGCAGTTTGTTTACTATTGCTACCAAATAACCCAAGGCGATAAACGCTCCCGGAGCCAATACGAAGATCAGCGAACCGTATTCCTCGGGCATCAAGGTTACGTTGAATAATTTACCGGTCCCCAAGAACTCACGGCAAGCGCCCAGCAGCGTAAGAGCCATCGTGAAGCCCAGTCCGATACCGATTCCGTCGAAAGCGGATGGGATTACGCCGTTCTTTGCGGCGAAAGCCTCGGCACGTCCTAGTACGATACAGTTTACCACGATCAACGGGATAAATAATCCCAAGCTAGCGTATAAAGCCGGGACGAACGCTTCCATGCACATCTGCACGACGGTTACGAACGTCGCGATCACAACGATATATCCCGGGATACGCACCAAGTCGGGGATTACGTTTTTCAAGGCGGAGATCACGATATTCGAGCAAATCAATACGAACATCGTAGCCAATCCCATACTCATGCCGTTGATGGCCGAAGAGGTCGTTCCCAAGGTCGGACACATACCTAACAGTAATACAAATGTCGGGTTCTCCGTGATGATACCATTCATCAATATTTTTAGATTACTCATTGTTCTGTCCTCCCTTTTTATTTGTTATCAGTTGAAGTGGCACCCGTTAGTCCGTCTACGCCAGCGAATGCGCTATACGCACGGTTCACGGCATCGAGGAACGCACGGCTGGAGATTGTCGCTGCCGTGATAGCGTCCACGTCGCCACCATCTTTTGTTACTTTTAAGCCTCCGTCCGGAATCGTACGTCCCAAGACACTTTGCTTGTTCTTGTCCGCACGGAACCATTCTTGCATCTTGGCTCCCAAACCCGGAGTCTCGGCGTGTTGCAATACGGAATAGTTCAAGATCTTGCCATCCATATCGAAACCTACGATAACCCGTATCTCACCGCTAAAGCCTTTTTTCGTATTACTCTCCACGGCTCCGCCAACGACTTGTCCGCCTTTCTTGGCAGGATAAATCTTGAGGGAATCACCATCGGAGGAGACGGCCATATAGACGTCCTCAGTCGGTTTGTTGTTGAACTCGGGAGCAACGGCTTTAATCGCTTCCTCCAAGGCGGTCGCTTTGGCTACCGCTATAGGGCCGGCGGTAAACTGGTTCACTCCGGCAAGGATCGCCCCTGCTACCAAGCAAATACCTGTTAGCGAAAGGAGCATATTGGGTAATGTTGATTTTAATTTTGCCATGCTTACTTTCCTCCGAAATGTTTAGGTTTGATATAGCTGTTGATTAGCGGAGTAAATGCGTTCATGATCAGGATAGCGAACGACATACCTTCCGGGTAAGATCCGAACAAACGGATCACCGTGGTAAGGATTCCGATTCCCACGCCGTAGACAAGCATTCCGTTCTTGCTCATCGGAGAGGTTACGTAGTCGGTCGCCATAAAGATGGAGCCTAATAACAAACCGCCGGATAATAAGTGAACGAACGGGCTGGCGTATTGTACCGGATTCACCAAGTGCATGATGCCCGTGAACACGAATACGGTAGCCAAGATGGATACCGGGATCTGCCAAGTGATAATCTTTTTCCATAGCATGAATAAAAGACCGAGGATCAAGGCCACGGCGCTCACTTCACCGAGACTACCTCCCATAGCTCCTACAAGCATATTCCCGTAAGACGGAAGCTCGGTCACGCCTTCGTTCATCAATGACAATACCGTTGCGCCAGTCTGGGCATCCGTATAAGTCATAGGGAAAACGTTCAAGGCATCTACCACCGGCCAAGTCGTCATCTGTGCCGGGAAGGAGATCAATAAGAATACACGTCCGACTAACGCCGGATTGAAAATATTATTACCTAATCCACCGAAAGACATCTTGCCGATGCCGATCGCCGCCAACGCTCCGATAATAATGATCCAGACCGGAAGGTTGGAAGGTAGGTTGAAGGCCAGCAATACACCTGTCAGGATAGCGGAGCCATCGCAAAGGGTCGGTTCCTTTTTCATCAGGAATCGCTGGATCAAATACTCGAATATCATACAGGCCAGAACCGATACGACCGTAACGATCAACGCTCCCAGACCGAAGAAATAAAGGGATACCAAGAAAGCCGGGATAAGGGCAATCAGTACACCATACATATTTTTGCTTATGCTGTCGCCACCATGGATGTGAGGCGAGGGCGATACGTATAAATTATTTTCCATGTTGCTCTTGTTTTATGACTTTCTAGACCGGATAATACCCATAACTTTTCCTTTACCCAACCGGATCTGATCCAGCAACGGACGATTGGCCGGACAGGTATAACTACACGACCCGCACTCGATACAGTCGGTGATATAGTTCTTCTCCGCCAATTCCCAATTCTGGAATTCCGTGGCGTTCATCAATAGGGTAGGGTTTAATCCCATCGGGCAGACACCTACGCATTTGGCGCAACGGATGCAGTCTCGGATCGGCTTGCGGACAGACTCCTCTTTCGTCAGTAATAAAACGCCGGAACTTCCTTTGCAAACCGGCACTTCGGCACTGATCAACGCTTTACCCATCATCGGTCCGCCACCGATAATCTTACCCGTATTCTCGGGCAGGCCACCTGCGGCCTCGATCAGGCAGCTGATCGGTGTTCCCATACGAACCAAGAAATTGGAAGGGGTTGCTACCGCCTTACCCGTGATCGTCACCACACGCTCGAACAACGGTTTATTCTTTTGTACCGCCTCGTAAACGGCATAAGCGGTTCCTACGTTCTGTACCACAGCACCCGCCGAGATAGGAAGCGCGCCACTTTTTACCTGACGGCGAATAACGGCGTCGATCAATTGTTTCTCGCCTCCTTGCGGATATTGTACCTTAAGCGGCATAATCTCTATACCTTTATAATTTACCGCCAACTTTTGCAGATGGGCGATAGCGTCCGGCTTGTTATTCTCGATACCGATCACGGCCTTGTTCACGTTGACCGCTTTCATCAGGATCGTGACACCGACTAGGATTTGCTCGCCTTTCTCCAGCATCAATGAATGGTCGGAAGTAAGATAAGGCTCACACTCCACGGCGTTGATGATTACGATCTCTGCCTTGTTTCCGGGAGGTGGCATCAATTTTACCTGCGTAGGGAAAGTCGCTCCACCCAGACCCACGATACCGGAAGCGGCGATCTTATCCACGATTTCCTTGGAAGACAGCGAGCATTCCTTCACTAAGGCCTCGCTGCGGTCGATCGTCTCTTCCCATTCATCACCTTCCACATCTATATAGATAGCGGGACGTTTGTATCCGCTAGCGTCGAGAGCGTTATCTATCTTGTTCACTTTGCCGGATACGGAAGAATGGATGTTCGCTGATACGAAACCACCCGCCTTGGCTAGCAATGTACCCACCTTTACCATATCCCCTTTCTTCACCACGGCCTGCGCTGGGGCGCCGATATGCTGGCTGAGGGGGATAATCACCTGTTTAGGCGTAGCGAGAGCCGTAATTTTCTTACCGGCAGACAGTTTATTCTCGGGGGGATGTATACCTCCGATTCGAAATGTCCTTAGCATACTATTAGATTTTAATTTAGATTTGTTTTTTCTTCACTTGTAGCTTTCGGAGCGGGAGCGGCTTCCTTTCGAGGAGGGAAATTCAGCTCATGAATAGCTCCTGTCGGACATACAGCCACGCATTTGCGGCACATCCGGCACTTCGTATAATCGATATAAGCTACGTTATTTGTTACGGTGATCGCCTCGAACGGACATTCCTTGGCACATTTGCCACAGCCGATACAAGCGTTGGCACAAGCCTTGCGAGCGGCAGCTCCCTTGTCCTTGTTTACGCAAGACACGTAAATCCGGCGTGATTTAGGTCCTTTCTTTCTCAGCTCGATGATACTCTTCGGGCAAGCCTTCACGCAAGCGCCGCAGGAAGTACATTTTTCTTCATCCACCTCGGCGATACCCGTAGCCGGGTTGATGTGGATAGCGTCGAAAGCGCAGGCGTTCACACAGTCGCCATAACCTAGGCAACCGAAAGAACAATTCGTCTCGCCTCCGTAAAGGGTAGAGGCGATGGCGCAACTTTTCGTTCCATCATAAGAGTTTGTACGTGGGCGGGCCTGACAAGTTCCGTTGCAACGGACAACGGCTACCATGGGTTCGGCTGTACCCGCCTCTTTACCCAGTATCGTAGCGACCTTGGCCATGACCGGGCCACCGCCAACGGGGCAGAGCAACCCGTCTAATGAGTCGGCTTTTACGCAAGCACCCGCAAATCCGGCGCAACCCGGATAACCGCAACCTCCACAGTTCGCCCCGGGAAGGACTTCCTGTACTTGTGCGATGCGAGGATCTTCGTAGACTTCAAATTTCTTGGAAGCAGCGTAGAGGAAAACCGCTCCGACCGCCCCGATTGCTCCTAATGAAATAACGGCAATTAAAATCATGATATATTATCAATTAAGTTTTTTCAAAGTAAATATAAATCGTCTTTTAAGTTTGTCACGCATTAAGTATAGTATACAGTAATAAGGCAGCAAAAGCGATAAACCAGTTAACCCGCTCGTGGTCTCGTCCCATTGTAGATTCGTTCCGATCACGATGGCTCCCACGATTATCACCAAAGGAATGACAAATGCCAGCAACACGGCCTGAAGCCCCATGGAATTTTGTCCGCATATCATCACTTCCTCGTTTACGTGAAACCGTCCCGAACGATCGGGTACCTCGATGATCTTATCCTTTTTCTCGGAAGCCGAGCACATGGACTGTGCGTGGCATCCCGAGCATGCGGATTGTTGGGTAATACGGACGAAGACGGTGTCACCATCGATCTTCTCTACAAATCCTGTATGATTTATACTTTCGCTCATATTTGTAATCTCGACATTGCAAAATCAAGGCAAAAGTAAGTATAATTTAGAAACTATGTCACGATTAACAAAGTTTATTATTCGAAACCTTAAAACCTAGCTTACCATTTGTAATTAAAACCGAAACTTAACAACTCATTAAGTTGGAAATAACTCTTGTTATCGTCTGTTTTTTCCACTCCATCATCATATCTAAGATGAAAATAGATACGTGTGGAGAAAAAGCGACTGATGGCTAGAACCAAGGTGTTCTCGAACTCCCCGATGGTATGATCGCCATAAGTGGTAAAGAAATAAAGACGGGATTGCCAGCTGACGTTACGGTTGAAATCAAAAGCGAGGTCTGCACGGATCGTGGAACCTATTTGGCTTAGCTTATTATTGAACTCACCGGTTTCCTCGTTTTTCTTGAAACCGTGACGGCTATAATCGATCTCTTGTGTCGCATACATATATGTATAGGAGATTGGCGCCAAGTTGGCACTAAATTTAATCTTCTTATGCTTATTGGTAAATTGTTTCTCCAGCTCGTATTTCATACCGAGACCGAAATTGATAGAGAACGGGGCTAGGAATGCGGCCTGTTTGATATTCTCATTCTCTTTGTAATTGGTGAAGAACTGGGTTCTGAACTCGGCGTCGAACGTATAGTACCATCTGTTGAACGCTTGGTAACCCACGTTGCTGTGTATACGGAATACGTCGTCACCGATCTTATAGTTCCTTAAGGTATCCTTCGGTGCCGTATATACGCTGGCTTTGAATTCCAGTTCGTTCGTTACTTGTACCTTGTCTTTCTTATAATCGTATTTTAAATTGTTCTTGGTGAACAGGTTCAAGTTGCTACTTCCACCCTTGTACCAGTTCTCCGAAACATAGTTTTGGGAGAACTGGATGGCGCTCTCGAAGGCCGATATCCAGTATCTCCGCTCCGGGATAAAACGGGCGGGAGCGTCTACGTCCTCAAAATTGGCATCAGCCTCTACCTTGATCGGCAAGTCCTCATAAATATTCTTCTTTATGAATTTGGGTTTGATCACCTCATTAGGCAGATCCCTCTCGGAGTAGCGGAAATAAGTCGGGTAATTGTTCTGCACATGTTTGTAAGCCATCTCCTCGAACTGTTTGTTTCGTTCCAGATCTTTGAAAATGGAATCTGTCTGGTATAAGTTGTCATAGGGAGTCCTCTCTTTCAATGAATCGAAGTTGTAGAATATCAGGTTCTTGGGTAGGTAATCTCCCCGAAAAACGATCGGCATGAACAAAGGGTTTACGATCACGGTATCTCGGAAGGTCATCGTATTATCGAAGACTGTGGAAGCGTCTCGTACCAGACGGGCCCAATACATTGCCTCGTCCGAGATCTCCAGTTCGTCTTTTTTCAAGAAACGCAGTAAATTCGTACTTGGGGCCAAGGGCGCCGAGTAAGTCTTGTTTTGTTTCTCGAATTGCTTACGAATGTCTACAATGTTGTCTAATTCCTCTTCGTCAAGATTGATCGCAGGAATCGTATCATCCAATACGACTTGCTGTGCGGGACGTTGAACTATCGTTCCGGTAACTAATTGGTTCTCTTGGCTGTATGCCGAGCTGCCAATTAGTGAAAGTAATAATAGCGCATACACACCATGCCTCTTCATCATCATAATACCTTATTTACATCTATTAATTGTAGTGGTTGCAAAATTAGCTAAAAAGAATGATATACAACATACGATTTGATATTTATCTGGGTAAAAGTTACGATCACCGAGGTGAAGAAACGAAGACCGAAGGTGTGTCTTGCAAGACTTATACGACTTGTCTCAGTACTCCATAGGAAGTACTGAGGTATTTCCCTTGAAGTACTCCGGTACTTCCCGCAGAGTATTGAAGTAATTCTGGTAGAAGTACTGCCTTTAATGTCGTGCTTCGAATCGGGAATCAGAATAGTCCTGTCAAAAAACGAGTAGGTTCCGGAGATATTCCGCAAGAAATAAAAACATTAAATTTGGCATGTCTCGATGAAAATCGCTAACTTCGCGATTTCGAAATGCAGGTGTGCAATTAAAAAGATAACTAAAATATTACTATCGTGGCAGATACAAAGTACATTTTCGTTACAGGCGGCGTGGTCTCTTCCTTAGGTAAGGGAATTATTTCCGCTTCTTTAGGTAAGCTCCTTCAAGCAAGAGGTTACAAGGTTACTATCCAAAAATTTGATCCTTACATCAACATCGACCCGGGTACGTTGAACCCTTATGAGCATGGGGAATGTTACGTGACCGTCGATGGACATGAGGCTGACTTGGACTTGGGCCATTACGAGCGTTTCCTGAATGTCCAGACTACCCGTGCGAATAATATCACTACCGGACGTATCTATCAAAGCGTGATCAACAAGGAGCGTAGAGGGGATTATCTGGGTAAGACGGTACAGGTGGTGCCTCATATCACGGATGAGATCAAGCGTAACGTGAAATTATTGGGTAGCAAGTATAAATTTGACTTCGTGATCACCGAGATCGGTGGTACGGTGGGTGATATCGAGTCTCTGCCTTTCATAGAGAGCGTTCGTCAGTTGAAATGGGAGCTGGGTAAGAACTGCCTTTGCGTGCATCTTACTTACGTGCCTTATATCGCAGCGGCGAAAGAGTATAAGACGAAGCCTACGCAACATTCCGTGAAGCAATTGCAGGAGTTAGGCATCCAGCCGGACGTGTTGGTTTTACGTACGGAGCGTGAGTTGAACGCGAACTTATTACGTAAGGTGGCGTTGTTCTGTAACGTGGCCGAGGATTCCGTGATCCAGTCGATCGACGTGCCGACGATCTACGAGGTTCCTTTGGTATTGCAACGCCAGAAGATGGACGAGGTGGTCTTGCGTAAGGTCGGTATGGAAGTCGGTCCGACCCCCGAGTTGAAGCCTTGGAAGGAATTCCTTGCCTTGAAGAGCACGGCTACGGATACGGTGAAGATCGGTTTGGTAGGTAAATACGTGGAATTGCAGGACGCTTATAAGTCGATCGACGAGTCTTTGTTGCAAGCCGCTATTTACAATCATCATAAACTGGATCTGCATTTGTTCCATTCTGAGAGATTGAATAACGAGAACGCGGCCGAGCAATTGAAGGATATGGACGGTATCTTGATCGCTCCCGGGTTCGGGCAGAGAGGTATCGAGGGCAAGTTTGCCGCTATCAAATACGCTCGTGAGCATGATGTCCCTTGCTTGGGTATCTGCTTGGGTATGCAGTGCATGGTGATCGAGTTTGCTCGTGACGTATTAGGTTTGGCGGATGCCAACTCTACGGAGATGGAGCCGAACACGACACATAAGGTGATCGATTTGATGGAGGAGCAGAAGAACGTCACCAATATGGGAGGTTCCATGCGTCTGGGTGCTTACGATTGTACGCTGAAAGAGGGCTCCAAGGTATTAGAGGCGTATGGCAAGGAGCATATCCAAGAGCGCCATCGCCATCGTTTCGAGTTCAACAACGAGTATAAGAAGCAATACGAGGCTGCCGGTATGATGTGCACGGGTAAGAATCCGGAGACAAATCTGGTAGAGGTGGTAGAGATCCCCGCCTTGAAATGGTTCGTGGGCGTTCAATATCATCCGGAGTACAACAGTACCGTGGTGAATCCGAATCCTCTTTTCCTCAGCTTCGTGAAAGCTGCTATCGAAAATAAAAAATAATTGGTGATAAATGGATAAAAACACATTAATAGGTTTTCTGCTGATCGGTGTCGTATTATTTGCGTTTAGCTGGTTCAACCGGCCAACGCCTGAGCAGTTGGAGGCGCAACGTCGTTACCAAGATTCAATCGCGAAGATTGAGTATGCCCAGCAACTGGAATTGCAGAAACAAGAGAACAAAAGTGCTTTAGTGGAGGATTCGTTGGAGAACCTGCCGGATTCGGTACGGGCGCAACGTTTGCGGCAGAGCTTCGGTGTATTCGGCGACGCTATGGTGGGCACGGAAGATTACACGACCCTGCAAAATGACGTGGTTGAGCTTCGTATCAGCAATAAGGGTGGACGTATTTGTTACGCACGATTGAAGGAGTATGATACGTATAATGACGAGCCTCTCGTTTTGTTCGATGAGAAAGAGTCTAATTTTAATTTTACGTTGGTCACGGCTACGAACCGTGTCGTGAATACGAGCGATTTGTATTTTACCCCGGTTAAAGGCAATGATCCGAATTCCGTGATCATGCGCTTGAACACCGGCGAGGGTAGTCATCTGGATTTTACCTATACCTTGAAACCGGATGATTATATGGTGCTATACCAGATTCTGGGTACGGGATTGAACGGTGTCTTGGCACCGAGCACGAATGCCTTGGATTTATTGTGGGAGCAGGATATCCGCCAACAGGAAAAAGGACGTAAGTTTGAGGACCGTTACGTAACCTTGAGCTATAAGTTCATGGCGGACGATGTGGAACATATGAGCGAGTCGAAGAGCGATAGCAAGCAGATTCCGAACCGCTTGAAATGGATCGGTTATAAGGATATGTTCTTCTCCTCCGTATTGATCTCGCAAGAAGGTTTTGAGGCCACGACCTTGGATTCGAAAGCGATTCCCGAAGGAGACATATTGAAACGATTTAAGACGACCACTTCCGTGCCTTTCGACTTGCAGGGTAAGGAGGCTACGAACCTGTCCTTTTATTTCGGACCGAATAAGTTCGCCCTGTTGAAATCCTTCGATAAAGGAGTCGTTGCCGAGCAGCAACTGGATTTGGAGAAGTTGGTTCCGCTAGGTTGGGGGATCTTCCGTTGGGTGAACCAATATTTCGTGATCCCTTTGTTCGACTTCTTGGGTAAGTTTATCCATAATTATGGTATCTTGATTCTTCTGATGACGATCATCGTGAAGACCATCCTTTTCCCGTTGACATATAAGTCTTATATCTCGTCCGCTAAGATGCGTGTATTGCGTCCGCAAGTGGAGGAGATCAACGCTAAGTATCCCGGACAGGATAAGGCTATGGAACGGCAAAAAGCGACGATGGAGCTATATAGCCGTGCGGGGGCGAGCCCGATGAGCGGTTGCTTGCCGATGTTGCTGCAGATGCCGATCTTGATCGCTTTATTCATGTTCTTCCCGTCGGCGATCGAGTTACGTCACCAAAGTTTCCTTTGGGCGCACGACTTGTCTACTTACGACGCTATCTTTAGCTGGAATCAATATATTCCGATTGTCACTCCGTATTTCGGAAATCACATCAGTTTGTTCTGTTTATTGATGACGATCACGAATATTTTTTATACCAAGTATAATATGGAGATGACGAATACCGGGCAGCAGCAGATGCCGGGTATGAAGGCTATGATGTACATGATGCCGTTGATGTTCTTGGTATTCTTCAACCAGTATGCTTCCGGTCTGACCTATTACTATTTCATCTCTACGTTGATCACGATTGCGCAGACATTGATCTTCCGCTATACGATCGATGAGGATAAATTGTTAGCTAAGTTGGAGGCAAACAAGCGTAAGCCGATGAAAAAATCCGGTTTCATGAAACGTCTGGAAGAGGCTCAACGAGCACAGCAGGAGACGTTGCGTAAACAACAAGAGGCTAAGAAAAAACGATAGGATAATAGCAATTGTTTTCCTTGAAAAAAGGTCCCTTTATCTGCTTATTGGTAGTGAAGTGACCCCCAAAAGTTGGACGGGTTAAACATTATCCAGTAATTGAAAGAGT